>NZ_QBUB01000007.1:0-350654 GCF_003058125.1 Paraburkholderia sp. GV068
TGCGGCGTCGAGCGTCTTGAACTGACGCACCTTGCGGACATCGAGCTCCCGAGCCGTGCGCAACTGAATCTGCATTTGCCGCCCCTGACGACTGATGACAATCAGCGTTAGCACCCACAGTTCGCCACCGATATCTGTCACGAAGAAGTCGTCCACCATTCCGGCGCGAAAAAAAGCTTTCGCCTGAGCCGGCGTCCAGGTTTCAAATTCCTGCTCGAAAAGTTCGCCTGATGTCGTCATGCATTCGTTCTCCGTCGTCGCCGGAAGTGTACCAATACGTTTCGAGAAAATGTCATGACGGAAACAGAAAATCGGCTTCCACGCGACGCCGCTCCTTTCGCGGGCGAGATCAGCGACCTCGCCGTCAATGCGATGCAAGGGCGTTGACGTTACCATCCAAGTAATTAGGACATCTATGTGACTTTACATAATTAAAGCTATCAACAGGACTGGTATGTATGGCCGGTCCCGGTTTATTCCGACTCGCCAAGCTCGGGTCGCCATTCCCGGATGATGGCGGCGAACTGTTTTTCATAGCCGAGCTTGTCGGGATAGCTGTGCGCGCGCGAGGCGAGACGAAACACCACACACATGTCCTCCATGATGTCGTCGTCCACGCCCCAAGCGGTCGTCATGTCGTACTTGCCGCACTCCGACGGATTCCACCAAGCCAGGAGAAAATCCGCAACGCGGCGGCTTTGATCGGTCGCGCCTTGTGCGTGCTTCAGGAGATTTTCAAGCGCCTGCTTTTCGGCAGGCAGCATTTGTTCAGGGCGCATATAGACTCCGTTTTTCACTCTATTCGTTAGCCGCGTGGTTCGCGCGATCACGCCAGTCGTTTACCGCGCTGGGCTGCGACGACCCGCTACCCTTTACCTCTCGCCCGCGGAACGTCGCGTGCGCCCGCCATGATTACCCACCTGCATTACCCAGACATCGACTGTTTCTTGGTCTACGATGACCGGGATCGAAGTTGCTCCGCCCATGATGTTTTCCGATTCAAAAAGGTCGAGAAGTGCTTCGGAGCGGTTTCCGCCACGCGGCAACTATTGCTTCGGCAGGACGAGTTCGCGCGAAACCGATACCGTCAGAACATCTCCTGCGCGCCGCGCGCCGGAGAAGCTAGAGGTCATCGTCTGCTCGCGTTGGTAGATGATGGCTCCCACCTGATCGCCCGTTTGAACTGCTTTCCAGAAAATCTTGTTACCACTCTCCCCTATAACACCGTTCACTAGCCATCCCTTTTCAAGCGCGATTGATTGCTGATCGTCGCCAAGTACGGGGAGATCGACAGCGCACGATGCAAACCCCGGCCGCGGGTCAATGTCAGCGCGCAATACGCAAGTGAAAGTGCGACCGGCCGCAACTGTCGGCGCGTCCGAGGCTGCCATACCGGGCTGGGCGTACGCTGCGAGCAGCACGACAAATGCGGCGAAAACTGTATTCTTCATCTCTTTTCCGTGGTTACTTCGAGTCGCGCGCGTACTGCGCTTGCAGCACGTTCAAATCCTGCATCGCTTTCACGACATGAGGCCGATAGGCCTGTCCATGCGACGCAAGAATTTTGACGGAGGGAAGTTCACCTGTGTCGATCGACAGAGCCACACGGAGCCGCGCCTTTGCGGCCGACCGACGATGACTTGCGAATGATGCGCGCGCAGCTTGTTTGCGAATCGTCGTCATAGTTCTCCTATTTGTCAGAGACGATGCCCAGCGCGCCTAGAGCATGGGCGAGCGCAGGCAACATCCTCCACTTCCACTCGGTGTCATCGATATCGCTGCTTTGCTCATAGCCCGCCGCGTCGGCGAGCGCAAGGGTGAATATCGGCGTACCGTCCCGCCGTTTGTCCACCACCAGTGGATAAATCTCCAAGATGGCCTTTCCAATGAATCCGTACTGTAGATTCGCGCCGCTGTATGAAGCGTAGCCCGCCGCCGCGGCAAGCTGCGTAGCGGTGATCGTGCGATCCACAGCGTGATAGTGCGCCTGGAGCATCTTCAACTGCGCGGCCGTCAAGCGTGGCAGAACCGATGCCAGTGCCTCAGTGTATGCCGCATTAGCTTCGTCCCCATCCCGAAGCGGAACACCGAGTTCGTCGCCGATCGCGCGACGAGCTGCGTCAATCGCTTCGCCGACGGTCCCTCCGACCGCCTTGTGAACCGGTGTTTTTTCCTTCCACGCCCAGCAGCGCGCGCCATCACCTGCCGCGCGTGCGACGAGCATATATCCCCGATAGGTCTCGGTTCGTTCGGTCATTGGTTAATAGCCCCCGTTTTCTGTTTCAACTCTGGCTCTCAGCATCGACCGCATCCGGGTCAGGAACGGCGACGTACCGGTGCCCCCGCCTCGAATAGCCGCGCCGTTGTTGCCTTCACTAACCAGCGCCCGGGCGACGCTTCGATCCACCACGTCATTGCGCACCAAGACGCGGTTACCATCGGCCATTTGCTTTTTCTATTCGTTCACGTCAAACATCTTCGAACACACCGAGCCATCCCGTGACGGACACCATCTCTAGTGCGTCGAGGTCGAACGCTTGGAATTTGCCGTCGAGGGCGACGTCTGGCGGGATCAGCAAGTTCAAGTCTTGACCCAGAGACGACGCGACAACCTCACGTGTGAAACCCGCTTCTCTAGCCTGCGCTTCTGTAGTCGCTGGGGCGTACCTGTCGCCTGAGTTCATTGTCGTTTTCCGTTTTGTTGGGGGCCGCACGCTCCCTGTTCGCGCCGCTTAAAAATTAAGTAGCGGGAGCGCGCGGATACAGCAAGCTTTTCCTAGTCCCGAGGACGCGACGTGTTACGCGCCCGCGTGATCGCCTGGTCAGCTAGTTGTTGATGAGTGTTGACGTTCATATCGGGATTGCTATCAATGGCTTCCGCAACCCACAGTTCATAACGTGCCACGGCATCGCTTTCCGTCCACCCGTGCCGAACGTGCTGTCTAACAAAGTCCGCTTTCGCGCGCTCGTTGCTGCGCGGGAGAGAGCCGCCCGTTTGCGAGTAGACCGTGGGGATGAATCGCATAAAGCTTTCCTATATAGCGGTGGCCGGCGGACGCTTGCGCATCAAGCGGTCATAGCGAACTGCCGCGAATGCGATATAAGCTCGGCCCACGGTGTGGCCGATGAACGTATTCGAGCGCGAAGCCGTGAATGAATAGTGATCGTGCTCTTGGCCGTCCACTTCCGTGACCTTTCGGCACTCCACAGCCGAGGAAAAATGCTCCCCGTACCAACGATTCACTAGCGCAACGCTCACCGCAGCCAGTAACGTAAGCAGCGTTGCAACCGCAATAATCAACGTAGCCAAAGTCATCGCCTTGTTTTCCTGTTTGGCCCGCGCGACCGGCGCGGGCGCTTTTCCGACGTCAATGCGAAACAACTGCGCCGAGCAACATACCGGTCAACAGCGGCCCGAAAACGGACGGGCTCTGTCCAGAGTCAGCCCCCTTGTTCTGAGGGCCAAGACGGCTCGCGATTAGTGCCAGCGCGGCGTTTTGCTCTTGTTGCAATCCGACTTGGAGAGCGAGCAGCTTCTCGCCCGGCGTGGGATCGTCAATCCCGACCAACTTGCAAACCCGCAAAATGTTTTCATCGAAGCGTTCTTTCTGCCGGTCAGGATTGCGCAAACCTTCAATGAACTCGTACATCTGCGCGCGTGACGGTTGTCGATTCAAGAACTCTTCCAGCTCAGCCAGCAAGAAAGGATTGTTTCCGCAAATCGTCCGCGCTTGCGTCATTTGGTCGACAGTCGCGCGGTCGCTGCTTCGTGTGTCTTGAGTTGCCATTTTGTTTTCCGTTGCGTTTAGAGCGGCGTAAACTGGCACTCGGTATCCAGCACCACGCGGCCATCGTCCAGATGGATAATGCGACGATGCGGTTCGTCTGCGTCGTCCCGCAGCACGACACCCTCAACCACCCGCAACGTATCGTGATGGAAACAGACAGCTACTCTCTTTCCGGCCAGCGCTCCTTGCTTCGGAAATTCGGTTGCCGTGATGTTTGCTTTGACGCCCATGTTCGTATCCTTTATCTGCGTTCGCCGGTCACCGGCTTTTCCTACAGTTCTTGGTTAGCGAGCCACATCAGCGCGCCATCGCGCTCGCTACCCGCGATAGTCGTCCACGAGCGGCCTTGCTCATCGACAGCGATGCAGCCGGGTTGCCAATGCTCGGGGTTGCGCAGTTCGTTCACCCAACCCTGAACCGCGCCTTGAAAAAACACCACGACGCCACCCTTGCCGATAAGCGCTTCTTGCTCCCGATAGTGACGCGCGGCATCGACCAATGTCATAGATGCTTCTCCCGTTTTCCGTTGTATCGACTCAGAATGGAATTACGATGCCTTCGAGTCGCGTGTCGTCTGCCTCGACTTGACGTGGCAATCCGTGGTCGGCGGTGGCTTGCTCGACCATCGCACTTGTGAGGTCGCGCCACAGCTCCAGAATTGCCTTTTGAGCGCTCCGCGCCTGCGCCTGTACATCGAAGTCGTCAGAAGACGTACCCGTTTCGCCCGTGTACTTGCGAATCTCGCGCTCAGTTGCGACGGTTAATTCGTTGTATGTCAAAACTGGTTGTTTCACGAATACTCCGATTTTCCTATCTCATTCGGCTGAGATTGCCGGACCGCTCACCGGGTCGATCCAAATTTCTTCGCCATGCACGCCCTCGGCGCTCGCAATGTCATCCGGTGTAGCAAACGGCGGCACAACCGGCCCGACGAAGAACTCGCCGGGAAACCGATACCGCTGAAGCGCAGGGCCGTCCTTGATGAAGCGTTCGCTGCCACGGGTACCGATCATCACCAAGCTCGGCAACACCGCTCCGCGCTTGTAGTACCAGTAGTAGCCGTCTTGGGCAGGTACGCCCTCAATGCGAGGCACCTGGTTTTCAGTTGACACGCTCATATCCGATTTTCCGATTCAATACGACACAGGCTTACTTGGGACAAAATTCGTCGCGTGAACGAGGGCCGTGCTGGCTCGTTGGCATTCTTCCATCTTGACCTTTGAAAGTGTCCCAGCTTGTTTAAGCTGTTCCATGCACTGTTTATTGGTTGCCCGAGCTTCCGGTAAATTAGCTGCATACCATTCGATGCTGTGCGCAAACGCGCTGAATGGCGTGACAGCAGCGAGGGAGATAACGGCGATCACCGTAAATTTCATCACGTACCTTTCCGATTTTCCGATCAAGTTTTAAGCTTCATCTCGATGTAGTGCAACATCGAGCGAATCATGTTTATGAGGAACATCGCCTCCGGTTCCGGCACGACTTCCATGTTCGGATGCGCGACGCTCGCATTGTTACGCACCGTGTTGATTGAATCGACGATGGTCGCCGCCGCCTTTAGCACTAGGCCAAGCTCAGTCTCTCGTGGCCCGATGTAGTTCAATTTGGGGTGTCCCTCCCGGATGCGCTTAAAAATTGCTGTGATCTTCTCGTTCGGTTCGACCTCGATGCCCGCTGACTTCGCGACTGCGATTAGATATCCGTGCAAAGCAGTATGCGCTCGGTCTATCGCGCTCGAAGCACCCCGACCCGATGACAGCAACTGCTGTGCGTCTTCAAGCGCGCGCTCTACCGTTGACGATGAAATCGCCAAGACGGGCGACTGGACCGTCGAAGGTAAGTCGTTCGTTGCAAGATCGACCGCGACAAACCGAATGTACACCGATAGAAGTTCATTGAGAGTCGAGACGATTTTCGTGGTCACATAATTCGTTTCTGGCGAACTGGCGGTTTCGCCGAGGGCTATGTACGTATCAAAATCCACCGATGCGTACAGAACACAAAACTCGTCGCCGAAAAAATTGATACCGGCATGCACTTCAAACGGCGTTTCGTCCAAGAACCTCGCGGCCTCACCAGCATTCCGCGCGTTGAGCATTTTCACGGCGAGTTGCTTGTACTTGGCCCATTGATCATCGGGAATCGCCTTTCCCTGCAGATCGATTTCCTGTGACCCGCTCCCGCTGTAAAGACGCAGCATCGTTGCCTCCCCGATTTTCCTAGTCCACTTGCGATGGCGCGAGCGAGTTTTAAGGTCGCCCGTTACCGCAGCACAAAAGCCGGTCACTCGACCGTATTTTCTTCCGCCTTCCGCTTTTCAATCTCTGCTTTCCTGATGCGAGCATGCAGCGATTTGTGATCGGGCATTTCCCGCTCGAATTGCGCTTCCAGCTCGGGTATGAACGTCACGTCCAAGGGTCTTTTCTTATAAGCGTCTCTGCGCTGCTCAATCAGGCCGTTGAACTCCGCTCGCGACGCTTCGAGCTGCGCGGTTCCGCGTTCTCCGGCGTCGATTTCCGTCCGTATCTTCTCGGCGATGACGAGCACTTCCAAACCGTAAAATGCTAGGCGCTCCAACTCGGATTCATACTGATCCGCCGTATCAGCCCATACACCGCTGCGGGTGATCCACTCAGCCGCGTCCGTATATTCGCGCATTAATGCGCGAAGCGGCGCGACGAACCGAACGGGTAGTTCCACCCACCGCGGCTCCGGGTCGAACTTCAGCTCGACACCGCGTTGCGCGCCAGAGAATGGGTTCGGTTCATGACGGTAATACTCGGCCAGCCCTTCGTGAATGTCGTACATCAAGCTGGCGCAGCGATTCGCGAACGATTCGAGCTGGTCCATGATTTCCAGCTTGACGTGATCGATGCGCTGTTTGTCCTTTGCGTTCTCGTGCCTTCTATCTAGGAACTTCGAGATCGCATTCCAGCCAACGTTGACGACCGCGCTAACAAGAGCGCTCGACGCCACAACTGTCACCCAATTTATGCTGGCCGCTGATTCTACGGTCACTGGCATACGTTTTCCGATTTTCCGATTTACTCAGGGAGCAACTTTGAGATCGGCAAAGCGGCGGGTATCTCTGGTTGCTGCGACGGCAACAAAGTCCGAACCGCAGCCGTCAGCCTTCTCGCTCACGAGGCGAAATGCTTCTGCAAGCCAGTTAAGTGCGAACGTCGGATCCGCCTTATCCGCGATGGATCTCTTGAAGTCCTCGATTGACTCAACCCCAACGGCTGATTCAAAAACCTGGCTACCGGAGCCGACATGCATTAACCCAGCGCCAGGTCGCGTTGCGTAGTAGGTGGCGGAGCTAGTCATCATCGGCGTGAACTGAAAGAGCGTCGAGAAAAAACTGTCGTAACGATCGTCGAAATAACTTGCGATGCTCTGGTTCCCCATGACGGCCCCCCCCTGCATGATCGGCTTCTTGTCAGCGTCAAAATTGTAGCGGCTGGCGTGAGTCGTTACCGCTTCAAATGACGCACGCAAATCGTCGCAAGCCTCCACCGTCGACATATACGGATGGTCTGCGTATGTGCCAGCGATGCCCACCGCAAACTCCTTGGAGCGGTTTAACGAGATCTTTTTGATCCCGTTGATCGTGATCTTCGGAGCAGTGACCTTCAGCTTCATCTGCCCGATGGTGAACTCCCCTGTTCCGCTTGCATTACCCTGTCGATCCGCTGCAAGAATCGACATGTCTTTATGAACAACTGCGAGAATAAATGTCATAGGTGGCTGAGATGTTGTCTTGACTCAGGTGTTTTCCTGTTTCGCGCACGCGAAAATCGCCGCGCAATTTTCCTAGGCACCGTGTGCCGAACAATAACCGCCTTCCGCGCGCTGCGCTTTCCACTCATCCGGTTCAAGCCACGTAGCGCCGACGATGAAATTTCTGCACTGCTTGCCTTGCTTCGTCCGCGCGGAGCAGTACACGGAGCCTTGCGATTCTCGCCACTCGATGTACTCGGGGACGCTCAGCCCCATCAACTCGGCAAACAATCCGTCCTTGTCCGTCGTCAACCGGTGCGCTTGTTCAGGCGTCAACGCTGCCGTAGAGCTTCCACCAAGCGACGGCACGCCCACGACGAACTGGCAACCGGCATCTTGCGCGACTCGCAGTGCCGCGATTAAATCAGCTTTATCCACGTATTTTCCGTGGTCAAGCGAGTTCACCGCGCAACCGTGCCATCGTGCCCGCATGTAGATGGTCGGCTGCCAGCGCGAAGGCACTGTCCCGCCACCGGTTATGTGCAACATAGCGCGGATGACTGGTTCTGTAGCAAAGTGTCCGGCCGACGCGGAATTGCCACAGGCAACGCGGCTCGATTGCCACACTATCAGTCCGATCGGGGAAACAGTCGCGCAAGAAACGATCGTAGGCCGCCCCTGTGGTGAAGAGGATGACATCAGGGTCGGTCACAGCAATGTGAGCGCGAAGCAAGTCCTGCGACAGCGACTTGATGCGATCGAACGATTCCGCCACCCTAGGCGAGCCCCCGGCATGACTCACACAGAACAGATTCGCCCAGCCGACAGCAACGCCAGCATTGGGCAGCCGTGCGTGCATCGACTGTCTCACCTGACGCAAGAACTGGAGGAATTTATGGCGCTCGGGTGGACGCTCCATCCAACGTGCGTGAGACCGCATCGACTCGAAAACCGCATCCATTGTGGGCACGTTCCCCTGCTTGAACTTGCATTCTTTGTTTCGCCACGCCTTCGTTTCCATCCCTACAACCAGTAGACGGTGCTTCGCGTCCGCAAAGCCGGATGGAACTGTCGGAAGGAACAGCCCCGAAAGGCCATCGACGTTGTCGAAGACGGCAGCAAGGTTCGTAGCGGTGAGGATTTCGAGATAGCTCTGTGCTAACGCTAATGCGTGGCTGTCGGCCTCGCTGCTTGTGAGAGTTTCGCCCATCTTAATTGTTTGCTTGTTCGTTCGCAGGGCTCAAGCCCGGATGTCACGATGGACGGGACGCTCGCGCATGAGCTTCTCGATCGCTTGAACGCCGGCTTGCATCTTCTCCGCGGCAGAGGGGTTTGCCGTGTGGATCCTGATTACTGGTGGCACGAATCCTCGAAGCGCGACCGCCTCTTCGATCCAAACGATCACGTCGTAACCCGTGCCGCGAGCGTCATCGCCCAGATCATGGTCCAAACTGAGTTCCGTGACGCCGCCCGCTTCAAGCAGCCGGATCGCTTCCGACGGCCAATACACGCGGTCCCAGCCCTCCGGCGTCGGGCGCTCGTCATCAAGAAACAGTTTCATGCCTCTCATTTCCTCCCGCCTGTTTTCCCTGTTAGCCCGCGCGACCGGCGCGAGCGCTTTTCCTAGTTGTGGGCCAGTCCAAGGCTCGGCCTGAACTGCTCCACCAGTTGCCCATGCAGATGCTTTAGTTCTTCGGTTGCCGCGACGACTGCCGCGCCCTCAGCCGACCGATCGGACTCTGTTCGCCGACGGTCGCTCTCGTGGCTCCGTACCGCTGCACGGTACCCGTTTATCGCTTCTTGCACGACGTCCAGATACTGGAGCAGGGTTGGAGTAAACAGGAACTGCGCATCCAACTTCCGCCTTAAAAACTCCGCAAGCCGCCTGACCTGCTCGTCACCGCTCCCATTTATGTGAGTTACGAGCGCGTCGTTGGTCGCAGCGTAGACCGCCCACCGGCGGTCGAACAATGAATGCTTCAGGGAGCGATGGCCGACCTGCCATTGCTGGAAGCCAACCCATACGCCCGCTGCCGCGATTATGGGAGCCGCTAAACCGAGCAGGATCTGAAGCCAGACGGGCATACCTTATCTCCTCTTTTTTTCCAGTCCTGTCATGGGTTCTCGCTCGTAATGCGCTCACGCATCTGAAGGCGTGTTGTCCGGGTACGTGCGTACGCAGCTTGCATGCGGTTTGACCCTTCGAGTTGGAGTATGAAAAGCGCTCGTGTTATTCGGTCCTGTAGCCGTCAGCAGACGCGCGCTCTCGATGATTTCCCATAGTTGCGCCGGTGCATAGGCCCCGTCCCACAATACTTCATCGCCATTCCTGAGCCTGTCCCCATGCGCGTTCAAGCGGGCAACGTTTCGAGCGAACTCGCGTAATGCTTGTGTTTGAGATTCGGCTTCTTTATCCATGACTCTCGTTTCCTCTTTTTCTATTCGATCCGTCATCACCGCCGCGCCCAAGCGAATGCAATGGTTTGAAGCCGCTTACGTTGTCATGAGCCGCTGCTATTGCGCCCGTTGAGTTTGTTGAGTTCGTCAACCCGGCGTTTCAGGTTAAGGTTTTCATTGCTGCCATAGATGATCGCGCCGATGAGGAACATTAGCAGCACCTTAACCAAGAATGGCGACCGCTCGTTAAGCGCATCTACCAGCCACGAGACAAGAAAGTATCCCAAGACGGTGCCACCCACCCACACGACGGCCTTCTTGACACGTTGAGACGGTGACAACTCTTCTGTCCACATAAGCCCCCCGATTGCTGCCCGACGTTTCCTAGGTTTCGATGGGTTCATCGCCCGTGACTCGCAAACCTTTCGCGTTGTACCGCAGTTTAGGCACCTGTCCCTCGGCTGTCACGGCGTGAAGCTCAAGGAAGTAATGCGCGGCAAACGCCGGGGCATTCCATTCGTGGGCCGGTTCCGTGCCACCACAGTGTTTTCCAATGTGCGTGGGTCTACGCCACTTCCATGACGCTGTCCAAGTCAGTCAATGTGAGCGTGACACCCAACGGCGGCACCACTATCACTTCACCCTCGTCTGGATTCTGCAGCGCCCTCGTATGCTCGCGAGGATCAAACAGCGCGCATCCCATCGCTATCAGTCGCTGTGTCGCCACGACATAGATCACGCCGCTCTCGAGCCCATTTGTCGTCGCGAAGTGCTTGGCAACGCTTTCGGCAGTTGAAAAGGACAGACCAGGACCATTGAACGCCTCGCTGTCACGCTGATGCGCGTGGACCGCTTGACTAGTAGGGGGGCCAAGGATCACAGCCCCGTCGTACTTCCAACTGCCGTCGAACCTTACTTCCCTGCGGAACAGGCGTTCAGCGTTACGCGGGCGAAGTCCCATCCCACTGTCGTGCATCTCGCGACTGACGCCCCGAAACAGGAGGGTTGCCTCGATGGTCGAAGTGCTGTTCACTGTGGTTTTTCCTGTTTCGCGAACGCAAAAATCGTGGCGCAATTTTCCGGTGTTGAATTCAGGTACCACTGTAGAGCGCGTCCGCGAGCTTGTACGTCACATGCTGAGCCCATGCACCGACAGCCCAGAGCGCGACCAAAGTTAGCAGGTGCGGAGTAGTTCGGTCGCTGACCCACAACACGGCCCCAGCGATCCCGCAGACCAAAGCCAGTCCCAACCCGACATAGCGGAGCCGGGAGCGCTTGTCCTGCTTCTTGAGGTATTCGTCTATCTCAATCGTCATGGTTTGTTTCCCCGAATTTTCCGTTCTGTGTTCGATGACTTCTGCGCGCCGAGTCGGCAATTGTTGTCGATCCAGTGCTTCGCCCACTCGATACCGCGCTCGTATGCTTGCCAACGATATACCCGGTTGCCGAGGTCAGTGAAAATGAAGCGGTCACCACCACGCGAAACGATCACGCCCGAGACGAAAAGCCGCTGATTCGCCAAAATAGTCGGTGACGCCTCGACCTTCCAACCCGCGTACTCCGCGAACCGATTTACGCGTTTCATGGCAACCTCCATGCGCTTGCCGGTTTTCCTGTCCAACTACCGATGCGCTTCGCGGTACAACTCACCAAGGATCATACGAGCAATGCTTTCAGCGGCAGGACCACCACGAGCAATCTTTGACCCGCCGCCGTTCATCCTGACCGTCATTACGTCGTCGTTGTCGACACTGTAAGCACCGGTCACATCGACGCTGTTGACCAGCGCCGTGATCTCAATCCAGTTTCTAGGCGTTCGCTGTCGTTTCACTCTGCTACCTCTCGTTTTTCGTTGATTGCAGCGGTCTGTCACTTTGTCCACGACGAGGTATGACAAAGCTCGGTCGTCACTACGCCATAGTACGAGGGGGCGTGGTGCGATCCGTAGACAGCTTTGATGACCTCTTTCGCTCGATCCGGGTTGAAGCCGTCGAAACGCGTTGGATTCGATGCACCGTCCAGCGCGCTCGCGAGTGAGTCGTTCCACATCTGTTCTTCAGCTGCGCCTTGAGTTAGACCACCGTTGCGCATTGCCGCTACCCGAACCGCATAAAAGCCCCAATCCGCGCACGACGCGTGAGCGGATTGGCATAAGGTCGCAATGAGAAATCGAACCAAAATGCGTCCCTGCATAGCTTTTCCAGTGCCGCGCGTGGCGGCGAATTTTCTCTCAGTGATACTCGCACATGACGAGCCCCGAAATGGCTGCTGCGTGACCCATGATAAAACTTGGATCTTGCCTCTGCCAGCGACTCGAAGCGCTGAGATGGAGGTTATTCGCGTTGGCGAAAGATACAACCGCATTAGTGTTGTACAGATAAATCCACTTGTCTCCGTATCCAATGCTTCGAAGGTTTTGGGGGTCGACGGCAGGGGCTACAGAACCAGCAAAGAGAACTCCGACAACCAGCCCTGCGTAGTCGAGGACCGCCGAACCGGACGCTCCCGGATATGCCGCCATCCGCATCCGTTGAATATAGGGCGGCTTTTGCGGATTTCCCCAAGGCTCAACCTGCCCCCAGGTCGGCGTGACCTTGAAGTGCCTTTCGAGCGGTGAAGAGAAACCAGCCGAGAAGATATCCTCGATACCATCGGGCGTCAGAACGTGGCCGTCCCCAGTGACCCTGATTGCACCAAAGACGTCGGTGTGATGCTTTGTCGAAAGCGCCGCCAGATCATACCGATCACTTTCAGCAATAATTTTGGCCCGCAGCCATGCCCCGCTATAGATGCGCACCCTGATTGTGCCTGGATTACATTTCTCGACGACGTGTCGGTTGGTGAACATATCGCCGGCGTCGTTATAAAAAAATGCCGTTCCGAAAACGACAACTTGGCCCGCATCGTTCTTAACCGATCCAGGCTTTGGCACGGAAACGGGAGATTCCAGCGGCATCAGGCGGCCGGGGGCATCGGTTTGCCTGTCTTGAGCGTCGGCCACCGTCGATGTTGCCAGCGTTGCACACCAGATAGTTAACCCGAGCACTTGTTGCCTGTTCATCTACGGGATTTTCCGGGCTGTCTGGTTAGTGTTTCGCGGTTGCACAATGCCAAATGCTTTGCATGACGGAACGTAAGCCGCCCGACCACGATTAGACTTAAAGCGTAGCCTAGGTTAGCGAGACCTTGATTGCGCCAAGCTTCTTGCCAACTTGCTCCATCGCGGAAAGGTATTCTCTGAGCTGTGGTTCGATCAGCTTCATTCCCTTTTCGTTCTGCCCATTTCTCGATGGCAGCAATTGCGTGAATGCACTGTTGTCTCGTTGAACGACAAGTTGCTGGGCCTCTACGTATGATCGGTGCGCGTAGTTCCGATACGTGCGAGCCTCAAACAGCCAAGCGGAATTTTCTGCCTCCGATAACACCGCATACGCATTCGCACATCGAGGTTCACTCTTCATCTTGCTCTGCACCTCCTCTGGCCTTAACCGCTTTGGCTTCACTCCAAGATGATAGAAGCTATTGGCCCAGACGTGCATTAAATCGTAAGCGGCCATCAACTCCCAGAAGAAGGCGCGAATGCGCGCATAAAACTCGACATTGCTCTGCGGGTTATAAGTCCCCGCCAGTGGGACGATTGCTTCAAGATGCATCTTCGCTGCCGCGTACGCAGCAGCGGCCAGATCGTGATGATCCTCGGCTCTAGTCCGTTGAATCTCCCACGATTCTTCAAACTTTGTCATGTGCTGTTTTCCAGTGCCGCGCGTGGCAGCGAATTTTCCTAGGTGCGAGCGTGGATACGTTCCCACGTCTTCGTCAACGCCTTACACGTTGCGGTAACGACCGCTTCGACGTACGCGCAGTCTTGTGCGAGCTTGATGATTTGCGGGTCATTCTCGCTCGCGCCTGATGCGCGGAGAGAATTCGTCTCGCGTTTCAATTCTTCGACCAGGGCACTTGTCGTTGCCACAAGGTCGGCCGCGCGGGCCCCAATGTCCAATGCTCGTTGCGAAGCATTCACCGGGTTGTGCGCTGCGGCCAGAAGGCGATTGATCGCGTCCATTTCCATGTGGCTATTTTCCTATTTCAAAGTACGCATCACACGGGTGAGCTTGTGTTCTGCGTCTTGCAACTGACTGTATGCATAGGGCAGGTTGCCGCCCTTTCCGAGTTCGTTAGCAACTGAGACTTTTGCAGATTCGATAGATCGGAGCACAGCCTTGAGCTCGCGCTCCAATGCTTCCGGGTCTTGACCTTGAGTGTTCATCGCTTTCCTAGAATTTTCCCATCTCTCTGGCTACAACTCTTCCGTCCAGCTTGTCCCATCCGCACGTGTGATGGTTATGCTCAGGCTCTCGCTGATGGAGAGATTTGCGACATCGTGAAATCCAACGAACAGCCTATCGAGAAACTTCATTTCAAACTCGAGCGGCGTGCTGTCGGCGCGCAACTGCACGTGAACAATGTTGCTTGCTGCCGCTACCTTTTTCGCGCCGGATTGCAAGTCCAGCGGACTTACGATAAATCCGCCGTCGGCGCCGGTGTCCTGTATCGAGTATGCCAACGACGCGACAATCGCCTGCGGTAAGTTAGAAGTAGTGTGTCGTTTGCACTCGACAACCATAAAGGCGACACCGTCCTCGGCGACGCCCTTGGCATCAATCTCCCAGTCAGTCCCGCTTTGGAGCCCAGTAACGTTCTGCTTACCTTCGACACGGGCCAATCCCAAGTCCGAACAAAACCGGTTCAGTAACTCCGCAGCCACGATTTCATATTGCCGTGCTTTCTTACTTTCGTTATTAGCCATGTTTTCCAATCTTATCGACCAATAGCGACGAAAACAGGCGTATCGCAAGTCTCACTGGCCGCATCGAAGTCAGCGACTGCGCGATCGTACTCAGCGATTAGCGAATCCATTTGGGCCTTTAGCTCGGGCGTAGGAACGTAGTTCAATTGCTGAATCTGCCGTCCAACGCGCACCTGCTCCTGGGCGAGGAAATGCAGCCTGTTGGCGCACCGCTGCTTACGTTGGAGGTCTGTATTGCTCATGATTTTCCTAAATTTTGTACGGCACGCGGACACCCGGCTCGTCTGCTGGAAAGTCCTTCGTATTTCGCGAAACAAGCAACAGCGAGTGGACCTGTGCTGACGCCCACACGATGGCATCGGGCAGACGAATCTTTTTAGTCCTGCGAATCTCGACGGCGCGATTGGCGATCGCACTGTCTACTGCGATGACATCGAATGAATCGAGCCATGCGCGGATCGCGGCGTCTTCCTCGGCGGATGCTCCGACCAGCACTTCCATCCAGGTGATCACGCTGATCGCGCGATACTCATAGCGCGCCAGTTCCTTCTTGGCTGCGCCGACCCCGTTGAGATAGTCAATGAGGATGTTCGTATCGAAGAGCGCCTTCACCATTCGGAACGAAGCTCCTGCTGGTACACAAGGCCATCCGTCTTCCGGCTCTTCCACAGGCCGAATACTTCTGTTCCGAGCGCGCGCTTGCGCTGCGAGATATACGCCTCAATGGCATCTCGGATGACAGCTGCGCGGGGCCGCTGTTCGGCCTCCACAATCACAGCGAGGTCGTCAACCTGCGACTCAGGCAGGTCAACCAGGATACGACTCATAACCACCTCCGTTTCATGATATACATATCGTATATCTTTTGCCAGTCTTTCGCAAGCGATGTGTCCGGTTTATCGGCAGGGAGGCGACTTTTCTACAGTCACACGTTCCGCAGCCGCGCATTTAGGACCTACCCTCACACGCGGGACTCATAGTACTTCGCAAAACATCTGCCGAAGCTTTCTGTCGGACACGGCCAGATAGGGCCGGACGTGATCCAGCTGGCCATGGCCGAGAAGCTGCTGCACAGTCTCTATATCGTGCCCCTGCTCAACAAGGTTACTGGCAAACGAGCGCCGTCCAGAATGGGATGATCCGCCGCGTATCCCCGCGTCCCTGTAGAGCTTTGTGACGTGAGATTGGAGGCTGTCACACGCAGCGTAATCAACCTGTTCCCCGGCCTCGTTGATGCGGCGCTTGGTGTTCATCGCAAACTTGCGGCCCTTGCCAGCAAGGACGAGGCAACTTGACGGCGCGAGACCGCGATAACGCTCTGCGGTTAGCTCGGTTCCCATGTCGCGCGCAATGCGATGGCTTAGATAACACTCCAGAGCGGAAACCGTTTTCGGGTGCGTGAGATAGACGCATCGCTGACGACAGCCCTTCGTTATCGCGGCCCGAAGACTGACCTCTGAACGGATCGCACCCGAAGGGAACAGCACGTCTTGAACCTCGATTTGAGCTATTTCGCTGACACGCATCCCGCACGTAATGCCTAGCAGGAGAATGAGACTATCGCGCTCAGGATGGCGCGATGTTGCCGCCGTGACGGCGAGTAGATGCCGGATTTGAGCCGGTCGAAGTGTTGCAGCTTGGGCCATGCGCCCCTCTGAATGGGATCGGTTAGTGACGTATTCAGAGAGAGATTCGGTGAGGGTCTTTTTCAAGCGTATCACGGCTTGTTTATTCGATTCCTCGGAAAAAGTCGCAGACGAAAAAAAGCCGACCGCGAAGGGTCGCTCTAACGGTTCCCTACCCATGTTGAGAGGCCGCGGGCGAAGGCTAGTAAGTGTCATGAGAAGGAGGGGACGCCGGCGCCCACCACGGCGGGCCGACGCACCGGAGGGCCGCACCTCGCCGGTCGCTGCGGCCTGACGCTGTTATATACTGTACGGATATACAGTGGCCGCCGGGCCCAGTGCCCCTTGGCGTAGAGCGAAGTAAATTTGTCACCAAAAACGAAGTAAAGTCGTCAACACCCATTTTTGCGTATTTAGCGAGACAGTTTCGGGACGCAAGATTAATGGAAAGCTCCTGAACTATGAAGCGCGCGCCCTTGCCACCAAGCCGTGAGCTACAAGCTGCGTTCATCGTTGCCAAGGCAAAAGCTGCCTGCCATCCGATTGTGAAAACGTCGCGCGATGGCAATACGATGCTCCTTGCGCATCGCTGGTTTCGCGGAAAAGGCTGAAGGAGATTGGCTCGCGTAAAGCTCGCCGCATTGCGCACAGCGATACGGCGAGCCCACAAGTCTCGCGTTGAGGATGTAGGGTGTTTCCCGCCCGCAACGATGGCATTGCGTCTCCAGCTTTCCTTGGTGCGCGGGACAACGGTTTTCGCTGAACATCTGGTACGTCACGCTGTGATGACCGAGTAATACGCATTGCCTGCAATACCGGAAAACCGGGTGATGCCTTCCCCTCCGGCCGGCATCAAGGAGTGAAGCGCGCAATACCTTGCCAGGCAATAGCAGCGTGCGCCTCAGATGCTTCACATCGACGGCATCGCGCATTGGCTCAACGCCTTCGTACGGGTCGATGTCAGCGCCCATCAGCCGCACCAGCGCGTGCCCAGGAAGTCCGTTCGCACGCGCGAACTTCCACAGGATCGATACGATCGACTCGCCCGGCAACAGCCACCGCGCATCGAATATGAAGCCCAGTGCCGGGGTCAGCCGTCGTTCATCGAGGCTGAGTATCGGGAAGCGCGGCGCAATGAGCGCGGGCGCGTCCTTACGCGTGCACGAGCACACGGCCGGTTGCATGGCGCGACTGAACATAGCCGGAGTGCCGCACAGCATGTGCCCATAACGATGCGTCCGGACAATAACCCGGAGCATCCCTGAGTTCGCTATCCTTGAGTATGACTTCGACGGCCCGCGCGAACGATTCCATCGGGATTTCGAGACGGCCTGGCAGGGTCGCCTTGTGATGCGCGACCTCGAAGGCATTCCACAGTACGGCCGCATCGCTGACAAGTCGATAACCTGCCTCGAATGCCTGTGGCAGGTAGTACCTCGTGAAGCTCCACTGGCTGCCCTCGGGATAGGCGGTCTGGTCGTAACCATTCAGACACGTGGCGACATCTTCGGCGTTGCGGATGCCATGGAAAGCAAGTTCTTCGACCATCAGGCGCGCGACGATCTGCGTCTTGCCCGCGATCTGCAGCGCGCTCTTCTGGGCGAGCAACTCCTGCTGACCAACGAGGAACGTGAACAACTTGATCTGCTGGCGGTCGAGTGCATCGTGTACATCCCGCAGCCACTCGTATTCGTTTTCGTTATAGCGTTGGGCCTCATCGCAAAAGAGCAGAACCGTTCCGCTGCCAGCGCGCGCAGCCGCTTCCCGTAGCCGTAGCGAAAGCCGCATGCGTTTCGCGGGATTGGTGCCCGCGTTCGGATCATGATCGCCGACAGCTTCGAGCAGGTTTGAAAAGAACGGCCCTTCTGCGTGCCGCGGCTTGTGCTCGCATCGGGCGTGATAGCTCGTCACCTTTGGAAATTCCCTGGCAAGCAGCAGCCGCACGTATTCTATCGAACGCGTCTTGCCGATCCTCGGAGCGCCGTAGATGAGCGCGCCCGTCACACGGTAGCGAAGACAGCTTACGACGAGTTCGTAGAATGATTCTATAGCCGGTGTGGCAATCCGGTAGTTTCCAGTGACGAGCGGGTGCAGCGACGGATCGACTGGACGCGAGACCTGAAGCGACATGCCTCCCTCCTGTGGGTACCACCTGTCAGAACTACCTGTTAAAAGACCTGCCCCGTTCCGATACCAAGCGTGCGCGGACGAACCGGTTCGACGGGTGCTGTATCGGCGACCACGTCGGTCCCCTTCGCTGTTTCCGCTGACGGTGTTGCTGGAATTGCGTCTGATCCTGGCGGCCCTGGCGGTGTTCTAGCCGTTGGTGCGTTTGCGAGAAGGCGCAGCGTCCGCGCCGCATCGGAGGCCGCCCTACGTGACCTGCTTGCTGCTGCGACCTTGGTCCGTACGTAGGCGTCAATCGGATTTTCAGCCGGCACGTGGCCCGAGCCCTTGCTGCTTCTAGCCTTCAGTATTTCCCTGCGCAAGGTCAGGTTGTGCGGCATCACACGCCACGCACCTTGCGCATCAAGGACACCGACCTCGCTGCCATCAGCGAGGAACGCACGTACGCAGCGCAGATCGTCAGCATTGATGTAGACGCGGAGCGATTGGCCAATCAGCTGGGCGCTGCTGGCAAGGACCACGCTGGTATAGCGCACGCCGAACAGGTTAATGTGAGGACGGACACCGAGCGCAAGATAGCCGCGCACCCGGCAGTGCCGCGCCGATTGCATCAGGCATAGCGTACGTCGGCGCACCTCGGGCAACCAGGCCAGCAGTTGCCCCCTGCCACGAACTAAGAACTCCATCGCTTCGAGCGGCGTCGCGCCATTCAGCCCGCCGTGGGGCGTGCCGTGATAGCTTGCAATCGAATAAGTGATCAATTCATCGAGCTCATCGAGCGACACATACAGGCGGAGATTACCTTTCGGGTCGGCCAGCGCGCGGCGCAGGTCACGAGGATGGGAGCCCGTGTAGCCTGGGAGGCGTGAGGACAGCCTGCTGGCGATTGTGCCAAAGAAGCGCTCGACATACGGGCGCTCGTCGGGACTGTGCTTCGGTCCTGCACTGACGACGCAGCCAACGAACTCGCAGAGTGCAGCCAGTGTTTCACCAGCGAGGTTCGCCTTCGCATTGTCGAGTCGGATGCACTCCCAGCTGACGTAGGCAAGTTCGGGCAGGCGCTGTGACGCGAAACCCTCCTGCCGCTGGCAGGCCAGTCCGGGTACGGTGAAGGCGCGCACCGGCCGCGGTTCGAGCGCGTTCTCGATCGTCTTGATCACATCGTAGCGACTGTATTCGCGGGTCAGCGCCAGGTGATGACCGAGCACCACGCGCGTGCATACGTCGATGATCACTAGCAGCCACACCCGCTCGATTTCAAACTCATGCTCGAATCCGAGCGGATCGCGAACGACAACCTTCAGCCGTACATCGAGCCGGTGACCATCGAATTCGACTACCTGATACGGCCGTGTCGCTGCGGGAGCAGGCGCATCGTCGGGACGGGGTAGTCCCTTCAGGTGCGAGGCGCCGGCAGCAGCCGCTACCATTCCAAAACCACGCAAAAGCTCCGCCTTCACCCGCGAGGACAGCGACCGGATCGCGCGCCCGGCAGTGTTGAATGGATAATCGGCGGCCGTCAAGCCCAGTTGCCGGCACTCCTGCAGAAATCTTTCGTGCAAGGGCTGCAAACCGTGCATCCGGATCCGGATGCCGTCGTTCGAAGGTATCTGCTTGAGTGTCACGCGGCGCTGTCTGATCTGCAGCACGAGCCACGCAGCGAGCCTGGGATAACACTCAAACAGTAGCGAAAGCGCACCCACGGCACCGCCCCGTTCGCCGCACTTGGTCACGGGCAGCAGGCGTGTGTATTCCGTCACGCGGGCATGAACGACAAGCGCACGAAAGCCGTATATCCGCCCGTCGGCATGCAGCGAGAGTGCTGTGTCGAGAAACCGGTAAAGCTGTCTGCGGTTGATTCGCGTAGTGGTCTCGATACTGCCTACCGGTTCACCGCTCGCGTAACGCTCAATGGCGTCGATATGTCTCTGGACGCGACTGCGCTGTGCGGCGTCGAGTTCAGTCCATGCGAGGGTCGGCCACGAGGCGAGATCCAGTGTCTGGAATTCGGGTCTGCGGCGGCTCATGATTTGGCCTGGACCGCAACAAAGCGCGTCAGAAACGACAGGCTTTCAGTGTGTAGCTCCAGCGCCTGGATGCGACCGCAGTGCAACAGTTCGAAGACAGCTGCGCGGATGAGCGCGGGGTCGCCAGTTGAGAACTCACGCTCTATCGTCATCAGCGATTGAGGTGACACGACGAAGCGCTCGATCGCGCCGCGCAGCGAAGGCTTGACGAGGCCGCGCGCGGCGACGAGTACGGGTAGCATACGCTGCCAGTTTCCGGTCCACACACGCGCAGCTGCCCTTTCGGCTGCATCAATGTGCCGCACGGCGAAGGCTTGCGGGTCGACGTCAAGACGACTCCGCGGGCGATCCGTCGCCGGTGTCGGCTCCGATAGTACTACCAGGCATTCATGGTCATCGGACCTTGCCCAGAAATCGACGACACAGCGTTGCCCGTCGACTGCCATGAAGCCAGGCCGTTCACAGAATGACTTTGCAGCAGGATCCGCTTCGAGCATCAGCCATGCTTCGAAAGCGCTGCGCCTGTACAGCGTCAGACGTCGCCCCAGTTTCGGACTGAAGACGTCATAACGGTGCGCGCCGCGAGGACGCGGCAGCGTGAGCGGCTCGAAGCTTCGCAAAACGTCGACCATGTGGACCACCTGCCTGAGGATTTCATGGTCTAGGACGAACGTGAGTTGACAATTTTAATTCGCGCTAACGCGAAGTGACGACTTTACTTCGCCAGTTAGCGAAGCAATGTTGTCAATTCAATGGCTAAAACCGTCGCCCCCGCGAGCACAGTGCAGTGACAACTTTCCTTCGTTCTACGGGTCGGAATGTACGGCGTTTTGCGACAACTTCGGCGCTAGCAGTTTCCTTGACACGGCTAGCGGCAATTGTGAGCACCAACAGTCGGAAAGACTCAGTCGTCGATAGAGAGAGAAGACATTCGCCGGCACGATTTGCGAATGTCAGTGAAGCGTCCTTCTTTAAGGACGCTTCACTGAAGAGCTGCTGCCGCGGTCTTTATGCGGTCAACCAGTGCGTCCTGCGACCCACGTCCAGTTTGATCTCAGATGTCGAAGAGGGAGACGGCTTGCGCGACGCCGGCCGCTTTCAGACGGATTTCTTCGGATATCGAAGCAACGGCGTCTACCAGCGCCGAATTCCGTTGCGTCGTCACGTCAATCGCCGTTATGGCCTCTTCGATCTGCACCATGCCATGCCGTTGTTCGGCACACGCATCCTTTATCTCACCAATCAGGTTGCAGACTGTGGTTACGGCGGCCTCCGTTTCCCGCATTTTCGCGCCGGCTCTTTCTGCGACGCCGCGGCCCTCCTGGGCCAGATTTACGCTATTTGTGGCAAGGCTACGGATTTCATTGGCGGCCGCCGCGCTTCGCTGAGCAAGAGCCCTCACCTCGGCGGCCACGACCGCAAAGCTGCGCCCGCCTGGTCCCGCACGAGCCGCTTCCACTGCGGCGTTTAGAGCAAGAATGTTGGTCTGATACGCTATCCCATCGATCACGCCCAGTATGCTCCCGCTTTCCGAGCTGGACGCATCAACCTGCCGCATGATCTCGACCATCCGCTCGACTATCTCTCCTCCCGCACGCGCCACAACCGTGGATTCCTGCGCAAGTCGATCCGCCTCCCTTGCCGCCTCCGTATTGTTCAAAATCGTCGCGTTGAGCTGCTCGACACTAGCTGCAGTATTCTGAATACTACTAACCTGTTGATCGGTCCGTTCGGACAGGTCACGATTTCCGCCAGATAGCGTCTCGGTCCCCGAGGATACATGGATCACCCCGTCACGCACATCGGCTACCGTTGTCCGCAAGTTCAGGATCGCCTGGTTGAGTAGCAGCAGGACGTCCCCTAATTCGTCATCACGCGGCAAGCCAGGCGCAATGTCGAGCTGTCCTGCCGCCAGACCAATAGCCACCCGGGTGATTTCGCGCAAAGGCCGATAAACCATTTTTGTCAAAAGCCAACCGGCAATGACGAAGACAGAGAGCAGCACGGCGCATATAGTTTCAAGACGTATTCCATTGGAAGATGCAATGCACGCCGAGAACGATGCCAGCAACAGCCCCAGCACGACACTCGCAATCTTCCAACGCAAACTTATGCGTATGGCGCCGGACGGCGAAAAGAACCCTCTTTTCTTCTGAACTCTTCCGCCGTGTACAGACCAGTCCCTGCTGCCGTCACCGATCATTCGGTAGGCGTGGGCTACGTCGGCGGCCTCCGCAAGTTCGATGGGTTCGATCATCGCAATTGCCCGTTTGCCGGAACGGCTGGGCATCAGATTCGATCGGGCCCAAAAAACCTCACCAGTCACCGTTCGGTAAGCGAGGAATCCAATCCATGGGCGATTAGCCCGCACCGTTTTCTGGATATCGAGCAGGACGGCCTTAGGTATATCTGCAAGTAGCGACGACGCTGGCGCATTAAGCACGGCTTCGCGGGACCACCCGAGCGATTCCACGAACGTGTCGTTCACATATTCAACGTTCCCATCAAGTGCCACCATAACGAGTGGACGGCGTGCGCTTGACGTCATTTCTCCACCTCGCAAAGATCGCTCGCAGCATCACGTGTGTCTGTCATCGCTTCACTCGGGCTGCATTGCATGCGAACGGTCGCTCGCCGCAGGTGACACGGTTGCGCTCGACATCATGATGTCCACCGCTCGATCCGCGACCGCCATTACCGTCGCATTCGTATTGGAGCTAATGATCGACGGCATCATCGATGCATCGAACACACGCAACCCGGTGACGCCTTTCACTTGGAGATCCGGCGTCAGGACTGACATCGGATCGTCAGGATGCCCCATCCTGCATGTGCCGACCGGATGATAGTTGGATTCCGTCGTCCGCCTGATGTACTCGGACAGTTCGTCGTCCGACTGGAGCTGGAGCCCCGGCCCCACTTCGGCCTTTACGATAGACGCGAAAGGTTCGTGAGCCGCGATTCCTCTCAGATACCGGATCGCTTCGACGAGCCGCTTCGTGTCTTCGTCATCGTGGAGCCAGTTGGGATCGACCAATGCATCGTCTGTCGGGTCGGCCGATTTCAGCCGCACGGTTCCGCGTGAACGCGGCCGCACGAGATTCGCCATCAGCGTCATGCCGTAGGACGGCTTTGGAGCCTGCGGATCGGGCCACATAACCCCAACGCAATAGAGCTGCAGGTCCGGTTCGCCGTCCGGAACGCTGAGGTTCACGAACGCCATCGTTTCCGCACCGTTCGACGCAATGGGACCATTATGGAAAGCAAGGTATTGCAGCCCGTTCCATAGGGCACGTGCTCCGCGATCCTCGCCGAAGTAACCGTGCTGCCCGTGCGTGGTCATCGAGACCACCGCGACGTTATGGTCCTGCAGGTTTTCGCCCACGCCCGGCGAGTCGACCCGCACCTCCACGCCGTGTTCGCGCAGATGGGCTGCGGGACCGATGCCCGACAACATCAGCAGCTTGGGCGTCGCGAAAGCGCCGGCGCAGACAATCACTTCGCACGACGCCCGCGCCTGCACGAGCGCGCCGCCTGCCGTGTATTCGACACCGACCGCGCGTTCTCCCTCGAAAACAATGCGATGCACATTGGCTTGTGTGACCAGGGACAGCAGCGGATCGGACATGACCGGCGCAAGGAACGCATCTGCAGCACTGCAGCGTTGCCCCCTGTGCGTAGTCGTCTGCATATACCCGACTCCGCGCAGCGTTCCAGCATTGAAGTCCGTCGCGAACGGCAAGCCCTTGCGCTGCATGGCACGCACAAACCGGTCCGCCACATCGGCTTTGTACAACGGGTCCGAGACCTTCAGTGGGCCGTCGGCGCCGTGCGCCTCGTTGTCGAGTCGCTGGTTGCCTTCCTGTTTGCGGAAATACGGCAATAACCCTTCCCACGACCAGCCCGGATCACCCGTAGCGGCGACCCAGCGTTCGTAGTCGGTACGCGATCCCCTGGTATAAGCCATCGCATTCACGGAGCTGCCGCCGCCGACAACATTGCCCTGCGGAATGGAGACCGCGCGACCACCCAGCGACGCCTGCGGGGCCGACGCGTAGCGTTTTATAAGCGGGCTACCGTTGAACAGCATTTTGAACGTCCCAGCGGGCATACGGATCAGCGCGCTGTTAGCCGGCGGCCCTGCTTCCACCAGCAGCACTTTCGCCCGCCACTCGCGAACCAGTCGGTTCGCCGTCACGCAGCCAGCGCTCCCGGCGCCGACCACAATGTAGTCGTAGTCCATCACGTCACTCCTGCCGCGCGCGCGGCGAACCGGCAGGAAGATATATCGCCTGGTCTTCCAGGAATGCGTGCAAGCCCTCTGGACCTCCCTCTCTACCGATCCCCGATTGCTTGAAGCCGCCAAACGGCACGTTAGGCGCCATCTCCAGTCCGTTGACGGAAACGTTGCCGGTTCTGATCCGCCGCGCCATTGCATAACCGCGCTCGACGTCGCCGGTGAACACCGTACCGCTCAGCCCGAAGTCGGTATCGTTCGCCAATGCCACCGCCTGGTCGACGTCGTCGTACGCGATGATCGACGCGACGGGGCCGAAAATTTCTTCGCGGGCAATCGTCATGTCGGCTGTCACGCCTGCGAATACGGTAGGCTCGACGAAGAACCCCTCTTCAAATCGAGGACTGCGGGCACCGCCCGTCGTGATTCGCGCCCCTTCCTTACGCCCCGCCTCGATGTATCCGAGCACCCGGTCGAGCTGACGGCGGCTCGCGAGCGGGCCAACCTGCGTGGCCACGTCCCAAGGGTCCCCTACCTTGAGAGAGCCAATGACCGCGCTATAGGCTTCGACGAACTCCTGCTCGCGCGTGCGCGGGACCAGGATTCGTGTCTGTGCAAAGCAGATCTGCCCGGAGAACGGCATTGTGAACGGCGCTAGCGCGGCAAGCGTCGGATTCAGTTCCGCATCATCCAGAACGATGGCGGCAGATTTTCCGCCCAGTTCGAGCGTCACTCTCGCAAGCCGGTCAGCACAGGTTCTAGCAATCACCTTTCCTGTGGCTGTGCTCCCGGTGAAGCTGACCTTGTCGACTTCCTGCTTGGCTACCAGATGTGCGCCTCCGTCCGCGTCAGCAGTAATCACATTCAGTACGCCCGGCGGGAGGCCCGCCTCGTGCGCGCATTGCGCGACAACAAGCGCATCGAACGGTGTTTCTGGGGGCGCCTTGACCACAACTGTGCATCCGGCAGCCAGTGCCGCGCCCAGCTTATAGGAGAGGATGGGTAGTTGCGCGTTCCACGGCGCGATCAGCGCAGCAACGCCGACTGGTTGCCGGATAATGCTGGCCGTTCCGTTGCGCGTGGGCCGGCTCTCTTCAAAAGCGAAGGTCGACGCCAGGTCGGCGTAGTAATCAAGCATTGCCGTCGCGGTGGGTACGAACATATCCGCGAACCACACAGGTGCACCGACTTCAGCAGTCCAGATGCGCGACAGGAGCGTCATGCGGGACGCCAGCGACGCGGACATCCTTCGCAGGCAGGCGGCCCGTTCGGGGCCAGTCATGCGTGGCCAGGGTCCGGTATCGAACGCTCTTCGCGCGGCATCGACCGCTTTGTCTACATCCTCTGTGTTCGCGAGCGGCACCGTTGCAAAAGCCTGTTCAGTCGACGGCGCCACGAGCGATACGGATGCATTGGAGACAGGTTTCACCCACTGCCCATCGATGTAAAAGCTGGATAGCAGGTCGGGAGCCAGTTCGGATGTCGGGTCAAACGGAAAGGTAGGCATGGGTTCTCCTGATATTCACTGCGTCTTCGTGGCCGGATACGAACGCCGGCGTCTGCGGGAGTGCGAACTAGAAACGATGCCCGTAACTAACGCCAACGACCTCGGTTCGCGTTCGTTCGCTGAACCCGGTACTGGCACCGTCTCCGGTCACCGTGACGGGGAATCCATATTCGAAGACTCCGCTCACTTCATCGGTCTTGTTGAACCGGTACGACGTGCCGACGGAAACCGATGTTGATACCGGCATCGCGGAAAGCAGATTCTGCGCGACCACAGAAGGACCGATAGGATGATTGCCGCGTGAGAATCCCGTGCGCAGCGTCCAGCGCGAATTGACGTCCCAGGCCGCACCGAGGCGGAAAAAGTCCTGGTTTTGCCAGCCGAATCCTTGCGCGGAGCCGATTACCGTATTGGAAAATTCCATATGTAACCAGTCTGCCGCCAGTGTCACGCTCGGTATGATCCTGTAGGCAATGCCGACGCCGTATTGGGCGCCGATATCGATCCGGCCACCTCCGCCAGCGAGCAGGTCGTCTTTGTAGCCGGCGAGCTTACTCATCCGGATGCGCGAGGCGTAACTTGCTCCAAAGGTGAAAGCAGGCGTCGGTTGCCAGATGTAACCGACCCGTGCTCCGTAGCCGAACGCGCTCGACACACCGTGCGAAGGCAGCGGCTGGAGTGTCCCGTCGCTCATGGGGACAATGGCGCCATTCGCAGAAAATCGCTGATAGGCCAGCGCCAGACTGAAACCGACGATGTTGTGTTCTGTGATCCTGTACGTGACAGTCGGCGCAGCGATTGCGGTCTGCAAGCTCGATTGAGCCACTCCGGCACCGGCAATCGGGAGCGCGGGTCGGCCATAGCTCGTGCCCACACCAACCCCGAATAGAGAAACACCCAATGTGAGCCGCGGCGAGATTTGCCAGTTCGCGCCTCCATTGGGAACCGGATACACTTTTCCGCTATGCAGCCTGTTGGACGCACTCCCATAGTCGAAATCTGTCAGCGGCTCCAGAAGCTGAACGCCGAAGTCGGTTCGCGATCCGACTAGCCCCATGCCGGCTGGATTGTCGGCCGCGGCTGTACTGTCCTGGGGAAACGCCATCGAAGTTCCGCCCATACCGGCGGACAGGACATTGGACCCGCTAAGCGCGATGCCGTCGACAGCCACTGCGTACTTCACGGGGAGTATTACAAGGGCGCTCGCGGTTAGCGCGCGCACACAGCCGGTCCTGCCAAAGCGCTTTGACATCGTTGTCTCCAGTCTTTTTTATGAGTTTTGCCCTTAACTGCCGACTCCGAATTACAAATCGACCACCAGCAACTTCGTAAGCGAACGGGATACACACATCGCCATGCAATCTCCCTTCGCGTGTTCCTGTGCAGTGAGAAAGTAGTCGCGATGGTCTGGGCATCCTTCAAGTACCTTCACGATGCAGGTCCCGCAGACTCCCTGCTCGCAGGATGTCTCGACGTCCGTTCCATGCTCTCGCAGCACATCGACAATCGTTTTGTCCGCCGGGATGGTGAACGTCTTGTCCGACCGGGCGAGCCTGACGTCAAAGGATGTTTGCGGCTCGGCCTCCGATGGCGCCGCAGCGGCAAAATACTCGAGATGAACGGCGTCGTCTGGCCAACCGTGACGCGCGGCGACCATGCGGACTGTGTCCATGAAGGGCTGAGGTCCGCACAGGTACAGATGACATCCGTCATGACGGTTGCGCAGCGCATCGTCCAACGTCGCTTCGACAGCATTGCGCTCCAGGCCGAATAGCAGCCGGCACGAGCTATTGAGCGGCTCACTGCCCAGTTCGTCGCGGAATGCCGTGTGAGTTTCAGAGCGGGTGAAATACAGTAATTCGAACGCACGGTCCTGACGGTGGAACTGTCGCGCCATGCTGATAATCGGCGTAATACCGATACCGCCCGCCACCAGCAGATTGCGTTGAGCTTCAGTACAGGTGGTGAAATGATTACGCGGCGCAGAGATGCTCAGTAGACTGCCGACATTCAACGACTCATGGACAAACTTCGAGCCGCCGCGCGATTCGGGCTCCCGCTTGACGGCGATCTCGTACGTCGATGTGTCGCTACACGATCCGCAAAGCGAGTACTGGCGGATCACTCCCGAATCAAGATGCACATCGATATGCGAGCCAGGCTCCCACGCCGGCAGCACAGATCCGTCCTGCGGCGAGAGTTTCAACAGGCGGATTCCCTCGGCAATGATTTCGGCAGCAACGACTCGAACGGGGATGGTATTCATGGCAAAGATACGTCAGGGACAGTCAGGTCACACAACGACGACGTCATTGCGGCAAAGAGTAATTGCGTCCCGCCGGAAAACCTGGCGAGACGCGTGGACGTTTCCTTAAGTCGTGCGCGGTTGCAAACTGAACAGCTCGGCACTTTCGCTGTAACCCGCGCAATACGTTTCCTTTGACTCCCCAGCGCCGATCTCTCCGGTTATCACGACCATGTCCCGGAAATCGTTGTCTTCCTGGCGGCGAACCACGCCGCGAGGATCTCCGCCTTCCGCTACCACCTGCGCCGCCTCGTCGAGCATCCGGCGCGCTCGTACGATGGCAATATCGGACGACGAAAGGTGCTCGCCGCTCTGCTCGTGGATCGTCCCCTGCGACTGGGTGATCGCAATGTCATGCACGGAAAAACACTCGCCCAAACCCAGGTAAGCCTGGCGCTTCATCGATTCGCGATCCTGTGAATACAGGTCGTCTTTGGCGCGCCGCATGCGGTCGCCTTCGGCTTTTTCGGATTCGTATTGTTCTGCGAGTGCGGCCTTATCGAGTTTGCCGCTGCGATGAAAAATGAACTCCCAGCGCCAGTGATGTTCATCATCGATAGGAACGTCCCACAGCATCGTTACCCCGCCGTCACCGAGATAGCCCTCGAAGCCACCAACAGCGCAGGCGTTAGGCATCACGAAATTAGTGATGCGGATTGACGACCGATCAGTGCCTTCGATCTTGCGCAGGGTATATAGCCTCACGCCAAAGCGTGTATCCTCCACAGCCAGCTCGGGCCTCGCCTGATTGGAAAACACGCCCCAGCGGGCTTGCATGTCCGCACTCGACAGCTCCAACTGATGCAAATAAGACGTGTGAACAGGATCGATATTGCCTTCGCTCGCCTGCATCCAGTTGCAGTCCCCGAACCAGCGCGTCGTGTAGCGATACTCGCTACCGCCTGCGAGCGCCGGATAATTCGGAAAAAGCGGTGGTTCGCCTGGACCCATATACGCCCAGAACGCGCCGCCCGCCTCATGAAGCGGATATGACTTCATTCGGATCCGGTCTTTGGCGGTAGCTGAAGCTTCGGCAGGCTGATCGAGACAATGGCCATTCACGTCGAACAGCCAGCCGTGATAAGGACAACGAATACCGCCAGATTCAATACGGCCCAGCGCGAGGTCCGTGCAGCGGTGGGCACACTTCCGGTCAATCAGACCGACATGACCATCGTCATCGCGAAACAACACCAGGTCTTCGCCCATGATGCGAATCGGCTGTGGCGCAGAACCGACTGGCAACGAATCGATCAACGCCACTGGCTGCCAGTAACGCCGAAGCAATTCGCCTGCAGGCGTGCCGGCATTGGTCTGCGTGAGGTACTGGTAGCGATCCGCTCCGCGCGGGCGGGGCTTGATGGTGATTGGATGTGTGGAGGTATCCATAATGTCTCCTGTGTTTTGTTCAAAGGGCAAGACGTAAAAGGCGGGCGCACCCGGCTGGGACTGGCGTCACCTATGCGCCGTCGTCCGGACTCCTGTGACGCGGACGCCCAGACAGAAGCGGGAATGCAAGCACCACCACCACAGCCGATCCGACATACCCGATAGCCAGCCGCCGCATGAGCCCCGCTGTTCCCAAAACCTCGAAATGACCGTCAACGAATGCATTGAACAGCGTGCCCGCCAGGCAGGTCAGAAACGAGCCGAGCAGGCCGTTCCTGATAACAGTGCGGCCACGCCGCCATAAAGTGATCCATCGCTGCAGAGACATTGCCAGTTCACTCGGTGTCCATGAGTGTTAAGATATAGTGATATCTGACTTAAAGAAACCGCATCGTCCGCATATCTGATATACATTTTCGGTAGGACTGGCAAAATGGAAATAAAACAGCTTCAGCATTTCTCGCGCATCGCTGAGATCGGCAACCTGACGCGGGCCGCCAGCGTGCTTGGGTTGACCCAGGCGGCACTGAGCCGTCAGGTCGCGCAACTCGAGGCAGAGCTTGGCACCGAGCTATTCCGGCGCAACGGCCGCGGCCTTGTCCTGACCGACGCCGGTCAGAGGCTGCTTGACCACGTTCCGATGGTCCTGCGTCAGGTCGCGCTAGCGGAACGCGCGGTCAGAGGCAGTGTTGGGCCGGCGCAGGGTAGCCTCGTGCTCGGACTCCCCCCCAGCCTTGCACGCACAGTCGTCGTTCCGCTAATTGATGCCTTCCGCGAGCACTTGCCAGAAGTGACACTGCGCACCGTCGACGGTCTATCGGCGAATCTGGTCGATATGGTCGGCACGGGCAAGCTCGACTGTTCAGTGGTTTATAACCAACCGCCTAGCGATTCCGCCGAATTACGCCTGCTAGCCGACGAGGAGTTGTACCTAGTCTCTGGGCCACTGACCCAGCGCGCTGGAAGAGCGCTGCCGCGCTCCCTTGCGCTCGCAGACGTGGCGACACTCCCGCTCGTGACAGCGGGCACCAATAATGCAGTGCACGCGGCACTGGCGACCGCCATGGCCTCGCTCGGCCTGACGCCGCAGGTTGTGCACGAGATCGAAAATCTGACGGCGATACTGGAACTGGTCCGCAAAGGTTACGGAAGCGCCGTGATCCCGTTGAGTGGCGTGCACCCCTGCATCGGAGACTCCAACCTGCGACTGCATCGCATTCGCAAGCCAATTCTTAAATGCAGTCTTTCCGTTGCGACGCCAGTGCGTGCGCTGAACGACTCCCTGATTGCGCAAGGTACTTCGTTAGTACGCGACGTCGTTCGACAGCAACTCGTGCAATTTCATGGAGACGTCGAAAGAGCCATCGATGGGTAACACCAGCAACGACAGCGATTCCATGGCCTCGCCAAAAGCCATGGAACACGTTTTCAGAAACGCTGTTGAATGCCGAGAAGAACGCCGACCTGTTTCGCGCTCGCCACCGTGGAGTAACCCGCCCCAACGGAATAGGACGCACGACTGTTGTTCTGCATGAAGCCGAGCATCGTGTAGACGGATGTTCTTTTCGACAGGAGGTACGTCGCACGCATCACGTAGTAGTTGGCATTCTTGTGATCCGTCGTGGCGATCCGCGATACCTCCGCATCCAGCGCGATATCTGGCTTGAGCATGTAAGAAGCGCCGCCATAGAAAATGTTGGTCTGGTAGTCCGTTGCCGCAGTCGTCATCCGGTGGATTACGCCGCCACGCAAGGCAAGCTCCCCCAACTGAAAATAGCCACTGACCATATATCGCGTCGTCTTCTGGCCTGCGCTTGAGAGCAGCAATGGCATCGACGGATCATAAGAACCGCTGCCTGGCAACAAGCCCGGGCCGCCGCGCAACTGATCGTACACGAACTGTAGACCGTACTCCGGACCCCAATAACCGGCCAGCGCCGTAATCTGACGGCACGCTATCGAGTTTCCTGGAACATTGCCCGGACAATTGGTTGCACCCGGGTTGAATGCTGCCCCGCCATTTACCGTTGGGCTACCCTGGCTGCTCGCAACATCCCGGCCGGTGCTGTAGGTGGCACCCAGGACGAAATGATGAAAATCGTTGAAGTAACTTATCGTGTTGTCGGAACGGCTATTGGGCAGATACGGATCGAGCGCCGCCAACGAATATAGGGCCGGCCCGAGGACAGTCGACTTCATCAACGCGATATACGTCATATTGATCTGACGTCCCGCGCGAACCGTGCCATACGGTGTTTCAAGTCCTACCCACGCCGATCGGCCAAAAAGGCGGTTTCCATTTTGAAGAGCACCTGAGTTCGGTGCAAAGCCACTCTCGAGTTCAAAAATGACATTCAATCCGGCACCGAGATTTTCTTTTCCACGCAACCCCCAACGCGACGGGAGGGAGCTGGATAAGGAGGTCATCCGGACCGCAGAACCGGAAGCGCTCTTTTGACCCGGCGTCTTGGCCGCCTGACTTTCCCAATCTATGCCGGTATCAATAATTCCATAGAGGGTCACGCTGCCCTGTGCACATGCCTGCACGGACACGAGCAGCGTGGATGCGAGTACCGCCGCGTTCAGAACTTGTTTCATGTCTCCAATCCTTGAAAGATTTTTTTTTATTTTTGTAACCAGCGACGAATGGCGATTTGTTTGCGACCATCAAACCCGGCGATCCACAAAAGGAGAGCAAGGTTGACTGTCGACCGAACATTACTTCATGCCATTTATCGGCAATGCTAACGATCGTGCTAACACAACGCGGTTTAGATGTCTTTGGCTAACGTCCTCCACGAAGTCATTTCTTTGTCGGTCTGCAGTGTCAACGCCGTCACGCGAGCTAATCACCCGCGCTAAGCGTGACCCGTGAACCGGCTGCTCACTCTAGCTGTCTGGCAAGCTGGTGTAAGACCCGGTAGCATGGAAGCACGCTTGCGACGCTTGCATTCGGCTCGCGGCATTCGCGGATCGCTGCGAAAAATTCCTTGTCTTGCCGCGCTACTCCGCTCAACACCGGCTCGGCCATATCAAGGTCAAGAGTCTCTCCCATGCCGTTGGTCAACACGTCATAGCGGGCGATGTAGGTCAAGCCGTCGCCTATATATCGAAACGTTGATCCCAACGGTCCATCGTTGTTGAAACTAAGAGATAGCGTGCACACTGCACCGCCGCGACTCTTGAGCTGGATTGACATATCGAGGGCAATGCCAAGCCTCGGATGGATAGGCCCTTGCAACACATTGGCAGCGATTACCTCTTCACCGGTCTGATACTGAAACAGGTCTACGGTATGAGCCGCGTGATGCCACAACAGATGATCCGTCCAGTTCCGCGGTTGCCCAAGGGCATTTGTATTGAAACGGCGCAAAAAATGTGTCTGCACATCGAGCTGACGTAACGAAAACTCGCCAGTCAGAATGCGTTCGCGCAGCCACTGGTGCCCCGAATTGAAACGTCGCGTATGTCCGCACATCGCGACCAACCCCGTGCGTTGCTGCCAAAGCGCAACCGCTTGCGCATCGTCAAGCGAGTCCGCAAGGGGAATCTCCACCTGAACATGCTTGCCCGCCTGCAGGCAGATGATCGCCTGAGCGGCGTGCAATGGAGTTGGCGTGCAGAGGATAACCGCGTCGAGATCGGGCTGAGACAGCACTTCGTCCAGTTGCGCGCTTGTCTGTGCAATCTGATAGCGGCCCGCGACCTCACGCGCTTTTTGCAGATTTTCGTCTACGATGCACACCACTTCGGCTACACCGAGGCTCTGAATCGCGTCCAGATGCTGAATGCCAAATGCCCCAGCGCCGGCGAGCGCGACTTTCAGCGGCTTGATCACGTGTCCTCCAATACCAGCAGACCATAGGCTGTGTTCGATGCCGGCACGTGATAGAAACGATGAATCAGACGAACCGTTTCACTCATTGCGCCGCGCATGATAAGCCACATGATGATCTCCAGCCCTTCAGAGCCCGCCTCGCGCAACAGTTCCGTATGTCCGATCCTCGTCAATGACAGCGGATCACGCACCATGTCGTCGAGCCATTGATTGTCGTAGGGCGCGTTGATCAGTCCGGCACGCTCCCCCTGCAACTGATGCGACATGCCACCGGTCCCGAGCACAGCTACCTTGATGTCGGGACCATACGAATCGATCGCCCGGCGAAGAGCCTGTCCTAGCTTGAAGCAACGCAGGGCGGTCGGTTGAGGATACTGGATCACATTGACGCACAATGGGATCACACGGCAGGGCCACTGCTGCGGCTGACCAAATAGCAGCGAGAGCGGCACGGTCAGACCGTGATCCACCGACATTTCCCCAACCATCGTCACATCGATTTCGTCGTTCAACACCAGCGATTCGATCAGGTGCCACGCCAGCGCCGGGTCTCCAAGGCACGTCGGTACGGGCCGAGGTCCATATCCCTCGTCATGTGGAGGAAACTCATCCGCGACGCCTATTGCAAATGTCGGTGTGACATCGAGACCGAATCTCGACGCGTGATCGTTATAGACAACGATAACCACGTCGGGCTTGACCTCGTCCATCCAGTCGCGCGCGGCCTGCACTCCGTCGAACAGCGGTTTCCAGTATGGTTCCTGGGTCTTTCCGTGATCGATGGCTGCACCAATTGACGGCACATGTGAAGTACCCACCCCTCCGACGAACCTAGCCATGAGACCACTCCTCGACACTGCGGTTACCGTTAATCGGACGGCCACCGGACATCATCATTTCGCGGAAGTCATCCACCGACATTCCGTTGGCCGACATGGCCGCGCCGACGTGCTGCATCGTAAGACCGTCAAAAATTGCCAGCTTGAACGTGTAGTAAATGTTCCCGCCGAGTCGTAACATTGCGAGCCAGTCACGATCCAGCACGGCATTGCGTTGCTCGTCGCTCAGCTTGAAATTCTTCAGGTAGCCGGGAGAGTCGGCTCGAAAGGCTGCACGATTCCTTTCCAGGTCTAGCGACTTGCAAAACATGTTCAGCGCGTATCCCTTCTGGCAATGGGCTCCGTCGAAGACATAGGTGCCGGGAATCTGCCGATAGTCGCGAGCGTTGGTAGCATTCATCATTTCCCCCAGTACAGTCGCATGGGATTGTCGACCAGCAGCTTGCGCTGGAGCTCAGGCGTCGTGGCAATGCGAGGAATAAAGTCCACCAGCAATCCATCGTCCGGCATGTGGTTCTTCAGGTTCGGATGGGGCCAGTCGGTGCCCCAAAGCACCCGATCCGGGAACGTTTCCACCAGGCGCCGGGCGAACGGCACCACGTCCTGGTAAGCGCCCTGCTCTCCATTGAGTGCTGGTTTGCCGGTCGCAGAGAGCCGCTCGGGGCAGCTAACTTTGGACCAGACGTTGGCATGCTCGCGCATGAATTTCACGAGCAATTCGAAATCCCTTCCGTCTACAGGTTGCGTGACGTCAGGCCGCCCCATGTGGTCGATCACCACCGTAGTCGGCAGTCCCGAGAAAAAGTCCCACAGCTCTGGCAGGTCCACAGCCTCGAAATAGACAACGACATGCCAGTTCAGTTTGGCGACGCGATCTGCGATTTCTATCAGTTCTTCTCTCGGTGTAAAGTCTACGAGCCGTTTGACGAAATTGAATCTGACTCCCCTGATCCCGGCAGCATGCAACGCGTCAAGTTCCTGATCGCTGACATTGCGTTTTACCGTCGCAACGCCGCGCGCTTTGCCGCCAGAACTGAGGCACGCGTCCACCAGCGCACGGTTGTCTGCGCCATGGCAGGTTGCCTGCACGACTACATTGCGCTCAAACCCCAGGTGATCGCGCAACGCAAACAGCTGTTCCTTGCTGGCATCGCACGGGGTGTACTTGCGCTCGATTGCATAGGGAAAGCGCTCACCGGGACCAAACACATGGCAGTGGGCATCTACCGAACCGGCCGGTAGCTGGAAACGCGGTTTGGAAGGATTCTGGCACCAGTCCAACCAACCGGGTGACTTTGGGAAATGCTCGCTCATTGTCTTTCTCGTTCCGTCTCAATCTATTTCAGGCCCAGTTTCTGGATGCTCTTCAATGCCGGAATAAGGGTGGAGAAATGCGCCCTGCGGTCATCGCTTGACTCATGTCAATCAATCGATGTACTTGAGCCCCGCCCGTTCCAGCGGTTCGCGCATCGAGTACATATCCAGCCCGAGGACCCCAGCGGCCAGCTTCTGACGTTTACCGGCTTCGTTAGCCTCCCGCGCGGCCGCTGCGTCGGCGACTCTTTGCGCCAAGGCGGCCGGGACCACGACGACGCCGTCTTCGTCGGCCACAACGACATCGCCCGGATTGACCAAAGCGCCAGCACATACGACCGGAACGTTGACGGAGCCGAGAGTCGCCTTTACCGTACCTTTTGCGCTCACTGCTTTCGAAAAAACGGGAAACTTCATGGCAGTGAGATCCTTCACATCCCGGCATCCGCCATCGATCACGAGGCCTACGGCTCCACGCGCCCGGAAGCTGGTGGCCAGGAGGTCACCGAAGAAACCGTCGGTGGTGTCGGCCGTTACGGCGGCGACGACAATGTCACCCGGCTGAACCTGCTCCGCCACAACATGCATCATCCAGTTGTCGCCCGGATGGAGCAGCACTGTCACTGCGGTGCCGCACGCGTACGCGCCTGCGTACACCGGGCGCATGTAGGTTTTCATCAGGCCCATACGCCCCATCGACTCGTGGATGGTTGCCACGCCGAAGGCTGAGAGTTTTTTTACTGCAGCCTCCTCGGCACGAACGATGTTGCGCTTGACAACGCCAAGCTGGCTGCCGAGATGGGTATCAGTCATGGTGCTCATAATCCTCTGCGTTTCAACGCCGCATCGAGGCGCGGATATACACGCCGCACATTGCCTTCGTAAACCTTCTGCCGGTCCTGCGCGGAAAGATTCGTCGAAGCATCTATATAGCGTCGAGTGTCGTCGTAATAGAAGTTCGTCTCCGGATCGATGCCTCGCACCGCGCCGATCATTTCGCTTGCGAAAAGAATGTTGTCGACCGGTATTACTTTGGTTAGCAGATCGATGCCTGGCTGGTGATAGACGCAGGTATCGAAGAAGATATTGTTGAGCAGGTGCTCTTTAAGCAAAGGCTTCTTCAATTCTTGCGCAAGACCACGGAAGCGACCCCAGTGGTAAGGAACTGCACCGCCGCCGTGGGGAATCACAAACTTCAATTCCGGGAAATCCTTGAACAGCTCGGAGGTCAGACATTGCATGAACGCTGTCGTGTCGGCGTTCAGATAATGCGCGCCCGTCGTGTGAAAGCAGGCGTTGCAACTGGTCGATACGTGCACCATCGCCGGAATCCCGTATTCAACCATCTTCTCGTAGATGGGATACCAGTGACGATCCGACAGCGGCGGCGACGTCCAATGACCGCCGGAAGGGTCCGGGTTTAAATTGATGCCGACAAAGCCGTACTCCTTCACGCACCGCTCCAACTCCGGGATGCAACTTTTCGGATCGACACCCGGAGACTGGGGCAGCATGGCGGCGCCGATAAAACTATCAGGAAACAGTTTCGAGACGCGATAGCAAAGCTCATTGCAGATCGACGCCCATGTCGCGCTGGTCTGGAAGTTACCGATGTGATGCGCCATGAAGCTCGCACGCGGTGAAAAAATCGTCAGGTCGCTTCCGCGCTCCTGCATTTTTTTAAGCTGGTTGTTGACAATCGATTCGCGCAGTTCGTCGTCGCTGATGTTCAGCTCGGTAGCCCGGGGTTGCTCTGCCGGCGCGGTCAACGCCGCGATCTGACGGTTACGCCAGTTTTCCAGCGCCGCGGGCGCCGTCGTGTAGTGGCCGTGGCAATCGATAATCATGCTGCCCCCCCCTCCATGAAAGCCGAGTCGCTCACCATGACTTCGCCACGCATGATCAGACGTGCGGTTCGCAACAGCGCCGCACGCTGCACCATCTGCGGATTGGCCGGATCGATCTCCAACTCGACGCTGAACTCGCCCGACGGATGTTCGACTGAGACCTGCTTGATGACGCCTGGCGGCACCGCTGCGAGACCTTGCGTGACACTGCCTTCCAGCACACACGCCGTGGCGACGGTGACCGCAGCAAGTACGCCGATCGCGTCATGACACACATGCGGGATAAAGCAGCGTGTCGCGAGAGTTCCGCCGGCGGTCGGGGCCGCAATCAGGCACATCTTCGGATAGTTTTTGGACGTCACGTCGCCAAGACCCATCAATTCGCCGCAGCGCAAGCGAAGCGTTTCCAGCGTGGACTTCAGCTCGACGTCGCCATTCAGTTCTGCAACCGGTTCCCGTCCCGTGCGGCCCACGGCGTCGGCGCGCAGAAGCACCATCGGCATGCCATTGTCGACACAGGTCACATCAATCGCGAACGTTGCGTCTAACTGAACGTGATCCCGGACAGAGCCGGTGGGCAGCAGTCCCGAACAGACCGAGCCTGCCGTATCCAGGAAGTTGATCGAAATCGGTGCCGCGTTACCGGGCACGCCATCGATGCGCGCGTTCCCGTCGTAACGCAGTCGGCCGCCGGGCGTTTGCACGCTTATATCGCACGCCATATCGGTGTTGAGCGTGACGACGCGTAAGGTCGTGATGTCGCCTTGCGGCGCGGCCAGACCGGTTTCCAGCGCGAATGGCACGACAGCCGCGAGCATGTTGCCGCAGTTGGGCGTCGTGTCGACTGTCTCCCCGTCCGGCTGCAACTGCGCAAACAGGAACTCGAGGTCTATGCCCGGCCGGCTGCTGCCACTTACGATTCCTACTTTGCTGGTCAAGGGATGTGCTCCCCCCAAGCCATCAATCTGACGATGGTCTGGGGAACCCATCACATTGAGCAGGAGCCGGTCTCGCGCAGCTACGTCGGTCGGGAGGTCGGCCGCATTAAAAAACGGCCCACGCGACGTGCCTCCGCGCATGAACAGACAGGGTATGGCGTGTTGCATGGACGTTCTCGATCCGGCTCGTTGATGTGCTTGTATTTTTTTACATTATCTGCCATTCTGCAATGACATTTCCGGCATATTAGATATGCACGGAATGCAATTCTGGAGATGGTCATGGAACTGCGACAGCTTGAATCGTTTGTTCACGTTGCAGAGCTCGGAAGTTTCACCCGAGCTTCGAATTTCCTTTCGGTCGCTCAGCCCGTGCTGAGCCGTCAGGTGCGGGCTTTGGAGGTGGAATTTCGCCAGGCGCTGCTTGAGCGTAACGGTCGTGGAGTGACGTTGACCGAGGCTGGAAAGCGCCTCCTGGAGCATGGCCGTAGCGTTCTCGCCCAGATAGAACGCGCGCAGCTTGACATGGAGGAAGGTCGGGGCGCCTCTACTGGACGGCTTGTAGTGGCGCTGCCGCCTAGCGTTAGTCTTACCCTGACGGCACCATTAGTAAGAGTTTTTCGCGATCACTTCCCTAAAGCGACCCTTTGCGTGCTTGAGGGGCTGTCGACCTACGTGCTCGAATGGCTGACAATCGGCCGCGCCGACTGTGCCGTTGTTTACACGGTCCCGACTTCGTCAGCCGTGGAGTTGGCACCGGTGTTGAACGAGCAGCTTTATCTGGTATCGAGCCGCAGGTCGGACCCTTCATCCTCTGACCCGGCAATCAATGACGAAATCAGTCTGGCGGATGTCGCCGAGCGAAATCTGGTTATGCCCAGCCGTCCGCACTCCATTCGTATGCTGGTAGAAGCAACCATGGCGCAGGCGTCGCTAAAACCGCGGATCACGCTCGAAATCGAAAGCATCCCGGCGATTCTCACGCTCGTCCGCGATGAGGGTGTACACGCGATACTGTCGCTCAAAGCGGTTCGCTCAAGCGGCCACGAGCACGATTTCCACGTCCGGCCGATCCGCCAACCCCAACTTCAAACTACCCTCTGGATAGCGACATCGGCGCAGCGCCCACGGGGGCCGTTGCTGGATCAGACAGTGCCACTTTTGCAAAGTCTGTTGCGTGACCACTGGGCGATGGGTGCTGAGAGCGCGGTAGTCGTGGGTGAGGCGTAGGGCTCAGCTTACTAGGCCAGCTCTGCGAGTTCTCGCCGAAACTCAATGGTGTGATTGGGCGTGCCCTTACGCATCCGTCTCGCTGCTGTCGCTACCTCAGGTGACAAAGTAGTCTCCACCACTCGTTCGGTGCGGCCTTGGATGCCCACTTTGACAACGTCAGTCTAGACGGTGCTGAGCAACGCTTACGATGAAACTACCAGCGCGTGGAATAAATCCGGACATAGAGTGTTCTCGAAGATAGCGGGCTTCGGATTCATGCCATCTAGGTCAACGCGGCGACTATAACGAATACATTACGGGGTGTTTATGGGTTTCTTTCGACGCGCAACCATCCGGGGACAACTTGTCATGGGCTTCGGCGCAACTCTCGCGACACTGATCGCGCTTGCCGTCGTCGCTATCTTCCAAGTTCAAAGCATTCGAATGCGGCTCGATGACATCATCGACGTAAACGGAGTGAAAGAACGTTATGCCATCAATTTCCGCGGGAGCGTCCACGACCGGTCGATTGCCTTACGCGACGTACTGCTCGTCGACAGCAAGGAGCTTCCTTCAGTAGTCCAGCACATCACGCGACTCGCAAACGATTACGAGCGCTCGGATGAGCCGCTTAGCCAGCTTTTCGCCAACAATCGCGACATCCTGCCCGCGGAGCGGCAGATTTTCAGCCGCATCAATTCGGCGCGCGACCGCACGCTGCCGCTCATCGAGGATGTCATCTCGCGTCAACGCGCCGGCGATACCGAGGGGGCGCGCCGCATTCTGCTTGGCGATGCACGGCCCGCATTCGTCGAATGGCTCGCGTCGATCAATCAGCTAATCGACCTTGAACAGGCTCGCAGCGAGCAGGAGGGAGCCGGGGCGCGTCAGACCAGCAAGGATTTCCGCCTCTTTCTTGGCTGGCTGACACTGCTTGCGTGCGGATTGAGCGCGATCGTGGCATGGCTCGTGGTGCGCAACATCGACCGGTCGATCGGAGCAGATCCGCGCGACGTCATCGCGTTCGCAGACGCGATCCGGGAGGGCAACCTGTCTCGCGAGGTGGTGCTGCGCGAGCGCGACACGTCGAGCGTCATGGCGACCGTCGCCCGGATGCGCGACACACTGGCAGGCATCGTCGCGGAGGTGCGTCAGGCGGCGCAAGGCGTGAGCGTCGCTACGTGCGAGATGGCCCAGGGCAACGACGACCTCGGCGCGCGCACCGGCCGGCAGGCGAGCGCGCTTGAACAGGCAACCACTGCACTCAGTGAATTCGACGCGAGCGTTGCGGCAAACGCGAGCAACGCGATGCACGCGGACGCGCTTGCCAAACAGGCTTCTGCTACCGCGGGCGAAGGCGGCGCGGCCGTAGACCGGCTGGTCGATGCGATGCAAGGCATCAGCGCGTCGTCGAACCGGATCGGTGAAATCCTAGCAGTGATCGATTCGATCGCGTTTCAGACCAACATCCTCGCGTTGAACGCCGCCGTCGAAGCGGCACGCGCAGGCAATACTGGACGCGGCTTTGCGGTGGTCGCGAGCGAAGTTCGCACGCTTGCGCAGCGTAGCGCCGACGCGGCGAAAGAGGTCAAGACGCTTATCGAGGAGAGCGAGAGCCGCGTCAAGGAAGGCTCGCAGCAGGTGCATGCGGCTGGGGACACCATGTCCAACGTGGTCTCGTCGTCGGTAAACGTCACCACCATCATGAGCGACATTAACGAAGCTTGCCATGCGCAGACGCGGCAGATCGGCGAAGTGCGCGACATGATCGTTCACCTAGAACGAGCCACGCAACAGAACGTCGCGCTCGCCGAGCAGTCTGGCGCCACCGCGAGTTCCTTGCAGGAACAGGCCAATGCGCTTCTTGCAGCGGTCGATATCTTCAAGCTCAACGACGCGCAATATCATGTCGCGACTGCACACGCAAGACGTGAGAGTCGCTTCCTCACGACGTCGCTGCTGTCGGCCCGAGCCTGAGCCTGATCATGAGCACGCACACCATTTCCGCGCCACCGTTGTCCCCTGGACTACCGGGCGACTCGTATCTCGATGCGTTCGTCGAAAGCATGCCCGACATGGTGTGGGTGAAGGACGTGTCGGGGATGTTCCTCAAGATCAATTCGGCGGTCGAGCGCTTTTTTGGCGTGCCGCGCGAACAGATCATCGGCAAGACCGACTTCGATTTTGTCGATCGTGATCTCGCTGAACAGTTCCGCGCGAGGGACCTTGCCGCCATGCAGGCCGACGTGGCGCAGATCAATCAGGAATGGCTCACTTTTGCGGGCGAGACCGAGCCGCGGCTCTTCGAAACGAAGAAAACCTTGATGCGCGATTCACAAGACAAGGTGCTAGGCGTACTCGGAGTAGCACGCGACATCACCGAGCATAACGCGGTGAAGACCGCGCAGGAGACGCTGAATCGCGCCTTGATGCTGATCGGCAAGTGCAACCACGCGATGATGCACGCGACCGACGAACGCGCCCTGCTGTTTCGCATTTGTCAGCTTGCAGTGGACGTAGGCGGTTATCGCGTAGCCTGCGTCGGCCTGGCAGAAGCCAACGCCGACAAATCCGTATCAATTGCCGCGTGGTCGCAAAACGGCGAAGCGTTCAGCCGGAAGATACATGTGAGCTGGGCGGAAGACGAGGCGCACTCGGGCACGATCGGCAGCGCCATTCGAAGCGGCGCCACCGTAGTCAACCGCGATTACCGGAGCAATCCGGCCATGTTGCCATGGCGGGCGCTTGCAGAAGAATACGGCCTGCGGTCGTCGATTGCGGTGCCTCTCACGCAGAACGGCGCGGTGTTCGGCGCGCTGATGATCGGCTCCGAGCGTCCGGACGCATTCGGCACGAAGGAGCAATTGCTGCTCGAAGAAATGGCTGCAGACCTTGCATTCGGCGTACAGACGCAACGCACGCGCGCCGAGCACGACTCCGCGAAGCGCCAGCTGGAGTTCAATGCTCATCACGATGCACTGACGGGCACGCCAAATCGCGTTGTCATGCGCGAGAACTTTTCGGTGGTTGCAGGCATGGCCCGCAATTCAGGGGCATCGGTCGCAGTCCTGTTGCTCGATCTCGACAACTTCAAGTTCGTGAACGACAACCTCGGTCATGAGCAAGGCGACCGGCTGCTGATCGAGGTCACTCGCAAGTTGAGGAGCCGCGTTCGTGGCAACGGTACCGTGTATCGCTATGGGGGCGACGAATTCGTGGTGCTGCTGCATCCTGTCTGCGACCTGCCGCTGCTGGATCGCTACATGCGAAAGCTGATTGATTCGTTCAGCGCACCTGTCACCGTGGGCGACGGCGTGATCGACATCACGGTCAGCGCGGGCGTGAGCCTGTTTCCGGCACACGCAGGCGAACTCGACGATCTACTGCGCTTCGCCGATACGGCTTTGCAGAAATCAAAGCGCAGCGGTAAGAATACCTTCCACGTATTCGATGAAACAATGCAATCGGCCGAAAGGCAACTTGTCGAACTTCGCTCGCAACTGCGCATGGCAATCCGGAACGACGAACTGGTGCTGCACTTCCAGCCGAAGATCGATGTGGCGAGCGGCCGCGTAACGGGTGGCGAAGCATTGGTGCGCTGGCAGCATCCCCAACGGCGCTTGCTTGGGCCGGCGGCCTTCGTTCCTCTCGCGGAAAGCACCGGCATCATCGTGCAGATCGGCGACTGGGTAATCAACGAGGCTTGCCGTCACCTCGCCTTGTGGCTAAAGCGAGGCCTGCCGTTGCAATCGGTTTCGGTCAACGTCTCTGCGTTGCAGGTACGGCGCGGAAATCTACTCGGCAGCGTCGCCAACGCACTGCGGCGTTGGCAGGTACCTGCCGGGTACGTTGAACTGGAATTGACGGAAAGTATCTTTCTCGACGACGTGGACCACGTTGTCGATCTGCTTACCGATCTGCGCCGTCTGGGCGTCAAGATCTCCATCGACGATTTCGGCACTGGCTATTCAAGCCTCGCGTATCTGAAGACGCTGCACGTCGATCGCCTGAAAGTGGATCAGACATTCACCCGTGATCTGGTTTTGAATCCGAATGCGCTAGCGATCGTGAAAACAATCGTGCAACTCGGACGCAACCTGGACTTGTCTATTACAGCAGAAGGCGTTGAAAACGCACAGCAGTTGGGCATTCTGCGAGAGCTTGGCTGCGAAGAGGCGCAAGGCTACCTGTTCAGCCGTCCCGTCGACGCGCCATCATTCGAAGCCTTTTGCCTCGCGAACGTGGCAACTTTGTCCGCGTGGAAATAGTCAGTGATTTTGGCCCCGCGCCGGTTCATTGCGACTGACTCGTCGTCAGGGGACCGCAAACACCACCTTGCCCGCCTGCGATCGGAATTAGCCTGCGTAGTCCCGAAAAAAGCCAACGCCGCTAACCGGCGTTGGCCCGAGACCTAGACACACACCGGGCAAGGATCAGCCCACTTGGTGACACTGATTACGGCAGCCGCTCTTAATTCTTTAGGTCTGACGAAGACGAGGATACCAACGCTGTTCCATAGTCAGCCGTGCCCCTCGCAGTTTCGCTTCGCGCCCCCGGCGCGTCGTCACGGCTTTGCAATTGTCCCTGACGGTTCCCGTTGCCGCCTCTCCGGGGCACTTTCGCCGGTCACGTCCTCGAAGTACGGAAAGCCTAAACCGAATCTCCGGTCTACTGAGGCGTTTGGCCATGCTGTTCCCGGTCTCCCCGGCGGCCGAGGCGGCGTAATAAGCGCGTTTGAGGTCGGGTATCCCCACTCCCGCTTTCAACAGTTTCACAGAAAGCTATTTTTGGCTTTCGTCTCTCAGCTGTGTCACACGAATGCCGTTAAGCGGTCACATATTCACCCCACAACTGAGGTTCATTACAATGAAAATCCGCACGCTCCTCGCTGCCACCCTTTTGGCACTGGCCCTTATCCTCGCCGTTATCGGAGTGGCGGGCATCTATGGCATTCATTCGACTAACGATGCCCTCGCAAGCGCGTCGGAAAACGTGCCTACCGTGATCGCTGTACTCGCGCAACAGGAAGACATTGCGCGGGCACGCTTGCAACTGGACCGCGTGACGGCGGGCCAGGCCGTGGCGAGCGCCACGACTCTCGCGTCCGCCACCGCATTGATTAGCGAGTCCGACCGCGCATGGACAAGCTACACGGCTTTTCCGGCCGGTGACGACGAGAAGCGTCTTGCCGCAGACGTCGCGCGCGCCCGCGACGACTTGTTGAACAAAGGTATCGAACCGTTGATGAGCGCTCTGAAGTCGTCGGACACGCAATCGTCGAACGCGCTTGCATACGTGGCGATTCCAAAGCTCTATGCGACATTCAGCAATGCGACCGAAAGTCTGTCCCAGTTCCAGGTCGAAGACTCCGCCAGGCTCGTGGAGGAGGGCATCGCCCGGGAGCAGAAGACGATGCTGCTCACCATCTCTGTTACGCTGCTAGGAGTGCTATGCGCGGTCGCGTCCTGGGTGATTCTGCGCAACGCCATTTCAAAGCCCCTGGCAGCGGCGACGGAACATTTTGGCGCGATTGAAGCTGGGAACCTCGCCAGCCGGATCGTGGTTGCACGCGACGACGAACTCGGTGGGTTACTGCGCAGTCTCGCGAGAATGCAGGGAAGTTTGCGCGACACCGTGATGACCATTCGCACGGGCGTCGATCATGTAGCCGATGCGGCCGATGAAATCGCCTCCGGCAATGGCGATCTGTCAAAACGCACCGAAGAGCAGGCCGCTTCGCTCGAGGAAACAGCGGCGAGCATGGAAGAGCTGACCGCGACGGTAAAACAGACGGCGGACAACACGCGTGAAGCGAGCAATCTCGCCAAGGTGGTCAGCGATGCTGCTGGCGGCACTGCCGATGCTGTCAAACGGCTCGCGGACACCATGAGCGAACTGAGGCTGGGGTCGAGCGAGATCGCAGAGATCACCGCGATCATCGAGGGCATCGCGTTCCAGACCAATATTCTTGCGCTCAACGCGGCGGTCGAGGCCGCGCGTGCGGGCGAACAGGGGCGTGGGTTCGCCGTCGTGGCGACTGAAGTTCGTGCACTCGCACAGCGTTCCGGCAAGGCGGCGAAGGAAATCAAGGATCTGATCGGTGCATCGGTGGCGCGCGTCGAGGACGGCGCGACGCAAGCTGTCGATGCGGCCGAGCAGATGGATCAAATGCTCGTGGCGATGGATCGCGTCGCCGTGTTGCTCGGTCAAATCGCGACCGCCTCGCAGGAGCAGGCGCGCGGCATCGAGCAGGTTAATACAGCCGTCTCCCACATGGACGAAGTGACACAGCAGAATGCGGCCCTCGTCGAAGAGGCTGCCGCCGCGTCTGAATCGATGAAGGAGCAGGCGTCAAGAATACGTGGCGTGGTGGCCGGTTTTAAGGTCCACGCTGCCGCCTAGCCCAGATTCCATAAACGACTTCGAGGGCCCGATTTGCAAGGTCTGGGCGGGACTTAATCGGGTGATTGGGCATGCGTTTACGTGCTTTCTTCGCTGCCGTCATTATCTCAGCTGACGAGGAAGTCTGGACCCGCTCTCTTCGTCGAGCCTGGATGCGACGCGCAAGCGGGGCCGAGTGCGCTTACTTGTCGCGCCGGTCGTATCGGCCTAGTCGTCACTGGCAGGACGGGCCGCCTGCCGCTTCTCAGCGGGCTGCAGCGCCGCACGCAGCTGATCAAGCGTAAAAGGCTTACGCAGCGCCGACCATTCGAAGCCGTGCGCCTCGTCCTGCGGGACAGCGTTTCCCGAAGCGAAAATAATCGTGAGCCGCGGGCGGATGGCAGACGCGCGTCGCGCCAGTTCGGTGCCCGACATGTCAGGCATGACGACGTCAGTGAACAGGACGTCAAAGTCATTCCCGTCAAGGATGTTCAGCGCCTGCGCCGCGCTTGCTGCGGGTTGCGGACGCATCCCGATCAGCATCAGCAGTTCGCACGTCGCGTCAAGCGACGCGACGTCGTCATCCACGACCAGGATGCGCAAGCCGTCCGCATCCCCGCCTTCGGCTGACACGGGCGCCTCGCCGGAGCGGGCGTGGCCTGGAGCGCTTTCGTCCGCTTTGGCGTCGCTGTTGCCGAGCACCTGCCTCACCTTCGAGGCGAGCTGCTGGCGGCTGTACGGCTTGCTCAGCAGTTCCACGCCCGGATCCAGTCGCCCACCGTGCACGATCGCGTTCTGCGTGTAGCCCGACGTAAAAAGGACCTTCAGCCCCGGCAACATCTGGACGGCCCTTCGAGCCATTTCCGGACTGCGCAGCACGCCTGGCATCACTACGTCTGTGAACAGAAGATCGATGTGCACGCCACTCGCCGCGATGGTCAGTGCCTGATCGGCGTTATTGGCCTTGAGCACCGCGTAGCCCAGACCGGAGAGTAATTCGACGACGGTCGATTGCACCTTCAGATCGTCCTCAACGACGAGAATCGTCTCGGTGCCGTGCTTCAGTCGACCGGGCGTGGCAGGCCTGGTATCAACCGCCACACCGGTGGACCGGGGCAGATAGATCCTGATGGTTGTTCCCTCGCCGATCTCGCTGTACAGGCGGATGTGGCCGCCGCTCTGCTTGACAAAGCCGTAGGCCATGCTCAGACCTAGCCCCGTGCCCTGACCCTCCGGCTTGGTGGTGAAGAACGGGTCGAATGCACGTTCCATCACTTCCGGGCCCATGCCGGCTCCGGTGTCTGTCACGGCCAGCATCACATACTGCCCAGCCGCGACGTCGGGGAATGCCAGCACATATTCGTCGTCGAGCGTGGCATTCGATAGCTCAAGAGTGAGCTTGCCGCCGTCGGGCATGGCGTCCCGCGCATTGATCGCCAGATTCAGGATCACGTTTTCCAGGTGATGCGGATCGACGGTGGTGTTCCATAGCCCCCCGGCAACGACCGACTCGATCTCGATCATCTCGCCCAGCGCCCGTCGCAGAAGGTCGTCAAGTGCGCGAAGCTGACGTGCGGGATTGATGACGACCGGAGCCAGAGGCTGCTGGCGACCGAACGCAAGCAGCTGGGATGCGAGCTTGGCGCCGCGATCGACGGCGTCGATCGCGTTACCGAGCCGTTCGGCGCTCCAGTGGTCGCGACCATGCCGGCTCTCAAGCAGTTCCAGGTTGCCTCGCAGTACCTGAAGGACATTGTTGAAGTCGTGCGCCACCCCGCCCGTCAGTTTCCCGAGCGCCTCCATCTTCTGCGCCTGGAACAATGCGCTCTGCGTTTGCTCAAGAAGCTCGCCCGCGCGCCGTCGCTCAGTGATGTCCCGCGTGATCTTTGCGAACCCGACGAGCTCGCCGTCCTCGTAGATGGCGTCGATGACCACGTGCGCAAAAAAGCGGCTGCCGTCGCGCCGCACCCGCCAGCCTTCGGCCTCAAAACGGCCCTCGCGCCTCGCTGTCTCAAGCCCCCTGAAAGGCGCACCCTCGACGACGTCCTCCGGGGTGTAAAAGCGCGAGAAATGTAAGCCGATGATTTCGGCCTCGCTATACCCCTTGATGCGCCGCGCTCCGGCGTTCCAGCTCGTGATGTGTCCATCCGGCGAGAGCATGAAGATGGCGTAGTCGATGACGCCCTGAACCAGCAGGCGGAAGTTCCGTTCGCTCTTGAGCACGGCGTCGTGAATCGCCCTCTTGTCGCTGACGTCGCGAATCACCTTTGCGAAACCGATCAGCCGCCCCTCGCTGTCGCGTAGCGCCGTCATCACCGCGTTCGCCCAGAAGGTCGTGCCATCCCTGCGAACACGCCAGCCCTCCGTCTCATAGCGTCCAGTCGCCGTCGCCACCCCAAGCGCCACCTCAGGTACACCCGCGGCGCGATCGGCCTCGGAAAACATGACCGAATATGGCTGTCCTATAATTTCCTCAGGCTGGTAACCTTGGATGCGTTCGCCGCCGGGGTTCCACGTCAGGACGACGCCATTCGGCGAGAGCGCGAAGATGGAGTGGTCATCGGTGGATTCAGCCCATAGCTGGAGCCAGACAGCGCTGAATCCTGCCGGTCGCGGGTCAATGTCATTCATCTGTCAGGAATTGTTGGGCTCTTCCTCCCTCGCGCGCGAGGAAAAAAAGAAGGTTATTGAAAGGATTGCGCCTGAGCGGGTCTATATTCAAACAGCCACCCTCTCAGGCCGTGTTTCATTCCTAGGAAGCTGACGCATCGTTAGTTAGCCCGTCGTCGGGACTATACCCTCAGGAAAGCCATGCGACTCTCGCTGTTTATCCCGGCCAACATCGAAGCGATTCTTGCCGAATGGGAGTCCTTTGCCGCCACGTTACTGCCGGCCGCGCAGGGACTGTCGCCCCTTGAGTTGCGCGACCATGCGCAGCAGATCCTCGTGGCGATCGCCAGGGACCTCTCCGCACCGCAGGGGAAACAGGCGCAAATCGACAAGTCGAGAGGTCTGACGCACGTGTCTGACCAGGCTCCCGAAACGGCTGCGCAAACCCATGCGGTGCTGCGCGCGCGGCACGGTTTTGATATCAACCAGCTGTGCGCGGAATACCGTGCGTTGCGCGCCGTTGTACTTCGACTCTGGCTGGATGAAGGCGGGGCTGAACCACCCGGACTGGACGATATCGTTCGCTTTAACGAAGCGATCGATCAGGCGCTGACAGAGTCGGTAAGTTTCTTCAGCAGCCAGGTGGACCGGTCACGCAACCTTCTCCTGGGTATGCTCGGGCACGACATGCGCAGTCCCCTGCAGACCATCCAGATGACCGCGCATTACCTTGCGAAGCTCGACGATGACCCGCAGGTGTCCGCCGCTGCAACCCGGCTGATCAGGAGCGGCGCGCGCATGCAGGGGCTGCTCGATGACATGCTTGATTTCAGCCGCACGAAGCTTGGCCTCGGTATCGGGGTCGCGCCCACACCCGTCGATGTGGCCGCTCTGGTTGAGGACGAACTGGAGCAGCTGCGGGTGGCGCACGGAACGCAGCGGCTGCACCTTGATGTGACCGGGGACACCAGAGCATTGTGCGATGGCCGGCGAATCCAGCAGATGCTCGGCAACCTTGTCGGAAACGTGCTCAAGTATGGGGAGCGGACGACGGCCGTGCAAGTGGCTGTCAGCGGCCGGAACGAGGAAATCACCATTGCGGTCAGGAACAGCGGACCGGCAATACCGCCGTCCTATGCCGTGTGTTTGAACCGCTGGAGCGTGGTCCCGGCGTAGAAGCGGGGGTAGGTTCACAGGACAGTCTGGGTTTGGGACTCTACATTGCAAGACAAATTGCCCGCGCCCACGGAGGGGAAGTGGACGCAAGGTCCGACGAATCTGAAACCGTCTTTACCGTCCTCCTACCTCGTCACGCTTGCGACGTCCATGAAGATCGACCACCCTGAACAAGGCAAACTGGCTAGTGATTGTGCAGAGTTGGTGCCGACGAACCACTCCAGAGATGTCATTGGACTTGGCCTGTATGGCCGTTCTCAAACATGATGGAGACGCGAGAAGACTCTCGACGAAGGGCAGTAACGGGTCGACAAGCGTCTCTCGCCACATCGCCCGCGCCCCCCGAAAACCCCCGCTCTCGAAATGCTCCACATGCAGGCGTGCGCGCCGACAGTCACCGACGCCATAGCGGGACTGGGGCGCTCCGCGAGGATGCCCCGTCATGACAGCAGCGTCCCGCTGCCCTACCCTGCCTTGGCGCGAGTGATCAACGCGAGCCCGATGGCCGCGAGCGTGGCCGCTAGCTAACTGTTTGTCGACTGCCAAGGGCACCTCACTGTTTCTTGACTGAAGCGGACACGCCGCAACCAGGAGGTCGGCTGAGCGTCGTGCGCAAGCGACGACCACCCGCCGCATCGTAGTCCCAAAGTTAGTTGAGAAGTAGTAACAAAATCAGTTGTGCGAGCGCCTTTCTCCAGAGAAGCGGCAGATGTCCAGAAACGAAGGGGCGGATAGCCACAACTATCCGCCCCTTCACTTTTGCATGTCAGAACCGGTGGCTTTTCCGCGCAGCTTGCCCAAGGCCCGCCCAACAAATGTCGCGCGGCAGGAAGAAGCGTCGTTCGAGTGTATCTCGGCGCACTGGACATTCGACGTCGAGTCCGCGAATAGACACGATGAAAGTAACAGTCCTTCCGTTCAACGAGAATAACGGGCGCTCAGTCAACGACTTCCACGAAAAACCTCATGATTATTTCCAGCCTTCTTGCGTTTGCAGTGTGCCGGTAAGCAGTGATCTCCTCGGACTTTGGAAGCGGCGAGATCGGCAGTAGCTTAACGCCTCGACTGGCATGATCGACCATAGTCGATAAGACCCCGGTGCTCCGTCTCCGCGTGGCGGTCGTGCGTCGGCGGTCCGTGATCGTGGCGGAGTGAAGCTAGCATGACCGTTAGTTGCACCGTCAGAATGAGGTATCCGCCAAGGTGAGTTCGTTTTGCGCGAGCGAAATTCGCCTCTGTTTCTCGGTGCAGATGGTCGGGCAAAATGCCGACAGCGGTCCTGCCGGCAATGGCGGCCGGTTGTAAACACGGCATGGGCGCTGTGCCTGCCGAAGAGCGCGCCCTACGCAGTAAACAGGAACCGCTTCATGCGACACTCGGCATAGCGTGTGAGAAGCCGCCATTCGGCACTGTCGGCCGTCGACATGAAGACGAGAAGCTGCACGGGCAAGTGCGCGTCGCCGGATGCAAGGGGCCGGCCCGTCACCGCGCCAAGGTGGGCGTGAACAGCCGATCGGCATGCGGACAGTTACCGGCGCCGTAGCGACGCAATGCACCCTGATGTTCTTCGCGCGGACGCAAGACCTATCTGCGAGCACTCGACAGCGCAGCCGGCAGTGACATGCGGAAGACAGGAATGCGCCTTCCGCGTTCCGGTCCGTCAGCGGGAACAACCGCCTGCTACGCACCCATTGGGGCGAGCGCAATCTGAAAAGCATCCTCGCTTCAGCCCACCATCTAACGCGTGGATCATTGGAGAACGCTCACGCCTGTCGCGCCGGGCGACGCACGACAGTCGCGCTCCTCCCGTCTGCGCTGTTAGTAGCTATCGCGAAAAAACTCGGGAGGGTCGATGCCGTGGCCTCCGGGCTAGGCTTCCTGAAAAGGTGGACTACTCGGGAATCTTTCTGGCGGCGACGGAGATGCTATTAAAAGGATAACGAAGCATTTTTTGTAGCATTACGATCGCACGACTCAAGCTTTCCAAGTCCGCGTTTTGTCGCGCTCAACGGCTTCCTTCACACAAACCGCCGCGACAGAATCGAACAAAGCTAGGTTGCTCCGCGCCCACTGGCCTCAACGCGGTCTACGATCCATGCATCAACGTCGGTCTCTAGCCATGCAACCCTCCCACCACCGATTTGTACTGGCCGTGGAAATTTACCTTCGGCCAGATACCGATAGACAGTACTTGTGCCTAGGCCAACACGCAGACGCAGCTCGCGAAGGCGAATCAAACGTTGCTTTGCCGGATTCTCAAGGACTTGATCACCCATCGCCAGACTCCTTCTGAAAGCGTCCGACACGAACCGGACATATAGCAATCTAGAGCGCAATTCGGAGCGTGACAAATACCCGCCGGGAATGAAATTGCGCGAACTCAGAGTCGTGTCGCGCTGGCCTCGTCCCCAAAGTTCCCAGGAGTTCCCGTCTCATCCGGCGAAGAGGCGAAGCCTCGCCTTGGCAAGAGGAAATGAAGCCGAATCCTTCCGATTTTTATCGCGTAGCCAATCAGCGGGATGAGTTCGCCTTTGCGCCACTGTTCCCACATCAGCGCTTTCTGGCTCTCGCTGTAATAGATCCGGGTTCTGTACTTCATCTGCAACACTCCCGCTGCTCACGCAGCTTCGATTGTGTTGCATCGACCGGTTGAATCCGCAAGAACAACTTGAGCCAATTCCCGTACGTACCCAGAACTTCCACCGCGTTCCGGGTACTCGAGTGGCCTAAAAGTGGCACTATTCTCGAAGCCAAAGAAAAAGGCCTCACAAGCGATGCTTGTAAGGCGTTGATTCTTTGGTCGGGGCGAGAGGATTTGAACCTCCGACCACCTGCACCCCATGCAGAGTGACTGGCCGCCTGAATTGCGGGCGCTTGTAGTCGAGTTCCTGCATATCTACCGCACATCAACGCTGCTTTGTCGCAGACAGGCGCCGCAATGTGATGTATCCACGATCGCGGTGACTCCACTTCCTAGAATTCGCTCGGGGGCGATCTGCAGTAGACGGACCGGGTGGGGCCTGTCGACCCATCGCGATATATAGGACGGCTCTCAGGCCTTAGCCGACGTTCGCATGTCCGCTGGTCGCATGCGCCGAAATTCGTGTCACAGAATCATTTTTCCATCGGTCCGGCAAACGCCTCGACGAGCACAACCAACGCATCGCGCTTGCGACCGTCCAACTCGCGGAACCCCGCAACGATCCGTTGCTCGTCGCTGCTCTCAAGCCGGGCGCCCCTCTCCCCTGTGAGCAGGTACCAGACGTCCACCCCTGCCCCAGCGAGCGCACTCAAATAATCGGAGTTCGGCCGCCGCATGCCTTTTTCATACTGGAACTGGGCATGTTGTTTAACGCCGCCCAAGGCCGCGAACTCCGACTGGTTCAGGCCTAGTCTCGCTCGCTCTTCCTTGAGCCGCTCCCCGAAAACATCCATTTGACAGATTTTCCTCTTGACAATGTGTCATTTGAACCTACAATTACCGTCATTATCGTTCAATTGATAGAAATGAACGACTGGCCATCTGGTTTCCGCCTCGCGGACGACACCTCCCCTGCTGCAGGTGCTCGACGTGCACAGCGAGCAATACGCTTCCATGTGACGGATCACTGCGACTGCGGCAAAACCGGCTGGCGATGGCGGTCAGACCGGCGATGCGACCGGCGTGTTCACTGTGTTCCGCAACGCGGTGCCTGTCCGCGCGGCAAACGACCATTTGCATGGCACTCAGCACGACGAATACCGGACCGTCGCGCTGAAGGTGAATTGCAGGGATATGCGCGATCGTTGCGATATCAGGCCTTCGCGCATCTTGCTCCCCGACCGTCGCCTGTGTCAGGCGCCTATGGTATCGCAGTGCAGGCAAATCCGGCCTGCGTTCCCATGACCGATTCCCAGGAGGCGATGATGTCATTGCATTACGACAAACGTAGCGCATTCGGCTACGAAATCCGCGGAGCCCTCCCAGTACGCGCGGATTTCCGCCGAACCCACGGCGATGAGTTGGTGGGCAACCTCCCCGATCCTTCCACCGCGTATTTTGCAACGGACAGCGTCACGCAGACCTGCCTCATAAGCGTGCGCTGCGCCTATCCCGATAGTCCCGAAGTCGAAGACGCACTTGTACGCTTCGCCCAGAGGTGGGCCGCCGCCGGTGCCATCTTCTATCGCCAGTGCATGGGCGAAATGTCTTTCTTCCCGCTCGGCCTGCCAGCCCATGTCAAGCTGCTCGCCGAACTGGATAGCGAGCGCATCCGGCACGCTGCCGAAGACGAGCGCACACGGTTCGTTCGCTCCCGGATACAGGACCAACTGCACGAAGCGGCCCACGACAAGCCACTACTTTCTTCAACAGAGACGGGAGTTGACCATGCCTGAAAAGTTCCGCTATGCCCTGACCGGCGCCATGCCCGTGTCGGATGAGTTCGAACCCGACGACATTGAAACCGTGCGTCGGCACCTCAAGGGAATTGCCGAAGTCTATCTTGCCCACGACAGTATCGCGCAGACTGTCTCACTGCGGATCGGCGGAATCCTCGCCTACGAAGACATCGGCTTCATCGAGCGCCGTATCGAACGATTTGCCGAGCGCTACAGCCCGGTGGGCGCGATCCTGTTGACCGAGTGCAATGACATCACCGGACGACTTCTCGTCGGCCACAACTGGGACGTGCAATGTCTCATCACGCTCGGTGCCACGAAAGAAGCACTCGAAAAGCTCACGGACCCGAAGTTTGAGTTCCTGGTGCGACTCGAACAGCCGGAGGGAAACCCGCCGCAACCCAGACCTGTTATCCGATGCGAGGCCATCGATGCCCACGAGTAGGCCACAATCGCGGTTTCGCCTGGGAAAAGTCCCCAAACCATCGAAGTTTTATGGGTGTGCGTTCAACCTTATTGGTTCGCGATCCATGCGGACATCACCGTTCCGACTGTTACACCTGTCCTCCTAATGTTCGGAGTGCACGGATTGAACTGCACTTGCCAGACTCGCCATCAGGGCAGTGGGACGCCATACGTTCGACCACGAGTCATCCGAGATGACGAAAGGAAACGTAGCGCGATAGCGGCCCATCCGCCCGCAGGTCCCTGCGGCCGGTTCCGTGAACGTCGCGCGTCGGGATCGTTGCAAGATGCAACAGGCAGTACCTAATGCATCGCGTTCTTGTACGGTCCTTTGGTCGCGCTACTATGCCCGCCTGTTGCTCTTCAGTCTTTTCTTTCCGCTGTTTTTCGCCATGAAACACCGCGCGACGCTGCTCGCCTTGCCAGTCCACCTGCAGGTCGTCCTTGTCCTCAATACGCTCTTGTATCCCTACTCGCGCTTTTGTCTGTGATAGCGTGACCGGGTACATCATCAGCGACACCGTTATCATCTTTCCCTCGCCCGCGTGTGCGATCTTTGGGTCTTCACCATGCTTTTCTGGCGGTGCTTCGCGATTCTTGTCGCCCCAGTCGAGCTGGTCTGGCTGTATCTCCGTAATGGCTGACGAGCCTGCCGTGTGCGAGCGCCTGTCAGGTCAAAAAAGGTTCTTCGCGAATTTCCCGGGAAGGAGTCAGATCTCGTCCCCCAAAACAACATACATGGCTGCTTAGAACGGCCATTCCGACGCCGGCTCGCACCGTGGCTTATCGAACAATGGTAAGCGCGCAATAGCCGACCTGACTTGGGCTGTGCGACCCGCTGTTCGTCAGTCTGTGGAAGTGATGGGACGCGAAGGTAACAGCGCGACGTAATCGTTCACGTTCTGTACACACGGCAGTGCCTGAACAGCGCGACGAGGTATCCATACGGCTCGATGCTGTTTGTTTTAACCGCTGGACAATCGTCGCTGATAGCGTTCTGATAGTGGAGTACCAGGTGGTGTTGCCCGACGAACAACTGACTTCGGACGCATCGCACCGTTCGCTGCAAGAACCTCTGACCAGCGACGTCTACAGCGCGGCAAGAGAGAAGTCGTGACTTGTGAAGAGCGCGCATGTCTTGCGTCCGCCGATTATTGCGCATCATTGTGATCGACACCTGTGCACCTGGCGCCGTCATTTCGCTGAGTGGCAACGTCCGGCCGGACGTAGCGCTTTTATCGACGGGATCTCCCGTCGATAAGACGGGTTTGGCAGATGGTCCAAATGACTGCTTGAATGCCCTCCTGTACCGGTCACGTTCGTGCCGGATGACTTGTTGGAGCGTGCATCATGTTTGCGGAAGAGAAAGAATCACTCGCCATTCTGCGCCGTTCGCAGGTGGAGGCGAAGACAGGCTTGTCGCGCTCGACGATCTACAAGCGCATGCGGGATGGCACCTTTCCGTCTGCGATCCCGCTCGGTGGACGGATGGTCGGTTGGCGCGTCGCGGACATCGATCAGTTTCTGAAGAATCCTGCGCGCTATCGGGCGCCTGTCAAGCTCCGCTCAGACGACGCAGACGTCTCGTCATGACCGGCACTCCCGCTCATGCGCGCTGATATCGACGGAAAACCGGGGATTGGCGCGCAGTGGGTCAGTCGCCAAACCAACGGTATCGTCGCCGTTGCCGTAAAGAACGCGCTAGCCAGAGCCCATGCCGTTCTCCCGTCGGACATGCGATCCGCTCCGGATGACGATACGTCTTACGTTGGTCGCCGTACAAAGCGCAACGTTCGTATCACGCTGTCCGGAGAGCATCCCCCCGCCGCAGGACAGGTGATGTGGCCAATCATGCCGGAGCTGTAGACGTCAGGCGGTTCATCGTTCCCTGTGTGAACTGCGTGGCGTTGTCGCGCGATCGGAATGGACAACGTTTCGAGTGCGGACATTGATGTCAGCCGCTATCCTTGAAACCGATGTCAGCTCATCAAAGAGTCGCGCACGCAGGGGGAACGACTGTGCCTTCGGCAAGGTGTCTTTGCTGACGACATTAAGAAGAGGCTCTTCACCGCAGAAATGCCCGGAAGCTCGGTGTCCACCCGACCACCCAAGGCACGAAAACACTTCCCAGCGACGCCCTATAGGCAGACCGCTTCTGCCAGCGAGCAATCGGAGTCGCAGCAGCGTTCCTGCCAATCGCCGACAGTTCACGACCGACATGGAGCAAACAGTGCTTCGCCTTCAGGAGTCGGCGGAAACCGCACCACTTGCCGGCAGCGGAGTTCCAACCCGTTTTTACAAGGAGCCGATCCATCGCCAATGCTTGTCGGCGGCTCCAGCAGCTTGCGGTATTCGTCGAAACCCAGCTCTGGCACATTGAAGCGGACTCTTCTTAACAGGCTGAGCCAACTCAATTCGCTTGGTTACGTATACATATGCGTATACGTGTGGCCAAAAAATGCATAAATACATAGCAAATTCAATGAGTAATAACGTTTATTCGAGTCCTCTCCTGGCACCAACAGTTGTTCCGGCTTGGTTTTAGCTCAAGCCGCAGTAGTTCGAGAAACCCCGTAAGGTTAAAAACTTTACGGGGTTTTTTGTTTTTGCAGGTCTCGGGCGTTGCACCGACATCGGTGATTTTTTGCGTTTAGACGCAATCGGGATGTTGGACCATGCTGGTCAGACGACAACAAAACCTGACTGCTCCGCTATCGACGACCGAATACGGGCGGACGAAACCTACCGGAAAGCGGAGTTTGTCGTGCGCGAGTACCTGACTTACGCACTCCGCAACAAGCCCATCTCGACGCTTGCCACATCTGAGGTCAAGCCCGTATTCGAAGCGATTGCCTCTCATGCGCCTAACCTCGCGACCAAGGCACGGCAGTATGTCGGTGGCATCGTGACGTACGCCGTCAAGAACGGACTGCACGCAGATGGCGCCCCCTTGATACCGACATACGCCGCTTTTTCACGGCCTCCGGGCTTCGTCCACTGCGCCAACGAGTTTTCGAAACCGGTAGGCGCACGCATCGTACTTTTCCTTCATGGCTAACTACGCGCGTCTGATACGCCGAAAGCCGGTGCACGCGCTGAAAAACGAATAGTGCAGTACCTGGACGCTAAAGACCTGTCGTCCATAGCCGATATTCAGTCACCGCGCGACCGTACAACGTGGGTAAGTCCTGGCAAATACGCCGACTCCACCGCAAGCCTTTGACCCGGATTTTCCGCCGGCCCCACATCCCTAAACTGGAAACTATCAATGCGTCTCGTCCCGATTTCAGCCATCTGCGTCGTCCTTCTCTCAGCGTGTGCGGGAACTCCGACCACGAATCCACTACCTGCCGACCGCGGACACGAAGTGGCCACGGTGCTCACTGCCGGTGTAAGCGATCTGCAGATCGATGCAGGATCGTTCGACATTTCTGCCGAAGCGAAGCAGGAAGTCGTCGGGGCATTCCGTGCCGAGTTGACGAAGATCGGTGTGCCCGTCGCTGCGTCCGGTGCGCCGGTCGTTCTTCACGTCACGGAATTCAAGACGCGGCCCGCCGCGGCACGAATCATGTTTGGTGCACTGTCCGGCAGCGACCACATCAAGGGAACGGTGACGGTCGCGGGAGCCACGTTTGAGGTGGCCGACACAGGCGTCACCATGATGGGCGGCCTGGGTGTCGTCGCGAGAAACGTGGGCAAGCAAACGGCAGACGGCGTAGGACAACTCGCCGGTGTGGCCACCCGATAGCAGGCGGAACATTCGCGCGCGGTCAGCGCATCCGCAGACCGCGCATAACCGTTGAAGAGACGATGAGAAGGAAGCCATCACCGGACATGTGCGATGCGCAAACCGAATCTTCGGTCGATGCGGCGATGCTTCGACGGGCGCTCGCTCCGGGGAACGTCCCCCACAGTCTCATGAGGCCGCAGTCGCCCCCTTCCGGTCGGCCAGCCGCAGACTTCGAGCGGCGGCTATTCGAGGATGAGCTGCCGCACACGGCCACAGGCACTCCCCATTCAACCGCCTCCCCCGCCACTCATCCGCAGATGCGGTCGCGGTCATGAAAGCGTTGCATCCAGTAGGGAAAGGGAACCGACGGCTCAGATACTTTATCGAGCCGGGCACACTGTTCGGCGGTTAATGCGAGATTCTGTGCGTCGAGGTTGGCTGCGAGTTGCTCGCACGTGCGGGCTCCGACGATGACAGAAGTGATCGGCTCGCGCGCAAGCAACCAGCCTAACGAGACTTGAGCCGGCGTGGCCGCCAGTTCGCCGGCGACTTCACGCAATACTGCGAGGATCGGCTCCGCCCTGACTAGATCGACCGGCGGAAAGTCGAGTTTCGCACGCCGCCCGGCAGCTTCGCCATTCTGCGCGTACTTGCCGCTCAGGTAGCCACCTGCGAGCGGACTCCAGACCAGAAGGCCCATTTTGTTTGACGCGGCAACCGGCATGATTTCGTGTTCGATATCGCGGCTCGTCAGCGAATAGTGCACCTGATTGCTCACGACATGAGCCCGATCGGTACGGGACGTTATGCCGACGGCTCGTTCGAGATCGGCTGCACTGAAATTGCACACGCCAATGTGACGGACCTTGCCTTGGGTGACGAGATCGTCCAGCACACGAAGCGTCTCGTCGAGCGGAACGAGCGCGTCACGGTCATGCAACTGGAACAGGTCGATGTGATCGCGACCGAGTCTCTTCAGGCTTGTCTCGACCGAGCGCATGATGTGCGAGCGGCCCAGTCCCACTTCGTTCTGGCCCGTGCCGGTGCGTAACCGAACCTTGGTCGCGACGAGCATTCGATCTTCGTCCAGCCCCAGCGCTTTCAGCACATGGCCAACGACCTCCTCTGAGCGGCCCTGCGAATAGGCGTCCGCCGTGTCGATCAGATTGACGCCACGCTCCACGGCCATCGCGACGAGCCGGGCGGCCTGATCGCTTTTCAAGCCGGCAATATTGCCCCAGATGCCCGAGCCGGCACCGAAAGTCATTGCGCCCAGGCTCAGCCGTGAAACGCGTAGACCAGTTCTGCCAAGCGTGCTGTATTCCATCGTGTATTCCTTGTTTGAACGAAAACCTGATGCATCGGTAGAGCAAGGCCCTGAGTCCACGCGCCGCGCTATCGGCTCTGGTCAGGTTCGACGCGACACAAGCTCGCCCAGAACGGTCTCCAGTTCGACGTGGCCGCGCAAGATTCCATCGGAACTGTTTTCGAAATCGATCCAGCCTTCGTTGAAGCCGTCCAGCATGCGCATGCGCGGTAGAGGATGCTTCATGCCCTGCGTGCGGAACAGCGCTTCCCACGTCTGCCTTTCGACGACTTCTGCACGTACCTGACGACGCAACACGCCGGCGAAAGCCGCTGCGAGATCGTTAGGACTGACCCGGCGTGGACCTTCAAGCTCGACGACGCGCACCCCGCGCCACGTCTGCTGCAGCAGTTCCGCAGCAACGCGGCCTACGTCCGCGGTGGCGACCATCGGCACCGGCTTGTCGAGCGGCTGCAGGTAACTGGCGATGACGCCATCGTCGCTTGCAGACGCAACATCCCATGCGGCGTTCTCCATGAACCAGCCAGGCCGAAGGAACGTCACGGGCATCGGCATCTCGCGCAGCGCCTGCTCCATCAGCGTGCGTTGAGTGAGCAGGTTGACTTCGTCGGCCTGTGCGCCGATCGTCGAGAGGCAAACAACCTTGTCGGGCCGTGCCTTCAGTAGTGCTGCGGACACAGCGTCAATCACTGTGCGCGCTTCCGGAAACCCGGGCTCCGGATCGAACTCCGAAGGCGGCAGGATGAAAACGCCCGTCGCGCCTTCGAACGCGGCGGCGAGTGACGAAGCGTCTTCCATGAAAGCCGTCGCGATCTCGCAACCTCGTTCTGCCCACGCCTGTGCCCGCGTCGCATCGCGCACGACTGCGCGCACCGGCTGACCAGCAGCCAGAAGTTCGCGGGCCAGTGCGCCGCCCACCTTGCCGGTGATTCCTGTGATTGCATACATTGCTCGTTCTCCTGTGTGGATATATCGGGTGACGCAGCGTCGACGTGCCGACGGCCAATCGCTCACGCGCGACGCAAACCGTCGTAAAACGCCTGCTCGAACTGTCCGTAGAGATTCACTACGCGCGCATCGTAGAAGGGCAGCATCTGCGTAAAGAGTGATCCGGCGACACGCTTGACCGGATCCACCCAGAAGTAGGTGTTCAACAATCCGGCCCAACTCACGCTGCCTGCGCTTCGTCCGTGGGGTCCTTGCTCTGTATTGATGTCGAACGACAGCCCCCACTTGTGCGCGGCGCCCGGAAACTGATCGAAGCTGTTCGACCACGACGGCTGCGCCGTCCTCATTTCCGTGACCTGCAGATCGCCAATGTGATTGCGGAACATCGTCGCGACGGTGTCGCCGCGTAGCACGCGTTCGCCGCGATACGTGCCGCCGTTCAACAGCATCTGCAGAAACGCCATGTAGTCGCGCGGCGTGCTGAAGAGCCCGCCTCCGCCCATGAAAAATTCGGGGCGCTGGTTGATCTCGAACGGCTCGGGCGCGAGTGAGCCGTCCGCCTGACGCCTGTGCATGGTGGCGACGCGCTGCTTCTGCTTGCTGCCGATGAGAAAGCCCGTGTTGCGCATGCCCAGCGGATCGAAGATGTGCTCGCGGAAGTAGACTTCCAGCGACTGATCGGTCACGGCCTCGACCAGTTTGCCGACCCAGTCCATGCTGATGCCGTACTCCCAGCGCTCGCCCGGCTCGAACTCCAGCGGCGCCGCGAATGCACCGTTCATCGAATAGCCGATGTCCGCCATGCCCGTTACCTTCTCGTACCGGCTGAGCTCGTCGCTCCAGATGCTGTACGTGAAGCCGGAGGTATGCGTGAGGAGATGGCGCACCGTGATCGCATTGCGCGCAGGACGCAGCCTGGGCTGCCCGGAGACGTCGAATCCGTCGAGGATTTGAGGCGACTTCAACTGCGGCAGGATGTCGCCCGCAGGTTGATCCAACCGCAGTCGGCCCTGTTCGATGAGCTGCATGCACGCGGTTGCGGTGATCGCCTTTGTCATCGACAGGAGCCAGAAGACTGTGTCAGGACTAATGGCCTCGCCAGTGCGGGCGTTCGCCCGGCCACACGCTCCCTCGTAAACCAGTCCGCGGTCGGTTGCGCCCATGGCGACAACAGCGGCAACCGTGCCGTCGTCCACCGCCCGTTGCAAGCATTGATCGATCGAACTGTAGGCCGGGTGATGCGCCAGCGCGGCGTCGCCACGAGCGCGCTGCGATACTGCCCGCGCGTCGCGGCTCGCGACGCCACCAAGTGTCGCGAGAGCCAGCAGGCTCGACGCTCCCTTCAGAAGACGGCGACGATCTGTTTGAACTGCCATTTTTCGTTTCTTCCCGAATGAGTGAATGAAGCGCGGCATCGCAGTGCATCAGTGATTGGCGAAAAACGCGCGCTGTGAGCGGTTCCCGTTGAGGCGTCCAGCGGATGTCTCGGTGAGACGTATTCTGGACAAGCACCAAACAAAACAAAATGACATGGATGTCATCAGATAAGTGACAATGAGTCACCTATTTGGCATGATCAACGGAGACTCCGAACTGCTGCGCGGCGCAGCGTTCGCTTTCACCTGGTCGATCGCGCTGCGCCACGCGCATTAACTCGAGTAACCATGAGATCCAGTAGCGAGAAGCTTTCCGGCAGCATTAGCGTGTTCGCCGCCGTAGTGGATGCGGGAACGTTTGTGGCCGCTTCGGAGGTGATAGGAATGACGCCGCCGGGCGTCAGCCGGGCGATTGCGCGGCTGGAAAAAAGGTTGAACATCCGGCTCTTCAGCCGGACAACGCGCTCCGTCTCCCTGACTGAAGAGGGCCGCCGCTTTTACGAGCAGGTCATGCCCCATCTCGCCGGATTGGAAGAAGCAGCGGCCGCTGCGGCAGGTGGCGCGTCCGCTGTGCGTGGAAAGCTGAGAATCAATCTGGATCCTGTCGTCTACCGGACCATTCTCGGGCAACAACTCGATGCGTTCATGGACGCACACCCCGAACTCGAAATCGAGTTCATCGCGCGAGACAGTCTTGGCGACCTCGTCATGGACGGCTTCGACCTCGCCGTGCGATTCGGCGAACCCAAAGCGTCTACCCTGATCGCGAGAAAGCTGCTCGACACCCGCATCGTGACGGTCGCGGCGCCCTCGTACATTGCTCGCTGGGGACGGCCGTCAAGACCCGAGGACCTCAAAGGCCGAAGCCACCGATGCCTTGAATTTCGCAACCCGGAGACAGGCAAGCCGTTCCAGTGGGAATTTCATCGCAAGCGAAAACGCATTGTGGTCGACACTCAGGGACGACTCACGGTCAACGACCCGGGCGCTTTGCTCAACGCATGTCTCGCCGGTTCCGGAATTGCGCAGATGTTGCTGCTCGGCGCCGAGCCCCTGATTGCCGACGGCCGGTTAATCAATCTCTTTCCCGAATGGGTAGACGAACGGTATCCGTTATACGTCTACTACGCATCCCGGCACCACGTGCCGGCAAAGACCCGCGCTTTTCTTGACTTCGTGATCGAGCTGACGCGCAATCACGCGCGCCTCGGCACGCGCTAGCGCCGTTGCGGGGTACATCGGCACGAATGTCTATAGCCGGACCTCGTCAAAACCTGGCAGCGCCCCGTCCGTTGAGCAGGTCATGCGGGAGTTCGGCAGTCTCTATGACGCGTATGACGCAGTCGGGCACGTGCCGAAGCTCGCCCCGAGCGCTCTGCAAACAGGCATGCAGAAAGGAAGTCTGGTCCTGGGGCATTCACCGTTGTCTGTCGCCACGGACAGACGTTCCACCGCGCGGCGTCCGGCACGTGGATTGCTGCATACGTAATAAGAATGCGGCCGACGGCTGCATCCCTATTCTCTCTGACTAAGGAGGCAGAAATCATGAGCAAGGCAACGAGCGCGTTACTCGCGGCTGTCGCCGCACTCACGCTGTCCGGCGGCGCCTACGCCCAGGCCGCCGGTGGCTCCAGCGGTAACGGTTCGACAGGCAGCACGGCTAGCCCCGCAAACCAGGTGAATAGTGCAACGGGCGGCTACGGCACACCGGGCACCACCAATTCGGACAGCGGCATGTCGGGGCATCCCAATTCGGGGCTGCCGAGCAGCGTCAATAGCGATTCGACTTCCGGCGCTACCGCACCCGTGGGTGGCAACAACACCTTGGCGACGCCGAGTGTGAAGTCGCCGACATCGGGTAAGTAGAAGCAATTTAGTTGACTATCGGTGGCGATGAAGCCACCGTCGGGACCCGCTGTCGCGGTCTGGCACGAAATGAGACTGTTGCCCGCGCGACAGCGGGCAGCCCCCCGCGTCGTCGTGAAATTCCCCCATTTCGCATCGAAGGCGGCGGTCGATGATCTGTTACTCCTCAAGCTCGATCCTTCCTACCGCAGCGAACTGCTGCGCCGTTGCGGCGCAAAGGCGCCTATCGAACTGCCGCTGCGCGCGCGTTCGCTGAAGTCGCTACTGAAGTAAGTCAGGGCCGGTAGACGTGATTCGCTCATGCACAAGCTTTTGTGCGCAGCCGCCCAAGTCGTTGCATTTTGTCGCCCGTACGATCTGCCATCGGTAGCGCCGCACCGACCGCATACTCTTACGGAGCCAAGCCAAGCATGCTTCACGAACTGCCAGCCATTACACGGAATGTCCACTGGGGCTACTTTGACGCGGCGCTAGCGCCCGCACTGATCGTCGAGAGCGGCGACTTCGTGCGCGCCGAAGCAATCACGCATCATGCGGGCGACGCGCCGGACCTGATGATGGACGACACGGTGCGGGCGCTTTACGACACGATTCCGGAATCTGACCGGCAACCTGGTGTGCATCTTATGACGGGGCCGATCTTCGTGAGAGACGCAAGACCCGGCGACCTGCTCGAGGTGCGTTACCTGCAAATGAACCCGCGCTTCAATTACGGCTCGAATCTCGCCGCGCACTGGGGTCATCTGTTTACCGACTTCGACAAAGAGCGCGTCACGATCTATGAACTCGATCAGACGTCCAATACGGCTCACGCATTGTATGCATACGACTACCCGGGAAAATATCTGGTGCCGGGCAAACGATCGGAGGTCCGGGACTGCTGCCGCGAACTCGCGCTCGAAGGCATTCGTGTGCCGGTGCGCCCTCACCTGGGCACTGCAGGCGTCGCGCCCGACGTGGCTGGCCGCGTGAGCACCGTGCCTCCCGGCGCGCATGGCGGCAATATCGATAACTGGCGCATCGGCGCTGGATCCACCATGTATTACCCGGTCGCGGTGGACGGCGGTCTCTTCTCGATTGGCGATCCTCATGTATCGCAAGGCGATGGCGAGATTAGCGGCACCGCAATTGAGGCCTCGCTCAATGTGATGTTCCAGATCGTGCTGCGGCGGGACTTTACATTTCCTTCACCGCTGCTGGAGACACCGGATTACTGGATCGTCCACGGTTTCGATGAAGATCTGAATATCGCAACCAGAAACGCTTCACGCGACATGTTGCTTCTGCTTACCGAACGGCAAGGCTTATCACGCGACGACGCCTATTCGCTGATGAGCGTTGCGGCCGATTTCTCCGTGACGCAGGTGGTCGATGGCTGTCAGGGCATTCACTGCAAAATCCCCCGCAGCATTTTTCCTCCGAAGAAACAACCTCGCGCGTGAGCTGTGCGTGCGCGCTACGGCGGTGCGTCCACGCACTGCCGTAGCGCAGCGCTGCGGCGCCAACCGGGCTGTTATCGATGGCACGGACATTGCCCTTGAACAACTCGACTGACGTTCGTCAGCGTACGGGAGCCTTGGGTTGGATCTACAGCGTTTCACCACCGAGTCATACGCCGAGACAGATCGCCTGCGAGCATGGAAAGCGGAGCTGGGCCGATTTGGCCTGCGTTCCGGCGCGCCTGGGGCAGCCGCGCCCCACTTGCATGGCACGATCAGGTCACGCACGTCGACCAACGGCTTCGAGTTGATCGCACTCGCCGCTTTCGCGCAAACCATCGAACTCAACGTCGACGGCGCCGACAGTCTCCTGATCGCGCTGCATATCGACGGCTGCCTGACGCTTGTCGCCGACGGTGCGAGCGAGAGCGTTGCTACCGGCGATATCGTCTATGCTTCCTCGCGCGAGGAAGCGCTCCTGTCGTTCGCGTCAGACTTTCGAGCGTTTGTGATCCGCGTGCCCCGCGCTGCGATCAACGCACGTCTTCTTACACCGTTTTCATTGCGTGCCGGGCGGTTGCCAGGAGACGCCGGTATCGGCCATGTGTTTTCCGGCTTTCTGCGCTCGGTTGCGGAAAGCGTGGAAACGTTGTCGCTCGACGAGTTGCGTCCGCTGGAACTCGCGCTTGCGGAGTTCCTCGTCGCGTCTCTCGTCGGTCATGACAAGGAAGGCAGCTTCAGTGGCCTCACTCCCTCTCAAGCCGCCCTTTTTTCGCGGGTGTGCCGAACCATCGAGGCCAATTTAGCGGATCCGGATCTGGGGCTGACATCGATAGCAAAACAGGAGCGCGTCTCGCCGCGTTATCTACAGAAGCTGTTCGAAGCCGTCGGACAGAACTTCTCGACTTATCTGCGCTCGCGCAGGCTGGAGCGTTGCCGCGCGGATCTGGTCAATCCTCTATACGAAAAGCTTTCCATTGCCGATCTCTGCTTCCGCTGGGGTTTCAACGACGCTGCGTATTTCAGCCGCGCCTTCCGGGAGCAATATCGGGCATCGCCGCGCACGTTCCGGCACGAAGCGGGTCTCGAACTGGCGCGCCATCTCGTGCAGCGTATCTCGCGCGGCTTGCCCGTCAACGCGGGGAACCTGCTCGTACATGCACAACTCGCCGGCCAGGGTGCCGTTCAGGAAACCGCGGACGAGCCGTACTTTACGACGCAACCCGAAGCTCCTTCCCCATCGCCCACCCGCGAGTCCAGCAAGCCGCGTCATCATCTATTGCGCGCGACGGCCAATACAATTCATTGGGGTTACTTCAGTCACGATCTGAAGCCCGTGCTGGAAATCGACAGCGCAGACACCGTGACTATCGAAACACTCACGCAACACGCGGCGGATGACTGGGAGCGGATGGTGCGTGGCGATCCTGGCGCAGAAAGCGTGTTCCACTGGACCGCGGCGCGCAAGAACGTGAACCGCCGCGGCGCGGGCCCCATGGACGCGTCCATTTACGGACGTGGCGCAGGAGAAGGCTTCGGCGTGCACATCTGCACCGGACCTATCGCCGTGCGCGGAGCGCAACCCGGCGATGTGCTGGAAGTGCGCATCCTCGACATTCACCCGCGGCGTTGCGCCAATCCAAAATTCGCCGGCCGTGCGTTCGGCAGCAATGCTGCCGCGTGGTGGGGATTTCACTATCGCGAGCTGTTGACCGAGCCGAAACCGCGCGAGGTCGTCACCATCTATGAGCTCGATGCGGACGCAACCGACAGTGAGACCGCCTGCGCCCGCGCCGTCTACAACTTCCGCTGGACGCCGCAGCGTGATCCTTTCGGCGTGATGCATCCGACAATCGATTATCCTGGCGTGCCGGTCGATCATTCGACAGTGGTCGAGAATCACGACATCCTGAAGAATGTCCAGATTCCGGTGCGTCCGCATTTTGGCGTGATCAGCGTCGCGCCGCAGCAGGATGGGCTAATCGATTCGATTCCGCCTTCCACCTTCGGCGGAAATCTCGACAACTGGCGCGTCACCCGCGGCGCTAGCGTGTTCTTGCCGGTCGGGGTGCCCGGCGCCCTCCTCTCCATTGGCGACCCGCATGCGTCGCAAGGAGACTCGGAACTCTGCGGCACCGCGATCGAGTGTTCGCTCACCGGCGAATTCCAGGTCGTGCTTCACAAGAAAGAAACGCTCGGCAACGAGGTGTACGCCGACCTCACGTATCCATTAGTAGAAACCGCAGACGAATGGGTACTCCACGGCTTCAGCTATCCGAACTATCTGGCCGAGTTCGGTACGAGCGCGCAAAGCGCCGTGTACGAGAAATCCACGCTCGACCTCGCGATGCGCGACGCTTTCATCAAAACGCGGCGCTTCCTGATGACGACCAAGGGCCTGTCCGAGGACGAGGCGATTTCGCTGATCTCAGTCGCGATCGACTTCGGTGTCACCCAGGTGGTAGACGGCAATTGGGGGGTGCACGCGATCATCCGGAAATCGCTGTTCTCCGCGTGACGTAGCAAGCGGCGGCCTCGATACGCGCGCGTACAAGAGTTTGTTCGCAGCAAGCTCGATGCGGCGATTTTGGCTTCCGTACGATGGGTCCTGACGTGAACACAGGCGTACGCGCCGTTCGACAGGACACTGCACCATGGATTCTCCCGCATATCGCGCGCTGGCCGGCCACGGGCGCTTTGATTATTCGCCGATCGGCGGCCGCCCCGTCTATCGCTGGCCCGACGGTTCCCGCCTCGCCGTCTATATCGGTTTCAACATCGAACACTTTGCGTTCGGCGAAGGACTTGGCCCGACCATCGGTCCAGTGATGCCTGAGCCAGACGTACTGAATCACGCATGGCGCGAGTACGCCTTGCGCGTGGGAGCATGGCGCTGTCTCGATCTGTTCGATGAGCTCGCACTGCCGGTAGCGGGCATCATCAATACGGCGCTCTATGATCACTGCCCTGACCTGGTCGCCGCGTTCGCCCAACGTGGCGATGAACTTGTCGCCCACGGCCATACCAATTCAGACAGACAGGGAACGCTGTCCGAGGCCGAAGAACGTGCGCTGATCGTGGCATGTCGCGAGCGGATCGCCGCGGAAAGTGCACAGCAGCCAGCGGGCTGGTTATCGCCATGGTTGTCCGAGAGTCATGTCACCAGCGATCTCGTGGCGGAAGCGGGTTACCAGTACACGCTCAACTGGTGTCACGACGATCAACCCACGCGCCTCGTTACACGCAACGGTCAGCCGCTGTGGGCAATTCCGTATCCGGAAGAAGTCAACGATATTCCAATGATCCTCGCGCGTCAGATGGACGCAAGATCGTTCGCCGATCTGGTGATAGATCACTTCGAGGAGATGCTGCGACAATCCGCCCGCGAGCCGCTGGTGATGGGCATTGCCTTGCATGCGTACCTGGCAGGACAGCCGCACCGCCTGCTTCACTTGCGGCGGGCACTCGAGCATATCGTCCGCGCGCGCGACGAAGGCCGGATCTGCATCACTACGCCGGGTTCGATCGCAAGTCACATGGACTTCCTTGGCCACTGACTCCCCCTCTTCCCGCATCGCCATATCAGCCGTTTAACCGATGTTTTGTTCAACCTCATCAAGGTTCGCCATGTTCATGCCAAAAGCATTCAAGCTTCTCTTATGCGCTGTCACCAGCCTTCTTCTCGCACAAGGCGCGTCCGCGCAATCGTGCGAACCGTCCAAAGTGGCCCAGAAATATCCGTCGCTGGCCGGAAAGACCATCAAGATCGGCGTCGATCCGGAGTCGCCGCCTTATGCGTTTCGTGACAGCAAGGATTTCAACAAGATTATCGGCGCCGATGCCGACATGGCTCGCGCCGTGTTCGATTGCGCGGGCGTGAAAACGGAGTTCTTCACCGCCGGCTGGCCCGGGCTGCTGCCGGCCCTGCGCGCCGGACAGATCGATGTCATGTGGGACTTGCTGTACTACACGCCCGAACGCGCGAAGGAAACGACTTTCGTCACGTATATGCAGGCCGGTACCGGCGGCCTGGTGGCCGCCGGCAACCCGAAAAAAATCGATGACATCTCAAAGCTCTGCGGCCTCACCGTCACAGCAGGCATCGGCACAGTCGAACTCACGATGGCGCAAGCGCAGGCCGCGAAGTGCAAGGCCGAAGGCAAATCCGACGTGACCATCATGACTTCAGCCGATATCGCCTCGGGTGCGCGCCTCGTCGCCAGTCATCGTGCCGACGTGATGATGTACGACCTCGCGCTCGTCGACGGTCTCGCGAAACAGAACCCGCAGCTCTACACCCGCGGCTTCATGGTGACGAGCGGCATGAAGATCGGCGTGGGCGTGAAAAAAGGCAACGCCGACATGATCGCTGCGGTGTCCGATGGACTCAGAATCATGCAGGCCAATCAGACTCAGAAGAAAACGTTCCAGCAGTACGGCGTGGATCCGTCGCTGGAAATGTCGACCACGTTGCTTACTCAATAAAGGCTGCCTGCGCGGCACACCGTCCAGTGTGTCCGTAGCGTCATGAATCAGGTTCTGACATGAAGGCATCGCGTATCAAACAAAACGTCGTCGGCACGCTCGTTGCGGCCGCCATGCTGGTCTTTCAGCCGGCCATGGCGGCCGGCCTGAATGGCGTCCAGGTGCTCGACGGTTTCAGGGAACTGGCGGGTTATGTCGGCTCGCCGTTCCTGCTCGGCGGCGCGTGGATCGCGGTGAAGATCACGCTGATAGCGATGTCGATCGGGCTCATGCTCGGCCTCGGCCTTGCACTGATGCGGCTCTCGCGATTCAGGACTTTGAACTCGGCGGCGTGGGGCTATATCTGGTTCGTGCGCGGCACGCCGCAACTGCTGCAGCTCGTATTTATTTTCGACGCGTTGCCGCTGATCGGTCTGCGCTTCGACGAAGTCTCGACTGCGGTTATCGGCTTCGCACTGAACGAGGCGGCGTTCAGCGCCGAACTGTTTCGTGCCGGCATTCTGTCGGTGAACCGCTCGCAATCCATCGCGGCCGCGGCGCTCGGCATGGGACCGTTGCTGACATTACGCCGCATTATCCTGCCGCAGTCCATGCGGGCGGTGATCCCCGGCCTCGCCAACGACACCATCGGCATCTTGAAGCTAACCTCGATCGCCTCGGTCATTTTCGTCAACGAACTCACCTTTCGCTCGCAACAGGTCGTCGGCCAGAACTTCAAGTTTTTTACCGTGTTCGGCGCAGCGGCGGTGATCTATCTGTTCCTCACGAGCGGAATTTCACTGGTTCAGGTGTGGCTCGAACGCATCTTCGATCACGAGCGCGACCGGAAACTCACATTCTCGTGGTTCGGACTGCGCGTTTCGACGCCCGATGCGAAACCGCCCGGCGCTCCGGATCTCGCGCCAGTCGCCGCTCAGGAGATGGAACCGAATGGTCACGCGTGGATCGGCACGCTGCTGCCCGCAGAAAGCCGCACGCCCCGGCATCGCGACGAACCGTTTGTCGCATGCAGGAACGTCTGGAAGTCGTATGGCAAACGCGAGATTCTGCGGGGCGTCGATCTGTCGATTGCGCATGGCGAAGTGGTCGTCATTCTGGGTCCGAGCGGCTCAGGCAAAAGCACGCTGCTCAAGCTCATCAACCATCTGGAACCGCTCGACTGGGGAACGATCAAGGTCGATTCACGGTATGTGGGTTATCGGGAAGTGCCGGGCGGCGGCGGCACGGTTCGGCCTCTGCACAACCTCGCACGCGCACGCGCCGAAGCGCGCGTCGGCATGGTATTTCAGCACTTCAATCTGTTCAGTCATTTGAGCGCGCTGGACAATATCGTCGAAGCACAGCGGCAGGTCTATGACGTGCCGCGCGCCGAAGCACAAGCGCTCGGCCGCGACCTGTTGAAAAGCGTCGGCCTCGCCGCCCATGCGGATTTTTTGCCGCATCGGTTATCAGGCGGACAGCAGCAGCGGGTGGCGATTGCGCGGGCGCTCGCGATCAAGCCCAAGCTGATGCTGTTCGACGAGCCCACTTCGGCGCTCGATCCAGAACTTGTCGGAGAAGTGCTTGGCGTGATGCGTGGCCTCGCCGATGCCGGCATGACGATGATCGTGGTCACCCACGAAGTCCGCTTTGCCCGCGATGTCGCCGACCGCGTCGTTTTCATGGATGGCGGCGAAGTCATCGAGCAGGGGACGCCGCAGCAGGTCATCGACAACCCGGTTCACGAGCGCACCAGAAAATTCCTTAACGTCGTCGCTAATTGAATATGAGGCTCTCATGACGGACTTCGAAACTTTCAACCTTGGTCGCGTCGTGCTGCAGTCCGGCGCGACGCTGCCCGACATGCTGCTCAGCTACAAGACCTATGGCCGGCTGAATGCGGCACGCGACAACGCGATTGTCTACCCGACGTTTTATAGCGGCAGCCATCTGGACAATGAATGGTTGATTGGCGAGCACATGGGACTCGACCCGCGTGAGTACTTCATCATTGTGCCGAACATGTTCGGCAACGGCGTATCGAGTTCGCCGAGCAACAATCCGCCGCCTTATGACCGTGGACGCTTTCCGCGCGTCACGCTATACGACAACGTCGCGATGCAATATCGCCTTGTGACCGAGAAGTTCGGCATTGAGTCGCTCAGGCTCGTCACCGGCTGGTCGATGGGCGCGATGCAGGCGTTCCACTGGGCGGCGATGTATCCGCGAATGGTCGAGCGCATTCTGCCGTTTTGCGGAGCGGCACGGTGCTCGCGGCACAACTTTGTGTTTATCGAAGGGCTCAAGGCACCGTTGCTGCTGGACCCTGCATTCCACGACGGGTTCTACGACACACCGCCCACGCGCGGAATGCGTGCCGCTGCCCGTGTGTTTGCGGGCTGGGGATTTTCGCAGGCGTTTCTGCGCCAACGGCTCGACATGGAAGCAATGGGATATGGCTCCCTCGAGGACTTCATTACCCAGTTCTGGGAGGGCGATTTCCTGAAGAAAGACGCGAACAACATCCTGTCAATGATGTGGAGCTGGCAACACGGCGACATATCCGCGAATTCGCTGTATAACGGCGATTTCGATCTGGCGTTGGGCAGTATCACCGCCAGGGCAATCGTGATGCCCGGGCGCACCGATCTATATTTTCCGCCGGAAGACAGTGAGTATGAAGTGTCGAAGATGCCCAATGCACTGCTGCGGCCTATCGAGTCAGTCTGGGGGCATTTTGCAGGCGGCCCAGCGGCCAATCCCGTCGACGTCAAGTTCATCGACAATGCAGTAAGGGAAATTCTGGCTATGTAACGCTCCTGGAACATATCGACCTATTCGCTGATGATCGAGCAGTTCGCTTGCCGGAACTCAGGAGACTCGGAGACCGTTAAGTTGATGATGCAGCGGTTCGCCGGAACGCCAGGGGGAACGGTACTTCAGTGCCGTATGCGCGGTGCCGCGCACGAGCCTCGCATCACCAGTTCCGCGTCCACCGTCAATCTTCGTCGCGGCAGTTTTGGGTTGTCCAGCCGCTCCATCAGGAACCTCCCCGCCGCCTTGCCCAACTGGTCATGACTCCAGCGCACCACGGTGAACGCAGGCGTGGCGAGAAGCGCAACGTCGCTGTCGGCCCCCGCGATGACCGATAGGTCTTGCGGTACCACAAGTCCGCATTCCCGCGTCGCCTGCATTACACCGGGAAGCAGTGACGTTCCGCCGGCAACGATGGCCGTGGGCGGCTCGGCCAGCTCGAGCAGATGGCGTGTCTCTGTATAGCCGGCGTCGCGTGCAAACGTGGCGTGTCGAATCAATTCCGGTTCCAGCGTCAGCCCGCGCTCGTTGAATGCATCGCCGAACCCCTTCAGGCGGCTTTGAGTCGGATGCACGCCTGGCTCGCCAGAAATGAGTGCAATGCGACGATGCCCAAGGTCGGCAAGATGATGCACCGCTTGCCGAACACCCGCGGCATGGTTGACCGTGACCGAATCCAGCTCGGCAGGCATCTCACGGTCCAGCAGCACGACTGGAAACTGCACCTCGCGCAGCATTGTCAGAAGGGCCGGGTCTTCTTCCGACGAGGTAGCGATAACGAGGCCATCAATCCGCCTCTGCTGGAATCCGAGCAGCAGTTCCAATTCCCGCTTGATGTCGTGATAGCTGGACGCAACCATCAGTGAGAACCCGAAACCCTCGATCTCCTTCTGCATCGAGTCCACGAACATACTCAGCACGGGCACGGTGAAGTCGCGCATCACGCAGGCGAATGTCATCGACCTGTGATTGCGCATGCTTTGGGCCACCATGTCCGGCACATAGCCGAGTTCGACGATGGCCGCCTTCACGCGCTTGCGCGTATCCTCGCGGACGTTCGGGTGCGCGTTTATCACGCGCGAGACGGTTCCGAGACTTACGTCGGCCAGAAGCGCTACATCACGGATTGAAGGCTTGCGCTCGTCGTCAGAAGCCGTATCCGCCGAAGTCCGGCGTGGAGAAGTGCCTTTCGATTCTGTGCTCATTGGTTGGAACAGGCCTTTGTCAAGCCATTGGAAGAAGCGCCTGGGACTCACTCGCCCGGCCTCCCTCGGTACGAGCTTGCGGCTTTTGCCAGCGTGGCTCCTGCCCGCCGGTTTGCCCTGCGGCATGAAACGTTCCCAATGTTCCGGGCTCGGCCGGCTTTGTCAAGCAGGCTGTAAAAAGCCGCTTTTCCAGGGAACCACCGCCTTGACAACGATAATTGACGCTCTATATTGGAAACGTTTCATTGAAGATCCGCATCGAGTGCAAAAGCTGCTTCTCTTCAGATCTTTTATTTTGGAAACGTTTCATTTCAATAGCGAGACACCGTGACGGGCATTACCATGACTGAACAACGAAGCACCCGAGGGCTCCCGCTCGAAGACATCTGTGTGGTGGAGATTGGGCACAGCCTTGCGGCACCGTACGCGGGCATCATCCTGGCTCACCTTGGCGCCCGGGTCGTGAAGATTGAGAACGCTGCCCAGGGAGATTACGCCCGCGGATGGGGGCCGCCCTTCATCGACGGCGCGTCCGCGCTCTTTCACGCAATGAACCACGGCAAGGAAAGCATCAGCGCCGATTTTGGCGACCCGGCCTGCGCGAGATCGATTCGGGACTTCATCGTCGAGAATGCGGACGTGGTCCTTCAGAACCTGAGGCCCGGCAATCTCGACCGTTATGGCCTGGGTGCACAGGACCTGACGGAACTCTGTCCGTCGCTCGTCTATTGCAACCTTGGAGCCTTCGGAGCCACAGGCCCTTTGCGCAACAAGCCCGGTTACGACCCGTTGGTGCAGGCCTATAGTGGAATGATGAGCATCGTCGGACATGCAGACGATGCGCCCAGCCGCGTCCCCGTTTCGATCAACGACATGGGCACGGGGATGTGGGCCGTCATTGGAGTTCTGGCCGCGCTGCGAGATAAAGGCCGTGACGACCCAGAACGCGGTCGGATTGTCGACGTGTCGCTCTATGAAACCGCCCTCGCCTGGATGACGGTACCTCTGTCGGACTGCCTCGCCGGCGGTCCGGAGCCCACCCGCATTGGTTCCGGTAGTCCGAACATCGTGCCTTATCAGGTCTTCGACTGCACCGATGGCGCAATCCTCGTCGCCGCGGGTAATGACACGCTGTATCGGCGTCTGTGCAATGTCATGGACCTGCCCTCGCTCGCCGACGATCCTCGATTCTCCACCAACGGAGACCGCGTTCTGAACCGGAAGGTGCTCATTCCGCTTCTCGAAGCCAGGTTCGCGCAGAAGCCCGCGGGAGACTGGCTTAATGCGCTCGAGGCCGGATCGATTCCATGCGGCCCGTTGCAAACGGTCGATCGCGTGGTCACAAACGAACAGACCGCGTCTCTCGACATTCTTCGCCGGACGCCCGACGGACGCACTACGACCGTCGCGCTTCCCGTTTCTTTCGACGGCCGGCGCCCACCGTTGCCCGGCAATACACCGGGGCTCGGCGAACACAACCATCTGCTGATCAGGACGCCGGCACACGACCGTGCTGACGACCTGTTGCGGCAGGAAAGCGATTGACGCCAGTTGCATCCTCAAAGAGGCAGATAAAGACCCAGGTAAACGCCGAAGTGAAGGTCCGGATAACGATTCAAATAGAGTTGCACACACACTTCCATCAAGGATTCCCGGACGTCGGCCTCATGCGGCAGGCGAACCGGGACAATCAGGAGACAGCAATTGAGCCAGACCTTTCTTGAACCCACGCCGGCGCCATCGGACGAAATGCCGGCCGTCACGGCCGTGAGCGCGGATGAACACAAGCTTTATCTCCGCGTCGCGCTTCGCATCGTGCCGCTGCTCTTCGTTTGCTATGTGGTCGCATTCCTCGACCGCATCAACGTCGGCTTCGCGAAGCTGCAAATGCAGGACGCCCTTGGTTTTAGCGATGCGGTATATGGTCTGGGCGCGGGCATCTTCTTTCTTTCGTATTGCCTGCTCGAAGTGCCCAGCGCTTTGCTTCTGAAGCGCATGGGTGCGAAGAAAACCATCGCCCGGATCATGATCTGCTGGGGGATTGTGGGGATGTGCACGGCATTCGTCACCAACGTGACCGAGTTTTACATCGTCAGGCTGCTGCTGGGCGTATTCGAGGCGGGCTTCTTTCCTGGCGTTATTTTCTATCTCAGCTCCTGGTTTCCGGAGAACCGGCGCGGCGTCATCATCTCCTGCTTCATGGTTGGATTCCCCATCGCCGGTCTTGTCGGCGGTCCCGTTTCCGGCTGGGCGATGACGGGGCTGGCGAACGTCGCGAACATGGCGGGATGGCAATGGCTTTACATCGTCGAGGCACTGCCCGCGGTCGCGCTCGGCATCCTCACGCTCTTTATCCTCGACGACAACATCGACAAAGCCAAATGGCTGACCGACGCGGAAAAGAACACGCTGCGGGAAGGCTTCCGGGTCGAAACCGAACGCAAGCGCAAGAACCACCAGGACGGGCACGGCACTCTTGCGCAGGCTCTTGCGGACCCGAAGGTCTACATGCTTGCGTTCATCGACTTTGCGTTTGTTTGCGGCACCTATTCCGTCACGTTCTGGTTGCCGACCGTCATGAAGAGTTCGGGCATATCCAATCTGTCGCAACTCGGGTGGCTATCGGCCATTCCTTACGGAATGGGCGCGCTGGGAATGATCGTCATCAGCCGAAGTTCCGACCGGATGCTCGAGAGGCGCTGGCATGCAACCATCGCCGGCGTGATAGGCGCGATAGCGCTTCTGCTGGTATCGCAGTCGATGAGCTCGGCCGTCGTGACCCTCGCGCTGCTGACCGTCGCGTGCGTCGGCATCTTTTCGATAAACGTGCTGATCTGGTCGATTGCTGCCGACTATCTTCACGGTTCTGCCGCGGCAGCGGGCAGCATCGCGTTCGTGAACTGCATAGGTTTGCTTAGCGGGTTTTGCAGCCCATTCGTCATCGGATGGTTGAAGACAATGACAGGCACGCTCAATAGCGGCCTCTACGTCATGACGGCCGTTCTCTTTCTTGGAATCATCGTCATGTTCGCAGGATTCAAGCCCAGGGCGGTCAGGTCAGCGTAGACGCCCCAGAGGCCGCATCCAGACGTAAGCAGCAGCAACCGGCCTGTTTTCCCTGAACGATTCACCGGGTGGGCCTTCGCAAGCCCATTCAGGATCAACGGTAAAGAAACTCTCATGCACAAAATCGCCATCCTCGACGACTATCAGAATACATCGATGAAGTTCGGTAACTGGCACGGTCTACGTGAGCATGCCGAAATAACGGTCATCACCGACCATATCGACAATGAAGACGCTCTGGTCGAACGGCTTGAGCCGTATGACATTCTGTGCGTCATGCGGGAACGGACCTGGTTTCCGGGAAGCGTCCTCTCGCGACTCAAAGGCCTCAAATTGCTGGCAAGCACCGGGCCGTGGAACGCCGCGATCGATATCGAAGCCGCGGACGAACTCGGCATCACGGTCTGCGGGACGGCCTCGTCGCTCACCGCCGCGGCTGAACACACATGGGCGCTGATTCTGGCCGCGGCACGCCACATCCCGACAGAAGTAAGCTCGTTCAGAAACGGAGGATGGCAAGTTACCGTCGGCCGGGACCTGAACGGCAAGACGCTCGGTGTGCTTGGACTAGGCTATTCGGGAAGCGTGACCGCACGCGTCGCACAGGCCTTCGGCATGAAGACAATCGCATGGAGCCAGAACATGACTGCGGAGTCCGCGGCGAGCCATGGGGCTCAGTACGTATCGAAAGAAGAATTGCTCGCCTCCAGTGACATTCTGTCTATTCACGTTCGCCTTTCGGAGCGCACACGCAATATGATTGGTGAACACGAGCTTTCTCTGATGCAGCCTCACGCGCTGCTCGTCAACACCGCGCGCGGCCCGATCGTCAACGAGCAGGCTCTGATTGCCGCGTTGAACCGCAAGCAGATTGCGGGTGCCGCCATGGACGTATTCGATGTCGAGCCATTGCCCGCGAATCATCCATACCGGACCATGGACAACGTCATAGCAACTTCACATATCGGCTACGTCACCGAAGGTTCTTACGAGTTCTACTATGGCGAATCGGTGGAAAACATCCTTGCCTGGATTGAAGGCAAACCGATTCGCACGCTGACCGCAGCGAAGCGCGAAATCAGCTACCAGACGGTTCCCTCCTGACAAGGTAATCTACCGGAAAAAGCGGCGGTGTCCCGCCGCATTTCTTCGACAGGCAGGCCGACAAACGTAGCTGCACCGTCTTGTGTCGTCCGCTCGATACGAGCGCCCTTGTCTGTTCGTGTGCGACCACCTGATCGACCGTTTGAATCGGGCCACAAGAAATACCGGCCTCGTCGAGGCGTTCAAGCCAGTAAGCAGCGGCCTTCTTGCCAAAGGCACGCTGCAACAGGTCGATAAGTTCTACACGGTTACTCACTCGTCGAGTGGAAGCTGCCTGGTCATCTGCATACTCCGTTTATATGCTGTCACCGGCTTACGTTGCCTCCACGGCGACTTCATATTTCTCCGGCTGGATCGGCCCCAGGTCGAGCTGATAGATGCGGACTGCCGCCTCGCGACTGATGTAGCCGTCGGCAACATCGGCGAGCACCCGCGCGCGCTCGCGCTGCCGTGGCTCGCCGAAACCGCCGCTGCCTGCCGGCTGCACGACGACCCGGTCATTCCGGTAGACCACCGTCTGGCCGCCCTTTGCAGGTACGGCCACCTCCTGGCCGTCCGCGCGCCGTACCTTGCACACAAACGGGCTGCCGGCGAGGCCGCCAAAATGTCCTTCAGGCGCCGTATAACCGCGCTCTCCCGAGACCGTAAAGGTGGCTTCGTCATATTCGACCCGGTACACGCGGCGAGAGGTCAGCCCACCGCGCTGCCGGCCGGCGCCACCCGTATCCGATACGAGCGACCACTCTTCCACCAGCAACGGCGATGTCCGTTCGATCATCTCGATCGACTGGCTGCCAGCGTTGCCGACATAGACCCGGATCCCGCTGACCCCGTCCTTGTCTGGCCGCGCACCCATGCCGCCGGCGTGAACGTCATGCATCGTGACGAATTTTTCTCCAGTCTCCGCCACTCGCCTCTGATTCGTATCGCGTCCGCTAAAGATTCCCGCGCAGGCCGCGCAGTTGCTTTGTCCGAGGATGCGATCCGGGACGGCAGGCGCAAGAGCCTTGAGAAGAAGGTCGATCACTCGCGGCGAGGTTTCGGTGTTGCCCGACACGACAGAGGCCGGGTACTCGCAATTGAGGACACTGCCTTGCGGAGCAATGATGGTCACGGGCCGATAGCAGCCCTGGTTGATTGGAATGCTAAGGTCCGTCAATGCCTTGACTGTGAACCAGGTGCTGTTGCAGGTGACTGAAAACGGACAATTGATCCCGCCGCGCACCTGAGCGCCTGTCCCCGTGAAGTCGAAGGTAATGTGGTCGCCCTTCACGGTAACGTTCACCTTCAGGAGCGGTCGCTCGTGCTTCCATCCTGGCGCCTCGATCGGGTCGAGGAATTCCTCAGCTTCATAGACGCCGTCCGGGATCTTCGCAATCTCCGCGCGGATGAGCTTCTCCGAATGGTCGAGACTCTGGCTCATGACTTCGCGCAATGCATCGGCGCCATATTTCGCCACCAGCTCGGCAATGCGCCGGTCGCCCACGTACGTGCCGGCGTACTGCGCCTGGATATCGAGCCTTAATTCATGCGAGTTTCTGCTGTTGCGCGTGAGTATTTCCAGTACGTCGCGCACCGGCTCGTCGTTCCGGTACAGCAGAACCGGCGGAATCCGGATTCCCTCGGCGAAGACGTCCCACGTCGCAATCGCATAGCTGCCCGGCGACTGACCGCCAATATCGGTCCAGTGGCCACGCGTCATCACGAAGGCGACGATCTCGCCGCCGACAAAGACAGGGCGCGTGAACTGCACGTCCGGCTGGTGATTGCCGCCCCCCACGTACGCGTCATTGCTGACGATCACATCGCCAGGCCGCAGATTGTCGCGGCCGATCGCCTCCACCGACACGCGCGTGGAGATCACGGCCGAACCCAGCATCGTTGGAATGTCGTTGCCTTGAGCCACGAGTTGCATATCCGCGTCGAAGATTGCGGCCGACGAGTCGCCACTCGCATGCATCAGCGGACTTCCCGCCGTGCGCATCATTGCAATCTTCATTTCGCGCGCAACCGCATACAGGCTGCTACGGATGATTTCGTATGTCACGATGTTCATGTTCAGGCCGCCAGTTCGATCACAAGGTTCAGGTCGTCGTCGACGCGTGCTGTATGCGATTCTTTCAGGACCGCGCAACTGCTGTGCTCTTCGATGACGGCCGGGCCGTCGATCTGGGCGCCGACCGGAAGCCGGCTGCGAGCAAAGACCGGCAAGGCCCTGACAGTTCCATCGATGTACACATCGCGTGTTCGCACAGGAGTAACCGCTGCTTCCTCATCCGAATGCGCGACGCCGCCTTGCCAGCCGCTCGTCGCAATGAGTTGCAGCCGCAAGTTGGCGACCATGATCGTCTTGTCCTTGCTTACGAAGTTCCATAGACGCTGATGCGCCGCCTCGAAGTCGCTCGCGAGCGCAGCGCACGATGCGCCTTCCGGGACGTCTACCGTGATGACATCCGGTTGACCGACGTAGCGGCAATCCGCGAGACGCACAGCGCGGGTCGCATTTGCCTCGACACCGTGGCGCCCTGCTTCGCTTCGCCCGAGCGCAAGCAGTTCGCTGAATTCCGCGTGCAGTCTTTCGTCGCCGAGCTGGGCGAGGTCGCATTCGACCGGGCGTTGATAGTCGTACTGCTGGTCGGCGACCATCATGCCGAACGCGCTGAAGAGGCCCGGCAGCGGCGGAATCACAACGCGGCGAATCCCCATTTCATGAGCGAGGTCTACCGCATGTACAGGGCCCGCGCCGCCATAACAGATGTACGAGAATTCACGCGGGTCGTAACCCCGCTCCACCGTCATGATGCGGACCGCCTGCGCCATCAGTGCGTTGGTGACGGAGCGAACCGCCTGCGCCGCCTCCGGCACGCTCATGCCCAAAGGCCTGGCAATGACTTCGTCGACGACGCGCCACGCCACCTTGGCGTCCAGCTTGAATTCGCCCCCGAGAAAATTGTCCGGGTCGATATAGCCAAGCACGAGATTGCAGTCGGTGACGGTCGGTCGGGTACCGCCGCGGCCATAGCATGCGGGACCCGGGTCGGCGGCGGCGCTCTCGGGTCCGATGCGTACGCCGCCACCCGCGTCGATCCAGACGATGGAGCCGCCGCCCGCACCCACGGAGTCGATGTCGATGCTGGGAGAGCGCACTGTGTAGCTGTGCAACAGGCTTTTGTTCCGGATCTCCGGTCTGAAGTCGCGGATGAGCGAAACGTCGAACGTCGTGCCGCCCATATCGCCAAGAATCGCATTGCGCAGGTTGCCCCGCTCGCAATTGCGGATTGCAGCGCTAACACCGCCCGCAGGCCCCGACTCGAGCAGCACGATCGGACGGTCAGCGACGCGCGCCGGGCTCGCGAGCCCACCGTTGGATTGCATGAACAGAAACTTGCCGGCAAAGCCAAGCTGCGCAAGCGCATCCACCAGACGGCCGATGTAGCGCCCGCACACCGGTCCGAGCATTGCGTTAATGACGGTCGAACTGGTCCGCTCGTACTCCATGGCTTCAGGGTTGACTTCGTGCGAGGCGCACACGAACCGGTCCGGCAGCATTTCGCGCAGCGCGCCAACGGCAGCCCTTTCATGCTCGGGATTGACGTGCGCGTGCAGGAAACACACAGAGACCGCTTCAACGTCTGAGTCACGGATGTGCGCGGCGATCTGCGTCAGTTCCTCGTGCGAGAGCGCTGTCTCGACGCTCCCATCGAAACGCAGGCGCTCCGTTACCTCCAGTCTCCAACGACGCTCGACCAGCGCCCTTGGGTTGTCGAACAGCAGGTCGTACAGGTCGGCACGGTCGTGACGGGATGCACGCCTCAATTCAAGAATGTCCCTGAACCCGCGCGTGGTGACCAACGCAGTTTTCGCGCCCGTGCCTTCGACCACCATGTTCGTGGCCATTGTCGTTCCGTGGCCAAGGAATGAAATATTGCCGCTCTTCGAGCCCGAGATTTCGAGAATCCTTCGAAAACCTTCGACCGTCCCCAGGACGCGGTCTTTAGGCGTCGTCGGCACCTTGGTCGACCACACTTTTCCGGTCGAGTCGTCCACCATGACGACGTCGGTGAAGGTCCCGCCGACGTCTATTCCTATTCGTTTCACGCTTCGTTGTCTCCGTTGACAAACATGAGCCTCCTCGAATACCGGTCGGACGTCGACGAGCCATTCGCGGAATGAGCCTCCCGGCGCCGTCTGCATGCATCGAGGCGGAAATCGCGAGTACACTGCGCGACAGTGATTCGCGTGAGTTATCGCCTGGCGTCGAATGCATCGTGTGATCCGTCCGAATACGTTGCATCGACGTGCGCGCCTTGCAGATCGCGTACTCGTCCACCGGCAAGTCCAGTGTACTGATGCGTCGTCCAAGGCAGATAATGAAAGGTTCGAATCAGGTGAACGTCTGAGGTTATATCCGTGATAACCAGTAACGATGCGATTCTCAGGCGCCTTCGGGGAGCCCACATTGCGCTGCTGATCGCGCTCGACGACCACGGGTCTTTGCGCAAGGCAGCGCAGCAGATCTCCTTGTCGCAGCCGGCGATAACCAAATCGCTGCAAGAGCTCGAAGCCATATTCGGTGTTGAACTGTTTTCCCGCTCGCCACGTGGGATTGTTCCCAACGACCTGGGGCGATGCGTGATACGTCACGCACGAACGCTTCGGGCGGACGTCGGAACGATGCGCGATGAGATGGCGGCAATCCTGCGAGGCGGCGGCGGAACACTCGCCGTTGGCGCAGTGATGGGCTCGTTGCCGGTGTGGCTGGCGCCTACTGTAAAAGCGCTACGCGAGAGTCAGCCCGATACCTCGATCGAGGTATGGGAAGACAACAGCGCGCGGCTGCTCGCCATGCTCGACCAGCGGCTGCTGGACCTCGTGATCGGGCGGTCCAGTGTCAGCGTTCATCCGGAGGCCTACGACTTCATTCCGCTAGAGGTGGAAGAGATATGCGTGGTGGTAGATGGCGCCGACCCTCTGGGCGACAGAACCGGCGTGCAACTAGCCGACATTATTGGTAACCCGTGGATCGTTCCGCAGGCAACACTGCCGATGCGGTCACTCTTCGAGCAGCTTCTCGATGACGAAGGTCTCGGCTTTCCACGCTACGCGATGGAAACCTCGTCCACCTTCGCCACACTCGCTCTGCTCCAGACCGGAGGCGGCACGGTGGGCCTGATACCTCGCAAGGTCGCGGAGTATTTCGCGGTGGGCGGGCTCGTAAAGATATTGCCGATTTACATCGAGCGGCGTGGAGCGCCATACGGCATTGCAACGCGTCGTGGCGCCACGCTGACGCAACCTGTGTTGAAGTTCATCGAACTTTGCCAGAGCCGCATCGCACAAAAGTGAGGGGCGGTTATTCACGGCTAATCCCGGCTCACGATAGGCGCACGCAATCTGCGTCTTGCGCGCGCATGCCCTCTACTGCTTATTCCTTGTCGAAAGCAAAGCGGAAGCTGTCACCGTGGCTCACCACGCGACCGGCCGTTGGCGACGGGAAGTGAGCCGTCAGGATTTTCGTTGACGTGTCCGCGTAGCGGCTCATCACACCCAGCCGCGCCTGATGGGCCAGCCCGGCGTCGAAATCCGCCGCGTTCGGGAGCGAAGGGTCGACAAACTGGATTGGATGGTGGATCACGTCGCCGGTCATTACGGCATGTTCGCCATGCTCATGCCCGACATGAATCAGCACATGGCCCGCAGTGTGGCCCGCTGCCGGAGTGAACCACACATTCTCGCCGAGTTCGTGCTCGAACGAATGGTCCATTTCGACAAACCTCGCCTGGCCGTGTTCGACGACAGGCAGCACGCTATCGACGAACGAGCCGCGATTCACCGGCAATTCAGGATTCGACTGATGCAGTTTCATCAGATGGTCGTACTCGGTGCGCGAGAAGATGTATTTCGCACGCGGGAAGGTCGGAACCCAGCGGCCATCTTCTAGACGAGTGTTCCAGCCGACATGATCGGTGTGCAGATGCGTGCACATCACGTAGTCGATGTCTTCCGGACGGATGCCCAGCGCCGCCAGGTTATCGATGTATGGCGTCTGCAGGTTGCTCCATGCCGGCATCGACGGACGTTGCTTGTGATTTCCGTTGCAGGTGTCCACAAGAATGGTGTGATGGCGCGTTTTGACAACGTAGCTGTGGAAGCTGAGATACAGCTTGAGGTCGGTCGGTTCGATCAGGCGCGGACCGAGCCAGCTGCGCTGCTCCTTCACGAAGTCGCGCTCGACCGTGGGGAAAAGCCAATTCGGTTCAAACTCCAGGCTATCGATCTCGCTGAACTTGCTGATCTCGACGTCGCCGATTTTCTGCACGTGCACTGCGTTCTCCTTCTTCCGCTTCAAAAACATTTCATGCCGGGGCGCGGACCGACGCGCACACGTGGCAATGCATTACCGTCACTGCCCCGCCGGGAACATCTCCGCCTCGCGCAGATCGAATGTCTTGGGAACGCCTGCTCGCGCAATGGCACCCGTGAACGGCTCACCTGGTAACCAGCCCGCAATCGTCTCCCTGATTGCAAGCAGCGCATCGATATTTATGCCCGTATCGAACCCTTCGGATTCCAGGAGAAAAATAGTGTCTTCGGTATTGATGTTCCCAGTGGCATTCGGCGCGAACGGACACCCGCCAAGACCGCCTAGCGAAGAGTCGAAGCTGCGCACACCGGCATCGAGCGCGGCGACAACATTGGCAAGACCGAGGCCCCGGGTGTCGTGGAAATGACAGGCGACCGGCACATCCCTGGTGATCGCGAGAACCTCGCGCATCAGCGCCTTCACCTGGCGGGGATTCGCATAACCGACCGTATCGGCAATCGTGATCTCGTCAGCGCCTGCTTCGAGGAGTGTTTCCACGAGACCGAGCACCCCGCTTTCTTCGACGCGGCCGGAGATCGTGCAGCCGAACGCGGTCGCCACGCCCGCGCCGAGCGTGATTCTGCGCGCTGTGCGTTCAACGGTGTCGCGCTCGAGGACAATCCGCGCGAAGTCTTCCACTGACTCCGCCGTCGTCCGGCGCACATTTTTCAGGTTGTGTTCGTTACTTGCCGACAGCACGTAATGCACCTTGCTCAGACCGACTTCAAACCCGCGTTGCGCCCCCTTCAGATTCGGAACCAGCGCCGCAGCGTGCAGTCCGGTTATATCGAGCGCGCCCCGAGCCACTTCCACTGCATCGGCAAACTGCGGGACGATTTTGGGAGGCACGAACGACGTCACTTCGATTTCGACCGAGCCGGCCTCCACCATTCGCCGGCACCACTCCAGCTTCTGCTCTGTCGACAGAATCGTCCGGACCATTTGCAGGCCATCGCGCAGCCCTACTTCCCGCACTGTCACCTTTTCACGCGTCGTCATTCCTGAATCTCCTTCGTCACCAGATGACCGCATGGGCATCTGTCAAAGCATTACGTTCGCTGCCGCGGAGTCGTCCAGCCTGTCAGCGGCAAGCTCCTCGAGCGACCTGGCACCCGTCGTTTTCGGAGCGAGCACAATTGCAGCAAGCGCGCCGATGAGCATGAGCAGGGAGATGGCGCCGAGTCCTCCAGCCATGCTGTTGGTCGCCGTCTTGATCGAGCCGATGATCATGGGACTGACAAACCCTCCGAGCAGACCGATACAGTTCACGACGGCGACTCCGCCTGCTGCTCCGCTGCCGCGGATGTAGTCCGTCGAAATCGCCCAGATCAGAGGATTGGGCGCAAGAATCCCCGCCGTCGCGATCGAAAGCGCCACCAGCGACCATGCAAGGCTGCCGTGAATCAGACCCGCCGCAAACAGACCGAGGGCACCGATAATCATCGTGATGCCACAGTGCCAGCGGCGCTCCATCGTGCGGTCGGAGTTCCAGTTCATCCCGATCAGCGCAATCCAGCTCACAAAGTACGGAATGGCCGAATAGATACCGATTTCTAGCGGACTCGTCAGCCCCGTACTCTTGATCAGCGTGGGTAACCAGAAGCCGATCGCAAACACACCCGCAATCTGTGCAAACCAGACGAAGCCCATCACATACACGCGTGGGTCGCGAAGTGCATTCATGAAGGTGTGTTCCGCGTGCGTCCCGCTCACACCTGAACTGTGCTTCAGGTCCGCGAGAATCTGCGCCTTCTCGGCGTCACTCAGCCACTTTGCTTTTTCGGGGCCGTCGTCCAGGAAGAAAAATGCGGCAATGCCAAGGAAGCTTGCCGGCAAGCCCTGTACGATGAACATCCATTGCCAGCCATGCATGGCGCGGATGCCCTCCATGTGCGTCATCAGCCAGCCGGACATCGGGCCGCCAAGCAACCCGGCTATGCCCGTTGCACAAGTGAAGATAGCAATGGCTTTGGCACGGCGCTCGACGGGGTACCAGCGCGTCAGATAGAAAATGATGCCCGGATACAGACCGGCTTCGGCAAGACCGAGCAGAAAGCGTACGGTGTAGAAATGCGACGGGAGGGTCACGAATGCGGTCGCCGCAGCCAGGATGCCCCACAGAACCATGATTCGCGAGAAGGTCCGCTTTACGCCGATTCTCGTCAACAGAAGGTTGCTCGGCACTTCCATCAGCACGTAGCCGAGAAAGAAAATGCCTGCGCCAATGCTGTAGGTGAAGTCGCTGAAGCCGACGTCGTGTTTCATGTCGAGCTGCGCGATTCCGACGTTCACACGGTCCAGGAAAGCGAACACGTAACAGAGGAACAGGAAAGGAATCAGGCGCCGCGTGATTTTTCGATATGCTTGCTCTGCCAGCGGACTAGCCGCGGCACTGATGGGCGAGTTCATGCATGTCTCCTCCGGCGAAAGGCCGGTTAGTTGGCCGCCACGCGCGACTGGCGGCTTTCCTGTGCGGTGCGGCTAGCGTCCCTTGAAGACAGGCTGCCGCTTCTCGTTATATGCACTGATACCTTCGAGACGGTCTTGCGTCGGGATGAGCCGGTTGTAGGCTTCTATTTCGATGAAGAGACCCGTGTTCAGATCGCTTTGCATCCCGAGGTCGATCGCCTTCTTTGCCTGCGCAACTGAAAGAGGTGCGCTCGTGCAGATGTCACGGGCGGCTTCGATCGCGCGTGCCAGCACCTGGTTCGGCTCGTACAACTGGTTCACGACACCCCACGCGAGCGCTTCTTCCGCTGAGAACTTCGAGCCGCGAAAAATCAGTTCTTTCGAGCGTCGCGTACCGATCGTGCGAGGAAGCTGCTGGGTACCACCGCCCCCCGGCATGATTCCGCGTTTCACCTCTGTAAATCCGAAGACGGCCTGATTCGATGCGTAGGCGAAATCACACGCCAGCAGCAGTTCGAGGCCGCCTGCAACTGCCGATCCATTGACGGCGCAGATAAGAGGAATCGGGCAATGGGTGATTGCGCGCACCATGCGTTCGAACAGATAGTGCTGCGTGCCGAACTGCTCGTCCGTCATGCCTTCGCGTTGCTTGAGATCCGCTCCACCGCAGAAGGCCCGCTCGCCCGTACCCGTGAGAATCGCGCAACGATATTGAGTGGGGTCGACCTCCAGCGCACCGAAGACCTTGATCAGCTCCTGGCCCATTGGTGTGCTGATTGCGTTCGACACTTCTGGACGGTTCAACCGGATCACGAGAATCTGGCCATCGATTTCTTCAAGCGCCAACGTCCTGATCGTGGCCGGGTCGAGGTGTTGAGCTATCTTCAATGTGACTCCTGATGCGTATCTATCAATGAAAAACTGCACCGGCGAGACGTGGGCTGCTCACCGCTCCGATGCCTGTCACTACTGGATGCGGGCAGCGCCGAGCGCAACGGCGCCTGATCGTTTCATGTTGTGAGCGGATCAGCAGGCCGGAACCATTTCCCTGATATCGGTAAGCTGCACGGTCACGGACTCGGCGACTGATAGCCGCGCCTCGCACTGACAACCGAGTGTACTGATGCGCCCTATGTACGGGTAATGAAACGTTGCAATCACGTGAACGTAATAGGTTATATCCGTGATAACCAGTAGCGATGGCCCGGCACTGGCAAAGAATCTTTCCCCGTCTATCGGACAAGTGCGACGAAAACAGGCGTATCGCATGCCGCACGGGCCGCATCGAAGTCAGCCGCCGCGCGATCGTACTCAGCTATTGGTGAGTCCATTTCAGCCTTAAGCGCAGGCGTAGGGGTAGGCGTAGGAACGTAGTTCATCTGCGGAATTTGCCGTCCAACCCGCACTTGTTCTTGAGCCTAACAATGCAGCGTGTTCGCGCACCGCTGCTTATGTTGAAGTGCTGCGTTGCTCATGATTTTCCGATCTCAGTTTGCCACCGGCACGGCGCTCATGATCGCCACGCTCGTTACCTTCGGTTTTCACGGCCGCGACAATCGCGTTCGTCATGGTTTGGTTTTCCTGGCGTGCCTCAGTCCAGGATTCAATCCAACACCGGACGCCGCCGGATAGACGACGTCCGGTCTCCCGAGCAAAGGTTGAGCGGAGCGGGCGGCCGCGCGGCCTCGGCAGGTTCATCCACCGAGGCCGCTTCATGGCGATGCGCCTGGGCAGACGTCAAAGCATTGCTTAGCCGACAAAGCGCTCTGAGCGATAGGGGTCCAATAGCTTCACAGTCACGCCGTCAAGCAGTTCCGTGGTGATCAGTTGCGACAATCCGGCTGCCAGACTAATGCCTGCGTTCGTCGTAATAGAAAGCACGCCGGGAAGTTCTTTAGAGCGGCTCACGACAGGCAACCCGTCAGCCGGAATGACGCGACGCGTTTCGGTGACTTTCTCGACAATGGCGTTCTTCAAACCTGGTAGCACTCGGGCGGCGACACGCACGAGCTCCTCCGGGTCGGGCGTGCTTGGATCTCCAACGGGTGAACCGGAGAAGTGCTTGGCGATGACCACGCGACCGTCGATGCGCTGAATCGCATGAACGTGTGCGCCAAGAATGACCGAATCGAAAAGCCGCGGCAACGGCGCGAGGTGGACGACGCTGCCCGTGCTGTGGATGAGCGGTGCCTTAAGCCCCGTACCTTCGACGAGCTCCGGGTTCGCAATGCCGCCCGCGAAGATGAGAATATCGGCCTCGCGCTTGCCACTTCCGCTCCGGATTTCGTAACCGCCCGCCGTCTTCGTAAAGCCCTGATACGCGTCGTGCGGCGAATACTGCGCCCCGTGTGCGACCGCGGCCTCGAGCATCATTGACGTCAGTTGCACAGGCGACATCATCCCTTCGTCAGGCGTGTAGAAAATATCCGTCTCGGCGCCTGGTTCAAACCCCGGCTCAATGTCGCGTGCCTCGGCCGTGGTGACGCGATAAGTCGGGCTGCCCCACCGCAGGCGCCGGTCGAGTTCCGCCGCGAGTTCCGCTGCCTCAGCGGTATCCGGCTCGGCGCTTTGCAAGCAGCCAGACCAGCGGATCGGCAGACCGTCGATCTCGCTTTGCAGATAACGCCAGCGCAAGTGCGACAGTCGATGCAGATTGAAGTAATGCTGCGCGCCGACTTCGCCGAGCGAGTCCGCGTTGCGGAACTTCGTCTGGTTCGTAATCCACGCGAAGGATCCCGATGTCGCGCCTTTCGCGACCTCGTGCTTGTCGAGCACGGTCACGCGCGCGCCGCGTTTCGCGAAATCATAAGCGAGCGTGGTGCCGATGATGCCTGCACCGATGATGACCACTTTAGGTGCCGAATTCATAGAGTGCCTCTTTTCGTTGATGCAAATAGCGTTGCCAAGGTGAGATTCTTAAAATTTGAGTTTCCGTGGCTCCCCAGTGTCAAGGAAGGCTGCGCCGTTCCTACCGGTCAGCTGCGAGCCTCTCTTCGCTGCAGAGCGTGTTCGCCGGCGCTCGCGTCCACCGTCGGAGCGTTTGCCGCGCCAAGCGACACATGACGGGTCTCGGGAGCCATGCGAGCAGATACGAGCAGGCCAACCAGGCTGATCCCGCCCGCGATAAGCAGACCAGTCGCGCTTCCGAAATGGACGAGTACCGTAGGAAGGAGGAAGGTTCCTGCCGCGGCTCCGATGCGGCTCGCAGACATGGCGAGTCCCATACCGGTTGCTCGAAGGTCAGTCGGGAAAATCTCGTTCGGGTAGATGAACTGCAGCCCGGAACCGGCAGCTTCGGCCACCGTGAAGAGAATGAATAAACCAATCGCAACAGTGGCAATGCCCGACATCGGCGTCGCGAGAAGAAACAGCGCGAGCGTTGCAAGAACGAATGAGGCAAGACAAAGCGTGCGTCGACCGACCCGGTTGACGACGAACATGCCGATCGCGGTTCCGACGATCGCAAACGAAATGATTACGAGCGAGCCGGCGAGTGGCCTGGTGACGCCGAGCGACTTCAGCAACATCGGTTGAAACGTCTTGATTGCGAACGAGGGCGCAATCTGGCACATCCAGAAGATCGAGCAGAACACCAGCATGCGCCCATAGCCCCGCGAAATCAGTTCGCGGATTTTTGACAGTCCGAGGCCACGCCTTGAAGTGCTGACACGCGTCTCAGCAACGAGCGCATCAAAGTCAACCTGGGGCCCAAGATGCTGTTCCACGATGCCACGCGCCGCCTCTACCCGTCCTACGGAAATCAACCAGCGCGGCGACTCGGGGATGTTAAGGCGCAGCAGCAGGAAAAGTGCTGAAGGGATGGCAGCGCTCGCAAGAATGTAGCGCCATACACCGCTTTCGCTACCGCTCACGATCAAACCCGTTGCAAGGCTTAACGTGTATCCGACCCAGAGCAGAAGCACGAGGCTCGCGAGAACCGGCCCGCGAAGCTTCCGGGGCAGGAATTCAGCTGCGAGCGCGGTGGCGATGGGATAGTCCGCGCCCAGCGCAACCCCCATGATGAAACGAAGGATGAAGAGCGTCGTCACGTCATGCACGAACAAGTGCGCGAGTGAGCAGATAACGAATACGGCGAGATTGAGCACATACATCTTCTGGCGGCCGAAGCGGTCCGTCATTGGTCCGAAAACGACGCCACCCGCGAACATGCCAATGAGGCTGGACGCGCCGATCAGACCGATCTGCAGCGCGCTCAGCGCGAGATCCTTTGCAATGAACGGCAGCGCTACAACAATGATCCCTAGCAAATAGCCGTCGCAGAACGGCCCCCCTGCCGCCACAACGGCAATCCTCCTGTGGAAGCGGCTCGTAGGTAAATCTTCGATGCCGACGAGTGTCTTTGCCATATGTGCCTCCAAACCTTGCCGAATCAGATGACGGAGATGTTGTTCTGTTCGAGTAGGCTAAGGTTCGGCACAATATCGGTCAATGTCGGATTTTATTCACCGAATATCGAAGGGCTAAATATGTTGTTTAGCGAGGAGATCAACACATTCCTGGCGGTGGTCCGCTCGGGAAGCCTGCTTCAGGCGGCCGAGATCGTATCCACGACGCAGTCGACTGTCTCGTATCGGATCCAGTCCCTCGAGCGCCGGATAGGACATCTGCTGTTGCTGCGCTCGCGGGGAGCGCGGGGCATATCGCTGACCGCCGAAGGTGAGCGGTTTCTCGACATTGCCGAGCGCTGGAAAATGCTCGAAGTCGAGGCTGAGCAACTTCAGGGCAATCAGGTAAGACACCTTGCCGTCGGTTCGGTCGACGCGGTTGCGATCAACGTCCTTCCGCCGTTTATCGCTGCGCTCTGCGACGAGACACCGCCCGTTCGTCTGCACATGGAAAGTTCGCGCTATTTCCAGCTCGCTAACCGCGTTGCATCTGGTCACCTGGACGTAGCCTTCACACTGACCCCGTCCGAACACGTCGACCTTGTCTCAAGAAAGCTCCGCGATTACGCGATGCTTGTGGTCTATGCTGCGTCGGGTAAGACATCTTTGCCTGAAGCGCTCGACATGACGGATCTCGACCCATCGAGAGAAATTCATTTGCCGTGGTCGCCTCAGTTCGATTTATGGCGCATTCGGCGCGGGTTTTCGCGGCACGTAAATTGGGTTGAGAAAGCACACATGCTCGCGCCGATGCTCAGAAATGCGGCGTGGGCAATCGTCCCGAGTTTTTTGACGGCGCCATTGGCGAAGGAGACCGGATGCACGATCCACCGGATCGCGGTAGATCCCCCCGAGCCCCTTTCTCTTTTCATGATTTCGCGCAAACAGAGTAGCGACGCAACCAGACGTCACGAGCAACTCATCGAAATGGCGCTCGCCGCCCTCGACTGATTGGGTGATTTTTCGAGGAGTCGATCACCCCTTCCCAAGCGGCGGCCGACCAGGAAACCCGGCCATGTTGCTCAACTGCGCAAGTTCGTTCGCAGCCTCGCGCAGCGGCACCGAGTACTCGTGAATCTTTTCGGCGGTCAGCCGCACCCGCGGCCCCGCCAGACTGATCACGCCCACGCAGCGCGAGCCGCTCACCACGGGCACCGCCACCGCCGACATGCGCGGCGCAAACACCTCGTCGATCATCGCGTAGCCGCGCACTCGCGCAGCGTGCAGGAAACCGAGCAGTGCCTTGATCGTGGTCGGCGCATTCGGCCCGAACTCGTTCGGCTGACCGAAGCCCTGCTTGATAACCAGCGCCACCGCCTGCTCGTCGGTCATTGTCATGAGCCACGCGTGACCGGTCGACGTGCATGACAGCCGCGCCGCGTGGCCCATGTCGGGATCGTAGCGAAAGCCGACGCGCTGCCCGTCCGCCTTGCCGACCCAGATAATGGCGTCACCGTCGACGAGCGACAGCCGCGCCAGTTCGCCGGTCTTTGCGGCGACGCGCTCGATAATCGGCTGGGCGATATCGGCAATGCCGGTGAGGCTCAGAAACTCGAGTCCGTTCGACGTCATCCGCATGGTCAGGATATAGCGGCTGTGATCGACGAGCTGCCGCACATACCCGCCTTCGACGAGGTCCGTGAGCAGACGGTGGCACGTGCTGCGCGGCAGGGACAAGGCGTCGGCAATCGCCACGAGGCCTGCGCCCTCGCCTTGCGAGGCCAGCCAATCGAGAATCCTGAGACCGTTCTTCAGCGACATGTCGCGTCCGCTTCCATCATGTGAAAAGCAGTTCCAGCGTGGAACGCCTCGTTTGGAGAGCGCAAACAATAGCATTTGTTCGTCGCCAGAACGAACGTTTCAACACATCGGGATTGAGGAGACAACATGTCGTCGTTCGCAGATTCAGACTCAGACGTGGCCGCGGGGAAACAGTCCGCGCAGGCCCATTTGATGGCGCGCCGCGCGGTAGCGGGCGCAACCGTCGGCACCGCACTCGAATGGTTCGACTTCGCGCTGTATGGCGTGGTCGCGGCCACGATCTTTCCAAAGCTGTTTTTCCCTTCACTCGACCCGACCGCGTCGCTGCTCGCATCGCTGGCGAGTTTCTGGGCGGGGCTCGCCGCACGGCCGCTCGGCGCGGTGATCTGCGGGATGCTCGGCGACCGCTGGGGACGTCGCAAGCTGATGCTGATCACTGTCTCGGTGATGGGCGTGTCGTCGTTTCTGATGGGCTTGCTGCCCACTTACCAGCAGGTCGGCATTCTCGCGCCGACGTTGCTGGTGTCGCTGCGTATCATCCAGGGCTTCGCGCTCGGCGGCGAATCGACCGGCGCGCAACTGATGGCAGTGGAGCACGCATCAGCCAACCGGCGCGGCTGGTATTCCGGACTGCTTGGCATCTGCTCGCCGCTCAGTCAGATTCTCGCCAATCTCTCGCTCTTTACGATGGCCGCCCTGCTTTCATCGGACGACTTCAACGCCTGGGGATGGCGCGTTCCGTTCCTCGCAAGTTTTGTCCTCGTGCTGCTCGGCATCTACATCCGCAGGAAGGTCAGCGAGACACCGGCCTTCGAGGCGCTCAAAAAGACGGGCGCTCCGGTGCGCGCCGCCAATCCGCTCGGCACCGTCTTCAGGTATCACTGGCGCACCGCCCTTCGCCTGACGCTGTTCTTCTGCGGCCCCGCTGCGCTCTTCTATCTGATCGTGGTCTTCTCGCTCAGCTACCTGACGAAACATTTGGGCGTGCCCAAGCAAACCGGCTTCATGCTGCTGATGGTTGCAAATGTCTGCGCGATTGCCGGCGCGCTGCTGGGCGGCTATCTGAGCGATCGGATCGGACGCAGGCGTGCGCTGATGATCGGCTCGTTCTGCACGCTGATCTGCTGCCTGATCTATTTTCCGGTTCTGAACCAGAACTCGATTGGCATGACGATGGCGGTGATGGGCGCCTTCCTCGGCTTCACACAATTTCAGAGCGGCATCCAGCCGGTCTGGTTTGCCGAGTCCTTTCCGACCGAGGCACGCTACACCGGCTCTGCCCTATCGTACTCGGGCGCCAACCTGCTCACCGGCGGGCCGATGCCGATTGTCGCGGTGGCGCTGCTCAATGCATTTCACGGTTCTCCGTGGGCCATCGTCGCGGTGTGCGGCTCGCTGAACCTGCTCTCGTTCCTGATGATCGCGATATCGCGCGAAACCAGAGGCACCGCGCTCGAAAGCTCTTCTACACATTGAAACCATGACCCGCAAACTCTATATCCTCAACGGCTCCAATCTGAACATGCTGGGCGCAAGAGAGCCCCATATTTACGGCAGCACCACGCTCAAGGAGATCGAACAGAACTGCCTGACGTTGGCCGACACGCTCGAGTTCGACTGCGTATTCCGTCAGACCAACAGCGAAAGCCAGTTGATCGACTGGATTCAGGAAGCATTCCTGCAGGACGCCGCGCTCATCATCAATCCGGCGGGCTTCTCGTTCGGCCGGATTCCGGTGCTCGACGCAGTCAAGCTGATTCGCCGGCCGGTGGTGGAATTGCACATCACCAATATCCATAAGCGCTCGGAAGAATACCGTCACTCGACCATTTCGGTGGCGGCCACCGCCGTGATCTGCGGGGCCGGCGCAAACGGCTATTTGCTGGCGATCCGCGCAGTCGACGATCTGTGGGGCAGCCCGACTTAAGCCAGTCCTTTCTTATCCGCGATGTCCTGCTTTCGGTGCCCGTGCTTTCCGAAAAGTATCGAGTACCGTGGCAGCCGGAAATGGAATGGCATCGACGTGGCCGGTTCTCATCAACGCCTCGATACGCTGCGCCGTATCCGTCGACGGCGCGGGCGTATAGACCATGATGCGCATGCCGGGCGCGTCCGGCACCTCGAGCGACAGCGCATCGAGTTCGAGCACGCCCGCAACGGGGTGCTCGATAACCTTGCGCCAGTCGCTTCGCTTGAGCACCTCATGCTCCGCCCACCAGCGGCAGAAGTCAGCATCGGTATCGTTCAGTTCTTCGACGAGATCACGCAAAAACACTTCACCCGACGGGCGAAGAATATAGTCGCCGCGAAACTGCGCAAGCACGCATTTTGCGTAGGCATCCCAACCTTGAAAGAGCGAGCGCGCACCGTCCTGCTGGAATGTGAACCACAGCAGATTGCAGCGGCCCGCAGGCATCTTGCGGAAATCGGTAAACACACGCACCGCCGCTTCGTTCCACGTCACATAGTTCCAGTTGCCGTCAACCACGTAGGACGGCATGTTGCCGAGCTGATCGAGCATGCGTCGAACGGTATCTGTCACGTTTTGAGCAATCGGATACGGACCGGGCGGCGTGTAGTGGTTGGCCAGTTCGAACAGATGTGTGCGCTCGTGCGGCGATAGCTTCAACGCATTCGCAAGACTTTCGATCGTCTTGAACGACACATTCACTTCCCTGCCCTGTTCGAGCCACGCATACCAGGTGACGCTGATGCCGGCGCGCTCGGCCACTTCTTCGCGCCGCAGTCCCGGTGTCTTGCGACGGCTGCCGCTTGGAAAGTCGATGTCCTCGGGTCGAAGACGGGCGCGACGCGTCCTCAGAAAATCGGCCAGTTCGTCCAGACGCTGCTGCTTTTCCATGTTTCGTGTCCTCCTGCGTTCCCTGTTACTGCCATTACTAGTAATGGCAATTGCTAGATGCGCTCCGTCAACCATGCGACATTGGCGCCGTCGGGAAGCACGCTGTATCCAGCATCGGTAACGCCAGATTATAGAACTCGTTACCCGCGTAGGTGCCAGCCAGCCGCGTCGAAAATTAGCGGCCACAACGCGTGCGTCTCCCGACAGATATCAGAACATTTACGGAGACATTCATGCGTCGTTCGACCCGCTTTCACCGTGCGAGCGTATTCGCCGCCGCGGCCTTCATTCTGACAGTTTCGTGTGCCGCGCGTGCGGACTACACCGGTGCGCCGCGTACGTTTCTGTTCAATCCCGCCGTGCAGATTCCGTTCGCCGACACGGCGAAGTTCAAGAAGAAGCCGCCCTATGTGATCGGTTTTTCGAATGCGGGACTCGGCGATAGTTGGCGCGTCGTGATGCAGCACTCGCTGATGAAGGCGGCGGCCGACCATCCCGACCAGATCAGGCAACTGCTGATCACAAACGGAAACATGGACGACGCCAAACAGGCCGCCGACATTCAGGATCTGATCTCGCGCGGCGTGGATCTGCTGATTGTCAGCGCGAATACGCAGAAGGCACTCGACCCCGTTGTCACGCGTGCGATGAAACAGGGCATACCCGTCGTGATGGTCGACCGGCGCATTTCATCCGACAACTTTGTTTCGTTCGTGACGGGCTCCGACGCGATGATGGGCCGTGTGTGGGCGCAATGGATCGTCGAGAAGTTGCATGGCAAGGGCAACGTCATCATGCTCGCAGGCCAGGCGGGGTCGAGCGTCAGCGCTGACCGCGAGGCGGCCGCGCACGAAGTGTTCTCGCAATACCCCGGCATCAAGGTGCTCGACACGGTGTATTCCGACTGGAGCCCCGTGAAGGCCAAGCAGCAGATGCAGGCCATGATCGCGAAGTACGGGCACAACATCAACGCCGTGTGGTGCGCACACGGCTTGCCCGTCGCGGGCTCGATCGAAGCGTTCGTCGCGGCCGGATTCAAGCCAGGCGAAATTCCGCCGCATACGACAGCCGATCTGAACGGCCCATTGCAACTCGCGTTGAAGTACAAGATTCCGATGCTCGAGATCGGCTATCCGCCTTCAATGGGCGGCACGTCGCTCGATGTCGCGCTCAAGGTGCTGCAAGGTCAGCCCTTGCCCAAGATCTACGAGATCAGTCCGCAGATCGCATTGACGCGTGGCGACGAAACGGCATCGGTCCCGCATCCCGACCAGTACATCGATCAGGTGGTCGACGCGAAGGGTCCGCCCGACAAGATCATCGACGGCGGCATGGGCGCGGACTATAACCCGTCGACCTTCAAGATCAAGTTGCCGGGTGAAAAATGAACCAGCCCACATCCAGTCCGGCAGGCGAAAGCCTGGACGCGCAGCCCGACGTGATCGAGGTCACCGGCATCACGAAGCAATTTCCTGGTGTAAAGAGCCTCGATGCCGTGAACTTCGGTGTGCGTAGCGGTGAGATTCACGCACTCGTCGGCGAGAACGGCGCAGGCAAATCGACGCTGATGAAAGTGCTTGCGGGTGCCTATGTCCCCGACGAAGGCGCATTGCGATTCGAAGGTCAGCCAATGGTGTGGAAGTCCCCCGCCGACGCAAAGGCGCACGGCGTTCACATCATCTATCAGGAACTCGTGCTGTTTCCGCAATCGAGCGTGGCGCAGAACATCTTCGCCGGAATCGAGCCGCGCACGCGGCTGGGCACGATCGACCATCGCGCGATGAACGAACGCGCCGCCGCCTTGCTGCACGAACTCGGCGTACAACTCGATCCGCGCGAGCGTGTCGGCGCGCTTTCGGTCGCCAGTCAGCAGATGGTCGAGATCGCGAAGGCGATGGCCAGCGAGATACGAGTGCTGATACTCGACGAACCGACAGCAGTCATCGCGGGCAAGGAAGTTCAACTGCTGTTCGCACGGCTGCGCGTGCTGCGCGAGCGCGGCGTCGCGATCGTCTATATCTCGCATCGGCTCGATGAAATCTTCGAACTGTGCGACCGCGTGACCGTCATGAAGGACGGCCGCAAGATCGGCACACAGCCCGTTTCCGAAACGACGCGCGCCGATCTCGTGCGCATGATGGTCGGCCGCGAAATGAAGGACATCTATCCGCCAAAGCCCACGCTGCAACCGGGCGGCACGGTGCTGATGAAGGTCGAAGGGCTGCAGGTCGGCAATCGCGTATTCGATGCTTCGCTTTCGGTACGCGCCGGCGAAATCGTCGGGCTCGCCGGCATGGTCGGCTCCGGCCGCACCGAACTCGCGTCGGGCGTATTCGGCGCGCTGCCCGCGCGCGGCACGATCGAAGTGCGCGGCGCGCGCCATACGCGCATGACACCGGCAACGGCAATCCGCCTCGGCCTCGGCTTCGTCACGGAAGACCGCAAGTCCGAAGGCTTGCTGATGTACCTGAACGTCGCGCAGAACGTCACGGCGACAACGCTCAAGCATGTGTCCCGTTTCGGATTGCTGAAAGCGAAACACGAGCGAAGCGCGGGCGCCGATGCAATCCGCGAATTCGGCATTGCGGGCGCGCGCCCCGCGGGCAGCGTCGCGACACTGTCGGGCGGCAATCAGCAGAAGGTGCTGATCAGCCGATGGGTGCGCGTGTGCACCAGCGTGCTGATTCTCGACGAACCGACCCGCGGCGTCGATATCGGCGCGAAGGCGGAAATCTATCGCCTGATGCGCGAACTGACGAATCGGGGACTCGGCATCCTGATGATCAGTTCCGAGTTGCAGGAAGTGATCGGCATGTCCGACCGCGTCCTCGTGATGCGCGAAGGACGCATCGCGGGCGAAGTCAGCGGCAACGAGATGACCGAGCACGGCATCATGGCGCTCGCGACCGGCGGCGGGCAATTCGTTCGAACGGGAGGCGCACATGCATTCGCTCATTAGGCGTCATGTTCCGCTGAACGCAGCCGCGTATATCGTGGCCGGTTTGATCGTCATGCTGTTCGTCGCCGGGGCCAGCGTGAATGACCGCTTTTCGACGCTGTCCAATCTGCTGAACGTCCATCAGCAGGCGACGGGACTTGCGCTCGTCGCACTGGGGCAGACACTCGCCGTGCTGACGGGCGGCATCGATCTGTCGGTCGGCTCGCTGATCAGCGTGTCGGCCACGCTCACCTCCGGTTTGTCGGAAGCCACACAAGGCGGATGGGCCGTGGCGATCGCAGTGGCGATTGCGCTGTCCGTCCTCGTGGGATTGGTCAATGGCCTGCTCGTGCTCTGGCTGCGCGTGCATCCGCTGATCGTCACGCTCGGCATGGGCGCGGTGCTGCAAGGCGGCATTCTGTACTACGCGAACGGCCCGGCGGGCGGCGTGCCGGACGGCTTCGACGCACTCGCTTACGGCCGCTACGCCAACGTGCCCGTGACCGCCACCGTCGTGCTGCTGCTCTACGGCTGCGTATCGTATTTCATGCGCAATACGCGCCTCGGGCGATACGTCTACCTCGTGGGCGACGACGACAACTCGGCGACGCTGTCGGGCATTCCCCGCAAACGCGTCATTCTGTTCGTCTACACGTTCTCGTCCCTCTGCGCGGGTCTCACGGGCATCTATCTGGCTGCCCAGTTCGGATCGGGTCAACCGTATCTCGGCGCCAACTACACGCTCGCGTCGATTACGCCGGTTGTGGTCGGCGGCACGATTCTGAGCGGCGGGCGCGGCGGCGTCATCGGCACGCTGCTCGGCGTGTATCTGCTCAGCATGCTCAACAACCTGATCAACTTCGCGGGCGTGCCGTCGCAGTATCAGCTTATCGTGCAGGGCGTCGCGATCATTGCCGCCGTCTGCGTGAATGTCCAGCAGAAACGGAGGCTCGCATGAACTCGGTTGCTCCACGCACGGACGCCTCGCCTGCGCGCAAGCTCTCGCTCGGTGTCGCGCGACGCTATGGAATCTATCTGTTTCTCGTGGCGCTGATTGCGCTTTCGGGTGCAAGGTCGCCGACGTTCCTTCGTGCCGACAACGTCGTCAACATGCTGGTGCAGTTCGCGCCGCTCGGCATCGTCGTGATCGGCCAGGTGTTCGTGATTCTTGTCGGCGGACTCGATCTGTCGGTTGCCTCGGTGATGGCCACGGCAGCCGTCATCGCCACCGCATTCGACGACACCAACCATTCGGCGCCCGCCATCTTCGGCGTCACGCTCGTGTTGTGCATCGGCGCCGGTCTGCTCAACGGCCTGCTCGTGACGAAGCGCCAGGTGTCGCCGTTTCTCGCGACATTTGCCACGGCGGTCGTGCTCGACGGCCTGCGCTTCGCCTATACGCAAGGCGCGCCTTCGGGCAACGTGCCACCGCTTTTTCACACGCTGGGAACGGGCTCGGTCGCGGGCGTGCCCGTCAACGTGCTGTTGCTGCTCGCGTGCGCGATCGTGTTCGGCACGCTGCTGCATCTGTCCACCTTCGGGCGACGCGTGTACATGGTGGGCGGCAATGCCGTCGCCGCGAGACTGGTCGGCGTGAGCCCCGACACCGTGCGCATCGCGTGCTACGCGATCAGCGCGCTGCTTGCCGGGCTGGCGGGGCTGATCCTGTCGGGCTATGTCGGCATCGTCGACAACTGGGTGGGACGCGGCTTCGAGCTCGATTCGATCGTCGCCGCGGTGATGGGCGGCCTCGCCCTTTCCGGCGGCCGCGGCTCGCTGCCAGGCGGACTCGCGGGCGCAGCGATTCTCGTCGTCGTCTTCAACATCGTGCTCTTGATCGGCATGCCCGTGCAGGCGCAGATCATCGTCAAGGGCGTCATCATCATCGGCGCATCCGCGTGCTACGTGAGCCGCCGGCAGCGCTGAATTTACCCATTCACACGAGGCCATACGAAATGGCCCGGCTAACCAAGGAGTCGAACATGAGAGCAGTGCGTTTTCACTGTGCGCACGATGTCCGGGTCGAAAACGTACCGGACCCGACGGGCATGGGCGCGAACCAGATGATCGTCAAGCCGCTGTGGTGCGGCATCTGCGGCACCGATCTGCACGAGTATCAGGCGGGGCCCATCGTGGTGCCGACCGAACCGCATGCGCTGACAGGCGCGAAAGCGCCTCAGGTGCTTGGCCATGAATTCAGCGCGGAGGTCGTCGAAGTCGGCAAGGACGTGAAGAACGTGCAACGCGGCGACCGCATCTCGGTGATGCCGCTCGCGTCGTGCGGACAGTGCTATTACTGCGCGCGCGGCATGCGCCATCTGTGCTCGAAAATGGGCTGCGTCGGGCTCAGTTGGGACGGCGGCGGAATGGCCGAATACACGCTGCTCAACGACTATCACGCGAACCGCTTGCCCGACACCGTGAGCGACCAGCAGGGCGCGCTGATCGAACCGGCCGCTGTCGCGCTGTATGCCGTCGACCGCGGCGGCGTCACGGTCGGCTCGACCGTGCTGATTACCGGCGCAGGCCCGATCGGCGTACTTGCCGCCCTCGCCTGCCATGCAGCGGGCGCCACGAAGATTTTCGTGAGCGAACCCAATGCGGCGCGAGCCGACAAGATGGCCGGCTTCGGCGTCACGACCGCAATCTTCGATCCATCCGACGGCGAACTGCCGCAAAAGATTCGCGACCTGACAGAAGGCGTCGGCGTGGACGTGGCGATCGAATGCGCGGGCAACCAGCATGCGCTGAACGCATGCGTCGACGCGGTGCGATCGGCGGGCGCTGTGGTTCAGGCGGGTCTGCACGTGGGCACAGCGAGCGTCGACCCGATGAAATGGTCGCTGAAGGACATCCGGATCGAAGGCACATGGTGTTACCCCGTCACGATCTGGCCGCGCATCATCGGCATGATCGCGAACGGCAAGTTCCCGGTTGAAAAGCTCATTCACGATCTGATCGATGCCGACGAAGTCGTCGAGAAAGGCTTTGACGTACTGAGCGACAAAGGCAGCGACAAGATGAAGATTCTCATCAATCCCCAGACACGGTGACGACATGCCGCACACGCAAGAGAAGCAACACACACAAACGGTAGGCTGGATCGGGCTCGGCAAGATGGGGTCGCCCATAGTGCGCAATCTGCTCGCCGCGGGGTTCGACGTGACCGTGTACGACGTCGATACAGGACGCGTCGACGAGGCCGTTGGACTCGGCGCGCGCCGTGCAGAGGATGTCGCGAGTGTCGCGCGTTCGGCACCGCTCGTGTTCTCGATCATCCCCGACGACGACGTATTGCGTAAAGTCGCGCTCGGCACACATGGCGTGATCGAAAATGCGAACGACGGCGCCGTTTATATCGACATGAGCACGGTGTCGCCCACGGCATCGGGCGAAGTTCGCGAAGCAGCGCGTAAGCGCGGCGTCGGCTACATCTGCGCGCCGGTATCGGGCAGCACGGTCCTTGCCGGCAACGCGCAGTTGACGGTATTCGCATCGGGCGCGAAAGAGGCATACGGGCGCGCGTTGCCCGTCTTCCAGGCCATGTCGGCGCGTCAGTACTATGTCGGCGAAGATCAGCAGGCACGTTATCTGAAGCTCGCCATCAATCACCTTGTCGGCTCGACGGCCGTGCTGCTTGCCGAAGCCTTGACGCTCGGCACGAAAGGCGGCCTCGACTGGGCCGAGATGCTCGATGTGATCGGCGACAGCGTCGCGGCATCGCCGCTCGTCAAATACAAACTCGATCCGCTGAAAAAACGTGACTTCTCTCCCGCGTTTTCTTCGCGGCAGATGCTCAAGGACATGTCGCTCGTGGTCGACGCCGGCGTCGAAGCCGGCGTCCCGATGGCAGCCGCGGCACTCGTGCGCGAGCAGTTTTCGCACTACGCCCAAGGCGATGGAGCGGAACTGGACTTCTTTTCCATCGTGCGTGCTGTCGAAGCACAAGCCGGCCTTACCCGCTAAGTACGCTTTCACCTTACTCCGGAGTCACGATGCACTACACCGTCTACTGCCTCGACCACGACAACATGGTCGAACGCCGCCTTGCCCATTACGAAGAACACAAGGCGTACCTGGCCACGTCGCCAGTCAGAATGGTCATGTCGGGCCCGCTGCTGGCCGGCGACGAGGAAACGATGATCGGCAGTTTCTTTCTTTTCGAAGCCGACGAGATCGGCGACGTGATGCGCTTTAACAGCAACGACCCGTTCAACAAGGCTGGAATCTGGCGTACCGTCGATATCCGCCCGTTCCTCAAGCGCGTCGACAACCGCTAGGCAGATCAAGGAATCGATTCATGCGAAACCTCGACGAAAACACCATCACGGATGCCGTTCTTGCACGCCACGAACACGCACCCGATGAGCGGCTGAAGACGATCGTCACGAGTCTCGTGCGGCATCTGCACGACTTCGCCCGCGAAGTCGGCTTGAGCGAACGCGAATGGGAAGCCGGTATCCGCTTTCTCACCGAGGTCGGCCATATCACCGACGAGCGCCGTCAGGAATTCATTCTGCTGTCGGATACGCTCGGCCTTTCGATGCTCGTGACCGCGATGGCGCATCGCAAGCCTCAAGGCTGCACGGAAGCCACGGTTTTCGGGCCGTTTTTCGTCGACCATGCGCCCGAGTATCGCGACGGCGACGACGTGGCCAACGGCGCGCGAGGCGAACCGTGCTTCGTGTCGGGCGTGGTGCGCGGCCGGGACGGCGAACCGGTGAGCGGCGCACGCATCGAAGTCTGGCAGGCGGACGCCGATGGTTTCTACGATGTCCAGCACAGCGACGCCGACACGCACCGCGCGCGCGGCGTGTTGCATAGTCTTTCCGATGGGCGCTATCACTTTCGCTCGATCGTCGCGGTGCCCTACCCGATTCCGCACGATGGTCCGGTGGGGCGAATGCTCGAAGCGCTGGGGCGCCATCCGTGGCGCCCTGCGCATCTGCATTTCATGATCACGGCGCCCGGCTATGAACGGCTCGTCACGCACGTGTTCCGCGACGGCGATCGTTACCTCGATTCGGACGCCGTGTTTGGCGTGCGCTCGTCGCTGATTGCGCAGTGGATTCATCACGAGAGCGGCACGGCGCCCGACGGCACCGCAATGACGACGCCCTTCAGCACCCTCGAATTCGACTTTGTCTTGAGCCGATCGTCATGATTGCCTTCACCTACACCAGCCGGCCCGGCCGCATCGTGTTCGGCGCGGGAGCGATCGAGCGCGTCGCGGAGGAACTCGACGAACTGTGCATCCGGCGCGCGCTCGTGCTCTGCACACCGGAGCAACGTTTTCTCGCCGACCGCGTGCGCAGGATAGCCGGCGAGCACTGCGTGGACGTGTTCGATCGGGCTGTCATGCATGTGCCCGTCGAAACCGCGCAGGAAGGCGTTGCGGCCGCGCTCGCAGCGGGCGCCGATGGACTGGTCGCGGCGGGCGGCGGGTCGACGCTGGGGCTCGCAAAAGCCATCGCGCTGGAAACGTCGTTACCGATCCTCGCGATTCCGACGACCTACGCGGGCTCCGAAGTCACGCCGATCTACGGCATGACGTCCGCCGGTGAGAAAAAGACCGGCAAGAGCTACCGTGTACTGCCGCGCACCGTGATCTACGACGCGTGCCTCACGCTGACCTTGCCGGCAGCGCTGTCGGCAACGAGCGGCCTCAACGCGATCGCGCACGCCGCCGAAGGGCTCTATGCGCAGGACGCCAATCCCGTGATGTCGCTCTTCGCGGAAGAAGGCATCCGCAGTCTCGCGCATGCGTTGCCGCGCATCGTCGAACAGCCGGACGACATCGCGGCACGTGAAGCCGCCCAGTACGGTGCATGGCTATGCGGGACCGTGCTGGGGAGCGTCGGCATGGCGTTGCATCACAAGCTGTGCCACACGCTCGGCGGTATGTTCGATCTGCCGCACGCGGAAACTCATGCGGTGATGCTGCCGTACTCGATGGCGTTCAATCTGCCGGCAGCGCCAGCGGCACACGAACGTCTGTGCAGAGCGCTCGATACGCCGGAGCCCGCGACCTCGCTCTACGAGCTTGGCCGCTCGCTTCATGCGCCGGCGTCTCTCAAAGCGCTGGGCCTGCGCGCAGCGGATATTCCGACGGCTGCGGCCGCCGCAATGCAGGCGCCGTATTACAACCCCCGGCCACTCTCATACGAAGCGGTACACCGCTTGCTCACTTCAGCTTTCGACGGCATGCGGCCCGACAGCCGCACGTTCGAAAGCGTATAAGCGCTTCCCTTACCGAAGCGCGGCTCCGCAAATACTCCTGCAAACAGACACTTTTCAATTTCAATTCGCTATGAAAAAACGGGCACTCATCATCGGCGCGACGGGCATCGTCGGCGGCAATCTCGCGCAACATCTACTCGCGTGCGGAGACTGGGACGTGACAGGTCTTTCACGCGGCCGGAGCGCAGCGAATCGCGCGATGGAATCCGTCACCGCCGATCTGACTTCCGCCGCATCCGTCGCCAATGCGCTACAGGGCCGGCAGTTCACGCACGTTTTCTTTACTGCGTGGTCGCGACAGGCGACCGAGCGCGAGAACATCGAAGTGAACGGTGCAATGGTCCGTCATGTACTGGACGCGCTGGGACCGTCCGGCACGCTGGAACATGCGGCTCTCGTCACAGGGCTCAAGCACTACCTCGGACCCTTCGAAGCGTATGCGCAGGGCACTGTGCCGCTTACGCCGTTTCGCGAGGAACAGGGCCGCCAACCCGTCGACAATTTCTATTACGAGCAGGAAGACCGGCTGTTCGAAGCAGCGCGTCAGTACGGCTTTAACTGGAGCGTGCATCGGCCGCATACGATTATCGGCTTCGCGCTCGGCAACGCGATGAACATGGGCGTGACGCTCGCCGTGTACGCGACGCTGTGCAAGGAAACGGGACAACCGTTCATGTTTCCCGGTTCGGCCGCGCAATGGAACGGTCTCACGGATATGACCGACGCGCGCCTGCTTGCGCGACATCTCGAGTGGGCTTCAACGTCGCCCGCCGCGCGCAACGAGGACTTCAACGTTGTGAATGGCGACGTGTTCCGCTGGCAATGGATGTGGTCGCAACTGGCGCAGTACTTCGGCATCGAGCCTGCGCCTTTCGACGGTGAGACGCGTCCGCTCGAACATCGCATGCAGGGAGCCGGCGAACAATGGGCGACAATCGCGGCCCGCTATCAATTGAGGGAAGCGAGCATCGAAAAGCTCGTGTCGTGGTGGCACACCGACGCCGATCTCGGACGTCCGATGGAAGTTCTGACCGACATGAGCAAGAGCCGCAAAGCCGGCTTCCTCGACTATCAGAGCACGCCGGATGCCTTCTTCGCACTCTTCGACAAACTGAAAGAGGAACGCGTCATACCTTCGTAGAGGGCACGCCTCACGGATCCAACCCAATAAATCCCGCCAGTTCCTCGGGCTTTCCGAGAGGAAACGCTTCCTTGATGTGATCGAGAAAGGCGGAGACCCGAGGGCTTAGCAAGCGTCGCGAAGGATAAAGCGCCCATAGCGGGATGTCGGGACCGTCCACATCGCCCCAATGCGCAAGCCTGCCGGCCGCGATGTCATGACTCACGAGCGACAGCGGCAGCCTCGCGGCGCCTACGCCAAGACGCACCGTATCGCGGACCATGAGCAGCGACGAAAGGTGCGCAACCGGCGTGATCGAGATGCGCGATTTTCCCTTCGGGCCCGTGACGTCCCACGCGGCGATCCGGTCAGGCGTCCCGCGAACGACAGCCGGAACACTCGACCCATCCGTCGGCCGCGCCAGGCCCGGTGTGGCCACGACGACCAGCCGGTCGCGCAGGAACACACGGCCGATCAGGCTCTCGTCCACATCGGGGTTCACGCGGATCACCAGATCGTAGCCTTCCTCGACCATATCGACGGGACGATCTTCCGTCGTCACTTCCAGTCGGATGTCGGGGTATTTCAGCGCAAAGGTGGCGACCAGCTTGCCCATCGCGATCTGCGAAAAGAGCGCGGGCGCGCTGATGCGCAGTCGGCCGCGCGGGTGTTCGCTACCCGACGTGATGGCGGCGGCGCTGTCCGCAAGCTCCGCGAGAAGCGCACCGGTCCGCTCGTAAAGCGCGCGTCCTTCCTGCGTGAGTTTCACTCCGCGGGACCCGCGTTCAAACAGCCTGAGCCCCAGGCTGTCCTCGAGCTCGCTGACCCTGCGCGAGAGCGTGGCCTTCGGACGCTCCGCCACACGGGCGGCCTCGCCGAAGCTCCCGTGACGGGCAACCAGGTTGAAATCCGCGAGAGCAAGAAGGTCCATGTGTTCCACCAGTGAGATACCCCGTCTCTTTATAACATCTTCCGGACCACGCATGGATCACTTACCTTGGAGGCGTCCCAACCAACCAAGGAGTAACACCATGACTATCCTCGTTACCGGTGCCACCGGCCGTGTCGGCCGCCAGGTCGTCAACCAGCTCGTCAAGCGCGGTGCCAAAGTGCGCGTGCTTGTCCGCGATCCGTCGAAGGCCGACTTTCCCGCCGATGTCGCCGTGGCCCAAGGCGACATGCTCGATATCGACTCGCTGCGCAGCGCGTTCAGCGGCGTGCGCACGCTGTTTCTGCTCAACGCCGTGGCAGCCGACGAATTCACTCAGGCACTCATCACGCTCAACGTTGCCCGCGAGTCGGGCGTCGAGCGCGTGGTCTACCTGTCGGTCATGCACGCTGAGCGCTCCGTGAACGTGCCGCATTTTGCGGTGAAGTCCGGCGCCGAGCGGATGATCGAACAGATGGGCTTTAACGCGACTATCCTGCGTCCGGCGTACTTCATCGATAACGATCTGACGATCAAGGACGTCATCCTGAACCACGGCGTCTACCCGATGCCGATCGGCAGCAAGGGCGTCGCGATGGTCGACACGCGCGACATCGCGGAGGTCGCGGCAATCGAACTGCTGCGTCGGGATCAGGCGCCCGGCAAATTGCCCGTCGACGTCATCAACCTCGTTGGGCCCGACACGTTGACGGGTCCAGGCCTCGCGTCCATCTGGTCGGAGCTGCTTGGCCGGCCGGTTGCCTACGGCGGCGACGATCCCAGCCAGTTCGAGCAGAACCTGACGAACTTCCTGCCGAAGTGGATGGCGTATGAGATGCGCCTGATGGCCGAGCGCTTCGTCAGCGACGGGATGGTGCCGGAAGCGGGCGACGTCGCTCGGCTTGTCAGCATCCTCGGCCGGCCACTGCACTCATACCGCGACTTCGCCGCCGGCCTCGTCGGCTGAGTCTCACGCGCCGTTGCATGCGGTGCGCGAGCGCGCACCGCATCGGCTCAGTGCAGAACGTCCTGCAGCCGATAGTAGACGCCGACGAGCGGCAGCATCCACCGGCGCGCGGCATGCGCCGGCACGGGCGGCCACGGCAACGCGCGCCACGGGTTGGCATCGGCGGAACCGGACATCACGTCCGCCATCACGCGGCCCATATGCGTGGACATCTGCACGCCGTGGCCGCTGTAACCCATCGAGTAGTAAAGCCCGTCGTGTTGTCCGGCGCGCGGAAGACGGTCCACGGTGATGTCCACGAGACCGCCCCAGCAATAGTCGACTCTCGTTGTGGCCAACTCGGGAAAGTACTTCGCGAGATTGGCTTGCAGTACGTGGCCGCTTTTCGCATCGGAGCGCGGATCGGACATTGCGAATCTCGCTCGCCCGCCCCACAGCAGCCGGTTATCAGGCGTGACGCGAAAGTAGTTGCCGATGTTCAGCGACGTCACATAGTTGCGCCGCTGAGGAAACAGCGCGTCCAGTTGCCCCTTCGAAAGCGGCTCTGTCACGACGATAAAACTGCCGACAGGCGCCATTCGTTGCTGGAACCATTGCAGCGGACCTTGCCGCGAAGGCCCTGTCGCCACCAGCACGTTGTCCGCCCGAACCACGCCGCGCGCACTAGTGATCTCGTAACCGCCACCGGCGATTCGCCTGATCTGGGTCACCGCCGCGTTCTGGAAAATGCGCGCCCCGTGACGCGCCGCCGCCTGCGCGAGCCCCACGCCGAACTTGCCCATATGCATCTGCGCGCCGTTGCGTTGCAACAGTCCGCCATGAAAACCATCGGAGCCGACTTCAGTGCGCATGCGCGCCGGCTCGATCAGTTCGATATCCTGATCGACTTCGCGATGCAACACGTCGTAGGTCCGCGCGAGCTTGTCGAAGTGCTTCGGCTTGGCCGCGAGTTTGAGCTTGCCGCTACGCACGAAATCACAGTCGATCCGATGTTGCGTGACGATGGATTCGACCGTCTGTACCGCGCTTTCGTACGCACGGTAAAACGCGCGCGCTTGTTCCAGCCCGACGCTGGCCGCGAGCGAAGCGAAGTCTTGCGCGACGCCGGTGTTGCATTGTCCGCCGTTGCGCCCCGATGCCTGGCCCGCGATCCGCCCCGCCTCGAGCACCGTGACCGACGTCCCACGCAACGCAAGTTCCAGCGCGGCCGATAGACCTGTAAAGCCGCCGCCGATCACGACCACATCGCTGCGTCCCTCGACGGGACCGTCGGCGCCCTCGTTGAAGTCGGGAGCGGTGTCCAGCCAGTACGAATCTAGCTTCATTGCATTTTCTAATTGAATGTCGGAGCAGACCGGCTTTGCCAGCGAGCGAAGCCTCGGCGGCGAGCCGGTCACCGTAGCGATCAACCGCGAGCACCCGCCTCGCTCATGCCGACCACCACGCATATTCGGCGAACGAAAAACCCATCATCGCGCCGGTCGGAATCGCGCCGAGCCCTTTAAGGCGCTTGTCGTTCGCATCGATCAGACTGATGAACGACGGGATGCCGATGCCGCCTTCGTCCGTGACCAGCGCCTGCATTTCGCCGTACATCTGCTTGCGTTTGGCGTCGTCGGTCTCGCCGCGCGCGCTCACGAGCAATTGATCGAACTTCGGGTCCTTCCACGCCGATTCATTCCACGGCGCATCGGATTTGAAGAACTGCGTGAACAGCACATCCGCGCTAGGCCGCGGGTTGATGCTGCCGAAACCGAGCGGATGCTTCATCCAGTGATTCGACCAGTAGCCGTCGGACGGCACGCGATTCACGCTCAGATTCACACCGATCTTCGCGGCCGTTTGCTGGATCAACTGCGCCATTTCGATTGAGCCGTTGGCGTCGGTGGTGGCATAGATCGGCGGCAATGTAGTTCCGACCGCGCCGGCCTTCTGCATATAAAACTTCGCCTTGTCGAGGTCGAAGCCGCGCTGCGGCAGCGAAGCATTGAAGTACCGATGACCCGGCGGAATCGGCTGATCGTTGCCGGTCACCGCATAGCCGAGAAACACCGCGGAGCGGATCTGCTCCCGATCGAACATGTACTTCATGCCCTTCACAAAATCGGGGTTGCCCGTCAGCGTGTTGTCGCGACGCATGATCAGGTCCGTGTACAGGCCCGACTTCGTCTCCTTGACTTCGTACCCCGGCGTCGACGAAATGCGCCGCGTCGAACGGGGATCGACCGAGTTGATCAGGTGGACGTCGCCGGCGAGCAGCGCGCTGACACGCGCTGCGTTGTCGCTGATACTGATGAGTTCGATCTGATCGAGGTACGGGTGCCCCGGTTTCCAGTAGTTGTCGTTGCGCACGCCCACCGTGCCCGCGCCCGGCGCGAAACTTTTCAGCTTGTAGGGACCGGTGCCGATCGCCGAGTTGAAGTTGGTCGTGCCGTCCTTGACGATGACGAGTTGCGGCGTCGCGAGAATCACGGGCAGATCGGCATTCGGCACCTGTAGCGTCAACGTCACTTCGTTCGGCCCGCTCGCCGTCACGCTCGCGAACTGGTCGGCGAGTGTCTTCACGCGCGAGGCCGTTTGCGGATTCTTGTGACGCATCAGCGAGTACACGACGTCGGCGGAAGTAAGCGTCTTGCCGTCGTGGAAAGTGACGCCTGAGCGCAGCTTGATGATCCACGTCTTCGCGTCCGCGCTCGACACCGACTCCGCGATGTTCATGCGCGGCGCGAGGCTTTCGTCAAGTTGCGTCAGGCCGCTGTAAAACATGAAGAAGCGGATATAGTCGCCGCCGGTCGAGCCCGCTGCGGGATCGAGCGTATCCGACACGGAGCCCGCGTTATAGGCGACGCGAATGCTGCCGCCCTTCTTCGGAACCTCGGCGGCAAGCGCGCCGGGCGCAGTCGTCAGGAGTCCCCCGCCGGCTACCATCATGCCGGTCCCAGCCAACATGCGCATCATGTCGCGGCGGCTGATGCCGCGGCTATTCGTTTCGTCGTTCATCTGAATTGGCTCCGCAGAGGTAAGTGATCCTGGCAATGTTGCATAGAAGTTCGTATAGGCAGCGAGAAGAGATTTTTTCGCGGCTCGTTAGCAGCATCGTATGCCTGCACAAACCGCGTAAAGCGCCGACAAAAAAGGGCAGACGGCATAAACAAACTGTTCCTGCGGCGCTAACGCGGCAATTTGCATGGTCGCCGGTTATGCGCGAAAGACTCGCTGCAAGCGCGGCATCAACGGGCGATATCAGGCGCTCGCCGATGCCTCGACTTCAAGCAACTGCGGATAGCGTTGCAGCACTTCTTCATACAGTTGCGTGATCACTGTTGGCCCCGGCTGCAAGCTGCCGGCCGCTTCTCTTGCATCGAGTGCATCGAAGATCTTGTGCTTGAGAAAATGCCGCCATACCACCGGCGCGCGCGACAGAATGCCGGTCAGCACGTCGTAGCGCTCGCGCGTCCATTTCGCTTCGTACGCGTTGCGCTCCGCGCCATAGTCGAAGTGAGAGGCCGGCCGCCGATGAGCGTCGCTCTTCGCGGCCTCGCGCATATGCAGGGTCGCGGCTTTGTCGATGGCGATGGCGCCGGCTTCTGCGCCGAGTACCACGCCATACAACTCGCGCGCCTGATCGACGGACAGATAGCCGCGTCGCACGTCTTCGAGCACCTTCTGCACGTCTCGTTCGTACGGATCGCCATAGCCGCCGCCGCCACAGCCTTCGAGACGGATCACATCGCCGGGGCCGCACATCACGAGATCGGTCACGCCGAGATCTTCTTCGCCGTCGGTGCCAGGGTTGCGGGTAAACCGCGATACGGCGCCCGCCTTGCCGCCCAGCACGCCCCATGAAGCGAAGCGCGAGCGGTCGCGATTGCGCGCCGTGACGAGCGTACCCGGCGACGACACGCGAAATTCCATCACCGTTCCAAGCCCGCCGCGATACTTGCCGGCGCCGGCGCTGCCTGGCACCACGCCATAGCGCGTGATGCGGATCGGCACTTCGGCTTCGTTGATTTCGACTGGCGTGTTGCGCAGGAACGCGACATTCGCACCCGATGCGTCCGAGCCGTCGGCCGACGCCATGCCGCCCGCGCCGCCGCCCACCGGTCCGATCGACGCGATCACCGTGCGGCCGTTGCGGTCGACGGTCTTCACGTTGAGAATCGACATGCCGCCCGCTGGACAGGCCGGCAGGCGCTCGGGGCACACCATCGAAAATGCGCCGAAGGTGACGTACTGTGCGACCTTCGCAGTCAGACTGCGCATGCCGACCGCGGCCGGCGGCACGCAGTTCATGATCGTGCCTTCGGGCAGGATGCAGCGCGCGACTTTCAGCATGCCCGCATTCAGCAGCAGATCGGGATTCAGCGAATACAGCACGTAGTTCAGGCCGACGAGCGCGAGCACATGGCGCTCCTTGCCGCCCGTCGGCATATTCAGCGACGAACTCAGTTGCGGATCGCTACCCGTGAAGTCGAACACGAGCGAGCCGTCCTTCACCGTCAGCGTCAGCGCGACGCGCAGCGGCTTGCCGTTGACCGAATCCTCGTCGGCGTACTCGGCGAAGAAGTACTCGCCATCGGGCATGCCGCGCACGATCGTGCGCGCCTGCTCCTCCGAATAGTCGAGCAGCGCGTCCATGCCGGCGCGAAACTGCTCGATGCCGAAGCGCTCGATGATTTCGAGCACACGCCGCTCGCCGGTCATGAGCATCGCGATCTGCGCCTTCAGGTCGCCGCGATTCTGCTCGGCCGCGCGCACATTGATCGCCATGTGTTCGAGCAATGCTTCATCGAGCACGCCCGCGCGGACGATCTTGGTCGGCGCGAAACGAATGCCTTCCTGATAGATCTCGGTGAGCGTGCGCGACAGCGACGCGGGCACCGCGCCGCCCATATCGGTGTTGTGAATGTGCCCGCCGACATAGCAGACAATCTCGCCGCCGAAGAACACCGGCTTCCACATCATCACGTCCGGCGTGTGCGTGGCCACGTAGCCGCTATACGCGTCGTTCGTCATGCAGATGTCGCCCGGCTCGTAGTGATCGATCATGTCGATCACCGCGCCGAAGTCGAGTCCGGGATACCAGGTCGCGCCCAGCGTTTTCGGCGACGCGAAAGTCAGGCCGCGCGTGTTCATCAGCGTGCAGGAGAAGTCTTCCGTCTCCTTCACGAACGCGGAGTGCGCGGTTCGCACGAGCGTGTATGCCATGCTTTCGGCGGCCGCGACGCAATAGTTCGCGAAGATCTGAAGGACGGATTTATCGAATGTCATGGTGTGTTTCCTGGATCGATCTATCGATCTATCAGACCGCTTCGAGAAAGAGGTTGCCGTATTCGTCCACGCGTCCGTCGAAACCCGGCAGCACGCATGTCGTGGTGTCGTCCTGCGCGACGATCGCGGGCCCGGCGAACCGGTGTCCGGCGAGCAGCGCGGAGCGCCGGTAAAGCGGGACGCGCCGCCACGCGCCGTCCAGATACACGTCGATCTCCGATTCCGCGCGCGGCGCACCCTCGCCTGTCGCGATGCGCGGCAGCGCGGGCTTCGGCGTGGGCGCGGTGATGACGAGCCGCAGCGCCACCACCTGAATCGGCGACTTCTCGTCGCTATGCCCGAAGAGGCGCGCGTGTTCGCGGTGAAACGCCTGCGCGATTGCTTCGATATCGCCGCCGGTGATCGCTTCCCGCGCGAGCGGCGTGTCGATTTCAAACGATTGCCCGCGATAGCGCATATCGGCCGAAACGACGATCTCGGCGCTTGCGTCCGTCCCCGCCTCGCGAATCACCCATGCGCGCGCGTCGGCTTCCAGATGCGCGAGATCTTGCGCGAGCAAGGCGAGCGAAGCACGGTCCAGCGGATAGTACGTCGTCCGAACAAAATCGTTTTTCGTATCGGCGATCAGGCCGCCCAGCGCGCTCAACACGCCCGGCGTGGTCGGCACCAGCAGATTGCGCACGTTCAGCGCGCGTGCGAGAAAGCAGCCGAGCATGGGCCCCGCGCCGCCGAACGGCATCAGCGCGAACGTGCGCGGGTCGATGCCGAAGCGCGAACTGAGCCGGCTCACGCCCGCATACATGCCGGAGATCGACACCTCGATGATGGCCGCGGCCGTCTGATAGATGTCGAGACCCAGGCGCCTCGCGAGCGGTTCGATTGCCCGCCGCGACGCGTCCACGTCGACCTTCACCGCGTTGTAGCCGAGCGCGGCGCTGCCGAGCACGCCGATCACGGCGAACGCATCGGTGATTGTCGGGCGCGTGCCGCCACGGCCGTAACACACTGGCCCAGGGCTCGAGCCCGCGCTTTCGGGCCCGACCTTCAGCACGCCGAATTCGTCGACCCACGCAATCGAACCACCGCCGTCGCCGACCGATGACACCGACACGGACGGAATATGAATCTGGAATTCGCCGATGTATTCGCCGGTCGCATATTGCGGCTGGCCGTCCACGATCAGCGCGATATCCGCTGTGGTTCCGCCGATGTCGAGGCTCATGCAATCTTTCACGTTACAAAGGCGCGCGAGATACGCCGCGCCGATCACGCCTGAAGCGGTGCCGGACAGGATCATCTGCACGCAGTTCTGTTTGCCGTGCTCGGCGCTCATCACGCCGCCGTTCGATTTCGTGACTTTCAGATCGGCCGCGACGCCGCTTTCCGCCAACGCCGCCTGCAACTGCGTCAGATAGTTGGACACGCGCGGCTGCACATAGCCGCCGATAGTCGCCGTCACCGTGCGCTCGTATTCGCGGATGATGGGCCAGACCTCGTGCGAGCACGACACAAAAAAGCCCGGCAGCGCAGCCTCGATAATTGCTTTCACCTGCTGTTCATGCGCCGGGTTGCGGTACGAATGCAGCAGCGACACCACCACGCCTTCGCAGCCCGCCGCCTGCAAGCCGCGTATCGCATCGAGCACGCTTTGTTCATCGACCGGTGTCTCTTCTTCGCCGTCAGCGCCGAGCCGTCCGATGACACCGAACACGCGGTCGCGCGGAATGAGCGGCGCGGGACGGCTCGACATCAGGTGATACATATCGGGAATCTTCAGGCGCGCGATGTCGAGCACGTCTTCGAAATTGCGCGTTGTGATGAGGCCGAGTTTCAACCCGCGGCGCTGTACCACCGCATTCACGCCGACCGTCGTGCCGTGCGTGAAATAGCTGACATCGTGCGGCTCGATGCCGTAGCGCTCGCGCAGTCCTTCGACGCCCGCGAGCACTTCGCTGCCCGGGCTGTCCGGGCGCGAAAACACCTTTAGCGTGCGGATGCTGCGCGTGTCCTCGTCAAGCACCGCGAAGTCGGTGAACGATCCACCGATATCGACTCCGATTCTCAAGCCCATTGTCGTGCCCTTGCGTGTGTTAAATGGTATGCGTCAAGCGATGTGCGGCCGTTCATGCGTGCCGCCTGCGTTTGTCGATGACGTCGCGAATCTGGTAGTAACTGCCGAGCGCGGGCATGAACCACGGCTTGCCGCTATAAAGCGGATGCGTGACCATCGGCGTGCCGTAGGCGCTTGTCTCGGGCGCCTGTCCTTCGGCGATCAGCCGCGCGACCTTGTAGCCGAGGTAGGTCATCATCACGACGCCGCTGCCGTTGCAGCCGAGCGCGTAGTAAATGCCATCGGCGGTGCGGCCCAGATGCGGGAGAAAATCGAGCGTGAGCGCCACGGTGCCGCCCCAGCTATACGCGACCTTCACATCGGCCATCTGCGGAAAGCGCTCGACCATCTGCGCGTGCAGCACCGCAGCCGACTGGCGGCGATCGAGGTGATAAAAGCGCGCGCGGCCGCCGAACAGCAGGCGTTTGCCATCCGGCGAATAGCGGTAGTAGTTGACGACACGCCGTGTCTCGGAGATGCCGCGACGCTTCGGTATCAGCGAGGCGCGCAGGTCGGCCGGCAATTCCTCGGTGGCAATCTGGTGCGATACGACCGGCACCACGCGACGCTGCAAATCGGGCATCGACGAACCGGTGTAGCCGTTCGTGCAGATCACCACATGCCGGCTCGTGAGCGCGCCGCGCGACGTTTCCACCCGGTATTGAGCGCCGCTTCGCGCGATGCTTCGAACCGCCGCGCGGCTGCATACGGTCACGCCCGCGCCGCGCGCGGCGGCGAGCAAACCGGCGAACATCATCGACGGATGAACCTGGCCCGCGCGTTCGATCAGCACGCCGCCCGCATAGATGTCGCTCGCCAGTTCGCCGCGTAATTCGTCGCGCGACAGCATGCGTGCGCCGGCGCGCGCATAGGCGTTCAGATTGACGATGCGCTTGCGCCAGGCGGCCATGTGCGCATCGGTCCACATTGCGTTGATGCGCCCTGCCTTGACGTAGCTGCATTCAATCGCGTTGTCGCGCAGAATGTTTTCAAACACTTCGTACGACACGGACGCTTCGCCGAGCAACCTTCTCTGTCTTTCTTCGGATACCGAATTATCCAGCTTCTTACCCGACGGCGCCTTGCCGACGTTCACGCCTCCCGATACCTGGCCACCGCTTAGCGTGCTGGCGCCGATGCCCGGCACGTCCGCTTCGAGCACCGCCACGCGCAAGCCCTGCTTCGCGAGTTCGAGCGCGCACGACAAGCCCGCATAACCGGCGCCGACAATCGCCACGTCCGCGTCGCGAGGCACGTCCGACATCAGTTCGTCATGAGGACGCCAGTCTTGCCACCAGTACGGCGTGTCGGTGAAATCGGAAGAGAAAACCTGCTTGCGCGTGGACACGGTCGAGTCCCTGGTTGAGTTGAAGAGCCCCGCTCGCGAGGCAAGCGAGGGCGTGAAAACAGGCGGCTACTGCACGGATAACGCGTCGCTAACATCGTCCAGCGCACGGCGCGCAATCGCGACAATTTCGTCGATGTCCGCGCGCGTGGCGACAAGCGGCGGCGCAAAGCCGACGATGTCGTTCGTGCCGAGCGCACGCACGATCAAACCGCGCGCAAGCGCTGCCTGCGCTACCCGCTGGCTCGCCTTCGCCGCGGCCGGAAACGGGCGGCGCTCGCTCTTGCCGGCCATCAGTTCGAGCGCGGCGAGCATGCCCACGCCTCTGACATTGCCGACGAGCGGATGCGCGTCGAACGCCTCATGCAAACGCGCCTGGAAATAAGCGCCAACCTGCGCTGCGTTGTTCACGAGCTGCTCGCGCTCGATGATGTCGAGATTCGTCAACGCCGCCGCCGCGCACACCGGATGGCCCGAATAGGTCCAGCCGTGATTCATCGCGCCCTGCTCACGCGAGCCGCGCTCGATCACATCCCACACGCGCTCGCTGACGATCACACCCGACAGCGGTAGATACCCGCTCGTCAGGCCCTTCGCCACCGACATCAGATCCGGCTCGAGACCGTAGTGCTCGCTGCCCGTGCGCGAACCGAGCCGGCCGAAACCGCACACCACTTCATCGACGGCGAAGAGAATGTCGTGACGCCTGAGCACCGCCTGAATCGCGGGCCAATAACCTGACGGCGGCGGCACGATGCCGCCCGAGCCCATCACCGGCTCGCCGAAAAATGCGGCGATCGTGTCGGCGCCTTCACGCGCGATCAGTTGCTCCAGGTGCTCGACGCAATCCGCGACGAACTCCGCTTCGCTCGCGCCGGGACGTGCATCGCGATAGAAGTCGGGACTAGCCGTGTGCAGCACTTCGCGCATCGGCAGATCGAAACCGGCGTGGAACTTGGGCTGCCCCGTGAGGCTGCCGGTCGCGATGCCCGAGCCGTGATAACTGCGCTGCCGCGCGATGATCTTTTTCTTGCGCGGCCGTCCCAGCACGTTGTTGTAGTACCAGGCGAGCTTGATCTGCGTTTCGTTCGCGTCCGAGCCCGACATGCCGTAGAACACTTTCTTCATGCCGGGCGGCGCCCACTCTTCGATCAGGCGCCGCGACAGTTCGACAGCGGGGTCGTTCGAGAAGCCCGCATACGTGTGATAGAACGACAACTCGCGCGTCTGCGCGGCGATGGCGTCGGCCATTTCCTCGCGTCCATAGCCGATGTTCACGCAGTAGAGTCCTGCGAACGCGTCGATGTACGAACGTCCCGCCTGATCCTCGATGCGAATCCCTTTCGCCCGCGAGATGAGGCGTGCGTCGAGTTGACCCGACGCATGATCGGACGCATGCGTGCCGGGATGCATCAGATGCCGCCGGTCGGTTTCGAGCGTCAGTTCGCCAGGCGTGCGGATCGCGGGGTTCATGGCGGTGTCGATGAAGTTCATGGTTTGTCCGCCGCTGATGAATGCGCAGGTGCGTCCCACTCGGGATGCCACGCGGGCTTGCTCACGCGGCCGTCGGCGCGAGTGAGCGCGCCGATGCGCGCCATTGCGCCCGCATCCAGTTCGAAATCGAACACGGCCAGGTTTTCGCCGATGCGCAGCGGATTCGACGACTTGGGAATCGCCGCCACGCCAGGCTGCTGCACGAGCCAGCGCAAGATGATCTGAGCCGGCTTGCGCCCGTATTCGCGTGCGATCTCCGCGATGACCGGATCGGCGAGCAGCTTGCCGCTGCCAAGCGGCGTATGCGCAATGAGCACCATGCGATGCCGCCGGCACGCGTCGAGCACGCGCGTCTGATCGAGATACGGGTGGTATTCGCACTGATTGGCGGCCAATGGCACAGAAGCAAGCGCGACCGCGCGATCGAGCAGCGCGGCCGGAAAGTTCGATACGCCGATATGCCGCGTCAAGCCGCTGCGCTGCGCGTCGCAGAGCGCGCCGATGGTCTCTTCGAGCGGCACATCCGGATTGGGCCAATGCACCAGCAGCAGATCGACGTGATCGAGCCCGAGCCGCGCGACGCTCGCCTCGGCGGCACGCCTGAAATCCGCCGCGCGCAATTCTGTGTGCCACACCTTGGTCGTGACGAACACTTCGTCGCGCGGCAAACCGCTCGCCGCGAGCGCCTGCCCGACCGCCTGCTCGTTCTCGTAACGCGCCGCCGTGTCGATATGGCGATAGCCCGCTGCGAGCGCCGCGCACACCGCTTGCACCCCTTCGTCATGGGTGGAGCGCCAGGTGCCGAGGCCGATGGCGGGCAAGCGCGCGCCGTGCGCTTCGATAACCGGCGCAGCGCCGGGCGGCTGAAAAGAGAGTCCCATTGCCTTAATCGTTCTCCGATGCTTTGCAACTCTAAGAGAGGTGTGCCACAATACGGCACGGCGTGCCACGAACAGTGCCCGAAAAGTAACACGCGCTTTTTTGCGTTGCAAGCGCAGCGTGGGCGCGCGCTCGCCCGTCGCCGTCGCTCATCGGAGACCTGCATGAAAAGTTTGTTGAAGAGCCTCGAGATTCTCGAAGCTGTGTCGAAGAACCAGCCGGTCAGCGTCGGCGTGCTGGCGCGCCTGCTCGATATGCCGAAGTCGAGCGTGCAGCGCGCGCTGCTGACGTTTCACGAGGCCGGCTGGCTTCGCCAGACGAGCGGCGACCTGACACGCTGGGAAGTGGGTCCGCGAATCCTCGGCGTGCGGCCTGCCGCGCTGCGCGGCGGTGCGCTGTATGCGGCCGCGCGCGGGCCGATGCGCGAGTTGCGCGATTTGACCAACGAGACAGTTCATCTGTCGGTGCCGGACAGCACCAACTCAATGGTCCTGATCGATCGTGAAGACTGTACGCAGACGGTGCGCACCTTCAGTCCGATTGGCGATCTGAGTCCGTTTCATGCGACCGCGACGGGCCTGGCGGTACTGGCGTACATGACGGAAGCCGACGCCGACGAAATCCTGAGCCGTGACTTGCCGAAGTTCAGTGACACGACGCCATCCGATCCGGCCGAGATACGTCTCGAACTCGAGCGCATCCGGCAACGCGGCTATTCGGTGAATCTCTCGCAGTATCGTCCTGCGGTGTGCGCGATCGGTGCGCCGGTCATCGACTCGGACGGCGCGCCGGCGGCGAGCATCTGCATCTCGATGCCTGAATCGCGCTATGACCCGGCACGTCTTGAAGAATGGGGTAATGCGGTGGCGAAGGCCGCTGCCGCGATCGGCGTCTAGCAGTCGGGCGGCATGCGGATTTCACCAGTCATTTTTTGCAGATATCAGCTTCAGCTATCGCGCGCTCAAACGCTTCCCGTATCGCGCCGCAAAACGTCTCTGCCACGAGCGATAACGGCCGTGACCCATTGGTCACGAGATAAAAATGATCCGGCACGGCGGGCGTGAACGGCCTCACGGCCACACGCTGCCGCGCAAATGCAGCGGTGACCGGATCGATCAGCGCGACGCCCGCGCCATTCGCGACGAGCGCCACGATGGCTTGCGAGAGTTGCGCCTCAATCACGAGATCGCGCGCGATGCCTGCATCGACGAAAACCCGGTCGATCGCGCTGCGTGCATCGAAACTCTGCGGAAACGACACGAAGCGCTCGCCGCGTAAATCCGCGGGAGTCAGCGACGTCTTGCGCGCCAGCCGATGCCCGCGCGGCACGATGCAACGCATGACCGCATTCGCCAGGCGTTCGCTTTTGACGGCCGGATGCGGAATCGGCTCCGCGATCACGCCGACATCGCACTGCCCGGACGCGACTTTCTCGACGACCGTCGTCGCGCTATGCGTAAGCAGACTGATGTCGATACCCGCATGCCGCTCCACGAACCGCGCGATCACCGAAGGCAGCAAATCCAGCGCCACGGCGGGCGAGCCTGCCACGCGCAACGAGCCGCGCCGCATCGCGCGTATCTGCCGCGCCGCCTGCGAGATGCGGTCCATGCCGACGAACGCGCGCTCCACTTCCTCGGACAACACGCGCGCTTCCGCCGTGGGCGTGAGCCGCCCCTGCTGACGATCGAACAGCACGAAGCCGACGCGGCTTTCCAGATCGGCGATAAGACGGCTCACGGCAGGCTGCGAAATATGCAGCGACTCCGCGGCGCGGGTGACGGTGTGCCGAAGCATGACGGCGCGAAAGGCCTCGATCTGGCGAATCTTGAGTTCGGATGTGTCCATAACATTGGATTATAGATGACCGACAAACTGGCATTTGACGCAGTTTTTTGCAGCGCCCAAAGTTCGGTCTCGACTCGTAAAAACAGGCAGGAAACGCATTTCATGCAGCATAAGCTGGCTCATAACACGGCACGCCGCTTCGACATCGTGATCGCGGGCGGAGGACTCGTCGGCATGGCCATCGCCTATGGGCTCGTTCGTGCAGGAAAACGCGTGGCCGTATGCGACGGCGCGGACTCCGCGCATCGAGCGGCACGCGGCAATTTCGGGCTCGTCTGGGTACAAGGCAAGGGCGGCCGGTGCCTGCCCTACGCGCAGTGGTCGCGTGAATCGTCCGAGCGCTGGGGCGCGTTCGCCGCGCAATTGCAGCGCAAGACCGGCGTCGATGCGGGCTTCGAACGTCCCGGCGGCATCGAGTTGTGCGAAACCATCGAGCAGCTCGAAGCGGGCCGGCAATTGCTTGAATCGATTCGCTCGCGCGACGCGTCGCTCACTTATGAGGTGCTCGATATCCATGCGCTGAAGGCGCGCGTGCCCTCGGCATCGGACAAACTGGCGGGCGCGCTGTACTCGCCGCATGACGGACACGCGAGCCCGCTCTATACGTTGCGCGCGATGCAGCAGGCCTTCGCGCTCGCGGGCGGCACGTATCTGCCGCATCATGAAGTCCGCGAAATCCGCCCATATGTGGGCCGCTTCGAAATCGATACGCCGCACGGCACGCTGGAAGCCGAACGCGTCGTGCTCGCCGCGGGCCTCGACAACCAGCGCCTGGCGCCAATGGTCGGCATGCTCGCGCCCATCACGCCCCTGCGCGGCCAGATCATGGTGACGGAGCGGCTCGCGCCGTTTCTCGACTATCCGACGCTCGTCGTACGGCAGACGCCCGAAGGCTCGGTGCTACTCGGCGATTCTGCCGAAGCCGTCGGCTTCGACGACGGCCAGACGCGCGCCGTCATGGCCGATATCGCGCGCCGCGCACGCACCGCATTTCCGGTGCTCGGGCATGCGCGCATCGTGCGCGCGTGGGGCGCGCTTCGCATCATGACGCCCGACGGCCTGCCGGTCTACGAGGAATCGTCCACGCATCCCGGCGCGTTCCTCGCCATCTGCCATAGCGGCGTGACGCTCGCCGCCGCCCATGCCGACGTGATCGCGCCGTGGATCGCGGGCGGCGCGCGACCTTCAATACTTGATCCCTTCGTCGCCACGCGTTTTTCGAATTCGACCGATGCCCACGTACTTTGAATCTCTCGTCACCTTGCCGGCGCCCACGGTGCGCGTCGATATCGACGGCACGCACCGGCATGTGCCGCAGCACTACACGGTCGCCGCGGCGTTGCTCGAAAGCGGCGCGCTCGCCTGCCGGACCACGCCCGTCAGCGGCGCCCCGCGCGGACCGTTCTGCATGATGGGCGTGTGCTTCGACTGTCTCGTGGAAGTCGACGGCGTGCCGAACGTGCAGGCGTGCATGACGCGCGTCTGCGACGGCATGCGGGTCCGCGCGATGTCCGGTAAAGCGAGGCTCGCATGACGCAGCGTCCAGTGCAATCGACGTGCGATCTGCTGATCATCGGCGCGGGACCGGCGGGCATGTCGGCGGCGATCGCTTCGCGCCGTGCGGGTCTCGATGTGATCGTCGCGGACGAAGGCGAGGCGCCTGGCGGACAGATTTATCGCAACGCCGCGCAGTCTCCGCTCACGGATGCGCATGTGCTCGGCGACGAGTATCTCGGCGGACGCACGCTGATCGCGGCTTTCGATGCCAGCGGCGCGAAGCATCTGGCGCGCTGCGTCGTATGGCAGATCGCGTTTGAAAACGGCCGCGCCGTCGCGATGCTCACGCGCCGCGCGCAAGGTGCACAAGGTGCGCAACCTGGCGGCACGCTCGACATCTCGGCGCGCGCGGTGCTCGTCGCGACGGGCGCGCAGGAGCGTTCGTGGCCGGTGCGCGGCTGGACGCTGCCGGGCGTGATGGGCATCGGCGCGGCGCAAACGCTGCTCAAGTCGTCGGGACTCGCGCCATCGCAGGACGCGGTGCTCGCGGGTTGCGGACCGCTGCTGTGGTTATTCGCATCGCAGTTGCTGAATGCCGGACGCCGTGTGCGCGCCATCATCGATACGACGCCGCGCGATGCGTGGCGCGCCGCCTTGCCTCATGCGCTGCCCGCGCTTGCAGGCGCCGATTATCTGCTGAAGGGTCTGCGCATGATGCGCGCGGTAAAGCGCGCGGGCATCCCCATTTATCGCGGCGCAAGTGCGTTCTTGATCGAAGGCGAAGAGCGCGCCGAACGCGTGCATTTCGCCGATGAACACGGCACGCGTCGTTCGATCGACACGTCGCTCGTGCTGCTGCATCAGGGCGTGATTCCGTCGACGCAACTGGCCCGCTCGCTCGGTTGCGAGCACGAATGGGATGCGTCGTCGGCCTGCTGGCGCCCGCGCACCGATGCGCACGGACGCAGCACGGTCGGGCATGTTTGGATCGCGGGCGACGGCGCGGGCATCGGCGGCGCGAAAGCGGCTGCGCACGCGGGCACGCTTGCGGCACTCGATATCTCGCGCGAACTCGGCGCGCTCGATGCCGCGTCGCGTGATGCACGCGGCCGCCGCTCGCGGCTCGCGATGAAACGGCACCTCGCCGTGCGCCCGCTGCTCGATGCGCTCTACACGCCGCCTGCCGCGCTGCGCCGTCCCGCCGACGACGTCATCGTGTGCCGTTGCGAGGAAGTCACCGCAGGCGAGATTCGCGCGATCGCGGCAATCGGCTGTCAGGGGCCGAACCAGATGAAGGCGTTTTCACGCTGCGGCATGGGCCCGTGTCAGGGCCGATGGTGTGGCGCGACGGTCGGCGAACTCATCGCGCAGGTGCAGGAACGCGCGGTCGGCGACGTCGGCTACTACCGCATTCGCGCGCCGATCAAACCCGTTACGGTCGACGAAATCGCCGACTCCATCGCGCTCGGCGACGACTTCACTCGCGGCGAATTTCCCAGTTGATCCCATCCATCGCAGACGAAACGAATCGCACCACACCCACACCACACCACATCACACACGGAGCCTCTATGAAGACCACACGCGTAAAGACGATGTTGAGCGCCGCCCTGCTCGCCCTGATGGCCGCGAGCACGATGGCATCGGCCAAGGAGTGGACCACGATCCGCATCGGCGTCGACCCGACGTACCCGCCGTTCGAATCGATCGCAAAAGACGGCACGGTCGTGGGCTTCGACGTCGACCTCGGCAATGCAATCTGCGAGAAACTGAAGGCGAAGTGCGTGTGGGTGCAAAGCAGTTTCGACGGACTGATTCCCGGCCTTCAGGCGCGCAAGTTCGACGTGATCCTTTCGTCGATGGCGGCGAACGCGAAACGCCGCGAACAGATCGACTTCACCGACCGGCTGTACCGCAACCAGACGCGCCTGATCGCGAAGGACAGCGCGCATCTGCTGCCCGAAGCGTCGAAGCTCGCGGGCAAGCGCGTGGCGGTCGAGCAAGGCACGGTGCAGGAAACGTATGCGCGCGAGAAGTGGGCGTCGTCGGGCGTGGAAGTGGTCGCATATCCGAGCTACGACCAGGCTTATTCCGACTTGACGGCGGGGCGCGTCGATGCGGTGCTGATGGACGCCGTGCAGGGCAAGCTGGGTTTTCTCGCGACGCCGGCCGGCAAGGGCTTTTCATTCGCAGGCGATGTGGTCTACGACGCGAAGATCATGGGCGACGGCGACGCGGCGGGCGTGCGCAAGTCGGAGCCGCAACTGCGCGACGCGTTAAACGGCGCGATTGCCGAATTGCTCAAGGACGGCACGTATCGCAAGATCGAAGCGAAGTACTTCGATTTCGACATGTACGGGAAGTAACAACCGTTTTTCTCGCTTGTTGCGTATGTATGCGCCGGATAGCCACATCCATTGAACACCGGCGCATCGATCCAGCTAAAGAGTAGCGAGCGTCGCCTCGCTCTCTCCTACTCCAACACCAAATCCCCCGCTAAACGGCTCCGTAACCTCCACGTCACGTTCGCCCACGACAATGCGCCATCTTTGACCCTCAGGATGGAGTTGGCATGTTTGCGTCACGAAGCCGTTTTCCGCTGCACGTCGCAGCGTTGTCGAGTGCGATCGTTCTGGCTGCCTGCGGCGGCGGCGGCGATGTCGTCGCCACTAATACGCCCGTCGCGGCCGTGCCGGCGCCGCCGGCCGATCCCGGTTTCGTCGACAGCGCGCCCGTGCCGGGCGTGCCCGCCTTCGTCGATAACATCGCGACCAACCAGCGTGGCGACGCGCGCTATGCAACGCTGTCGACCAACGCCGCAGTGCGTGTCGTGAGCCGCTTTCTCGACCTGTGGCAGCCGTCGACGATGCTGGTCGACGCGGGCGTGAGCGCGCCGGCAAACGGCGCGTTTCCGGCGATCGTGCCGTCGACCTGCTCCGGCTTGCCCGCCAGCGGCACGCCGTGCGGCACGATCCTGAACAGCACGGTGCTGAGCGCCAACGTTCAATACGTGATCGACGCGACGACCGCGCGCACGCCGCAGCAGGCCGACGCCGCGTATTTCGACGACCGCCGCGGCAAGGGCTACAGCGTGACCGACGGGATGGGCCCGCTCACCGCCGCATGGCGCACGGCGGCGCAGCAGACGACCAGCATCACGAGCGTGCCGCCGGATGCGACGACCGTGCTGTACAACGACTCGGGCAATAACGTCGGCGTCGGCGGCAGCACGAACGCGAGCTTCGGCAAGGTCGTCGATCTGCTCAACGAGATGGGCAACAACGCATCGACGGAACCAGCGAAACGCTTTTACAAGTACGCACGGCCGTATCGCTGGAGCGCGAGCGTCGTGGTCGCGCCGACGCTCGTTCCCGCGGAAAGCACGACACCCGCGACCGACGGCGGCTTCATCAGCGGTCATGAGGCCGAAGCGATGCGCGATGCGACGACGATGGCGTGGCTCGTTCCCGAACGATTCCAGGAAATGGTGAGCCGCGGTCTCGAACTCGGCGAGAACCGGATTCTCGCCGGCATGCACTCGCCGCTCGACGTGATCGGCGGCCGGATGCTCGCGCTCGCCGTCAGCGCGGCGAACCTGAACACGTATGCAAGCGACGCGCAGGCCGCCTACGTTCAGGCTCACCAGGCGCTGCAGCAGCTCAGCGGGACCAACGGCGCGAGCTTCGCCGCATTCGCTCGTTCGGGCACGGCGGCAACGGACCGCTTCGCCGATTACACCGCAAATAAAGCGGCATTCATGCGCCGCATGACGTTCGGCTTCGGCCCGATCGCATCGACCGATGCGCCGCCGCTCGTGCCCAAGGGCGCGGAAATTCTGTTGCAGACGCGCTTCCCGTACCTGAGCGCGGACCAGCGGCGCGTCGTGCTGAAGACGACCGAGATGCCGTCCGGCTATCCGGTGATGGACGACGCGGAAGGCTGGGGCCGCCTGAACCTGTTCGCCGCGGCGGACGGCTATGGCGCGTTCAACGGCAACGTGATCGTGTCGATGGATGCGTCGCAGGGCGGGCTCAATGCGGCCGACGTGTGGCGCAACGATATTGCCGGTGCAGGCAAGCTGACGCTGCAAGGCACAGGCACGCTGACGCTGTCGGGCAACAACCGCTACACGGGCGGCACGCAAGTGAGCGGCGGCACGCTCGCGGCGGGCTCGGCGAACGCGTTCGGCAACGGCGACGTGTACGTCGGCTCGGGCGGCAGCGTGAAGATCGCGGCCGGCGTGCCGGTGACGATCGCGACGCGCTACACGCAGCTCGACAACACGACGCTCGAACTCGACATCGACGGCAACGGCGGCGGGCGTCTGCGTGTGGGCGGCACGCTGAGCGTCGTGGGCGGCACGCTGCATGTGAAGTTCGTCAACGGCTATGCGCCGAAAGCCGGCGACACCATCGCGCTGATCGACGGTGCGGCCGGCTCGGCGAAGTTCTCGACGGTGACCGTCGACGGCTTCAAGGCGACGCCGGTTTATACGGGGACGGGCGTGTCGGTAAGGTTGTCGGCGGCGTAACGGTTGTGGCTGAGCAGTGAACCGCGACGAGACGTTCGCTACTTCAAACGTCTCGTCGCCTCGCGCATCCTAGTGCGCGCCTGCCGCCGCCCCGCCGCCACCGCCCTTGCCCGGCTTCGTGAGCCAGATCAGCGGAATGATCACGATAAAGATCATCGACGAAAGCCAGAAGATGTCGTTCAGCCCGAGCATCGCGGCCTGTGCATTCAGCGAGCGCTCGAAGAACGCCGCCGCCTGATCCATGTTGCCGCCGAGCGTCGTATGAATGTCCGCGAGCGCGGACGTATAAGCCGGATTGTTGACGCTCGACTGTTCCGCGAGTTGCGCGTGATGCAGGATCGTCCGGTTGTTCCAGCCCGTCGTGATCAGCGACGTGCCCACGCCGCCGGCGAATACGCGCACGAAGTTCGACAGGCCGGCGGCCGCAGGAATTTTATCGGGTGAGAGTCCCGACAGAATGATCGCGGTAAGCGGCGTGAAAAAGAGCGCCATCGGAATGCCTTGCAGCAGCGTCGGCAGCACGAGCGTATAGGTGTCGACGCCCGTCGTGTAATGCGAGCGCATCAGGAAAACCGCGGCGAAACCGACGAAAGCCAGCGTCGCGAGCACGCGTGCATCCGTCTTCGGCATGATCTTCGCCATCACGGGCGCGAGCAGCACCGCGAAGATGCCGAGCGGCGCGGTGACGAGACCCGCATCCACCGAACGATAGCCGAGATAGCCCTGAATCCATTGCGGCAGAATCACGAGGTTCGCGAAGAACACCGCATACGCGACCGAAATCGCAATCGTGCCGCCGCGGAAATTGCGTACCGCGAAGAGCCGGAGATCGACGATCGGGTTCTTTTCCGTGAATTCCCAGATCAGGAAAAACACGAAGCTGACCGCCGCCACTGCCGCGAGAATGCAGATCACCGGCGAGCTGAACCAGTCGAGGTCCTTGCCCTTGTCGAGCATGATTTGCAGCGACGCGACCCATGCGACGAGCGACATCAAACCCACTTTGTCGATGGGCAGTTTGCGCGCCGGCGTCTCGCGGTCGCGATAGATAAACCACGTCACGGCCGCAGCAAAGAGACCAACCGGAATGTTGATGTAAAAGATCCACGACCAGCTATAGCTGTCGGTGATCCAGCCGCCCAACGCCGGACCGGCAATCGGGCCGACCGTGGCCGTCATCGCCCACAACGCCAGCGCGGTCGAGCTCTTTTCCTTTGGATACGAGCCGAGCAGAATCGCTTGCGACAACGGAATCAGCGGACCGGCCACGGCACCCTGCAACACGCGCGCGGCGAGCAGGATCACCAGGTTCGGCGCGACCCCGCACAGCCACGAAGAAAATACGAACAGCACGATCGCGGCGACGAACAGCTTGATTTGACCGACGCGCTGCGTGAGCCAGCCCGTCAGCGGAATGGCGACTGCATTCGCCGCGGAAAACAACGTGATGACCCACGTGCCTTCATCGACGGATACGCCGAGGTTGCCCGAGATAGTCGGAATCGCAACGTTGGCAATGGACGAATCGAGCACGTTCATGAACGTCGCGAGGGCGACGGCGAAGGTCGCGAGAACCAGCTTTGCGCCGCTCAGCGGCGGCGGTGCGAGTTGCGTCGAGGAATTCATCTTACTTCCAGTACGAAGTCGCGAACAGGCCGGCAATATCTATCTGACCTGTCAGCTAAATGGATAAATGAAGACGCGATAACGAACGGCGTCACGTTCTGCACTTCAGCCCGCGCGTTTTGGCATGGCGGCGCTGTTGCGCTTGTCACGCGTGCCCTGTGCCGACGATACGACACGCTCCGTCGGTCCCGGATGCGCGACAACACTATTCCGCTCGATGATCTTCTGAATCTCCGCATCGGCCTGAGCCCCGTATTGCGCGAAGACATCGGTGCGGTACGTCGTATTCACGGCCGCGCCGAGTTGCGCGCCGGTGCTATCGCGTGTGTCCACATCGACCTGCATCGACAAGCCGATTCGTAGCGGATGCGCTTGCAGTTCCTTCTGATCGAGTTCGATGCGCGCGGGCAAACGCTGAACCACCTTGATCCAGTTACCGGTCGCGTTCTGCGCGGGCAACGTCGCAAAGGCGCTACCCGTGCCCGCCGAAAAGCCGACCACGCGGCCGTGATATTCGACCTTGCTGCCGTACACGTCGGCCGTCAGTGTGACGGGCTGGCCAATACGCATGTTGCGCAACTGGCTTTCCTTGTAGTTGGCATCGACCCAGACGCCGTTGAGCGGCACTACCGCCATCAACGGCGTGCCCGGCGATACCCGCTGGCCCACCTGCACCGAGCGCTTCGCCACATAGCCGGTGACGGGCGCGGGCAACGTGTTGCGTGCATAGGCGAGGTACGCGTCGCGCACTTTCGACGCCGCCGCCTGCACGCTCGGGTGCTGTTCGATTGTCGTGTGGTCGGTCAGCGCGCGATTGGCTTCCGCCTGCTGACGCGCGGCGTCGAGCGCGGCCTGTGCGGCGGTCACCGTGTCGCGTGCATGCGCGATGTCTTCCGCGGACACCGCGCCCGTGTCGGCGACGGCCTGGCGGCGGCGCAGATCGTCTTGCGCCCGAGCCAGATCGGACTGTTTCTGCGCGATGTTGGCGGCGTAGAAATCGTTGTTCACGTACAGGCTGCTCACCTGGCGAACGGTCTGCCCCAGCATCGCTTCGGCGTTGCCGAGCGCGACTGTGGCGTCCGCGTTATCGAGCGTGACGACAGGGTCGCCCGCCTTCACGATCTGCGTGTCGTCGGCGTTCACCGCGACGACCGTACCGGTTACTTGCGGCGTGAGTTGCACGAGATTGCCGCTTACGTAGGCGTCGTCGGTCGTCTCGTGATAACGCGCATAGGTCATGTAATAGGCACCGTATGCCGCGACCGATACGACGACGGCCGCACCAAGCAGCGTGAGCAGCAGTTGGCGCTTGCGCGAATTCGGTTCGCTCGCGGCGGTGGGCGCGGTGGCCGCGGTGGCCGCGGCGGCATTGGGTGCCGTCGCTGTGTCTACGTTGGCGGGCGCCGCATGCGTCGCGGCGCGCTCCGGCGTGTTGATTTCACTCATGTCGATTCTCCAGGCAGATTCGGTCGTGGGTTATTCGGAAGGCCGCTCAACGCGCGGCGTCAACGGATGGGTTCGATGCTTGCGTGCGCCCCGCATCGGTGTTCGATGTATCGACGAAGCCGCCGCCAAGCGCGGAAGCCAGCGCAATCTGCTGATCGCGGCGGCTCATGCGCAGGTTCGCCACGGCCTGATCGGCGGAAAGCGCGTTGACGTCGGCGTTCAATACGGTCAGTTGATTCGTCAGGCCCGCCTTGTATTGCACGAGCGCGAGTCTGTCGGCCTCGCGCGCGGCGTCCTGTGCCGCCTGTGCATCGACAAGCTGTGCATCGGTCGAACGCACATTGGCCAGTTGAGATGCGACCTCGCTCAGCGCCGTCACGAGCGTCTGGTTGTAGGTCGCGACCGCATAGTCGAAGTCGGCGTAGCGGCCCTTCAACTGCGCCCGCAGTGCGCCTGCGTCGAAGATCGGCAAGTGAATTGCCGGGCCGGCCGATGCCGTTCGGCTAGCCGCCGTCAGAAAGCGGCCAAAGCCGAATGCGTCGAGCCCGATTGCCGCGCTCAGGTTGATGTCGGGATAGAACTCGGCCTTCGCTTCCTTCACGTCATGCGTCATCGCGTCGACGCGCCAGCGCGCGGCCACGATGTCGGGGCGGCGGCTCACAAGATCGGCGGGCAGGTTGTCGGGCAGACGGACTTCGTCGCCGAGACCGAGCGACGGCCGCGCAATCTGCAACCCGCGGTCCGGGCCCGCACCGAGCAGCGCGGCGATCTGGTAGCGCGTCGCGAGAATCTGTCCGTCGAGCGACTTCAGCGCGGCACGGCTCGTCGCGAGATTGGCCTGCGCCGTCTTGCGTTCGACTTCGGTATCGAGCCCGGTCGCAATGCGCCCCGCGGTAATGCGCTCGATCTGCTCACGCTGCGTGACCTCCTGCTGCGCGATGTCGCGCAACAGATAGAGGCGCGCAAGCTGGTTGTATGTGCGTGCAATCGACGTCGTCAGCGTCAGCTTCACGACCTCGGCATCGGCCTGACTCGCTTGAAGTTGCGAAATCGCGGCCTTCAGCGCTTCGCGATTCTTGCCCCACAGATCGAGATCGTATGAAGCATTCAACAAGCCCTTGTTTTCCGTTTGCCACGAGCCGCCGTACGGAGGCGGAACGAGCGCCGTGCCCGAGAATTGCTGACGCGTCAGCGAATAACTCGCGTCGACGCGCGGCATCGTGCCGGCCTTCGCGGTTTCGCTATAAGCAGCGGCCGCCGAGACGCGGGAGCGCGCCTGATCGAGCGTCGGGCTGCTCTTCAGCGCTTCGTCGATCAGCGCTTTCAGTTGCGCGTCGCCGAACTGGTCGGCCCAGTCCGCGGCGGGCCAGTGACCTTGTTCGGCGGGAATGCTTTGTTGCGTGGCGTACTGCTGCGGGCCGGCCGTCTTTGCGTCGCTGTGGATGCCCGCATAATTCGCGCACGCCGACAGCACCGCGGCAAACATGATCGACACACCCGCTTTCAGCAGCCGTGAAGCGCGCCGTTCTTTCTTTAACTCGTTTCTCATTTGCTGACCTGTCAGATATATGGTTAAAAAAAAGCGCTCAGTCGCTCAGAAACTTGCCAAGCAGACGGCGCAGTTCATTGAATTCGTCGCGAGTGAAGCCTTCGAGCCGGGCATTCAGCACATCCGGCACAATCTCGGCGATACGCAGCGCAACGTCGCGGCCCGCTTTCGTGAGTTCGACGTTGACGACGCGGCGGTCGCCCGTGCTGCGCGAGCGCGTCAACAGGCCCCGCGTCTCGAGTTTGTCGAGCGTGCGCGACATCAGGCCGGTATCGACGCCCAGATGACGCGACAGCGCCGCCGGTGTCGTGTCGATGCCCTGCAGTAGCGACAGCAAAATGCCGACGTGATGCGCGCGCACATTCAAGCCCTTCACCGCCGCGTCCATGTGCATCGCCATCAGATTGCGCGCCTTGCTGATCGCAAAGCCGACGCTATCCGTCAAATGAAAGTCAGCCTTTGAATAGTGCGACATGCGTTGCTCCTCGTTGCCTGCCGACACAATAGTTGACATGTCAGATACTATCAACGGCGCCACATGGAACTCATTGTTTCATTGGCGGCGACAGTCTTTAGTTTTGCGGAGGCACGGGCGAAGCAGACGGAGCAGACGGCGAGCGCCGCGTTCAGTCGCTCAGGAATTTACGCAGCAAACGGCGCAATTCAACGAGTTCGGATTTTGTGAAGTCGTTCAGCCGTGCGTTCAGCACAGCGGGCGCGACGTGAGGAATCTGATCGGCGACGGCGGCGCCCTCTTTCGTGAGTGAAAGATTGACCACGCGGCGGTCCGTCTCGTCGCGCGAGCGCACCAAAAGGCCCTTGGTTTCGAGCTTGTCGAGCATGCGCGTCATCAGGCCCGTATCGATGGCGAGCATTTTCGACAGCTCGAACGGCGTCGACGCGAGGCGCTGGCGAAGCGTCAGCATGATGCCCATTTGCTGGCTGGAGATGTCGAGTTCCTTGAGCGCCGCGTCCATTTCGGCGACGATCAGGTTGCGCGCCTTCACCAACTGGAAGCCCACGCTCTCCGTCAGCCTGAAATTGTTTTTGGTGTAGTGACGCACGCGAGGCCTCCTGAATGATCCGATATAACTGACCAATCAGATATTATCAAATCAGGCCTCGGGACATCGGCGTTCGGTTTACCGCGGTGCGCGCACTCAGCGTCAGATACGAGCGTAAATCGAACTGCCGATCGTCAGCGTCGTCGCGCCAGGCGACGCAAAGCGAATCTCGTACAGGTCGCGTCCGAAGTTGCCCGGCACTTTAACCGACATGCCGCCGAGCGTATCGCTCACCGGCACGAACAGTTCGTAGCGAAGATCTTCGTTGCCGAACAGCACGTAGCCGGGAAGTTCAGCCAGGGTCGCGAAAAACGCCGGCGGATTGCCAAGAACGACAATCGGCACGGCGCTCGGCGAATCGTTGGTCAAGGTCCATTGCGTGCCGACGCGTTGCTGCCACGCGCTGTCGAGCGGCGCCAGCGGTGCGAGTTGCTGGCCGACCGGCAGCGTCAGATACGCGTAGCCCGCGCCCGGCACGACCCGCTTCATCAGATAGCGATAGTTGAATGCATTGCCCTCGCTGTCGTTGCCCGACACGACGGTGAAGCGGTACGACGCCGTATCGGCAGCGCTCCACCACCAGCCGTCGCTGCGGTACTGGTATGCGCCGATCTCGGCCCAGCCTCGCGTATCGGCGTCCCACTGGTTGATCTGCAGACTGCCGTTCGCATTGGCGAGCACCTGATACGGCGAATCGGAATTGCCGTAAATGCCGGCGCCGCCCGCGATGCCCGGCCCCGATGCGGCCGGCGGCGCCGTGTTGGCGAGCTTCGCCGGCAGCGACGCGATCGTGCCGTCTTCCTTCAGCGCCGACAGCACCAGCGTTTCGGCAATCGCACGCGCGTTGTATCCGGCATTGCCGGTCACCATCAGCGCGAACTTCGCATTGGGGACGACGAAAAATTCGGTCGAGTAGAACGCCGTGCCGCCGTCCTTCTCCCAGCCGAGCACGCCTGCGGCGTTGAGCGCGGGCTGGACCACGCTGTCCCAGCCCAGACCCCAGCGCCATTCCGGCGACGGGTTGATCCTCAGGCTTTTCGTCTGGTCGGCGCCCATCTCCGCGATGCCCGCCGCGGACACGATGCGCTGTCCCTGGAAGACGCCGCCGCCGTAGATCATCTGCGCGAGATTCATCATGTCGACGGGTGTCGAACTCAGTCCGCCGGTCGCGTACGCATTGACGAATTCCTGATGCTGCGCGCCCTTCACGTACGGCAGCGAGAACGATCCATCGGACGGCACACTCGTCAGATAGCTGGAGTGCGTCATCTTCAGCGGCGCGAGAATCTCCGACTGCACGAAGTCCGCGAAACTCCGGCCCGTCACGGCGAGCACGATCTGCTCGACCATCGTGAAGCCGTCGTTGCAATAGACGGCCAGCTCGCCGGGCAAATGCTTCAGATGCGAGTTGGCGAGTTCGGCTTGCGTGTCGGCGGCGTAACCGGCGACCGGCTCAAACGTGAAGAGATTGCGCCCGTTCGTGCCGGGCAAACCGGATGCGTGCGACAGCAGATGACGCGTGGTGATTCGCGCGTATTCCGGCGACAGCATCGTGAAGGCCGGCAGATATTTGACGATCGGCGTGTCCAGCGTGATGAGCCCGCGGTCGACGAGGATCGCCGCCGCCAGCGCCGGGAACAGCTTGCTGACGGAGCCGATGTTAAAGCGCGTTTGCGGCGTCGCCTTGATCTGCCCCGGCACCGACGCCACACCGAACGCCTGCTGCCAGACCACCGCGTTGCCCTTGACCATCGCGACGGAGATTGCCGCGACGGGAGTCGACGGATCGCTGACGACCTGCTGGATCATCTGCTGACCGAGTGCAATGGTCTGCTGATAAGGCGTCGACTGCACCTCGTCGCTGCCGCAACCGGGCAGCATCGCGGCGAGCACGCCGGCGCCGGTGTAGCCGAGAAACTGCCGCCGGCCTGTGTTGAACGGAACCTCGTGATTGCGATCGTAGCTGGCCACGGCATTCCCCTTCGTTCTGGTTTGTTTCCAGGACCTGCAAAAGGCGCTTTGTTCAACCGCTTGTTCAACCGCTTTGTTCAACCGCTTTCTTCAACCACGAGCCGCCAACGCGGCAAACACAATCTTCACCAGTTTCGACGCAGCGGGACGGCGCTTTTGAATAGGCCAGGCGCCGCCCTGCTCCAATCATAGCTGCGCGGCGCGTGCGCGAATAGCGGCGTGTCGAGATGCTGCGAAGCTATGGCTCAATAGAGCGTCCTTGCGCCTCGCCGCTCAATACGCGCTCAATAAGCAAATTGCCGGTAGTTTTCATCGAAGGTGCGCGCGGTTTCTTCGACGACCGGATTAAAGCGCAACAAACGCCGCGCGCGCGGCGGCAGTTCGGCGAGCACCTTGCGCGGCACGTCGATATGCACTTCCGGCCGGAAATACCACCCGCGGCTATAGCCGATCACGACCATCGGACGCGGCACGCCGGTCAGATTCGGCGTGCCGCGATGCAGCCCGCGCACGTCGCGGATCATCACGTCGCCGACCTGCATCGGCACGCGCTCGGCTCGGAAGCGCCCCGCTTCCAGACCTTCCAATGCTTCTTCCCGCGAGATGCGATGCGTGCCGCGCGTCGTCTCGAGCGGCCCATTGCTATCGTCGACATCCACGAGCGGGAAGTTGACCGCAAGCTGAAACGACGGCGTTTCCGGCGCGTCGTCAAAGAGCGGCGGCGTATCGCGATGCCAGTCCTGGAACTGCGAGCCGAGCACCGGCGTATCGGTGGCAAGCTGGCACATCACCGGATCGTGGCCCGCCACACGCTCCACGATACCGACGATGTCTTCATCGCAGGCAATGGCCGGATCGGCAAAGAGGCCTTCGAACGGCAGCGTCACGTAATAGCGGCCGGGGCCGCGATTGCCGTTCGCGTCCGATTCGACATGAGGCTCGAGCAGCGGCGCGAATGCGTCGCGCCACGCTTCGATCGTCGCGCGCGGAAAGTGATTGCGCAACAGCACGAAGCCGTCGCGGTTGAACGCATCCGCGAGTGCGTCTCTCGTGCTTTCGTCGTAACGGGCCATGCGCGTCTCCTCCATGTCGGTTTGCAAAAAAGAATCGCATGCGTCGCTTTGGGTCGTCAATATTATTAGTAATACTCGGTGAAAACCCCGATCGAATGGGCGCCGATGCGCGTTGTTCATCGCTAATATTAGTGGTAAGTTTGCTGCACTCCAGCCGGCAAGCCCATGAAGAAGACGACCCAACGCCGCCCTACCATGACCGACATTGCGAAGCTCACCGGAGTCTCGCAATCGACGGTTTCACTCGTGCTCAACAACGCGAGCGGCGCGAAGTTCTCCGACGCCACGCGCGACAAGGTACTGCGCGCGGCCCAGGAACTCGGCTACCGGATGACGCAGCGCGAAACGAGCGCGCTGCCCTCGTTCGACACGGCACAGGGCGAACGCAACCTGATCGTCTATCTCGCCGATGAGATCTCCACGAGCCCGCATCCGGTCGTCAGCATCGACGGCGCGCGCGATGCCGCGTTCGCTCACGGCCGCATGCTCGCGGTGTATTCGACGCACGGCAACGCGGAGATCGAAGCCCGCGTGCTCGAAGCGACGCTCGGCAATGCGAACGTGCTCGGCGTGATCTACGCGACCGTGTACACCCGCCGCGTGACCGTACCCGCGGCGCTCGCGCGCGTGCCGACCGTGCTGCTCAACTGCTATTCGAGCGATGCCGATGTGTCGTCGGTGGTGCCCGCCGAAGTCGCGGGCGGCCACACGGCGACAGACTATCTGCTCGCGGCGGGACACAGGCGGATCGGTTATATCAACGGCGAGCCGTGGCAGGATGCGGCGCGCGATCGTTTGAAGGGTTATCGCACGGCTTTGGCGACGGCCGATTTGCCGTTCGCGCCGGAACTCGTGCGCGAAGGCGACTGGGGACCGGCGACCGGCTTCGAGGAAACGCTCTCGCTGATGCGCGAGCCGAATCCGCCGACGGCCATTTTCTGCGCCAACGATCTGATGGCGCTCGGCGCCATCGAAGCGCTCAAGCAGCTCGGCCTGCGCGTGCCCGACGATGTGTCCGTGCTCGGCTACGACGATCAGGAAATCGCGCGGCACACGCATCCGCCGCTATCGACCGTCGTGTTGCCGAACTACGAGCTTGGCAAATGGGCGGTCGACACGCTCTTGCAGGAAGAACACAACCGCGCGGCGGGCGCGCCCGTGCGGCGTCGCACGGTCAAGCTCGACGGACCGTTGATCGAGCGCGGCTCGGTCAAGGTCATCGCCGAAACGAAGCAACTCGCTATTAATAATATTAACGACTAGCCAGTGCATCTAGCTCTCTAGCTGGCGCTCTCGCAGCACGCAGTAGACCGGGCATCACAAGCATCGGCATTGACAAGAAGAGGCAAACCATCCTTATCGGAGGAAGACATGCTGTCGCTCACAAAGAAAACGGGCCTGCGCCCGATCGCTGCATCGTTTATCGCACTCGCTGCGCTCACCTTTTCCGCCGGCTTCGGCATCGCGCATGCCGCGGACGACGCGCTGCCGAAGATCCCAAACAAGAAGCCGCTGAGAGTCGGCTTCGCGCAGACGGAAAGCAATAACCCGTGGCGGCTTGCGGAGACGAGAAGCTTCAAGGAGATCGCCTCGAAGTGCGGCTGGCAGATGGTCATGACCGACGCGAACAGTTCGGCCGCCAAGCAGGTCGCGGACATTCAAAGCATGATCGCGCAGCACGTCGATCTGCTCGTGTTCCCGCCGCGTGAAGAGAAGCCGCTCGTGCCCGTCATCATGCAGGCGAAAAAGGCCGGCATTCCGGTGATTCTCGTCGACCGCAACGTCGATCAGTCGATGGCGAAAGCCGGCAAGGACTACATCACGTTCATCGGTTCCGACTTCATCGACCAGGGACAGCGCGCCGCCGACTGGCTCATCAAGGCGACCAATGGCAAGGCGACCATCATCGAACTCGAAGGCTCGACGGGCGCGTCCGCCGCGAACGATCGCAAGAAAGGCTTCGATGAAGTCATCGCCAAGAATCCGGGCATGAAGATCGTTGCATCGCAAAGCGGCGACTTTGCACGCGACAAGGGCCGCCAGGTGATGGAGACGCTGTTGCAGGCGCATCCCGACGTGACCGCCGTCTATGCGCACAACGACGAAATGGCGCTCGGCGCGATCGCCGCGATCAAGGCCGCGGGCAAGCAGCCGGGCAAGGACATCCAGATCGTGACAATCGACGGCACCAAGGGCGGACTCGAAGCGATCAAGGCCGGCGAACTCGGCGCGAGCGTGCAATCGAGCCCGTTCTTCGGACCGCTCGCCTGCGACGTCGCGCAGAAGTACGCGAAAGGCGAAACGATCCCGCCGTGGGTCAAGGTCTCCGATCGCTTCTATGACAAGAGCAACGTCGACGCGAGCATGCAGTACGGCTATTGAGCGACAGCTCTGTGCCTTCGCGGGCGCTTTTTCCAAAGCGCCCGCTTTGTCGTTTCAGTTCTTTCGATGATGGATGACGCACGATGGCTCAAGCTCCGTTGCTCGACATGCAGGACATCGACATCTCTTTCGGCGGTGTCGCCGCGTTGAAACGCGCGCGGCTGACCGTAACGGCGGGTGAAGTGCATGCGCTGATCGGGCAGAACGGCGCGGGCAAATCGACGCTCATCAAGATCCTCACCGGCGCGTATCGGAAAAGCGCGGGCACGATTCGCTTCGACGGACGCGAAGCCGATTTCCGCACGCCGAAGGAAGCGCGCGAAGCGGGTATCAGCACGATCTATCAGGAGATCAATCTGGTGCCGTTCCGCTCGGTCGCGGAGAACATCTTTCTCGGACGCGAGCCGCGCCGCTTCGGCCTGATCGACTGGAAAACCGTGCAGCGCCGCGCGGACGAACTGCTCGAATCGTTCGGACTGAAGATCGATGTGAAGAAGCCCGTGCGCGAATATTCCACAGCGATTCAGCAGATGGTCGCGCTCGCGCGCGCGGTGTCGTCGGATGCGAAGATGGTCATCATGGACGAGTCCACCTCGTCGCTCGATGAACGCGAAGTCGAGTTGCTGTTCAGCGTCGTGCGCCGTCTTCGCGATGACGGACGCGCGGTGATCTTCGTCTCGCATCGGCTGGACGAACTGTATGCGTTGTGCGATCGCGTCACCGTGATGCGCGACGGGCAAACCGTCGCCGAAAGCGCGATGCAGGACATGGACAAGCTCAGGCTCGTCACGACGATGCTCGGCCGCACGCTCGCCGCCGTCGTCCACGAAGACAGCGCGGTCAAGGAAGCGAATCTCGCGAAGCGCGGCGGCCTCGCGCTGAGTGCGCAAGGACTGTCGGCCGGCGCAAAAGTCGCGGACGTGTCGCTCGACGTGCACGCGGGCGAAGCCGTCGGCCTCGCCGGACTGCTCGGCTCGGGCCGCACGGAGACGATGCGTTTGCTGTTCGGCGCGGATCGTCCGGAGAAAGGCACGCTGTCGATGAATGGCGAGACCGTCGCATGGAAATCGCCGAAAGATGCGATCGCGCATGGCGTCGCGTATCTGACCGAAGACCGCAAGGCCGAAGGCATCGTGCCGGAGTTGTCGGTGCGCGACAACCTCACGCTCGTGTGTCTGCCCGCGCTCACGAAACGCGGCATCGTGGATGTCGCGCGGCAGAAAGAAATTGTCGATGGCTTTATCGAGTCGCTCGGCATCAAGCTGCGTTCCGCCGATCAGCCGATCCGCGAACTCTCGGGCGGCAATCAGCAGAAGGTGCTGCTCGCGCGCTGGCTCGCGACGCATCCGCGTCTGCTGCTGCTGGATGAACCGACGCGCGGCATCGACGTCGGCGCGAAGGCCGACGTCGCGAAGATCGTGCGCGAACTGCGCGATTCGGGGCTGGCGGTGCTGCTGTCGGCCTCGGAACTCGAAGAGCTCACGGCGGTCGCGGATCGCGCAGTCGTTATCCGCGATGGACAGACCGTCGCGCAGCTCGACGGCGCGCAGATGAACGAGGCCTCGATCATGGACGCAATCGCACACGGCGCGGGCGAGCGGTCGACGCTGGCCGAAGCGGTGGAGGAAGCCAAACATGATCGATGATACGCAGCGCGCGGCGCAAATCGTTCAGGCGCCCGCGAGGAAAAAACGCGGCGTCGCGATTCAGCGCGAGATCGTCGTGCTCGTCGCGATGATCGTCTTCAATCTGCTTTTCACGCCGCACTTCGTGTCGCTGCAAACCTTCAACGTCAACTTGACGCAAGTGGTGACGATCGTGATCGTCGGCATCGGCATGACGCTGGTGGTGGCCACAGGCGGCATCGATCTGTCGGTGGGCGCGTCGATGGCGATTGCCGGCGCGGTCGCGCCGATGCTCTTTATGAACATCGCGGGGCCGCCCGGCATTGCCCTCGCCTTCACGCTGCCGATCGTCGCGGCCGCGCTATGCGGCGTGTTCAACGGCCTGCTCGTCACGCGGCTTCGCGTGCAGCCGATCGTCGCGACGTTGGTGCTGTTCATCGCGGGACGCGGCATCGCGCAGGTCGTCACCGACGGCAGCCTGCAAGCCTTCTCCAATCCGGCGTTTCAATGGATCGCGCTCGGCAAGGTCGCGGGCGTGCCCTTCCAGATTCTGTTGATGCTCGCGCTCGTCGCCGTATTTACGTGGATCGTGCGCAAGACGCTGTTCGGCAAGTATCTGCTGGTGACGGGCGGCAATGAAGACGCGGCGTATCTGTCGGGCATTCCGACCGTGCGCGTGAAGATGATCGCCTATACCGTCTGCGCGGCGCTCGCCGGACTCGCCGGTCTGATTTCGATTTCGGTGAATTCGTCGTCGGATGCGAACGTCATCGGTCTGGGCGTCGAGTTGGATGCGATCGCGGCGGTGGCCGTCGGCGGCACGGCGTTGACAGGCGGCAAGGCGTATATCACCGGCACGCTGATCGGCGCGCTCATCATCCAGTTGCTGCGTTACACGCTGCTCGCGCACGGCATTCCGGATGCGGCGGCGCTGGTGCTCAAGGCGGCGATCATCATCGTCGCGGTGTACGTGCAACGCAAGCGAGGCTGACGCTTATGAAGAAGAATCTGCCCATTATCAGCGCACTCGTAGCGCTGCTCGTGCTAGGCGTGACGCGCTACGAGCATTTCGCCGACGCGTACAACGTGCTTTCCTTTTGGCGCTACAACTCGATGTTCCTGCTGATCTCGATCGGCATGGCGTTCGTCATCATCACGGGCGGCATCGATCTTTCGGTAGGCGCGGTGGCGGCGCTCGCGAGTGTCGTGTCGGCGCTGGCGAGTCCGCATGGCGGCGTGGCCGCGGTGCTGGCGGGATCGTTAGCAGGGCTTGCTGTCGGCGTGCTCAACGGACTCGTCATCACGCGCATGCGTATTCTGCCGTTCATCGTCACGCTCGCGACGAGTCTCGGCGCGCATGGTCTCGCGCTGCTGCTCGGTCACAACGACGCGGTCGGCATCGCGTCCGATTCGAGCTTTGCGGGCTTCGGCCAGGGCGATCTGTTCGGCTTGCCGATTCCGGGCATCGTGTCGGCAGTCGCTGCGATTCTCGGCTGGATCGCGCTGCGCTCGTCGCGCTTCGGGCGGCATGCGCTGGCTATCGGCGGCAGCGAGGAAGCGTCGCGGCTCATGGGGCTCAACGTGGATCGCACGCTGGTCGCCGTGTATGCGGTGAGCGGTTTGCTCGCGGGCATTGCCGGCAGCATTCTCGCCGCGCAGTTCGGCGCGGGGCAGCCCAACGAGGGCGTCGGCTGGGAGCTGTTCGCGATCTCGGCGGTCGTGCTCGGCGGCACACGGCTGACGGGCGGCGAAGGCTCGATTGCGATGACGATTGCGGGCGTCGCACTGCTCGCGCTCGTTTTCAATCTGCTCAACTTCGAGAACGGGCTCGGCTATATCAGCTTGTCGGCTTACTGGCAGTCGGTGATTCGCGGCATGTTCCTGCTGCTTGTCATCGTGTTGCAGGCGCGCGTGCTGAACCGCAATCGCGGCGCGGTGAAGCTGGCGCATTGAGTCGCAGCCGCAGCCGCAGCGCAGCCGCCGGTTAGCCTTGCATCGTGAAGACGGTGCGCAAGCGGCTGCCGCTTTCGTTCCAATGCGTCGCAAGTTCGGCGAGAGGAACGGCCTGCGTGGCAATCTCGAAGCGGGATGGAATCGCGGCATGCAACACCTCGCGCGTCGCGTTGAACAGCCGCTCGAGAGGAATGCTGCCAATTCCGCTGCCCATCAACATAATCGCCGATGCACGCAGCGCCGCGCCCGGCAGCGAGATGGTTGCGCCGCCAACCGAGCCGATCTGCACGAAGCGCATCGGATAACCACCCGGAAGCGACCGCGCCGCGCCCGTCAGCAGCGTGAGCGCGCTGGCGCCCCAGAGGTAATCGAGCACCACGTCCACACCTTCATGAAAGTGAGGCTCGAGCGCGCGCTGCAATGCGGACTCTTCCTGATCGAGCGAAAGCACGTAATCCGCGCCCACGGATGCAAGCGTGCTGAGCGTCTGCGGATGCCGCCCTGTGGCGATCACCTTCGCGGCCCCGAGATGTCTGGCGATCTGCACAGCCAGCCGTCCCGACGCACCTGTCGCGCCGTTGATCAACACGGTCTCGCCGCGAGCGAAGTGCGCGCGTTCGGCGAGCGCTGCCCACGACGACATGCCGGGAATCGCCATCGCCGCAGCCAGGACGGGATCGAGCGTCTCGGGGATTTCGATGCACTGGCTTTGCGCGACGACGGTTCGCTCGGCCAGGCCGCCTGACGGCTCCTTCGGCGCGAAGAAATAGACGCGCTTGCCGTCCTCGCGGCGGCGGCCCACACCGTCGATGCCCGCGACGAACGGCAGACGCGCCGATGACGAATAGTGCGTGCCGGACGCCCTGCCGCGCGTGATGTGACTGAGCGCCGAAGCCTCCACGTCGATTATCGCGTGACCTTCCGCGGGCGCGGGCTCGTCGATGTCCGAATACACCGGCATCTGACCGGCTTGCATGACGACCGCTGCTTTCATGACCGCGCCTCGGTAGCCGAATGAGTCGGTGCCCCGCTATCGATCCACTCGCGCAACTGTGGATCGCGAATCATCACGAAGTCGAACAGGCCGGACGCGCGCAACGCCGGCAGCGCCTCGCGAATATCGGCGGCGGCCTGGCCGCGTGCGGTCTCGCTTGCGGTGGGATCGGTCCACACACGCGCATTGGCAAAAAAGGCCGCGATCGTGCCCTTGCGAATCGTCACGCCGCCGACATCGACGGAATCGGCATGGTCGGGAAGAATGTGTTCGGCTCGCATCGTGATGAACTCCTCGAAGTGGTAGTGAGTTCAGTCTAGAGATGCAGTGCCGGGTCGTCTCAGGTATAAATGCCATTCGATACGGATTTCGAGCCATGACTATTCCGCTGATTCGTCCAGAACTGCTCACAGCGCCTGACGTGCCCTTTCTGATGGCGGGAGAACTCACACAACGGGCGTCCCGCGAAGTGGCCTCGCACGCGCATGCACGCGGGCAGTTGATGGGCGCGTTGAGCGGCCTCGCGTCGGTCGGCGTGGGCCGGCAGCAATGGGTCGCGCCCGCCATTTACGCCATATGGGTGCCGCCGTATTGCGAGCATTCGATGCGCTCGCATGGTCCGTTTTCCGGCTGGAGCGTGTTCATTGCCGAGGAGCGGTGTGCCGGGTTGCCCACGCAACCGCGGGCGATCCGCACGACGCCTTTGCTGCGCGCGGCCGTGCGCCGCGCGGCGAGCTGGACCGGCGCATTGCTCGATGCGCAGCAGGCGCGGGTTGCCGAAGTCATCATGGATGAACTGGCGGCGTCGAAGGCCGAGTCGCTGAATTTGCCGAGCCCGGAAGACCCGCGGCTCATGCGTATCACCGACGCGCTGGCCGCCGATCTTTCCGACTCGCGACGTCTCGAGGAATGGGCCGAGTGGGCGGGACTGTCGCCGCGCACGCTGAGCCGGCGCTTCGTCGCCGAGACGGGACTCAGCTTTGCGCAGTGGCGCGCGCAGGCGCGCCTGCTTCGCGCGCTGGAACTCGTCGCCGAGGGCGTCAGCGTGACGACGATCGCGCTCGAACTCGGCTATGAAAACGTGAGCGCGTTTATCGACATGTTCAGGCGCGCGACCGGGACCACACCGGGGCGCTATGCGGCGGCGGCGACGTCAAATCAAGAACCGGGCTGCGCCGCGTCTCGCGCGAGGGAAAACCCCTAAACCGCGCCACGTCCCCGCCCCACGCTGCTTTCACCGCTTCTTGCCGCGAATCGTTAGCCTCGCGATAACAAATGCTTGCCGAAGGTGATTGAAACCGGGTCTCTGTGTCCCATAGACTCGGCCATGCCCTAAAGAGCCGCGTTGTGCACGCAATGCTGGCTCGTAAGCGGTCAACCCCACCCGTCAGCAGCCCTTGCACAAAACGCGGGTAAGACACTAAAGCAAGAGAGTCGACCGCGGTCGACAGGAGACAACAGATGATCATCTACGGAACGGCGCTGCTCGCTTTCTGCCACCTTGCGGGACTCTTTCTCGGCGATCTGCTCGGGGTCGCGATCGGCGTCAAGACCAACGTCGGCGGTGTCGGCATCGCGATGCTGCTGCTGATTTTCCTGCGGCTCTATCTGCACGGCAAAGGACTGCTGCCGAAAGAAACCGAGGCCGGCGTCGGCTTCTGGGGCGCGATGTACATCCCCGTCGTCGTCGCGATGGCGGCGAATCAGAACGTGGTTGCCGCGCTCAAGGGCGGACCGGTCGCGCTGCTTTCCGCGTTGGGCGCGGTGGCTGTGTGCGCCGTGTGCATCGCGGTGCTCTCGCGCACCGGACGCGACAGCACCTCGTTCATCAGCAGCCCGCAACCCGAAGAGATCTGACGCAGGAGCCAGCCATGATCCATATGATCGACAAAGTACTGATACAAAACGGCCTCGTCACTGCGTTCGCGCTCGTGGGACTCATCATGTGGGTGTCGTCGATGATCTCGCGCAAGCTCACGTTCGGGCGCGTGCACGGCTCGGCGATCGCCATCGTGATCGGCCTCGTGCTCGCGTACTTCGGCGGCGCGTTCACCGCGGGTCAGAAAGGTCTCGCCGATTTGCCGCTGTTCGCGGGCGTCGGCTTGATGGGCGGCGCGATGCTGCGTGACTTCGCGATCGTCGCGACGGCCTTCGAAGTGCAGGCCACCGAAGCGCGCAAGGCCGGGCTCATCGGCGTGCTGTCGCTGCTGCTCGGCACGGTGCTGCCGTTTATCGTGGGCGCAAGCGTCGCGCATGCGTTCGGCTATACCGATGCGGTCAGCATGACGACCATCGGCGCCGGCGCGGTCACGTACATCGTCGGACCGGTGACGGGCGCGGCGATCGGCGCGAGCTCCGACGTGATCGCGCTCAGCATTGCAACGGGTCTCATCAAGGCGATCATCGTGATGATCGGCACGCCGCTCGCGGCCAACTTCATGGGCCTCAAGACGCCGCGCTCGGCGATGATTTTCGGCGGCCTCGCGGGCACGGTCAGCGGCGTGAGCGCGGGACTCGCGGCGACCGACCGGCGGCTCGTGCCTTACGGTGCGCTGATCGCCACGTTTCATACAGGCGTGGGCTGCCTGCTTGGACCGTCGCTGCTGTTCTTCGCGACGCGCGCGCTGGTCGGCGGCTGAGCGGCGACGCAAATGCGCAGCCCTGGTTTATGTGTCAGCCTTCGTTTAGCCTTCGTTTCGCGTACGAAGACGGCACACGGCCATCAGCGCGAGGAGATTCGGGTCGCGCTCGCGCGCCCGCAAAAAACTCACGCCGATGGTCTGGCGCATCCGGTATGGCGGTTTGAGCGCGATGAGTTGGACCTTGTCGCCGAACACGTCACGCACGCGGCCCGGCAACAGCGTATAGCCGACGCCGCCGCTCACGAGGTTCATCAGCGAGAAAATGTCGCCGACTCGCATGGTCACGTTGGGCGTGAACTCCGCGACGCGAAACGCTTCCTGAAAGCCGTGATAGGTCGCAAAGCCCTCGCCGAGCGAGACGAAAGTTTCGTCACGGCAGTCGCGCAGATCGACCGCTTCGAGATTGGCATACGGCGAGTTGGCGGGCGCGGCAAAGAAAATGTCGTCTTCGAAAAGCGGAATGGATTCGATCTCGGGCTCGGCGTCGGGCAAGGCCATCAGCGCGGCGTCGATGGCGCCCTGCTTGAGCTTCTCGATCAGTTCGGCATTCGGGCCGAGCACGAGTTCGACCTGAAGCGCGGGCCGCCGCACCTTGATGTCGACGACGATGCCCGGCACCGTCCTGATGGTCAGCGAATAGAGCGAGCCGATCTTCAACCGGTCCGATGAATAGCCCGCCGCTTCGCGCGTCGCACGAATGCCGTCGGACATCAGCGTGATGACTTCCTGCGCGACGTCGGCGAGCATTTGCGCCGCGTCGGTCGATCTGAGATTGCGGCCTTCGTGGCGAAACAGCGCGCAGCGCACGCCCTGTTCGAGCGAATGCAACGCGCGATGCACGCTGACCGTGCTCACGTTCAGCGCTTCGGCCGCCTTCGCGAGACTGCCGGTTTGCATGAAGGCGAGCAGCACTTCCAGTTTACGAAAGGTGATTTCGTCGTCGATTCGGTCGCGCATGTCGAGCTATGGAACGGTCGGAACCGTCCATTATCGGCTCGTGCGCGCCTGCTGCAAATAGCGTTAATCCCTCACGCGCCGGCGAGCTTGCGGCGCGTGCCTGCATACGTCACGTCGGGGCTGGCCGCGTTGTCAGTGGCGATGCTGATGATGCCGCAACCAGTTCCACACGGGCGCGTGGTCGAGTTGGCGCAGCAATTGTGCGCGGCGATGCTCCCGCCGATAGTGGCCGACCGCGAAGATGATGCCTATCGCGAGCACCGCGCAGCCCATTACGATGCTTACCAGTTGTTCGTCCATGACTACTTTCTCGTCAATATTTCGATGCAACGATGAGAGGTTCGCCGCCTAGCGTTTGCGCGCCACCGCGTTGAGCATGGAATGACCTGCACAAGTGACATGCAGGCGCTGGTGTCCGGAAGCGAGGTCTTCGAGTGCGACGAGTTGCCGTTCAAGCAGCGTGTCGAGTTCTTCGCGACACATATCGATCTGATCCGGAGCAGCCTTGACCAACATGAGGGTGGCAAACTCCTTGGGGCTTAGCATAGTTGTCTCTCTCCAATGTTCTATTAATGCAGACGGAAGAATCAATTACCGGCCGGTCTATCTGAAAAGATAAAATGGCGGGAAGTCTTTCCGCTTTATATTGTTTGCGGCAGCGATGCGCCGGGGAAATAATTGTAAACTGAAATGATGCAATTCCGCCGCATGAATAAATGGATCGGCGTGGGGGGGCCGATAGCGATGGTTTAAACATATGATATGCAATCGGCGACCAGGCGGGCACGCGGTGGATCGGGATAGGGCGACCGGGTGATTGAACGTTTGAAGCTGAAAACGGCTATTTTATTTTTAATTCGCCCGCTTTCATTAAAACTTCTTAAAACGGGTTATCAGCTATCGTGCATTTCGCGAATCGCGAATTAAATCGCCGCATTCGAATTACGCGAATTTTTTACGCCGCTATGGCGAGTTAATAGCCGCGCATGACGCGCGCGACCACTATCCGTTATCGCGGCACGATCCTCGGCCGACGCGAACGTGCGGCACGCCACGGGCCGCGCAAGCGCGCCGGACGAGGATTGGCCGCATGCCGTTGTTGCAGGCCGCCTTCGCCTTGCACCGACGACATCGCGATACCCGCGTCGTGCTCGTCGTTGAATCCGCGGGCCGAGTCGATCGCGCGCAGCATCGTTTGCAGTTTTTTCAGCATCGCAGAAGAGGTTCCTCGTTAGGCCCACTCAAGCACTCAAGCCGCATTAAGCCGCGCCAGCTCCGTATCGACCAGGAGCTTCTTCAACTCCGGCACGCACGAGCCGCAGTTGCCGCCCGCCTTCAGACACGCGGTGATGTCGGCGGCGCTCTTCAGGCCGTGCTCGCGTATCGCCGTGCATATCGTATTGCGCCCGACGCCGAAGCACGAACAGATGGTCGGCCCCGTATCGGCGCCCTTGCCGATCGACTGGCCGGAGAGCACGCCGATGCGGTCCGCGTCGTCGAGCTTGCCCTTTGCAAAGAGGCTCGCGAGCCATTCGCGCGCCGGCAGGTCCGGACGCGCCGAGAGAAACACGCAGTTCTCGATGCGATCGTCGACGAGATGCACCGCGCGATAAACGCCTGCCGCGCGATCCTCGTATTCGAGCCAATCGGCGTGTGCATCGTCGACACAGAAGAGCGCACGCGCCCACGCGCCGCGATCGCCCTCCTCTCCAGGCGGATTGCGGCCGGCCAGTTCATAGCGCACGAACTGCGTGCCCTGCACGCGCGTCCAGTACGTGACGCCGTCGAGAACCGGCGCGCGGCGGCTCAGCGAAAAGCCATGCCACGCGACATGAAACTTGTCGACGCGCACGGGCGTGTGCTTGAACTCGGGCTCGCCGGAAACCGGATCGACCGACGGATTCACCACGGCCCCGACGCGCGCGTCGGACGCCACCTGATCGTTCCAGTGAATCGGCACGAACACGCTGCCGCGCGGCATGCCGCCGCCGTATTGCACGCGCGCGACCATCGCGCCCCAACGGCTCGACACTCGCGCGAGGTCGCCTTCGCGCACGCCGCACAACAACGCATCCTGTGGATGCATGTCGACGAACGCCTCGGTCACATGGCCCGCGAGTTTTTCGGACCTGCCCGTGCGGGTCATCGTGTGCCACTGGTCGCGCACGCGGCCCGTGTTGAGCGTCAGCGGATAGTCGTCGTCGGGCGCATTCGCGGGCGCGCGCGGCGGCGTGGCGATGAAACGCGCGCGGCCGTCCGCGTGGCTAAAGCGGCGATCGTCGAAAAGACGCGCGGTGCCGGGTGCGGCCGTGTCGCTGGCCGTGTCGCTGGCCGTGTCGCTGGCCGTGTTGTTATTGGCGCGTACGGGCCATTGAACAGGCTGCAACGATGAGTAGCCGTCGCTGCCGAGGCCCACCAGCCCCGCCAGATTGAACGCGCGACGCACGCTGTCGCCGTGTTGGCTATGCGATTGGCTTTCGCTCTCGCTCTCGCCGTTGCGCCATGCGCTCAACCGCGCATGCTCGTCGAAGATCTCCTGCTGGCTCGCGAATTCGAAGCCCGCATAGCCCATGCGCTTTGCCACATCGCAGATGATTTGCCAGTCCGCGCGCGCCTCGCCCGGCGCGGGCAAGAACGCGCGCTGACGCGAAATCCTGCGCTCCGAATTCGTGACGGTGCCGTCCTTCTCGCCCCAGCCGAGCGCCGGCAACAGCACATGAGCGAACACATTGGTGTCCGTGCGCTCGACAATGTCGGAGCTGACCACCAGTTCGCAACGCGCGAGCGCGCGCTTTGCCTGATCGCCGTCGGGCAGGCTCACGACCGGATTCGTGCCCATGATCCACACGGCCTTGACGCGTCCTTCCTCGATCGCCTCGAACAGCTCGACTGCTTTGAGCCCCGCGCGCGATGCAATAACCGGCGCGCCCCAGAATTGCTGAACGAGTTCGCGATGCTTTGCATCGTCGAGTTCGAGATGCGCGGCGAGCGTGTTCGCGAGACCGCCGACCTCGCGCCCGCCCATCGCATTCGGCTGTCCGGTGAAAGAGAACGGCCCCATTCCCGGCTTGCCGATGCGCCCCGTCAGCAAATGGCAATTGATGATGCTGTTGACCTTGTCGGTGCCCGCGCTCGATTGATTGACGCCTTGCGAATAGACCGTCACGACGCGCTCGGTGCGCGCGAACAGGCGGTAAAACTCGAGCAGATCGTGCGGATCGACCTTGCACGCCTTCGCGCATTGGGCGAGATCGAAGGCCGCTGTCGTGCCCGATACTTCACCCTCAGAAGCAGCGGCCAGTGCCTGCGCAAAACCGTTGGTATGCGCATCGACGAACTGCGCGTCGATCGCACCATGCTCCGCGAGAAAACTGAGCAGCCCGTTGAAAAGCCGCACGTCGCTGCCGGCGCTCAACGGCAGATGCAGATCGGCCATCTCGCACGTCGCGGTATAGCGCGGATCGATCACGACCACTTTCATGTCGGGCCGCGCTTCCTTGATCTTGACGATCCGCTGGAACAGGATCGGATGACACCACGCCGTGTTCGAACCAACCAGCACGACGAGATCGGCGAGTTCGAGATCTTCGTAGCACACCGGCACCACGTCTTCGCCGAAAGCCCGCTTGTGTCCCGCAACGGAAGACGACATGCAGAGCCGCGAATTCGTATCGATGTTCGCGCTGCCGACGTAGCCTTTCATCAGCTTGTTCGCGACGTAGTAGTCCTCGGTCAGCAACTGGCCCGATACGTAGAGCGCGACCGCATCCGGCCCGTGTTCGTCGACGATCCGGCGAAAGCCGTCCGCGACCGCATCGATTGCTTCGTCCCACGAAACATCGCGCAACGCGCCGCTCGCGCGCTCGCGCATCTTCGGATGAAGCAGCCGTCCGTCGAGCCCGATCGTTTCGCCGAGCGCCGAGCCTTTCACGCACAGGCGTCCAAAGTTCGCGGGATGCTGTTCGTCGCCGGCAATGTCATGGCCGCCGTCGGGGCGCGCTCGCGCGCGCACGCCGCAACCGACGCCGCAATACGGACAGGTGGTTCTGACAGCATCGCCGCTGCCGGACGTGCTCGAAATAGCGATGGGAAAACTCACGGTGTGTTCCAGGTCAGGCTGCCTGCGTCTCGCAGAGGGCTTTGCCGAACAGCAACTGGCTGCGCAGCGAGGAAATGTCGGTCCGGTTCTGGATCAGCTCGAAGTACCACGCGCCTTCGTTGACGTCGCCATACAGCACGGCGCCGATCACGCGGTTCTCTTCGATCACGAGGCGCTTGTAGACGCCGCGCCGCGGATCGCGCAGCACGAGGTCTTCGCTGTCCGGGCCGCCGATGAAGTCGCCGGCCGAATACAGTTCGACGCCGGTGACCTTGAGCTTGGTGGCAGTCGCGCGCTGCACGTAGCGGCGATGGCCCGCGCCCGCGAGATGCGCGCCGCACACGCGCGCCTGATCCCAGATCGGCGCGACGAGGCCGAAGGTCGCCGTGCGGTGCTGCACGCATTCGCCGACCGCGTAGACGCGCGGATCGTAGGTCTGCAACGTATCGTCGACGACAATCGCGCGCTCGCAATGCAGCCCCGCCTGTTTCGCGAGGTCGATGTTCGGGCGCACGCCGGCCGTCATCACGACGAGGTCCGCGGGAATCTGCGTGCCGTCGGCGAAACGCACGGCGCTCACACGATCCGGTCCGACGATCTCCGCGGTGTTCGCCTTCAGCAGGAAACGCAGGCCCTTGCGCTCGAGCGCCTGTTGCAGCAGGACCGACGCGCTGCGGTCGAGTTGGCGCTCCATCAGGCTGTCCATCACATGCACGACGGTTACCGACATGCCCTGGCGCATGAGTCCGTTGGCGGCCTCGAGCCCGAGCAATCCGCCGCCGATCACCACGGCATGCCGATGATTGCGCGCCGCCTCGAGCATTGTTTCGACATCCTGAATGTCACGAAATGCGATTACGCCAGGCAGATCGTGGCCCGGCACCGGAATCAGGAAAGGCTTCGATCCCGTCGCGATCAGCAGACGGTCATAGCCGACTTCCACGCCGCCTTGCGAACGCACGACGCGGCGCCTGCGGTCGATCGCGATCACCGGGTCGCCCGCATAGAGGCGAATGCCGTTCTCGTCATACCAGTCGCGCGTATTGAGGATGATGTCGTCGACCGTCTTTTCGCCCGCGAGCACCGGCGACAGCAGAATGCGGTTGTAGTTGCCGTACGGCTCGGCGCCGAACACGGTGATGTCGTACAGATCCGGCGCGAGCTTCAGCAGCTCTTCGACGGTGCGCATGCCGGCCATGCCGTTGCCGATCACCACGAGCCGCGGGCGCGCGGGCGCGGCGTGGGAGGCGTGTGACGCGTGCGAGGCGCCTCCCGACAACTGTGCGTCGATCTCGTGTCTCATGCCGCGACCCACACCTTGCCGCTTTCCACCCGCACCGGATACGCGCTGACCGAATTCTCGGGCGCTTCGAGGCACTCGCCGGTGCGCAGATCGAAGTGATGCTTGTAGATCGGCGAGGCCACGACGATGCGCTCGCCGAGGCTGCCGATCAGCCCGCGCGACAGCACGGCCGCGCGCGAGCCCGGGTCGAAGTTGTCGATGGCGTACACGCCGCCCTCACCGTCCGTGACGTGAAATACGGCGACCTGTCCGCCGTTGACGAGCGCGCAGACGCCCGTATTCGGAACGATGTCGTCGAGCGTGCAAACAGGCGTCCAGGTTTGCGGCAAGCGGTCGTGACTCATGGCGGAGTTCCTCTCGGCAACGTTCATGACAAAGGCTTCCTTCATTTGCGATGCGGTACGCGGCATGATGTGTCCGGCAATAAAAAAGCGTCCCGCGGATGCAATCGCCAGTGCGACTGTATTCGGGGGACGCCGTTGTCCAAAACGAGTGATCTAAAACAGAGTGCGTGCTGCAGATGAGCCGGATCGCCTTTGATCCGCAGCCACGTTAAATGCAAGGCTCATGCCATTAGGCGAGAACGCCGCGAAGGCCCCGCGCGGTGGGCTTCTGGCGAGTATTGGAGCGCGCGCCGTGCGCCGTGGGCTGGCGCATTCCGATGCATGAACGCGCGATGATGGTGCGGCGCAGCACCTTGGGCGTGCAACGCTGCCTGGCCGATTGGGCCATGCTCCGGGTCAGCAACGCGACGTTGTAGAAGCCTCGGACGCAAGAACATCCGGCGAAGCGAGCCTCTGCGCGCGACGCACATCGACCGGCAGATCATTGTCTTTCGCGAAGCGCATCACGAAGTCGAATGCGTCGGCACAGACTGCGCGCAGTTCGTCGGAAACGAAAAAGCATTTGATCCCGGCGTCGATCACAGGCATCGCGAGACGCGTGCACGCGATATGAATGCCCGGCCGCTTTTCGCCGACGAAAAGCGTGATGACGCCGGCAAGACGCTCGGGCCAGTCGCCTGGCCGAAAGGTCTTCTGCGAATGCGTGATGCCCTTGATCAGATAGCCCTGAATCGCCCCTTCAATCGGCTCTTGTGTAGTCAGAGGTAGACGGTCCATGCGGGTCTACTCGCCTCCCGATGACGACCGGTCGACGTCGCTCTCGTCGCCCGGCACATCGCGAGCGGCGATCTTGAGTTGCCGGAGCTTGTGATACAGCGTCTTTTTCGGCATGCCGAGCTCGACGCTGGCTTCCGCGACGTTGCCGTTGTGACGCCGCAGCATGTCTTCAATCAGCATGCGCTCGAAGTACGCAAGCTGTTCGCCGAGCGTGCCGCCCTTGCTTGCGTTGCCGCCGGGCGTCAGCAGACTATCGCCGGTTAGTCCGAGCACGAAGCGGTCGGCGACGTTCTGCAACTCGCGCACGTTGCCGCGCCACGAATGCGTCATTAGCTCGGAAAGCTGCGACGCCGATACGATCGGCGCGGGCTGCCCGAAACGGCGCGCGGCCGCGAGCACGAAATGCTCGAACAGCAAGGGCACGTCCTCGCGCCGTTCGCGCAACGGCGGCAATTCGATCTGCGCGACGTTCAGGCGATACAGCAGGTCCGCGCGAAACTGGCCCTCGGTGGAAAGCTGCATGAGGTCGGCCTTGGACGCCGCAACGATCCGGCAATCCACCGATATAGGTTCGTTTGCGCCGAGACGCTCCACGGTGCGTTCCTGCAGCACGCGCAGCATCTTGATCTGCAAGGACACCGGCATGGTTTCGATTTCGTCGAGAAAAAGCGTGCCGCCATGCGCCCATTCGATTTTGCCGATGCGCTTTTTGATCGCACCGGTGAAGGCGCCCGCTTCATGCCCGAACAGCTCGCTTTCGAAAATCTGTTCCGGCAAGCCGCCGCAGTTCAGCGCGACGAAATGCTTGTCGCGTCGCGCGCCGAACTCGTGCAGGCTGCGTGCGATCAACTCCTTGCCCGTGCCGGTCTCGCCGGTGATGAGCACCGACACCGACGTATCCGCCAGACGCAGGATCTTCTTGCGCACCTCGGCGATGGCGGGCGACTTGCCGAGTACGAGCGCCTCGATGCCTTGCCAGTTATCGAGCGCGGCGCGCAAGCCCTGCACTTCGAGCGTGAGGCGGCGCTTTTCGACGGCGCGCGCCACGCGCCGCGCAATATGGTCCGACGAGAACGGCTTTTCGATGAAGTCGTACGCGCCCACCTGCATCGCGCCGACGGCGGTGGAAATATCCGCGTGTCCGCTGATCAGAACGACCGGGATTTGCGGGTCGATCGCCATGACCTTGTCGAGCAATTGCAAGCCGTCGATGCCCGGCATTCTCACGTCGGATACGATCACGAGCGGCGCGCCGGGCGCGACTTCGGCGAGCGCATCGGCCGCACCCGCGTAAGCGGACACGGGCAGGCCCGCGAGCTCGACGGCCTGCTGGACACCGAAGCGCACGTTCTCGTCGTCCTCTACCACGAGAACGCGAATTTCATCTCCCATCGACAACTCCCTTCGCTGACGCAAACTCGATATTGAAGCGCGCGCCGCCTTCATCGCGATTGACGGCGGAAATTTTCGCGCCGAATGCTTCGACGATACGCGACGTGATCGCGAGGCCAAGCCCGAGGCCGTGGCCTCGCGGCTTCGTCGTGACGAACGGCTCGAACAGATGCTCGAGCACTTCGGGCGCGATGCCGGTGCCGCTGTCGGCAATCGAGAACAGCACGCGGCCATTGTCGGCGGACTCGGTTGCTTCGAGCGTAATCACGCGCTGCTCCTGTTCGCGGACCGCGTCGAGCGCATTGCCGAGCAGATTGACGATCACCTGTTGCAACTGGCTCGCCTCCGCACATACCAGCGTGCCCGGCGCCATTCGCACGTCGACTTGCACGGCCTCGTCGCGGATTCGCGCGTCGTAAATGAGCCGCGCATGCGCCACCGCTTCGTTGAGCGACACGGCCACGCGCTCGACAACCGGCTTGCGCGCAAACGCTTTCAATTCGCCGGTGAGCGTGGCCATGTTGTCGACGAGACGCGACACGCGCTCAAGATTCGTGATCGCGTGCGCCGGCTGATCGCGTTCGAAAAACGTGCGCGCGTTATCGCACAGCGTGCGGATCGCGACGAGCGGCTGACTCAGCTCGTGCGTGAGACCCGCAGCCATCTGGCCGAGCACCGCGAGCTTGCCCGCATGCACGACTTCCTGCTGTGACTCGCGCAAGCGCTCTTCAGTCCGTTTGCGCTCGGCGATCTCCTGCTGCATCCGTTCGTTCGTTTGCGTGAGCGCCGCGGTACGTTGCGCGACGGTCGCCTCGAGTTCATCGTTGGCGCGGCGCAATGCGTCCTGCGCTTTCAGCTTCTCCGCAATCGTGCGACGGCGCTGCACCGCGTAAAGCGCATAGAGACCGGCGATCAGAAAGCCGCCCGTCACGAAACCGAGCGCAAGCTCCTGCTGACGCCGCGCGCCCGCGACGTCGAGCAGCACCATGATCGAGTCGCCCGCTTGTGGCGCGGGCCGCGACATCGCGAGATAACGCGTGGTGTGACCGGGGCGGCGCGGGTCAGGAAAGCGGCCGAGCCACGCGCTTGCGCCCCACTCGCCGATGCGCCGATATTGAAGCGGCTCCACGAGGCGGCCCGCGTATTGCCGCGACGCCTGAATCTCGCGCTGCTGTTCCGAAGTGATGGGCCGCAGCGCGGTGAATTTCCACGCCGCCACCGTCGAGATGACGATCACGCCGTTGTGGTCGATGACCATCGCCGCCTCATTCGGCCGGCGCCACGCCGACTCGAGTTCGTCGACGCTGATCTTCACCGCCGCCGCGCCGATCGCCTTGCCGCCGTCGCGCACCGCGCTCGCGAAGTAAAGCCCCGGAATGCCGGTATTGGTGCCGATGCCGAAGAAGCGCCCGCTGCCGCGCGCGAGTGCATCCTTGAAGTAAGGCCGGTACGACACGTTAGTCCCGACGAAGCTCAGCGGCTGGTTCCAGTTGCTCGCGGCGATCACCGAGCCTTGCAGATCGATCACGTCGACCGCGACGCTGCCCGCCTCCTGGTTCACCGCTTCGAGATACGTATTGACGCCCTGCACCAGCGCGGGCGACGCGTGCGGCCCGGCGTTGAGCAACGCACGCACGCTGTCCTGTCGCGCGACGATCGCGGGCATCATCTCGAAGCGCCCTAGTTCGCTTTTCAGGCTCGCGCCGTACAGGTCGAGCTGATGCGCGCCGGCCTCGGCGAGCGCGTCAATCGCGCGATTCCACGCGAGTTCGATTGCCGCCGCGGCCATGCCGGCATACAGCAGTGCCGCGATCGCCCACACCCACAGCGGTATCCCTCTTATTCTCACTTGATGTTCGACCTCGCGAATACCCGATGCCCGACGACGCCACGCGCGCGCCGCACCGGAACGCGACGCGTCAGACACCATGCGCGACCGCGATCAGCGTAACCGTGACGACGATCGCACCGCCGATGCGCGTGGCGATCTGCGCGAACGGCATGAGTTGCATGCGGTTGGCCGCGGTCAGGATCGCGACGTCGCCGGTGCCGCCCTGCCCGCTGTGACAGGCGTTCACGATCGCGGTGTCGATAGGGTACATCTTAAGCTTGCGGGCAACCAGAAAACCGGTGCCCATCAGCGTCGCCACCGTCGCGACGATCGTCACGATATTGGCGATGGTGAAGGCGGCCATCAGCTTGTCCCACGGCGTCATCGCGACGCCGATGGCGAACAGCAGCGGATACGTGACCGCGGTCGAGAAGAACTTGTAGACGACGAACGCGCCTTCCTGCAATTGCGGCGACACGGCGCGCGCGAGCTTGACCAACACGGCGAGAAACAGCATCGCGACCGGCGCGGGCAAGCCGAACAGATTGCGGCACATCAGGCCGAGCAGATACAGCGTGATCGCGGTGATGCCGGCCGCCGCGATATGCGTGACGTCGATATGGCCGCGAATTTCTTCTTCGGCGGGCGCCATTTCGTCGGTCTCGCCGACTTGCAGACGTCCGTCGCCGGTGAGATGCGGAAAGCGCTTGCCGAGCATGTCGAGCGCACCCGACAGAACGATCGCGGTGAGGCTGCCGAGCATGACGGGCGGCAGCACTTGCGCGAACAACTCGCCCTGCGGCAAGTGCATGATTTCCGAATAGCCGATCGACAGCGGAATAGCGCCTTCACCGACACCGCCGGCCATGATCGGCACGACGATATACAAAAGCGTATGGCGCGCGCCGAGCCCGAATGCCGCGCCGACGGCAATGCCGACAATGGCCGCGGCCAGCGAGCCCAGCGCAAGCGGCACGAAGATCTTCACGAAGCCGCGGATCAGCACGCGCCGGTCCATGCTCAGAATGCTGCCGACGATAATCGACGCGATGAAGAGATACAGGAAGTTCGTCGACTTCGTGAACTCGGTCGTGAGATGAAGAATTGGCTTGGGCAGCACGTGGTAGTACGTGAGCGCCGACGGCACGAACGTCGCGCAGATTGCGGCCGCGCCGATGTTGCGCAGAAGAGGCAGACGCTTGCCCAGTTCGGCGCACGTGAAGCCGAAGAATGCGAGCACGGCGATTGCCATCGAAATTTCGCCCGGCATTTTGCCCGTCACCGCAAAGCCGACGATCAGCGCGAGGAGAATGAAATAGACCGGCAGCGGGATGATGCCGATGCGGTATTCCATCAGCTTCCACCAGCCTTCTGGCCAGAAGCGGGTCTTTTCGTTGGACAACGGCGCGGCGTCGAGCGCGGGCGTGGAACGCGAAGCGTCCTGGGTATGGGCGGGTGTGGACAAAACATGTCTCCTTGCTTTGGCGCGCCGCGGTGGCATGGCGGCGTCGCGTTTCGATGCGGATGTCGGCGCATCCGGCTGCGGCTCTTCGAGCCAGGTGCTGGATAAGCTCGGGGAAAACCCGGGCGATCCGTGGAAAATATTGTGGGAAGTGGGAAGCGATGCGCGCGGGTTAGCGCCGCGCGGGTCGATGAGAGTTGGGCTGGGTCATGAGTGTCTCCGTGAGGATCTCGAGTCTTGTGGATTGCGCTCTGGGCGCTCTTGTAGGGGTATAAGGCAAGGCCTATGCCAATGGCGGCCTGATTGCGGATATGTTTTAAGCCATTGATCTAGCGGGCTTTTTTGTGACGTGAGCGGACACCGCAAGCCCCGTGTTCCGAGACTTCAGAATTCGCCGCGGTGGGCAGGCTGAGAGTTCAGCCGTGAGCGTGTGGATGAGCGCGATCCTCTGACGAAAGGAGCGAGCGGCGCGAAGGCCATCTTCGATTGCGTGCTTTCGATATGCGCAAACATTGGTTGGATTTGCGCGGGCGTCGATTTAACGTCGCGAGTTCAACGCGCACCGTGCGCCGCATCTTTCACGCAGAGAGCAAAGACCGATGACCACACGCAAAGATTCGATCGATACACGCAGGCGCCGCCTTCTGCACGGCGCCGCAGCCGGTTTGACGGGCGCCGCGCTCGGCGGCGTACTCTCGCCTATCGCGCCGTTCACGGGCGGCTCCGCTCACGCGCAAGGCGACAGCAAGCGCATCCGCATCGGCTATCAGAAGTACGGCAACTTCGTCGTGCTGAAGGCGCGCGGCACGCTGGAAAAGCGGCTGGCAAGCGAAGGCGTCGCGGTGCAGTGGCTCGAATTTCCGGCCGGCCCGCAGTTGCTCGAAGGATTGAATGCCGGTGCCGTCGATGTCGGCACGGTCGGCGAAACGCCACCCATTTTTGCGCAGGCTGGCCGCGTGGACTTCGTTTATATCGGCAACGAGCCGCCCGCGCCGCGTGGCGAAGCGATCGTCGTCCCGCAGGATTCGCCGATTCGCACGGTGGCGCAATTGCGCGGCAAGAAGGTCGCCTTCAACAAAGGCTCGAATGTGCACTTCCTGCTCGTGAAGGCGCTGCAGCAGGCGGGACTGACGTACGCGGACATCGAGCCGGTCTACCTGACGCCCGCCGACGCGCGCGCCGCGTTCGTGCAAGGCAGCGTGCACGCGTGGGTGATCTGGGACCCGTACCTGGCCGCTATCGAACGGCAGGCGAATGCGCGCACCATCGCGAACGGCGACGGGCTCGTGCGCAATACGCAGTACTACGTCTCGGCGCGCAAGTTCGCGACGGCGCAACCGCGCCTGCTGAATGCGCTGCTCGAGGAAGTGAACGCCGTCGACAGTTGGGGACGCGACAACGTGGCCGAAGTGGCGAGCCTGCTGTCGCCGCTCGTGGGCCTCGACGCGGCCACGCTCGAAGTCGCGCTCAAGCGCACCGGCTACGGCGTACAGCCGATCACCGATGCAACCCTCGCCTATCAGCAGCAGATCGCCGACACGTTCAGCGCGCTGAAGCTGATTCCCGGCAAGCTGAGCGTGGTGGACGCGCGCTGGAAAACAAGCTGATTTGAGGATGTGCGTCCGCGCGCGCCGCATCGTGTGGCGCGCGACGCGCTGCACGTGTGAGACTACCCCGCCGTCCCGTTGTACGCTGCCCGCAGCGCCGCGACGTCGAACTTCACCATTTTCATCATCGCCTCGGCGGCGCGCCGGGCCTTCTCCGCGTCGGGGTCGCCCATCATGCCGATCACATCGTTCGGCGCGATCTGCCATGAGACGCCGAAGCGGTCTTTGAGCCAGCCGCATGCCTCGGGCACGCCGCCGCCTTCCAGAAACGCGTCCCAGTAACGGTCGATTTCCGCCTGATCGGCGCAATTGACCAGAAACGATACCGAGTGATTGAACGGGTCTTTGCCGCTCGAACTCATTGCGAGAAACGGCTGTCCGAACAGCACGAAGTCGACGACTTTCGTCGAGCCGGCGCTCGGCACCTCCGTGACGCGAACCACGCGCGAGTCCGGAAAGACGCTCGTGTAGAAAGCCGCGGCCTCTTCGGCCTCGTTCAAATACCAGAGAAACGGGGTGATCTTCTGAATCGTCATGGCGAGTCTCCTGTCAGGATCGGTCAACTGGCGGCCGAGCCGCATGCCGCTATTAGAACGACGAAGGAGGATCATCCGAATCGACACGACGGCAATAAAAAATTTTCGCCTGCCGTGCTTTCGATTTGACGTGCCAGCTTCGTCGTTGCATCCGGCCGATTATAGACAGCGGAGCACTGCGCGATGTTGATAGCGAGCCGGCATGATCGCCATGCACCAACCTTCATGCGGCGGCAAGGGGTTCGCCCTGGCCGCCGCTTGCGATCATGCCGTGAAGCGACGCATCAAACGATGGTCAGCGTCACGTCGATATTGCCGCGCGTTGCGTTCGAATACGGGCAAACGATATGCGCCTTGTCGACGAGCGCCTGAGCGGCGTCGCGCGGCATGCCCGGCAATGCGATCTTCAGTTCGACTTCGATGCCGAAACCGTTCGGAATTGCGCCGATACCCACGCTGCCGTCGATCGAAACATCCGCGGGAATCGCAATCTTGTCGCGCGCCGCGACGAATTTCATTGCGCCGAGGAAGCACGCGCTGTAGCCGGCCGCGAACAGTTGCTCGGGATTCGCGCCGTCGCCGCCTGCGCCGCCGAGTTCGCGCGGCGTGGTCAGCTTGAAGTCGAGCTTGCCTTCGGGGACGATGGCGCGGCCATCGCGGCCTCCGGTAGCGTGAGCATGAGCGCGATACAGAACTTTTTCGACCGACATGGTGAAGCTCCTTAGTGAACAGGTTTAAAGTCGCCTATCTATGTACAGATAGATGCGATTGCACAGTCAAACGGGTTTTATAAAACTACCACTTACATCATTCAAAGTCTATCTATCACAAGATAGACAACACACCGCAAAAAAAGACAGACGTGCTGCTTTCGGATATGCCCGCTTGACGTCTTACCGAGCTATCCTTACCGACGCCTCGACATCATCCAGCCGGGCCTTGGTATTGAATAACCGGCTCGCCAACACGCTACCTTGAAACGCCGCGAAGAGCGCGCGCGCCGCGTTCTCAGGCTTGCCATTTACCGCCAGCGTACCCGCTTTCGAGCCTTCCGCGAGCACCTTCGCGAGCCACTTCTCGTTCGCCTTGAAGAATGCCTGCACCGCTTGCCGAATATTGTCCGGCAATGTTTCGATGTCCGACGCCAGCATGCCGCACAGGCAGATCTGGTGCCCGTCGCCCAGCGTGCGGCCGAACAGCTTGGTGTACTTGCCGAGCCTGGCCTCAGCGGGCAACGATTCGTCAATCCCTTTCAACGTGTTGAACACTTCGTTGCTATAGGCGTTCACCGCTTCGAGAACGAGGTCGTCTTTCGACGGGAAATAGTAATGAATGCTCGACGTCTTGACGCCGACCAGGCTCGACAGGTCCCGATAGCTAAAGCCGTTATAGCCGCGCATCATGATAAGCGTGATGGCGTGCTCGAGAATCTGTTCGCGCACTGAAGTCGTCGTGTCCATGAACCGAACTCTATCTACCTGCAGATAGATTGTCAAGCACGATTGAATCGGCGGACAGCGTTGCCCGATTGGCATCGGCGAATGGTGTCGCGCGCGGCGACGTGACCGCCGCCGCGCTCTACCCTGCGCTACTGCTTGACCTCGCCAGTCCGCGGCGGCGCCGACGCGCCTTCCGGCGACATGGCATTCGCCCGCTTGTCCATCAGCGTGCCCGGCTTGTTGCCTGGCGCGCCGACGTCCGCCGGCTTATCCACGGCCTGCCCTGCCTGTCCTGGCTGAATCTGTTTTCCGCTTTGCGTACCGCTGTTCGCCGGCGCGTTACCGCTTTGTTGCGAGTAAGCCACGCTGCTCATGCAGACGATCAACGCGATGCCGGCAACCTTGAAGGTTCTCATGTCTGTCTCCCAGTTTCACGGCGCTTGCCGCTTTTTAGAAGCACAGCATGGAGCGTGCCGCGTGCGGAAGCAGGCGCGGTTATTCGATCCGCCGACGTGTGGAAATAGCCGAAGCGGTCGAAATCACGAGATCGGCGAAGCGTTTTTCGTCGCGATCGGCCTGCCAGCGCGAGCGCGCCACGGCGATATTCACCGCGCCGATGCCGCGTCCGTGCGCGTTCGTAATAGCCGCCGCCGTCGAAATATCGCTGACGAAGTACTCGTCTTCCGTATGCGCGTAGCCCTGCTTGCGGATCTGCACGATCCGCTCCTTGATCTTGCGCGGCTGACAAACCGTGGAAGCCGTATAAGCGACGAGATTCGTGCGCGACAGAATGTCGTCGATTTCGCCGTCGGGCAGCGTCGCAAGAATAGCGAGACCCGGCGCCGTGCAATACGCGGGCAGCCGCGAGCCGGTAATGACGTGCGCGTTGAATACATTGCGGCTGACGATGCGCAGCACGAACACAATGTCCGTATCGTCCAGCACCGTGAGGTTGGTCGCCTCTTCCGTCTCCGAGCCGAGTTGCTGCAGATAAGGCGTTGCGCGGCTCACCAGATCGTTCGACGTCAGATAGTGATAGGTGAAGTCGAGAAGCCGCGGCGAGAGTTCGTACTTGCGGCTGTCCGCGTCCTTGAAGAGATAGCCGAGCGCAGCGAGCGTGTAAGTAAAGCGCTGTGTCGCGCTCATGTCGAAGCCCGTGGACGCCGAGATCTCGGAGAGCGACAACTGACGCTTGCTGCCGTCGAACGCGGTGAGCACCTTCATCGCCTTCTCGACCGACTGCACGTAAAGCGGCGACGCGCTCGGGTCGGCTGCCTCCGCGGGCAGCTTTGCCTGCGAAGTGTTGCGCTTGCGTGCGGCTTTGGGCTCGTCGCTCATCACGTCAGTGTCTGTCTGGTTCGAACGGGAAATTATCGCATAGCCCTAACAATCCACCTCTATACGATAACTATTGCGTGACCGTCGCGAGACGGTCCCACGCGTCTTCGGTGTTGCGCGACAGCAGATGCTTCTTCACGCGCTCGCTCGCGGTCAACTCGAACGCGGAGACCGCGCGGTAATAGCGCGGCAACTGGAAGCTCGCAAGGCGCTCTTGCGCCCACGCGTGCAGCGCCGGCCACGCGACCGGCTCGTCCTTGAACTGGACGTTGAGCAGGATATCCTGCTCGCCGATTGCCGACGCGACGCCAATTGCCGCGCTGGCGCGAATCGCCGGATGCGCCGCAAAAATACGCTCGATTTCCCATGCGGACACGTTCTCGCCGCGCACGCGCATGCTGTCCGTCTGCCGGCCGATGAAGAACAGATCGCCGTCCGCATCGCGCCGCGCACGATCGCCGGTGTGAAGCCGCCCGTCGCGCAGCGCGGCTTTCGTCGCATCGGGATTGTTCAGATACGTCGGCAAAAACGTGCCCTCCACTTTGCTCGACAGCACGATCTCGCCGGCTTCGCCGTCTTGCACGCGCTGCCCGTTTTCGTCGAGTAACTCGATGTCGATCCACGGCAACGCGCGGCCGATCGAGCCCGGCTTTCCCGTGAGATTTGCGGTTGCGAAGCTCGAGCATTCGGTCATGCCGTAGCACTCGCGCAGCGAGACCTTGAGCCGCGCCTGAATCGCTTCCCACGACGCCGCGCTCACACCCGCGCCCCACGCGACGCGCAGCGTGTGCGCCGCCGGCTGCTCGCTCTCGGGCAACTGCATCAGAATGTCGAGCACGCCGCCGAGATAATGCAACTGAGTCGCGCCCGCGCGCTCGATCTGCGGCCAGAACTGCGATGCCGAAAAACGCGGCACCGCATGCAACGTCACGTTCTCGAGGAACGGCAGCAGCAGCATTTGCGCGCCGCCGATGTGACACAGGGGCTCCCACAGAAACAGCCGGTCGCCGTCGCGCACATCGGCGACACGCAGCGCCGCCTCGCTCGCGATGCGCATCATCCGGTGCGTGAAGACGACGCCCTTCGGCGCGCCCGTCGTGCCCGACGTGTAGATGATGCACAGCGGATCGTGCACGCCGATCGCGGGCGTCGCGAACGCCGCATGGGTGTCGCTTGCGTCGAACGCAGGCAGACGCGTGCGTTGCGCCGCGCCGCAATCGAGTTGCGCGGTCACCGCGTCGAATTCATCGTCGATCACGAAGAGCTTGGGCTGTGCATGTTGCAGCAGATATTCGAGGCCCGCTGCACGCAGCTTCGTGTTGACGGGCACCCACACAAGCCCGCTGACATGCAGCGCGTAAATCAGGTGAATGTGTTCGGGACTATTGCCGAGCATCGCGGCGACGCGATCGCCCTGTACGAGACCGCGTTCGCCGAACCAGCGCTGCAACTGCGCGACGTGCCGTGAAGCGTCTTCGCAGGTGATCGCGTGATCCTCGAAATGCACGACGGTGCGCGTGGGATCGCGGCGCAATCCTGCCGCGAGCAGCGGCACACAGTCGAGCTCGTCGTTGGCGTGCCGGTGAGCAAAATATTCTGGATAACGATGCATGTGTGAACCGGTTGAATGACCGAAAATTAGCGCGCCTTGCGCTTGAGCCAGGAAGAAACCGCGACGACCAGCGCGATCAGTATCACGAGCGTGGTCGACACGGCCGCGAGCGTCGGCGTGATGGCGAGCTGGATGTCGTCCCACATCTGCTTGGGCAACGTCGAGTTGATGCCGCCGGAGACGAAGATCGCGATAGTCAGGTCATCGAACGAAACGAGGAATGCGAACAGGAACGCGGCGGTCACGCTTGCCATGAGGAGCGGCAACACGATCGACGTGATGCGCCGCAACGGCGACGCGCCCATCACGCGCGCGGCGTCGTCGAGGCGCCAGTCGAAGCGCTGGAAGCCTGCGGCCAGCGTCACGACGACATAGGGAATAGCGAGCACGGTATGGCCGATCACGAGGCCGAGGTTCGTACCCGTCAGCCCAAAGCGCGCGAACAGATACAGCAAACCGACGGCCACCACGATACGCGGCACGATCAGCGGCGCGACCAGCAACGCGAATACGGGCTTGCTCACGCGGCGCGGCATGCGCGTCATCGCGAGCGTCGCGCCGAAGCCGAGCAGCAGCGACAGCAGCGCGGTGCCGAGACCCACTTCGAACGAACGGATCACTGCGCTTTGCCACACCGGCGAATCCATGAACGTGCCGAACCAGCGGATGCTGAAGAGCTTCGGCGGAAACGCGATGTAGTCGCTCTTCGTGAACGCATACGGGATCACGGACAGCACCGGCACCACCAGCACGAGCATCACGACACAGGTGTAAAAACCCAGCGGGCCGAGCGCGCGCGATGCTTCGCCGGCGTGCACCTTGCGGCGCATCGTCAGCGGTGCGAAGACGCGTCCCGCGGTCATCAGCAGCGCGAGCTTGAGCCCTTGCGCACGCGAGCCGCGTTGACGCTCGGCGACTTCGCCGGTCAGCGACGTGAGGCCCACCATCCGGTCGTAGATGAAGAAGATCACGATCGAGCAGACCAGCAGCACGGTCGAGAGCGCGCCGGCAAAGCGCATGTCGAAGAGTTCGAGCACCGACGAGATCACGAGTTGTGCGATCATCGTTTCCTTCGGCGAACCGAGAAGCGCGGGCACGATAAAGAAGCCGAGGCTCGAGATGAAGACGAGCAGACCCGCTGCCGCCACACCGGGCGACGACAGCGGCAGATAGACGGTAAAGAAACTCGTGCTGCGCTCCGCGCCGAGCGTTTCGGCGGCTTGCGTCAAACGGTCGTCGATGCCGCGCATGACGGGCAGCATCGTCATCACGGCGAGCGGCAGCATGGAATGCACCATGCCGATCAGCACGCCGGTCAGCGACGGAATCGTGCCGCTCGTCTCGCTCACGAGACCGAGCGATAGCGCGATGGTCGACAGTACGCCGGTCTTCGACAGCAGCAGCATCCACGCATACGTCTTCACGAGATAGCTGGTCCAGAACGGCAGCATCACCCACAGCAGCCAGCGTTCGCGGGCGCGCTCCGACAGACGGCTCAACAGATACGCGACCGGATAGCCGAGCACGATGGAAAGCGCCGCTGTCATGAACGAAATGGCGAAGGTGATCCATAAAACCTTCGCGTAAACCGGCGTGCGCGCGATGCGCTCGAACTGCGTGAGCCCGATCTGCCCGTCCGCGCCGACGAGCCCGCCTTGCAGAATCTCGCCAACCGGTACGATAAAGAACACGAGCAGAAACAGCAGCGTCGGCACGATAGGCAGAAAGCGCAGGCAGCGCGCGAGCCACATCGAACGGCCGCGCCGCGAGGCTTCGCTTTCGCGATGCGCGTGAAGAGCGATGGTCATTCCGATCCCTTTCAGCTATGCAGAAGCGTCGTGCGATACGGGTCCCACACGAGGCCCACCTTGTCGCCGATACGCGGGGACAGACTGCGTTCGCAACGCACGGTGAGCTCGCTGCCGTCGTTCATCGCGAGCTGCACGCGCGTATCGCTGCCGAAGAACACGACGTCCGCAATCGTGCCGTCGACAAAACCGCTGCGCGGCTCGACGAGACGCGGCGCTTCGGGCCGCACGAGCAGCGTGTGGCGCGCAGCGGAAGCCGCGCCCTTCCCGTTCGTCGCCTTCATCGTATTCATTGCGTTCATTGCGTTCATCGGCAATGGAATGCGGCCGCCGGCTGCGAGCAGGATCGGTTCGCCGCTCGCGCCGCGCGTGTCGTCGAGCGCGCCTTCGAGCAGATTCGAATGACCGATGAAGCCGGCCGCGAAACGCGTCGCGGGGCGGTCGTACAGATCGGCAGGCGTGCCCACCTGCTCGATGCGCGCCTGATTCATCAGGCAGATGCGGTCGGATAGCGTGAGCGCCTCGTCCTGATCGTGCGTGACGTACACGAACGTTGCGCCGAGCTCCTTATGCAAGCGACGAATTTCGCCCTGCATGTGCTCGCGCAATTTTTTGTCGAGTGCGCCGAGCGGCTCGTCGAGCAGAATCACCGACGGCCGGTAGGCGAAGCAACGCGCCAGCGCGATGCGCTGCTGCTGCCCGCCCGACAGTTCCTTCGGAAAGCGCTTCGCGTAGTCGGTCATGCGCACCATCGCGAGCGCGCTGTCCACAGCCGCGCGTACTTCGTCGCGCGACTTGCGGCGCATGCGCAAACCGTACGCGACGTTGTCCCACACGCTCATGTGCGGAAACAGCGCATAGCTCTGGAACACCATGCCGATGCCGCGCTTGCCCGGCTCGACGTGCGTGACGTCGCGCCCGTCGATTTCGATGCGGCCCGCGCTCGGCGCGACGAGCCCCGAGATCATCTGCAGCAGCGTCGTCTTGCCCGAACCCGAGGGACCGAGCAGCGTCAGGAATTCGCCTGCCTGCACGGCGAGATCCGTCGGTTCCAGCGCGAGAGCCTCGCCGTAGCGCTTCGCAATGCCTATCGCCTCGAGTTTGGAGCTCATCGTGCGTCCTTACGAAATGATCCACGAATTGAACCGTTCGGTGACTTTCTGGCGGTTCGCTTCCCACCATTGCGGACTCGGCAGCCGCATGTCGCGAAGATTGTCGGGCGCCGTGGGCAGCAACGTCGCACGCTCTTTCGAAATCGTCTCGAACGCTTTTTTGTTGGTCGGCCCGTAGGCGAGCGTGCGCGTGAGCAGCGCCTGGCGCTTCGCGTCGGCGCAAAAACGCACGAACTGCTTCGCCGCATCGGCACGCGGCGTGCCCTTCGGAATGCCCCAGCCTTCGATCGAATACAGCCCCTGATTCCACACGATCGTGACCGGCGCGCCCGCGTCTTTCGCGGCTTGCGCGCGGCCGTTCCATGTCGAGATCATGTCGACGTCGCCGCTCTGGATCGCCTGCATGGCCTGCGCGCCCGAGGTCCACCAGATGTTGACGTGCGGCTTGATCCTGTCGAGGCTCTTGAACGCGCGGTCGACGTCGAGCGGATAGAGCTTGTCGAGCGGCACGCCGTCGGCGAGCAGCGCCTGTTCGAGCGTGTCGAGCGGACTGCGACGCAGGCAGCGGCGGCCGGGGAATTTCTTCACGTCCCAGAAGTCGGCCCACGATTTCGGGCCGCCGTCCTTGAACTTGTCGGCGCGATACGCAAGCACCGTCGAATACACGTCGACGCCGAGCCAGTTCGGCGTGATCGCTTCGGGCATGAGCTCCGGATAATCGCTCGCTTTCAGGCCGATCGGTTCGAGCAGACCTTTTGCTTCGAGGTACGGAATATCGGCGGAGAGCGTCAGCGTGGTGACGTCCCACACGTAGTTCTTCGTCTGCACCATCGCCGCGAACTGGGCAACGGGCTGCGATTCGCGCGCGACGCTCACGACCTTGATGCCCGTCGCTTTCTCGAACGGATCGTAGAACGCTTCGCGATAGGCGGTCGTGTAGGGACCGCCCGGGTCCGACACCACGATCTGCTTGGCCTGCGCACGCGCGGCGAGCGGCAATGCGCTCGCCACGGCAAGCGCGCCCGCGCCGTGAAGGATGCGGCGGCGCGCCGCGCTGAAGTCTTGCGTCATTGTTCAGGTCTCCGCACTACGGTTGAGATTGGAACGGCTGACTTGCGGTTGCTGTGGGACGGGCCTGACTCGCAGGCCTGATTCGCGAGCCTCGCTCGCGGCGGCTACTTCGCGCGCTTGCTGAAGAACTCTTCCATCATGCGTGCAGGCTCGCCGGAGTCGTACGCTTCGCGCTGAATCCGCTCGCCCGCTTCGATGCAGTCGATGAACCCCGGCTCCGTCATTTCGCGAAAACGCTGCTTGTCGAGGCGCATCGCGACGGGCGGCTTCGCGGCGAGTTCGGTGGCGATTTCGAGTGCCTTGTCGAACACCTTGTCTTCGTCGACGAGGTGATGAATGAGGCCGATGCGATGGCACTCTTCCGCCTCCATCAAACGGCCGGTCAACGTGAGCTCGATAGTGCGCGACATGCCGAGCATCGCGTTCATGATCCACGGGCCCGTGGTGCTCGCGATGCCCGCGTTGATCTCCGGCTGCCCCATGCGCACGCCGGGATGCCCGACGCGAATGTCGCCGAGCAGCGCCACCTGAAATGCGGAGCCCGCAGCCGTGCCGTTCAGCGCCATGACGAGCGGCTTCGACAGGCTGCGCAGCGCCGTGTAGTAACGCTGCCATTCCTTGACCCACGCGACCGCGCGTTCGCCGTCGAAATCATGCGCTTCCGACAGGTCCTGGCCCGCCGAGAACGCGCGATTGCCCGCGCCCGTCATGATGATCGCCGCGACCTCCGGGTCACGGTTAAAGCGCTCGAGCGCGTCGATGATCGTCTCGCGCATCGGCGTCGTCCACGCGTTCAGGCGCTCGGGACGGTTCAGGGTGATGACCGCGACGCGGCCGTGATTCGAGAACAGCACGTCATTGCTCATGATTTATCGCATCGCAATAGTTGATGGTGTATAGCAATATAGGCGCGTCAAAATCATGATGCAACCGGGTTTACCAGAGAGATGGAGAGGTCGACGAAAACCGGGCGGGTGCGCGTGAAGCGCGGGCGCCGGGAGAGACTTAGTCGTGTTGCGAGGGGGAAGGCGCGCCGCCTGTCGTCAGGTCAAAGGCGTCTGACGAACGCAGAGACTTGCGACTGCGAGGCGCAAAGAAAAAAGCCGCAGACAAAGCTGCGGCCAAAAAACAAACACACACGCCGAACGTTTGGGAACGCTGACGCCTTACAAATCGTAGCCATGTTTACCCGCGCTGGAAATCGGGTATTTCGTATGAATGGTTAGCGTTGTGCCGTCAAATGCTTCCGGCGCGTGCTGTTCCCGCATGCGGCGTTTTGTGCAGGTCGCGAAAAAACAACGATCCACTCCGACGTCGGGCGCGGCGCGTCGAGCGGTCAGGCCGGAAGCTTGCTTTTGAACCTGCATTCATGACCGGGACGGCAAAACGCGAACCGGTCTTATCGATCACTGCAGGCCGACGAAATAGCAAGCGACGCGACGCTTTGCATTTCAGCGGCCACAGCGTGCACGAAACGCTGATGGGTCATACAAGCAGCGGACGGATCGAAGCGCCGCTCGTTCATCATACGTTCGAGACCACAGCGGAGATGATGCAAAAGCTCGATCTTTATACCGATCTCGCTTCGATCGATCTGCTCGACAGCAACGACCCGGCTGCGATGCTGTGGCTCAAGAGTTGCATCAGCCCGCTCGGCGCGTTCGTGAAGTGGTAGGTTCGCAAGGGGAAGATCCGCGACGGTCGCGTCGGTCTGATATTGGCGCTTTACGCTTGCGCTTATACGCGGCGCAAGTACCACAAAGCGCTGGCGCTGGCGCGGCGGCGTCGCGAGCGATGACGCACTTACTGGCAACGCTCGCAAGCGAAATGAAAAGTGCCCCGCCGATACTGGACCATGCCGCGCGATCCGTATCGCAGTGAGTGAAGACGACCGGGAGTGAGCCATGACGGTATCGATGAATGCGTGTTTCGAGGGTCCGGGCAGTTTGCGCGCGGGCACGATCGGGCTGACGCTGGCGCTCTTCGTGTCCAGCGCCGACGCCACGTCGAGTTGTCCGACGGTGATCACGACGCCCGCCGGCAGCGCGTTCGACGTCGCTTCGCTCATTTCGGACAACGGCTCGCCGCAAGCGGCGCTCGCGAAGCTGCGCACGATGTTGTCGAAGCTCGGCGGCGGCGCTCGCTGCAAGCTGCTGAGGGACGTGGTCGCGTGTAACGAAACCGTTGAGCTTGCAAAACGCGCGGCGGTCGCGCTCGAGGCATGCGCGGGGTCCGCGCCGCCAGGACCGAGCGTCGACCGGCGAGATCAGAAGCGTCCCGATCGACGCGAGTCCGCGGAATTGAGCCGATGAAGCGGTGAGGCAGCGCGGGGCTCGATCGACGGCGCAAGGATGTCGCCTGGTTGTCGATCGTGATACGACTCGCTCGTCGTATGGATGGGCCGATCCGGTCCGTCAACCTGGAGAACCCCATGCGCAAGCTCACTGTTTCGGCATTCATCAGTCTGGACGGCGTCATTCAGGCGCCCGGCGGTCCGCGCGAAGATCTCAGCGGCGACTTCCGCCTCGGCGGCTGGATCGTGCCGTATGGCGATGAAGCTATCGGCGGATATGTGCAGGAACTGCTCTCAGAGCCCTTCGAATTGCTGCTCGGACGTTGCACCTACGACATTTTCGCGGCGCATTGGCCGCAAGTGCCGGCTGGTTCGCCGAGTCGCGGCATCGCCGATCTGTTCAACAGCGTGCGCAAGCATGTGGCCACGCATCGGCCCAAGACGCTCGAGTGGCAAAACAGTCATGCGCTTGAGGGCGGTTTGGCCGATGCGCTGCGCGTGCTTAAACATGATGACGGTGCGGATCTCTTGACGTTTGGTAGTGCGAATATGGTTAGGCAATTGCTCGCTGCCGGTTTGGTGGATGAGCTGAGGTTGCTTGTGTATCCGGTGATACTTGGGCGGGGGAAGCGGCTTTTTGGTGATGACGCTGCGGCGTGCGCGTTCAGGCTGGTGCAGTCGGTGGGGACGTCGCGTGGGGTGATTATCACGCGGTATTTGCGCGACGGTGAGGTGCGGACTGGGGCGTTTGGGAAGGAAGGTTAGGTTGCTGGGCGGTTCTTGGGTACTTTGCGAAAGCTCATCTTTTATCGGAATGGCCGTCGTCGCCACCTGATCGCAACCAATCGACGAAATCCCTCATATGCACAGGCTTGTCGGCATCCAGCGGTACCAATGCAAAGTAAGTCGCTCCCTTCGAAGTCAGATCGGGAAACGGTTTTTGTAGACGCCCTGCAGTGCAATCGGCATCGAGCGTTGGGAACGGTCCGATACCAAAACCCAGGCCATCGACCACGGCCTGCAACGTCACAAAAAAGTGATCGAATCTCAAGGTACGACTGGCCCGGAGCGTGGGTTGACCGACGGCCTGGGTCCATCTCTCCCAATCGCTCGGACGCGATTCCGTGGTGAGCCATGTTTCGGCGGCAAGTTGTTCGACCGACGAGATTGTGGTTTGCGCGATCAGCGCCGGACTCGCGATCACCGTGTTGCGCTCCTCAAATAATGGCCACGCCTGATATTGCCCGGCTGCGGGTACTTCGCGACGAATCGCCAGATCGAAACTGCCACGCAGTGCGGAATCGGTCGTCAGCGTCGTGGAGACGCGCACATCCACATCCGGGCAGATCGCCGTGAACAACGGCAGGCGAGGAATCAGCCAGCGCATTGCGACCGTCGCCGCCGCGCTGACCCGGATCACTTTACGGTGCTGGCTCTTGCCATAGCGTTCCGCCGCGTCCGCAATGTGGTCGAAAGCCGCGCTGATTTCTCGGGCCAACGCTCGTGCATGCCCGGACGCGACCATGCTTTGCCCATCGCGCACGAACAGTGGCTGGCCGAGCCAGTCTTCAAGGATGGTGATATGACGGCTCACGGCGCCGTGCGTCAGGTTGAGCTCACGCGCGGCTGCGGAGTAGCTGCCCGCGCGCGCGGCGACTTCGAACACGCGCAGGGCGTTGAGTGGGGGAAGCTTCGATCGCATGTGTGAGTTTATTTAACGCAATCCGGACAATTTTGTCGGTTGTGTGAGTAGATTGATCATCATACGCTGCCGTCATTCCACTCAGAAAGGTGTCCCCATGACCCAGCAGATCACCGTCAACTCCCGAACTTATCAATTGCCCTCCGCGCCGACGATTGTGGTGTGCGTCGACGGTTGCGAGCAGGAATACATTAATCAGGCGATCCTGGCCGGCAAAGCGCCGTTTCTGGCCAGCCTGCGTTCGTTCGGCACAGTGCTGACCGGGGACTGCGTCGTGCCGTCGTTCACCAACCCGAACAATCTGTCGATCGTCACAGGCGCGCCGCCGTCGGTACATGGCATTTGCGGCAATTTCTTTTTCGACGAGGAGACGCAGACGGAAGTCCTGATGAACGACGCCAAATACCTGCGCGCGCCCACCATTCTTGCGGAGATGGCTCGCGCGGGTCAGCGCGTCGCTGTCGTTACCGCGAAGGACAAGCTGCGCAGTCTGCTCGGACACCGGCTGGAAGGGATCTGTTTTTCGGCTGAGAAAGCTGACGAAGTGACGCGGCAGGAGCACGGCATCGACAACATCCTGGCAAGAGTCGGCATGCCTGTGCCGTCCGTGTACAGCGCAGAGCTTTCGGAGTTCGTGTTTGCCGCCGGGCTTTCCCTGTTGCGCGAAGAGCGCCCTGATCTCATGTACCTCTCTACAACAGATTACGTCCAGCATAAACACGCGCCGGGCACGTCAGACGCAAACGCCTTCTACGCGATGATGGACGACTACCTGCTGCGTCTGCACGCCGAAGGCGCCGTGTTGGCGCTCACCGCCGATCACGGCATGAATGCGAAAACCGATGCGATCGGCCGGCCCAACATCGTGTTTCTGCAAGATAGGCTCGATGCGCAATACGGCGCGCGCACGACGCGTGTTCTCCTGCCAATCACTGATCCGTATGTCGTGCATCACGGCGCGCTCGGCTCCTACGCTACGGTGTACCTGCGCGATCACGACGAACAAAAGCAGCGCGACGTGGCAGCGTTCCTCGCGGCTATCAACGGCGTCGAGGCGGTATTGACCCGTGCACAGGCTAGCGAGCGATTCGAGTTGCCGTCAGACAGGATCGGTGAACTCGTGGTGCTCGGCGAAAGGCTCACGGTGCTCGGCAGCGCAGCCGACAAACATGACCTGTCCGGGCTCACCGTGCCGCTGCGCTCCCACGGCGGTATGTCCGAACAGAAAGTGCCGCTCATTTTCAATCGCAAGCTCAGTGGCAACGACGGCACGCGACGCTTGCGCAATTTCGATGTCATCGATCTCGCGCTCAATCACCTCGTCTGATAACGAAAAACGGCCAGCGCGGCAAAGACCGCGCTCCGCATGGAGACAGCAATGCCCACAGATACGCCTGACGCGTTGCAATACGCGTCGATCAAAGGGAGCACGACGTTCGCGCAATATAAGTGGCGTGCGTTGATCGGCGTGACGTTCTGTTACCTGTTCTACTACACCGGCCGGCAGACGCTGGGTTTTGCCGTTGCCGGTATTCAGCACGACTACGGTCTATCGAAGTACGAGATTGGCTGGATCAGCGCGACCATGCTGTGGTGCTATGCCGGCGGCCAGTTCATCAACGGCAATCTGGGTGACAAGCTGGGTGGCAAGACGATGATGATCGCCGGGGCCGTCCTGTCACTGGCGGCGAACTGGCTATTTAGTTTCGGTCACACGTTCGTGTTCTTTCTGCTGGCGTGGGGGCTCAACGGTTATTTCCAGTCGATGGGTTTCGCGCCTGGCAGCCGCCTGCTATCCAACTGGTGGGGTCACAAACATCGCGGCTTTGTCTATGGCGTTTATGTGGGCTTCTCCGGATTCTCTTCGGTGCTCGCCTACGTTTTTCCGGTCATCATTCTGGGCACGATGCAGCTCGGCTGGGTCTGGATCTTCCGTCTTGCGCCGCTGTCCATGCTGCTGGGCGCACTGGTGTTGTTGCTATTCGTTTCCGAACGACCGGAGGCTCAGCATCTGCCCGCTGCGGAAAAACCGGAAGACGCGGCCTCTCCAGCGGAGTCGGAGGATGAGCTGACGAGCGCGCAGCGATACGCGCTCGTGATGAAGAACTGGAGGCTCTACATCACGGGTCTCGCAATCGGTTTCCAGAACGCGGCACGGTACGCATTGGTGGTCTGGGTGCCGGTCCATTTTCTCGGCATGGACTGGAAGACTTCATCGGCGCTGATCGACCCCAAGTGGATCACGGTCGCGTTACCGGTAGGCATGGCGCTCGGCTCGCTGTCGAATAGCTGGATATCCGACGTATTGTTTCAAGGGCGCCGTTATATGGCGATCGTCTGGTACATGGTGCTGGCCTGCGCGACGGCGATCGTCATGATGTTCGTGCCGCACGGTAGTATGTTTGCGATCGTGCTTCTGTTTTTGTGCGGCTTTTTTGTCTTCGGGCCGGCGTCCTCTTTCTGGGCCTTGTGTCCTGATATTTTCGGGCGCCGCGCTGCGGGGACAGCAACAGGTGTGCTCAACACCATGTCGTACATGTTCGCTGGCATCGGCGAACCGGTTATCGGCCGCATTATCGATGCCACCGGCCATACGTCGATCATCTTTCCGATTGTCGCGGGGCTTTGCGCAGCAAGCGCAGTGCTTTCGATGCTGATCAAGCGCTGATGAATCGCGCCGCGCGAACCGGGATGGACTTATGACGCTTCACTGGAGAGGCGCTGCCGCGGTCTTTATGCGGTCAACCAGTGCGTCTTGCGACCCACGTCCGCTTTGATCTCAGATGTCGAAGAGGGAGACGGCTTGCGCGACGCCGGCCGCTTTCAGACGGATTTCTTCGGATATCGAAGCAACGGGGTCCACCAGTGGCGCAATGAATGGGCTTCTCGACGAAATTATCGAGGCGCATGCCCGCGAGCATGTTGCCCACCCTGACTTGACCGCTAAAAAGCGAGAAAGCGGGCTTGACGCACTGATTGAAGCCATTCGGCGATACACGAAATGACAGACTCAAAGAACCAGGCACTCGGACACGAGCACTCTTTTTTAGGAAGCTCCCACGACGAGAACGCACGCCGGACGCGCTCTGTCGTCGCACTGACGTTCATCATGATGGTCGGCGAGATAGTCGCTGGGTACGTCACCGGCTCAATGGCGTTGCTCGCTGATGGGTTTCATATGGCAACCCATGCAGGGGCGCTCGGAATCGCGGTCCTTGCATACGGATATGCAAAGCGAAACGCTGATAACCGTGCCTACAGCTTTGGGACTGGATTCGGGCCATACAGCCTTTCAAGCGGCAAACTACTCGATCGAGCGAATGACCGAAGCTGGCCGATCACGGTCCGACGTTGCACTGGCCGAGTAAGCCGCGATTGATCGGTCCGCGTCGTGCAGAAGTCGGCCCTCAACGGGCCTTCAAGTTTCTACAAAGCGGACATTGCCGCGCCGGCAGATTTGTCAAAGCGCCGCTTGCGCGACTTCTGTCAGACGCGTTGCCGCCCCGAACCCTGGTTCCTAGTTTTCCGCCGTGACCACGAGCCGTTCGGGCGCAAGCACTCCCTCGCCCGGCTTCGCGACACCGAGCAGGCGGCCCTGCGCCGCCGCGTAGACTCGCACGCGCGACGCGTTCATCGCCTCGCGGCTCACGTTCAGTTCCGCGAGCTTCAAGCGCTGGCCATGCAGAAAGCGGCGCGTCGCGTCCTCGTCGAGATGCACGGACGGGAACGTCGACAGCAACGCGTCGACCGGTTGGAGCCACGCATCGCGTTCGCTTTCCGTTGCGTCCGACAACGCGTCGAGCGTCACCGAATGCTCAAGCGTCAACGCGCCGACGCCGGTGCGCCGCAACGCCACCAGATGCGCGCCGCAGCCGAGCGCCTCGCCGATGTCCTCGGCGAGCGTGCGCACGTACGTGCCCTTGCTGCACGTGACGCGAAAGGTGACGTCGGGCAGCGCGCAAGCGAGCAGTTCGAGCGCGTGGATCGTCACCTCGCGCCCTTCCCGGTCGACGGTCTGACCGGCGCGCGCGTATTCGTAAAGCGGCTTGCCGTCGCGCTTGAGCGCCGAATACATCGGCGGCACCTGAACGATGTTACCGAGAAATCCGGGCAAGGTCGCCAGCACCGCCGCTTCGTCGCAGGTCACCGCGCGCGTGTCGACGGGCTCGCCTTCGGCGTCGCCGGTCGTCGTGCGAATGCCGAGGCGCATGGTGGCCTCATAGGTCTTGTCGGCCTCGAGCAGATCCTGCGAGAACTTGGTGGCTTCGCCGAAACACAGCGGCAGCAGGCCCGTGGCAAGCGGATCGAGCGTGCCGGTGTGGCCTGCCTTCTTCGCCAGATAGAGGCGTTTGGCGCGAATCAGTGCGTCGTTGCTCGACAACCCGAGCGGCTTGTCGAGCAGCAGCACGCCGTCGAGCGCGCGGCGCGGCACGCGGGGGCGTTGAGGTGCGGTCATGTCGAAAGAGGAATTTGATAGTGAAGCCGGATCGGTGCGCGTCAGGTGCGCTGGGTTGCTGCGCCGCGGCCGTTGCAACACGCGGCGCAACGCGAGAACCCCACGCAGCGCTCAATCCTCTTTCGCACGACTGGCGTTAGCCTCGTCGATCAGGCGCGACATTTCGACAGCGCGCTCGATGGTCTTGTCGTAATGGAAATGCAGCGTCGGCACCGTATGGATATGCAGGCGCTTGAACAACTGATTGTGCAGATGGCCGGCCGCGTGCGTGAGCGCCGCGAGCGTCTGCTGCGGATCGCCGGTCAAGGTCGTGAAATAGACCTTCGCGTGCGCATAGTCCGGCGTCAGCTCGACGCTCTGGATCGTGACGATGCCGATGCGCGGGTCCTTGACCTCGCGCAGCAGCTCCGACAGATCGCGCTGGATCTGATCGGCGATCTGCACGTTGCGATTGGGTGAAGAACGTTTTTTAGGCATGGTGTTGTGTGATCCGTTGTGACGGATGCAAAAAATGGTTCGCGGCCGGGGCGTGCCGGACAAATCGCGGCGTTCGCGCGGCGGCGCCGCTCACGGCGCCAGAAGCAGCAGGCCCGAAACGGAAGAGCCCTAAACGGAAGGCCCCAAGCGGCAGGCCCAAACGGGCCGCCCCCAGCGGGTCGCCCCAAACGGGTCGCCCCAAAAACAACGGGCGGAGCGGGCGTTGATGCCCGCTCCGCCCCCTGGAACCGTGCCGCGTGACTTACAGCGTACGCGCGACTTCGGTGACCTCGAAGACTTCGAACTGATCGCCTTCGACGATGTCGTTGAAGTTCTTGACCGACATACCGCACTCGAAGCCCTGACGGACTTCCTTCACGTCGTCCTTGAAGCGCTTGAGCGAATCCAGCTCGCCCGTGAAGATGACGACGTTGTTGCGCAGCACACGCACCGACGACGAGCGCTTCACGAAACCGTCCGTGACCATACAGCCGGCCACCGTGCCGACCTTCGGCACCTTGAATACCTGGCGAACTTCGACCGTACCGGTCACGACTTCGCGCTTCTCCGGAGCCAGCATGCCCGACATCGCGGCCTTCACTTCATCCACTGCGTCATAGATGATGTTGTAGTAGCGAATGTCCACGCCGTTGGACTCGGCCAGCTTGCGAGCCTGCGCATCCGCCCGCGTGTTGAAGCCGATGATGACCGCCTTCGAAGCCGTTGCCAGGTTGACGTCCGACTCGCTGATGCCGCCCACGGCGCCGTGCACGATCTGTACGCGCACTTCGTCGGTGGAGAGCTTGAGCAGCGACTGCACCAGCGCTTCCTGCGAGCCTTGCACGTCGGCCTTGACGATGAGCGGCATGTACTGCACTTCGCCTTCGCCCATCTGCTCGAGCATGTTCTCGAGCTTCGCGGCCTGCTGCTTCGCCAGCTTGACGTCGCGGAACTTGCCTTGACGGAACAACGCGACTTCACGCGCCTTGCGCTCGTCCGGCATGACGATGACTTCCTCGCCAGCCTGCGGCACTTCCGACAGACCCTGGATTTCGACCGGGATCGACGGACCCGCCGACTTGGTCGGCTTGCCGGTTTCGTCCAGCATCGCTCGCACGCGGCCATAGGCGCTGCCTGCCAGCACCACGTCGCCACGGTTCAACGTACCCGACTGGACGAGGATGGTCGCAACCGGACCCTTACCCTTGTCGAGCTTCGCTTCGATGACGAGACCCTTGGCCGGCGCTTCGACCGGTGCCTTCAGTTCCAGCACTTCGGCTTGCAGCAGCACGTTTTCCAGCAGGTCGTCGATACCCGAGCCGGTCTTGGCCGACACGGACACGAACGGCGAATCGCCACCGTATTCTTCCGGCACGACGCCTTCGGCGACCAGTTCCTGCTTGACGCGGTCCGGATTCGCATCCGGCTTGTCGATCTTGTTGATCGCGACGACGAGCGGCACGCCGCCTGCCTTCGCGTGGGCGATCGCTTCCTTCGTTTGCGGCATCACGCCGTCGTCGGCTGCGACCACCAGAATCACGATGTCCGTTGCCTTCGCACCGCGGGCACGCATGGCCGTGAAGGCCTCGTGACCCGGCGTGTCGAGGAACGTGATGACGCCACGCGGCGTTTCGACGTGATAAGCGCCGATGTGCTGCGTAATGCCGCCCGCTTCGCCCGCTGCAACCTTCGCGCGGCGGATGTAGTCGAGCAGCGAGGTCTTGCCGTGGTCGACGTGACCCATGACGGTGACGACCGGCGGACGCGGCAGTGCTTCCGCATCCGACACTTCGCCTTCCACCAGCATGGCTTCCGGATCGTCCAGCTTGGCCGCCACCGCGTGATGGCCCAGTTCCTCGACGATGATCATCGCCGTTTCCTGGTCCAGCATCTGGTTGATCGTGACCATCTGGCCGAGCTTCATCATCGACTTGATGACTTCCGACGCCTTCACCGCCATCTTGTGCGCCAGATCGGCGACCGTGATGGTTTCCGGCACGTGCACTTCACGCACGATCGGTTCGGTCGGCGCCTGGAACGTGGTGTTCTGGTCCTGATGCTTGCCGCGACCCTTCGGGCCGCCGCGCCAGCCGCGGTCGACGCCGCCGCTCGTGTCGCCGCGCGTCTTGATGCCGCGGCGCTTGGCTGCGTCGTCCTGCCAGCCGCCCTTGCCGCCCGGCTTCTTCTTGTCGCCTGCCGACGGCGTGGTCGTCGTCGCAGCCGGAGCCGCGGTAGCGGGCTTGCGGGCTGCGGGACGCGCGGCCGCTTCGCCAGCCGGACGCGCCGGCTTGTGCAGCGTGCCCTTCGCTTCGGCGGCCTTGGCCGGCTCGGCGGGCTTCGGTGCCGGTTCCGGCGCCTTCACCTGCGCCTTGCGCGGCGTGTTCATCATTTCGCGGATCGCACGCGCTTCGGCTTCCGCCGCGGCACGGCGCTTGGCGATCTGTTCCTGCTCGGCACGCGCCTTTTCAGCAGCCTGACGCGCTGCGTCTTCCGCCTTCTTCGCCGCTTCGCGTTGTGCCGCGCGTTCTGCTGCGGCACGCTCGTCGTCCTGCTCGGTGTCTTTCGCGACGGCCGGTTCGGCCGCGCTTGCAGCCGCCGCCTCGACCTTCGCCGTTTGCGTGGCCTGCTGCACTTTCTCGCGAGCCGTTACCTCGGCCGCAGCCGCTGCGCGCTTCTTCGCCGCTTCTTCTTCCGCGCGACGACGCTCCGCTTCAGCAGCCTGCTCGCGCGCCTGGCGCTCGGCCTCTTCGCGTTCGAGCTGCTCCTGACGCGCCTTCAGTTCCTGAGCCTGCTTCTCGAGCAGTTCGGCTTCATGACGCGCTTCTTCTTCGCGGCGCTGAAGTTCGAGATCGTCGACTTCCGGTGCCTCGGCCACATGATTCGATGCCTCTCCGCCTTCAGCGGAGGTTTCGTCGCGGCGGACGAAAGTGCGCTTCTTGCGCACCTCGACCTGAATGGTGCGAGCCTTGCCCGTCGCATCGGACTGCTTGATCTCCGACGTATGCCGTTTCGTCAGCGTGATCTTGCGCTTGTCTGCATCAGTCGAGCCGTGTGACTTGCGCAAGTGGTCGAGCAGACGCGCCTTGTCCGTTTCGGACAAGGAGTCGGCTTCGCTCGCTTTGGTGACGCCCGCCGCCTGCAGCTGCTCGAGCAGCACGCCTGCAGGCATTTTCAGTTCCGCGGCAAATTGGGCTACGTTGTTACTCGCCATTCATTCCTCTTAATGCAAGGACCGATTCCTTGCGGTTAGCATCGGGTCATGCGGCCTGACGGCCGCGTTCAATTTAGTGCGCCATGGTCATTTCTCACTGGAACCAGTGTTCACGTGCTTTCATGATCAACGCCTTAGCGGCATCCTCTTCCATTCCGGTCATCTCGACCAGTTCGTCCACAGCCAGCTCGGCGAGTTCGTCGCGCGTCTGGATCTGATGTTCGGCCAGCTTTGCGAGCAGGTCGGCGTCCATGCCGTCCAGGCTCTTCAGGTCGAGCGCTACATTTTCGACCTTTTCTTCATTCGCGATCGCCATTGTCAACAACGCGTCACGCGAGCGGTTACGCAGTTCGTGGACGGTGTCTTCGTCGAATGCTTCGATTTCGAGCATTTCGTTGAGCGGCACGTAGGCGATCTCTTCGAGGCTCGTAAAGCCTTCGTCGATCAGGATGTCAGCGACTTCCTCGTCGACATCGAGACGCGCCATGAACAGGTCGCGCAGAACACCGCGTTCCTGATTCTGCTTTTGCGCAGATTCGTCCGGCGTCATGATGTTGATCTGCCAGCCAGTGAGTTCGCTGGCAAGACGCACGTTCTGGCCGCTGCGGCCGATCGCGACCGCCAGTTCGTTTTCGTCCACGACGACGTCCATCGAATGCTTCTCTTCGTCGACGACGATCGATTGGACGGCTGCCGGCGCGAGCGCGCCGATCACAAACTGGGCGGGATCCTCCGACCATAGCACGATGTCGACGTTTTCGCCACCGAGCTCGTTACGCACCGCCTGCACACGCGAACCGCGAATGCCGACGCAAGTGCCGATCGGATCGATGCGCTTGTCGTAAGCGACCACGCCGATCTTGGCGCGCACGCCGGGATCGCGCGCCGCCGCCTTGATTTCCAGCAGGCCCTGTTCGATTTCGGGCACTTCCATTTCGAATAGCTTCATCAGAAATTCGGGCGCCGTACGCGACAGTTCGATCTGCGGACCGCGCGCGGTGCGATCGACCTTCGCGATATAGGCGCGCACGCGGTCGCCCACGCGCAGGTTTTCCTTCGGAATCAGCTGGTCGCGGCGCAAGAGCGCTTCGACACGGCCGGTTTCGACGATGAAGTTGCCCTTGTCCAGGCGCTTCACCGAGCCGGTCATGATGTGCTCGCCGCGCTCGAGGAAGTCGTTCAGGATCTGCTCGCGCTCGGCGTCGCGCACCTTCTGCAGGATCACCTGCTTGGCGGCCTGCGCGCCGATCCGGCCGAATTCGATGGACGGCACCGGTTCTTCGATGTAGTCGTCGATCTGGATTTCAGGCTTCTGCTCGCGTGCTTCGAACAGCAGGATTTCCTGATCCGGCTCTTGCAGACCGGCTTCGTCCGGGACCACTTTCCAGCGGCGAAACGTTTCGTGCTCGCCGCTTTCACGGTCGATATGGACGCGGATGTCCGCGTCTTCTTCGAAGAGTTTCTTGGAGGCCGAAGCGAGAGCCGCTTCGAGCGCGGCAAATACCACGTCTTTGTCGACGTTCTTCTCGCGTGCCAGCGCATCCACCAGCATCAACACTTCGCGACTCATTGTTTGCGGCTCCTAAAGTCAACTTTCGGAACGAGGCGTGCTTTGTCCATGTCCGCGAGCGTGAAATCGAGCATCGCGGCGCCTTCCTTCCCTTCAAATTCCAGACCGATGGTCTCGCCTTGCGGGGCATGCAAAATACCCCGGTACGATTTCCGTCCGTCCAATGGCTTTTTCAATGTGATTACCGCTTCGCTGCCTGCAAAGCGTTCAAAATCCGCCAGTTTTTTCAGCGGACGGTCGAGCCCCGGCGACGATACTTCGAGCCGCTCATAATCGATATTTTCGACCGTCAGTACGTGCTGGAGCTGACGCGTGACTTTCTCGCAGTCTTCGATCGCGATGCCGGCAGGCTGGTCGATATAAATACACAGCATGCCGCGCCCGGTGCGCTCGAGATCGACGAGCTCGTAGCCGAGTCCCACGACCGTGGTTTCAATCAGTTCCGTCAGTTGCACAGTGCCCTCTTAGATGTTCGCGCAGCGAGCCTGCCGCTTGTTCTGCAAACAACCAATGCGGGCCGCGCGCCTGGCCGGCGCACGTTCGTGCTACCCGAGATGACGAACCACGATGAACTGAGCGGCAAAAAAAAATGGGCTAAACGCCCATCATCTTATTACCGGTGGTCGCACCTGAGCCGCACATGAAAAGCCGCACGCCCAGCGACTCCGCGATTGTAGCCATTTTTCAGGACAAACGCAAACCGCAGAGCGCCGCGCCAAGCGGATTCCCGCTTGATTTCATGGCGATCTTTCGACGATATGGCGGCGCTTGCGGGACTTTACAAGGCGGCGCCGCGCGATGCGGCCCGAGTTCGGCCTGCGCGGCGTTTCATACGCCTCGCGGTCAGCGACCGCGACGCCCGTCGATTGAATGATTAAGACGGCACTTTGCGGCTGGCGCGATGAAGCCGGGCCGCAATGATCGTCACGCTCGCGATCAGCGCCCGCGCGAACGGCCGCGCGGTGCGCCGCCGCTACGGTTTGCACCGCCGGCGTTGGGGTTGCCGCCACCCGAGCGGTTGGCGTTGCCGCGGTTGCCCGCGGGCGCACGATTGCCGCCGCCCGCATTCGGACCGTTGCCGCCAGCGCGCTTGCCGCCGCCCGAAGGAGCGCGATTGCCGCTGCCCGAAGGCGCGCGGTTGCCGTCGACGTCGCGGCCGCCGCGCGGACCGCCTGCACCGCCGCCTGCGCCTCCCGCGCCGCCGCTAAATCCACCAGCGCCGCCCGCGCCGCGACCCGTGCCGCGATTGCCGTAGCCGCCGCCGAACCCCGTGCCCGCACCCGCGCCGCCGCCGAAGCCGCCGCCTGCCGCACCGCGCCGGCCCTGGCCGCGCGGCTGCTGCTCGAAGCGGCTATGCGACATCAGCACCGGTTCGCGGTTGATGAAGCCCATCGACGTCTGCATCGGATCGGGTTGCTTGCGCTCAGGCGCCGCATTGCGGCCGCCGCGCTCTTCGCTCGGCGCCTTCAGGCCAACCGACGCCATCAGCGCGCGCACCTGATTGTCTTCAAGCTCTTCCCAACGACCGCGCTTCAAGCCCTTCGGCAGCGAAATCGGGCCGTGACGCGTGCGGATCAGACGGCTCACCATCAGACCGGCCGCCTCGAACATACGACGCACTTCGCGGTTACGCCCTTCGGCGAGCGCGACGTGATACCAATGATTGGTGCCTTCGCCGCCGCCGTCGCGAATGCGCAGGAAGTTCGCCGGGCCGTCGTCGAGTTCGACGCCGTTCAGCAGCTTTTGACGCATGCCTTCGGCCAGTTCGCCGACCACGCGAACCGCGTATTCACGCTCGACGCTGTAACGCGGATGCATGAACCGGTTCGCCAGATCGCCCGAGGTGGTCAGCATCAGCAGACCTTCGGTATTGAAGTCCAGACGGCCAACCGCGAGCCACTTGGCGGTTTTCATCGGCGGCAGTTTGTCGAACACCGACGGACGGCCTTCCGGATCGGCATGGCTGACGATCTCGCCGGTCGGTTTGTGATACAGCAGCACGCGCGGCGGCTTGTTGGCGAGCTTGCGCTTGACCGGCTTGCCGTTGATGCGGACCTGGTCGGTCGGCATGATGCGCTGGCCGATGTGAGCCGGCTCGCCGTTCACCGACACGCGGCCGGCGACGATCAGCTCTTCCATGTCGCGGCGCGAACCCATGCCGGCCTCGGCCAGCACCTTGTGGAGCTTCGGCGCGTCGTCGTCGGCGGACAGCACGCGCTTCGGCGCAGCCGGCTTGCCACGGCGCAGCATCGGCGCGCGCACGCCGCCCGTCGTGCTGTTGTCGGCATCGAAGGCCGGCGACGTGACGTAGGAGAACAGATCATCCTGATTCCCTTCGGCCGCTGCGCCCGCTGCTGTGGGAGCTTCGCCGCCGCGGCGATTCTGCCGCTGGCCGCCTGCGCGCGGCTGACGCTCGCGCTGGCCTTCGCGGGGGGCGCCTTCACGGGGGGCGCCTTCACGCGGCGCGCCGTCGCGTTGACCGTCGCGTTGACCGTCGCGTTGACCGTCGCGTTGACCGTCGCGCTGCCCTTCGCGTTTAGCGCCGCCTGCATTGCGTCGCGGCCCTTGACCCTTGGCGCCCGCGTCCTTGCGCGGCGGACGCGCTTGCGCCACCGCTTCGCCTTCCGGCGCAGCCTCGCCGGCGGCCGGCGCGGCCTGCCCCGGCGCGCCTTCGACGGCCTTCGTCTTCGCGCCGGCACGGCGCCGGGCGATCAGGCTGCGCGGCCCGCGACGCAGGCCGCGGCGCGGACGGTCCTCGCCGTCTGCTTCCGTGGTCTGCGCCGGGCGCTCATGCTCGCCTGCCGACGCTTGCGTGGTGCGCGTTTCGTCAGCGCGCGCCGACGGCACGGCGCGCTCGGATTCGGACGAATCGGTGTCGTGGGTATGTGTCAAAACAACCTCAAAATGTCAGGTCGCGCGCGCCCCTTGCAGGCGCGGCAAAAAATGTTCGGTTACGTCAGGCGCTGCGCGACTCGGTTTCGTCGTCGGTCAGAATGCCTGCGTCCTGTGCGGCGTCGCGACGATCTTCCTGATCGCCGTGCGCCGCCCTGGTCGGGTTCGATCCGGCCGCATGCTCCGCGTCGCGGAGAACGTCCGAACCATGTGCGGCTGCTGCCGGATCGGCCTTGGCGGCCGGATCGCGATTCTCTTCGGATGCCACGGCGGCGGGCAGCGGTGCAACGTTTGCCGCTTCGGCGCCGGCCTCGCGGGCGTGTTCCGCACGGTCCGCGTTGTCCGCGTGTTCCGCGTCGTTCATCACGTCCGCCTGCTCCGCGGGTTTTGCTTCTTCTGGTGCTACGTCGGGTTGCGCTCCGAAAGCCTCATTCGCGGCGACTTCAAGAGTGTCGACGCCATCAGCCGCGATGCCCGTTTGCGTGCCATCGGCCTGCTGCGCCGGATCGCCCTGAGCCTCTTCGCCAGCGATTTCCGTTCCTGCCGCGAGCTGCGCGCCGCTTGTTGCTTCCGCGTGAGCCATGTCCGGCTGTTCGGACGCGCTCGCTTCGCCTTCTTCGTTCGATGCCGGCGTCTCGCCGACCTCGGCGTCCGCATCGGAAAACTCGATTGCATGCTGTCCGAGCAAGTCCGCGTTCAGTTGCGCCGACGGGTCCGCGAGCGGCGGCAATTCGTCGAGCGCGCGCAAGCCCAGGTCGTCGAGAAACTGCCGCGTGGTCGCGTAGAGCGCCGGGCGGCCCGGCACGTCGCGATGGCCGATCACTTCGATCCAGCCGCGATCCTCAAGCTGCTTGACGACCTGCGTGTTCACCGTCACGCCGCGAATCTCTTCAATATCGCCACGCGTAACCGGTTGCCTGTATGCAATGATCGCGAGCGTTTCGAGCACCGCGCGCGAATATTTCGGCGGCTTTTCCGGATGCAGACGATCCAGATACGAACGCATCGCGGGCTTGCTTTGAAACCGCCACCCCGACGCCAGCCCGACCAACTCCACACCGCGCCCCGACCAATCCTGTTTCAGGTCTTCGAGCAGAGTCCTAACGGTGTCTGCCGACACGCCGTCGGCAAAGAGCTTGCGCAAATCGCCGAGCTTTAACGGCTCCTGCGCGCAGATCAAGGCTGTCTCGAGGACGATCTTCGCCTCTTGGGTATTCATGCAGCTAGGTCAGACCCTGTGGTCAAAGAACCGGATCAAACAGACGATGTGGAACTGAAGACGCGCTCGCCCGATTCTGATCGGTCATATTGATGGGAGCACGCACCGGGGGGAGGCGAAACAGACTATCGAGCCAAACCCAGCCGGACGGAGCAGCGATATTCCGGACAGGAATCGCGTGACTGAGCGCCATATTACGCAAAAACATCCGGTGCGTAAAGCCAACCGCCGCCAGGCGCCGGAGAACATGCCCGGCGCATTGGTGCATATGCGCGAATGCGGGTGCATCCGTGAGGGCGCTCGTCGCACGCGAGGTCCCTCGCGTCTTTCCCCGCATCAGCTACAGCGCGGCATGCCGCGCGAGAAAGCGCTTCAGGCGCTCGACGCCCGCATCCAGCCGCGCGACGTCGCACGCGTAGCACCAGCGCAGGAAGCCCTCGCCCTCGGGACCGAACGCGCTGCCGGGCGCGATTCCCAGGCCGACTTCGCGCACCAGCGCCTTGCATAGCTCGAGGCTGCGCGAGGCGCCCGTCATCGAGAAAAAGAGATACATCGCGCCGTGGGGCGCCTTCACGTCGACGCCGGGCACGGCAGACAACGCCCGCACCAGATGGTCGCGCGATGCCTTCAGGTCGCGCACCAGGTCCTGCGTGAAGCGCTCGCCCTGCTGCACGGCGGCGATCCCGGCCTGCTGGACGAACGACGGCGCGCACGAGGTGTTGTACTCGACGAGTTTGCCGAGATCGTCCATCAGACGCGTCGGCGCGACGATCCAGCCGAGACGCCAGCCTGTCATCAGCCACGCCTTCGAGAACGAGTTCACGCAGATCACCCGCTCGTCGCGCGAGGCCAGATCGAGAAACGACGGCGCCGTGCGGGCGGGAGCGGCGCCTTCGCTTTCGATGGAAGCGTCCGGGTAATAAAGGCGCTCGTAGACTTCGTCCGCGACGATCCAGATGCCGTGCCGCCGGCAATGCGCAAGCACCGCGCGCTGCTGCTCGCGGCTCATCACCCAGCCGGTCGGATTGTTCGGCGAATTGATGAGCAGCATTTTCGTGTCGGGCGTGAGCGCCGCGAGCAGGCGCGCCAGGTCAAGCTGCCAACCCCCTTCGCCGTAATCGAGCGAGACGGTTTCCACATGAGCGCCGAGAATTTTCGGAATCTCGACGAGATTTGGCCACAGCGGCGTGACGGCAACCACGCGGTCGCCCGCTCCCACGACCAGTTGCGCCGCCAGCATGAGCGCGTTGACGCCCGCGCTCGTCACCGCGACGTGGTCCGGCAAGGTGGCGCCATGCAGTTCGCCGACGTAATCGGCGAGCGCCGCGCGCAACGGCGCGATGCCCAGGTTATGCGTGTAGAAGGTCGCGCCCGCCTGCAGCGCGGCGCTGGCGGCATCGCGGATAAAGGCCGGCGTCACGCGGTCGGACTCGCCGAACCAGAACGGCAGCACGTCGGCGACGCCGAAGCCGGCGTTCGCCACTTCGCGAATCTGCGACGGACGCAGCGCGCGCACCGCCTCGCGCGCGTTGGGCATGGATGACACGGAGAGGTCCGGTTCGCTCATCGAGAGTTCCAGGTTAGAAGAAATGCAGAGGTCGGGCTGGCGCGCCACGAGGCGATATATGTTGTCGGGAAGCGCAGCCGGGAGTGTAGCCCAGCGTTCGGTTGCGTTCGGTTGCGAAACGTCGTGCCGCGCGGGGGTTATGAGAGGCGAGGTGTTGGGGCAAGGCATTGAGAACCTACTGCGGCCTTGGTATTGCGGGAACACCCGAAAGACCCGCCACGACGAATGCAACCCGCCGTGCGCCGGGCCACACCCTTCTGCCTCGGGCGACCGCACCGACCGCACCGACCGCACCCGCAATCGGGAGCTCAAAAGCATCCAGGCCCCCCTCCTCAAACCAGATCTTCCGCCCGCGCCGGCAGTTCGCGGATCAACTCCCACACCGCCTCGGCCGCCGGCGATAGCGAGCGGTCGCGCCGCCGCACCAGTTCGACCGTGCGCTCGGCCCGCGGCACGAGAGGACGCGCGGCAAGCGCAGCGCCCGCCGGCAACGGCAACGCGAGCCACGGCAGCACGCTCACGCCGATGCCCGCCTCGACAAGACCGAACACCGTCGCCGAATGCCCGAGCTCCTGCACCACCGTGGCGTTCACGCCGTGCTCGTGCATCACCGCGTCAATGAGGGGACGGCTCCCCGATGCGTAGTCGAGCATCACCAGCCGCTCGCCTTCGAGATCCGCCCACGCGACCTCCTTCTGGCGGGCAAGCGGATGATCGTCGCGCGAGACGAGGCAGAAGGAGTCGGTCATCAGCGATTCGCTCAGCAGATCGTCGGCGGCGAACGGCCCAATGATCACGCCGAAATCCACCTCGCCCGACTTCACCTTGCGCACCACGTCGCTCTGCACGTCGTCGCGCAAGCCGAGCGCAATGTGAGGAAAGCGCTCGCCGCACGACGCGAGCACGCCCGGCATCAACCGGCAGGCGATGGTCGGACTCGCGGCCACCACCACCCGTCCGCGCCGCTGCTCGCCGATTTCGCGGATCTCGCGCAGCGCGTCGTCCAGATCGCCGAGGAGCCGCGACACGCTCGAGACGAGATTCCCGCCGACGTCGGTGAGTTGCACCTCGCGCGTCGTGCGGTCGATCAGTTTGAGGCCGATTTCGCCCTCCAGCTCGCGCACGCAACGGCTCACCGCCGATTGCGTCAGCCCGACCTCCTCGCCCGCTCGGCTGAAGCTCTGCAGGCGCGCGACCTCGATGAAAACCCTTAGCTGGCGCAGCGTGACGTTCATTTCTTCGGCTCATCAATGGCATGTTTTGATGCGCATTGTACGCGCCGGCGCGCGGTGGCACGGGCTTTCGACGCACTCGTTGCAATGCAGCATTGAGGCGCAAACGCACGCCCTGCGGGCCTCGTTGCACAAGATTGGTGATTGTCCCGATTTGCGAGATGGGTTTTTTGGATTCTCATACGGCCCTAGCTAGCGCCCGCGCTGGCCCGCTGTTACGGGGCTTCGAGGCGGTTGGAGTCAACTTGGCATACATCCTGCATTGACATGCTCACAGGATCGGCGCCACGACTTCTGACCGCATGGCAGACCGTGGCAAACCCGACCCCCTTGGCACTCGCCTATCGAGTGCATGGAGAGTGCGCGGCGCGGGGCAGCGCACCGGAGTTAGCTTCGCTGAGGTGAAACATGATGCTGTTCGACGATTTGAGAGACAACGAGTGGGCGCTGGTCGAGGCGTTGTTCTGTGCGGAGCCTGCACGGAGCGAGCGTCGCGGTCGGCCGCGTGTCGAAGCGCGCGCGGTCGTCAACGCGGTGCTGTGGGTGCTGTCGACAGGCGAAGGCTGGTCCAAACTGCCGGGCCGCTATCCGTCGCCGCCGACTTGCCGCCGCCGTTTCGACGAGTGGCAAGCCGACGGCACGCTCGCCGAAATTGTGAAGCGACTCGGCACGAGCGGCCGCGAGATTTCGCTGCGCGGACGCATCGGCGCAACCGCAGCCAAGCCGCCCGCACCGCCGAGCCGCGACCGTCTGCGTGGCGCATTCTGGACCAATCCGGAATCGTGGCGCGCGCCGGTGAAGATGGCTTAAGCAACCTCGTTTTTCTCCGGGCGCCTGCGGGCGCCCGAAGCTTATCTGGACCCGCCCGGCGCACGCCCGGCGGCTTGTTCCCGACGGCCTCGTTTCCACGGAACTGGGCGGCCGCCACGGTTCACGTGGGCCGCTCGGCCCGCGTCTCCAGACGGTCGCCGGGGAGGCGGCAGTGCATCGGCAAGCCACCGCGCCGCTGGGCGCGCTCCTCCTCGCGTGTGCCGCCGCATTACGTGTCTCGAATCGAACACTCCCCGCAACCACTGAGTTGCGGGTGAAACATCCATTTACTATTACTTACAGCGTGCTTTCGTCCATCCGCATACCTTATACGTATGCAAACAGGCCTGGTAACCAGGGGGCTTGGACGGGAGCTCAGCATGAAACCAATGTCACTGCTTCTGTGCGGCATTGTGCTTTCATCAATGGCCGCATCGGCGCTTGCCCAACAGCGCCCGCAAGGCTGGAACTGGCGGCCCGACCGCACGGCTTCCGTCGAGGCCTGGCAGCGCAGCGCCGAGCGTGGCCGCAACTTCACGCCACCGGCGCCGCGGGGCGACTTGCGCGGCGATATCGCGAGCAATGTGCGCACGCGGCCCGAAGCGCCGCACGGCGACGCGCCGCGGCGCCGTTAACATGCGCGGCTTCGGTAGCTGCGCAGTGCGAACCGCAGCTCGCGCGAAGATCGGCGCGAGTCGCCGAAAGACAAGCGAATCTCGGGGAACCACGGCTATCCGTATCGGTCTGACTTAACGCCATTAGCACAGCGTGGCAGTAGTAATTCCGGTACGCCCGTATCCTTGCGATACGGGCTTTTTTTCGCCGGCGAGAAAGGGAAGAAACGAGAAGGACAACGACGGGCCGAACGCGCACACGCGTCGCGTGATTCGCGCTTGCGCGTCGCTCGACCAGCGGGATTGGCTAAATGCGGCGCAGCTAGGTGCGCGCTTCGAGCGGTGCGACGGCGTGCGTCTCGGCGGCAGCCAGGACGTAGTCGTTCATGCGCTGCACGGTCCAGGTCAGGCGGGTTTCGTCGTGTGAGAGCCGCGCAAATTCGGCGCGGCCGCGATCCGTGAGGACGGCGATGTCGACAGGAGCATGAAAGCCAGGCGCCGGCGCGACGGTACGTTGCCGAACAGTGTCCATCAGGCCGAGCGCGCGAAGATATTGGAAAACGCCCGGGCGCCTGGCCCACGGCACTTGACGATATTGCGCTCGCCGCAGCGCTTCGAGTACTGCTTCGTTGGAATACGTGGTCATCTCACTTCTTTCTTAAAGTGCAGCCATGACACATTTATGCCAACACGTCGCCGCGCCACCAGCGACGCGCCTGGCACCCGCCCATGGCTGGAAGCTGGCCGTAAGCACTACGGCCGAATTCCGCCAGGTGCTGCCTGGTCTAATGTTTCAGGACCCCCGTCAGAACGGCATGTTAGCGTTCTACCTACGAACCGACGATGCAACCGCTGCGGCGCGATAGCAGGCCCGAAGATTTAATCCCGAAAGACATACGTTACCCCATCTAAATTGATTCTATTCACTTTATTGGCGCTTTTTTTTGCAGCAATTGTTATATGGAAGCGCGCTCGACGGCCTCTCCTCTTTTGCACAATCGCCATTTTCTGGCTGCTTTCTGCCGGCTGGCTGACGGCTCCGCTCTTGAGCCTTGCGCAGCCGCAAGCGCAAACCAGCACGCCCGCCAGATTCGCGCCGCGCACCGCCATCGTCCTGCTCGGCGGCGGTACGGTGTACAACCGCGACAAGGTGCTCGTGCCGCCGCGCGAAGTGCTCGCGCGCATCGCGGTCAGCGCGAAAAACTACGCCGCATGCAAACGCAGCGCGACGGTCTGCAGCGTGATTGTCAGCGGCGGCAATCCGCAGCGGCATCCTGCAACCGAGGCCGACACCTATCTGCCCTACCTGCTGCGCGAACAGGTGCCGCGCTCGGACATCGTGCTTGAAAACCAGAGCCTCACGACATACGAGAACGCGCGCAACGTGTCGGCCATTGTGGGCCAGTCACGTTACGATTCCTTGATACTGGTCACGTCCGCGTATCACATGCCGCGCGCGATGCTCGACTTCAGACATTTCGGCCTCGAGCCGCAGCCGTTGATCTCGAGCGCGCGCCGCGCGCGCCTGGGCGTGCTGCCGCGCTACTCGAATCTGGCGAACGCTGAGATCGCGTTGCATGAACTGATCGGCATCGCGCAATATCACCTGTATAGCGCGATTGGCCTGTTCTGACATGGGTCTGACATGTGTCCGACATACGCGGCAGCGGCTTTGCTTAGCGATGCCAATCAATCTGACAGAGCGGCCTCGCTCGCGCGACAAGGACGCCGCATCTAAGCAACGCGCATCAAGAAGCCAGTAACAAGATGTAACCAATGGCGCGCGCGGTTACAAACCGTCCGCTGGAGCGGAGATTGCTGGCTAGAATGCACTGTCTCTCCGATGGATAGACAAGTACTCGGGTCCACAACCACTCTGCGGAGGTAGCAATGAAGAAAGTGTCCCTCGCGATTCTGATTTCTCTCGGTGCCCTATCCGGCGCGGCCTATGCGCAACAAGGCGGCGTCACGATGAGTACCGATCCGGCGCGGGCCGCCGACGTCGAGCAGCGCGCGCAAGATTTGCAAAACCGCCAGCAAACGATGGAAACCGCGCCCGCCGCGCCGATGAAGCATCACAAGGGCTCGCAGCATCATCACAAGAAGGGCGCGAAGGCCGACGCCTCGGGCTCCTGAGCGCAGTGCGCGGCCTTTGGTGAGAGCGGGCAACGCGGGCCATTTTGCCGACCCGCAGCAACGCCCCGCGGCCTCGCCGGCGCAGTGGAAAAGCCGAAGCCGGCAGCGCCGGTTCCGGCTTTTTTATTGTCCAATGGCCCGGCCGGCGCACGATGCCCGGTATGCTAAAGTCGCGCACCGACCGGCGCCTGCCGGAACCCTAACCCGTGCGCACCCTGGTGCGGAGGACAGCATGAGCAACATCCAGCTAGATATCGAATGGACTGAAGCAGCATCCCGCAAAATCGAAAAACTGATGCCGCGCGGCGGTCAGGAAGCGTTCCTTGCGCTGCCGCCCGTCGAATGCCTGCCGATGGAAGGCGACGTGCTGTTTCTCGGCCCGGACGGCAAGCAGCAACCGTTCATCGTCGCCGAGCGTCAGTATCATCACGATGGCGAGGCCGACTGGACGATCATTCTGATCCTCGACGTGCCGCAAGCCACGCATTGATGTGCGCGTCTAGCGGTGCGCGGCGCGCGCCGCGCTAGCCCACACCGCTGATCGCACGAAAACCGCACGATCAGCGCGTCGAACCGCCAGGCGCTCCGCGGAGCGCCCGGAAGACTTACAGAATTTTCGACACCACGCGAATCTCCGCGTGTTCGACCCAATCGGCCACCGCCTGCTTGTAGGCCGTGATGTGCGCCGACTTTGCGTGTGCGGCGAGCGCTTCCTGACTTGTCCAGCGCTCGAAAAAGACGAACCGGCGCGGCTCCTGCATGTCGCGGTGCAAATCGTACTGAAGCGCGCCCTGCTCTTTGCGTGTCGGCCCGACGATTCCTTCGAGCGCTTCGCGCAAGCGCTCTTCGTAACCGGGTTTCGCTACCGAAATGGCGACCACCGCGATCTCCGACATCTTGACTCTCCGTTTTTGCGAAAGCAGCAGCATACCCGCCACCCGCCGATGTTGCAGGCGGCCGCGCACCGCCGCCGCGCCGTTCGGCGTAGAAGCCGTCGAGCGCGCGAAGCTAACGTCTGAGCACCGTCGCCGCCTGGAGTTTGGCGGGCATTCACGGGCCGCCCTGATACCCTCGGCTCATGCAAGCTTGCAGATACCTCACGACGGCCCGCGGCCCGCCACAGCCGGCGCGCGGGGCGAAGCGATGCAAGCGCGCATCGCAGCGAACGCCGGCGAATCCACCGTGACACCGCGCGCGCCGCGCCGTTTGCCCGCGGCAACGCAAATGTCATGCGTTGCACGCGCGGTTCGCGCCTCTGTGACAGCCCGCACATTCATGCGAAATGCAAGCTGCTAGACTCAATTTGACCACTCCGCCGGAGTCCCGCATGGCTGGCACCGCTCTCCGCGTTCCAGGGTTCGATCCGGTCCGCCGTGCGGGTGCTCCGGTTGAGTATTCCGTTGCGCATCCGCCGCGCGCCGAACTCGCGCGCGTGCCCCGCCACCCGATTGCCGCGATGCCACCATGTCCGCTCTCATGCCCGCCGTTATGCCCGCCGTTATGCCGTCCGTCAGCGAACTGAGTCTGAGCGGCCTGCTTCCGCATCTGGTCCGCGACGAGTCCGGCTGGACGGCGACGTGGCGCGCGCTCACGCTGCACAGCGTGTTTCAGCCGGTGCTGTCGGTCACGCATCAATGCGTGGTCGGCTACGAGGCGCTGCTGCGTGCATTCGATCCGGTCGGTTTGCCGGTGTCGCCGGAAGTGCTGTTCTCGGGCACGCGCTCGGCGGCCGACGCGCGCGAGCTCGACCGCATCGCGCGTTGCCTGCACGTCGCGAATTTCATGGAGCAACGCGTCGCGAGCGGCTGGCTCTTTCTGAACACGCGGCCGCAGGTGTTCGAAACCGGCTGGCCGCAGCGGACGTTCATCGACGAACTGTCCGCGCATTTCGGCTTGCCGCAGGAGCGCATCGTGATCGAGGTGCTCGAGCAGCCCGCCGATGACGAATCCGCCGTCGCCAGCATGCTCGCCGCTTCGCAGCCGCGCGACTTCCTGATTGCAATCGACGACTTCGGCACCGGTTTCTCCAATTTCGATCGCGTCTGGCGCTTCCGGCCGGACATCGTCAAGCTCGACCGGTCGCTCGTCGCGCGCGCGGGCAAGCGCGAGGGCGACGACTCGATGATCGGTCACCTGATCGCGATGCTGCATCAGTCCGGCACGCTGGTGCTTGCCGAGGGCGTCGAAACGGACGAGGAGCTGATGATCCTGATGCAGGCCGACGTCGACTTCGTGCAAGGCTTCTGGCTTGGCCAGCCGAACGGTTCGATCGAGGCCGCCGTCGCGAGCGTGCCGGCACAGATCGAGTCGATGTGGGGCAAGTTCGCGGACTACGAGCGCGCGCACGCGCGCCACAAGCAGCTCGGCTTCGAAGGTTTCGCGGAAGCCGTCACAGCCGCCGCCGACGCATACCGGAACACCGGCGATCTGGATCAGGCGGCGCAGAAAGTGTGGCATCTGAGCGAGGCGCGCCGCGTGTTCATCACCGACGAGCACGGTCAGCAGACCCAGGCATCCGTCACGGCCGCGTCGGTGCCGCTGCCCGAACTGCGGCTCGCGCCGCTCACGAGCAGCGCGCGCAGCAACTGGTCGCGGCGCGCCTATCTGAAACACGCGCTCGCCGCCCGCGGACGCGTCGCGATGATGGGTCCGCACTACTCGCTCGCCGACGGCGACGACTGCTACACCGCCGCGCTCGCGTTCGAGCGTGACGGCAAGACGCACGTGCTGTGCGTCGACTTCGTGCCTGCTGGGTCTGCCGGGCCTGCCGGCTCCGTTGCAGGACCGCGCGCCGGCGGACGGGCTCGCTAATCGTCGATCCGGCCACGGCCGGCCTTGATCTCGCCGCGCCGCGTTTTGCTCTCGAGACGCCGCGTATTCGATGCGCGCGTCGGCCGCGTTGCGACGCGCGGCTTGCGCGTCACGCTGACGCTTTCCACCAGTTCGTCGAGCCGCGCGAGCGCCGCCGCGCGGTTCAGATCCTGCGTCCGATGCTCCTGAGCCTTGATGACCACGACGCCGTCACGCGTGATGCGGCGATCGGGCAACGCAAGCAGGCGCATCTTCAGCACCTCGGGCAGCGACGAAGCGCGCACGTCGAAACGCAACTGAATGGCGCTCGATACCTTGTTGACGTTCTGACCGCCGGCGCCCTGCGCACGAACCGCGGTCAACTCGACTTCGTTCAACGGAATGGGATAGCGGGATGTCATGGCGCTCAAAGTGTACACAGCCGCGCGATGCGGCGCGCGTCGGGGGCGGGTGAAAACCGGCGTGCGAGTTGATCCGGCGCCGCGCAATCGTCGATACTGGGCGCTGTCTCTTTCCCTTTCTCCTTCGACGGATCTTTGCATGAAGCTTCGTCCCGGTTTTGTGGCCGAACTGGCCGTCAATTTCGTGTTGCCCTGGCTCGCCTATCGGCTGGCCCTGCCGCATCTTGGCGAAACGCGCGCGCTGCTCGCCTCCGCCGCGCCGCCCGTGATATGGAGTCTCGTCGAACTGGCGCGGTTTCGCCGCGTCGACGCACTCAGCGTGACGGTCGTTGCCGGCATCGTGCTCTCGGTCGGCGCGATGGCGCTCGGCGGCAGCCCTCGCATGTTGCTGTTGCGCGAGTCGCTCGTGTCCGGCGCTGTCGGCGTGGCCTTCCTGCTGTCGCTCGGCATGCGCCGGCCGCTGATTTTCTACCTTGCGCGCGCGACCGTCGCCCGCGAGATGGAAGGCGGTGCGCAACGCTTCGAAGCGCTATGGCGCGAGCGTCCCGCGGTGGTCAGCAGTATGCGGCTGATGACCGTTGTATGGGGCGTCGGGCTCACCGCCGAAATGGTGCTGCGAGCATGGCTGGCAATGGCCTGGCCGATCGAGCGGTTTCTCGCGATGTCGCCGTTCATCGGCTACGGCATCTACGGAGCGTTGGCTCTGTGGACGCTGCACTATCGCCGGACGATGCGCAGGCGCGCGGAGGAACCGGTCGAAGCGGCGCCGAGCGCGAGTTGAGACGACGTGGCGGCTGTGGGTGTGATTGCTGTGTGCGGCGCGAAGCACCGAGCACAGCGCATCCCTCGCTTTTCACACCGATGCACCGCTACTGCTAACGCCCCCGCGAAGCCTCCGCAATTCTCGCGGCAAGCCCCGAGTCGCGCTGCGTCGGCGTGGCGATCGCTTGCGCCAGCACCGCGCGCGCCCCGATCACCTCGACCCGTTCACGAGCGCGCGTGATCGCCGTATAAACCAGTTCGCGCGACAACACCCTGCTGAATGCGGACGGCAGCATCAGAACCGCATGCTCGAACTCCGAGCCTTGCGACTTGTGCACCGTCAGCGCGAACGCGGTGTCGTGCGGCGGCAGCGCGGCGGGCGACACGGCTCGCAGACCGCCGTCGCCGGTGCGAAAATAGACCCGCAGCGCACCGCCCGCGCCCGGCAGCGCAATGCCGATGTCGCCATTGAAAAGCCCCAGCGCGTAGTCGTTGCGCGTGACCATCACCGGCCGCCCGGCAAACCACTGCGCACCGACTGCGAGCGTGACGCCGGCCACGCGCCGCACCTGCGCCGCCATCAGCGCGTTCACCTGATCGACGCCGCGCGCGCCGGAGCGCGTCGCGCACAAAACACGGAAGCGATTGAGCGCGTCGAATAGCGGCAACGGGTTCGGCGTCGCCTCGGCGAGCGCTGCGGCCAGCGCTCGCGCATAAGGCGCGAAGCCGGCGGCGAGGCGCTCGACGGTGCGCTCGGTCAGCGTCGCCTGCGCGTCTTCGTGAAGCACGGCCGCAGCTTGCGTCGCGTCGGCGAGCAGCACGTCGAGCGCGGCGCTCGCCGCGCCATTGCGAATCGCCAGCGACAGGCGGCCGATCGGCGATTCGAGCCCGAACCGATAATTGCGCTCGAGCCACACGACGCAATCCGCGAGTGGGCTTGGCGGCTGCTGAGCGGCCGGCGCGGGGCGCAAGTTGTTGCTGGAGACGTCGGCGTCAAAGAGATCCGCATTGACTGGCTCGCGGGCGGAACGGGCCGCAACGGGCTCGTGGAAAACGTCGTCTTCGGGGCCGCGGAAAAGATCGGGGACGTCATCGCCATCGCTGTCGGGCAAGTGCGAGCCTTTCGTGAAACGCCCGGCGTCCGCGTCGATGTCCTGCGCGACTCGCGGCAGCGACCGAACCAGCCGCGCCTCGTCAATGCCCAAAGCGCCGGCAATCCGCTTCAACCCTTGCGCGGTAAAAGTCGGCTGGGCGCTCAATTCCGCGAACACGGCGCCGGCCTCGACCGCCGCGAGCTGATCCTTGTCGCCGAGCATCACGAGCCGCGTATGCGGTGCAATGGCGTCGAGCAGATGCGCGGCCATCGCGACGTCGATCATCGACGCCTCGTCGATCACGACGACGTCATACGGCAATGGATTATCCCGATGATGCCGGAAGCGCCCGCCCGGCCCCGAGCCGAGCAGACGATGCAACGTATACGACGTCTGCGGCAAACGCGCGGCCAGCTCGGGCGGCAGATCTCCGGCGCGCGCGAGCAGGGCTTCCTGCATGCGCTGCGCCGCCTTGCCGGTAGGCGCCGCCAGCGCGATCCGCAAATCGGCGCGCGTATCGAGCAGACACGCGAGCACGCCGACCACGGTCGTCGTCTTGCCCGTGCCCGGGCCGCCGCTGACAATCGTGAGCCGTCCCGACAGCGCCATCACGGCAGCCACGCGCTGCCAATCGACCTGGTCGTCCTTCGGCGGGCCGAAGTAGCGTAGGAGACGTTCGTTGAGCGTTTGGGTGTCGTCGGCGTTGGTGGAGGCGTTGGAGGAGGCGTCGGTGATCGCGCCAGTGGCTGCGCCAGTGGCTGCGTCGGTGGCTGCGTCGGTGGCTGCGTCGGTGGCTGCGTTGGAGGTGGCGTCGGCATCGCCGCCCGCCACCTTTCTTGCACCGACCGCCTCGTCGCTGCGCGCACCGCCCGCTGGGCCGGAACGCCCGACGAGCCACGGCGCCGCGGCATCGGAAAAACGGTGAGCCGCGCCCGCATGCGCGACCAGCGCCCGTGCGAGACGCCGTTCGTAATCGTAGTAGCGCGCGAGGTACAGCCGCCCTTGTCCGTCGATAACAAGCGGCCGCAGCGCCGCAGCGCCGCTCGCGCCATCGCTCGCCATGCCGCTCGCGAACAGCGCTGCGCGTACCTCGGCAGCGGACGCCTCGAAGCGCTGCGCGAGCGACGCAAGCGGCACGCACACGTGCCCTTCCGCGGTCGCGCGACTCGCGGCGAAAGCAGCGCGCGCCGCCCACTTGACCGCGTCGCCGGATGCGCCGCCGCGTCGCGCCAATGCGCCAATGCGGCGCGCGAAACCTTCCGCGAGCGCAATGCTGAAATCAGCCGGCGCAGGCAGATTGACGCCGATGTCTTCGAGTTGCAACGACGGCACCGACGCCAACGGCACCGATGCGTCCCGATCGAACGTGCTCATACGCCGCCGCCGATCATCGCCGCGTCGAGCAACGCGACCAGTTCGAACGACGGCCGTCTGGCATGCACGCCGGCCGGCCCTTCCGCGTCGCGCCAATGCGGACGCACGCCGCGCACGAACAGATACAGATAGCCGCCGATATGCGCGTCGTACGAATAATCGCGCAACCGCGTCTTCAGATAGCGATGCAGCGCGACCGTATAAAGCAGCGCCTGGAGGTGGTAAGCATGGCTCGCCATCGCGGCTTCGAGCGGCACGGCCGAGTAGTCTTCGGCGGTCTCGCCCAGATGGTTCGACTTCCAGTCGACGATCCAGAAACGCCCGTCGTGTTCGACGATCATGTCGATGAATCCTTTGACGAAACCGCGCAGCGCGCCCGGCTCCAGCGCTACATCTGGATAGCCGTGCTCGATCAGCAACGCGCGCAGCGCGGCGAAATCGAGCGAAGGCGCGGCGAACAGAAATTCGAGCTCGTTCAGACGCCGCCGTGGATCGAGTTGCGCGAGCGTCATGCCGGGCACGAGTTCCGTGCTCACCACGTCCTCCAGCAGCTTATGCATCATCGCCGGCAAACGCGGCGCGAGGTCCGGCGACGCCGGCGCGGGACGCTCGCGCAACGCACCGCGAATCGCGTCGGGCCACGTGCACGGATGGCTGAAATCCGCCAGTTCGAACATCCGGTGCAGGCACTCGCCGGCCGCGGCACCGCGCGGAAACGCGAGAATATCGTCGGCGGCAAGCGAGGATACTTGCAGCGCAGGCGCGGCTGCCAACAACGTCGGCGCCGCGGCCAGCACATCGGCTATCTCGTCGTGATCGGGACGCACTTCCTCCAGCGGCGCTTGCGCCTCTTCGGCCTTGTCGCCCGCGGCGATCAGACCGCTAAAGCTCGCCATGCGCCACTGATCGCGTAAAGACCGGCGATGGCTCCGAGCGCGTTTCCGCGCGCCGCTTTCCTGCATGCTCTCGAGCGGCCTGCGGCGCTCCACCTTCGGCAGCGGCTGCAATGCGATCGGACCGCCCGCCAGCGCTTGCCAGCGCGCGGACAACGCCGCTTCGTCCGGCGGATCGGCGAGCCAGTCGTCGAATTCGTAGCCGCTGCCGGCCACCAGCCAGTTCAACACGCTGCGCCGCGACTCTTTCGTGGAACGCGACGACAGGTAGGTGCCCGCCACGAGATAACAGCGATACACCGCACGCGTCAGCGCGACGTAGACGAGCCGCGCCCGCTCGGCCGCCTGCTCGCGCGCCGCGTGACGGGCCGCGCGTTCCGCCTCTTCGTCGTCGCAGCCGTAATGCAGTACCGCGTCGCCGCCCGGATCGTGATATTCGCGTGCATCCGGCAAACCCGACGACGGCGGTTCGCGCAATCCGCCGTCATTCAGAAATGGGCAGAACACGACTGCATATTCGAGTCCTTTCGACTTGTGCACGGTGACGATCTGCACGAGATTGCGGTCGGACTCGAGCCGCAACTGCGCTTCCTCGCCGCCGCCCTGCGTCCGCTGCGCGGCAAGCCAGCGCAAGGTCGGCGCGATGCCCGGCTGCGTGGCCGCGCGCGCCTGCACGAGTTCGGCAAGATGGTTGACGTTGGTGAGACGTCGCTCGCCGTCCGGCGCGGCGACGAGCCGTTGTGCGATCCGCAGTTCGCGCATCAGCGTGCGCCACATGACGGCAAAGCCGCGCTCGTGCCAGAGCATGCGATAGCGCGAAAACCGCTCGACCCAGCCCATCGCGTCGGCGGCGTGCGCGGGATCGTCGGCGACAGCGGGCGCGTCGGCGACCTGCTCCAAACGCCACAGCGCCGCAGCATCGAGCCCGAGCCAGTCGGTCGCGAGCGCGGCGCGCAGACGGCGCAAGTCGCCGGGCGTATCGACGGCGGCCAGCACGCGCTCGATCTGCTCGGCGTCGAGCGTCGCGAACACCGACGCCTGCGCCAGTTCCACACTGCCGACGCCCCACGCCGCCAGCACGCGTTTGATGAGGCTGCCCTGCTTGTGCGTCTGCACGAGCACCGCGATATTGCCCGGCGCAAGCGGCGCGTCGCCGATCGTCACGGTGCCCTCGCGCGCGCCGCGCAACAGCCGGACGATTTCGGCCGCGCACGCTTCGCTCGCTTCGCGCTGAGCCTCGCGCTTGGTCAACGCCTGCTCGCCCGGTGGCAAGGTCCAGATGCAAAAGTCGCCGCCGCTCGCATCGAGATCGGAGAACGGCGGCCTGCGCCGTTCGCCCGCGCGCACCGGCTGATAGTCGAGCCCTTCGAGCACGAAGGCCTGCGGGTTCGCCTCGAACACGCGATTGCAAGCGTCGACGATGGGCGCCGTGGACCGCTGATTGACGGCCAGCGTATAACGCGCCGAAGCCGACGCGCGCGCCGCCAGATACGTATGCAGATCGGCCGCGCGAAAACTGTAGATGGCCTGCTTCGGATCGCCGACCAGAAAGAGCGGCCCGGCCGGCGCGAAAATGCGGCTGAAGATCGCGAACTGCAGCGGATCGGTGTCCTGAAACTCATCGATCAAAGCGGCGGGATAACGGGCGCGCAACGCATCGGCTAGCCACGGATGCGCGGCCAGCGCACGGTACAAATTCGACAACAGATCGTCGAACGAAACGACGCGGCGCGTGCGCTTGCGCGCGACCAGTTCGGCGGGCGCATGATCGAGCCAGGTTTGCACGATCGCGAGCCAGCGCGCGCGTTGCGCCGCTTCCGCCGCGACGACGGCCGCGGCGAGCGCTTCCGCGTGTTCAAAAAACGCGTGTTGCGGCGGATCCAACTTGACCTTCGTGGCCTTCTTCAACGCCGAGGCCGTCAGTTTCAGCGCGGCCCGCGGCGGCGGCGCATGGCAATCGCCTTGCGCGAAGTACTCGGTCCATGCGGCAATCGCGGCGCTCACGTGATCGGGCTTGTGTGTGGTCTTGCTCAAGCGGTCCTGTGCCTCGGCGAGCAGGCTGACGATCGCATCGCGCTCGGCATGCCACAACTCGCAGGCGGCGTCGAAACCGGCTTGCGGATCGGCGCTCGCGTCGGCGCTCATGCTTCCCCAGCGCAATTGCGCCAACGGCTTCTTCAGGCGCCGCGCGAGTTGTTCGTCGAGCGATGCGGGCCCGGCGCGTCTCGCCACCAGCCATGCGGCGAATGAGGGATGCGCATGCGCGACGGGCTCGACCTGCTCGCGCCAGAAATCGGCGGCCATTTCGAAGCGGAGTGCGGCGTCGTCGGCTTCCATCTCGAAGGCGAACGGCATGGCGGCAGCAAACGGCGCCTCCTGAAGCGCGCGCTGGCAGAACGCGTGAATCGTGTGGATGGCCGCCTGATCGAATGTGCGCAGCGCGCGGCGCACGACCTTCAGCGCGGTCTCGCGGTCGATGCCGCGCTCCGGCGCAAGCGTCGTTTCGAAGAGCCGGCGGATAAACGGATCGCCGCCGTCGTCGTCAAGTTCGATCGCGCGATGCAGTTCCGCGAGCCGGCCGCGAATGCGCTCGTGCAGTTCGGCGGTCGCGGCCTTCGTGAAGGTTACGACGAGAATCTGATCGGCGTTCAGGTTCTTCTCGAGCAGCAAGCGCACATACAGCGCGCAGATGTTCCACGTCTTGCCGGTGCCCGCCGAGGCTTCGATCTGATTGACGCCGTCGAGCGAACACGCGAAGACGTCAAGCTCCTCAGCCGCCAGCGTATGACGATGCAGCGCGCTCATGACGTGCTCCGCAGATGCTGCATCAACGGCTTGAACACGATCGACGCGAGGCTGCCGAACGGTTCGTCGAGCGTGAGCGGCGTGCCTCGCAGCGCGATGCGCAAGGCCGGGTCGTCGGACTCGCCGCGCACGCGGTCGTTGATCCACACGCCCTGCGCTGCGGAATCGCTTTCGCTGACTTTGGCCCACGCGCTCTTCGGGAAAAAGCGCAGCGGCAATCTGCGCCCTGCCCTGAACAGCGCGGCGAGCGGCGCGAGTTGATCGAGCGGCGCGGCGACCGGCGCAAGCTCGAAGCTCTCGCCGCTGCCGTGCCAGACGGTGCGGCGCGGACCGTCCGGCCGGGCCGCGCAATAAGCCAGATGCGCGAGCCATGCCGACAGATAGTCGCGCGCGGTGGGTTTGGCGTAGCGAAAAATCACTTGTCCCGTATCGGTCAGCAGGTTCAACGTGCCGTGCAATTGCAACGGCGCTTCGGCGGCTTCGCGAAGCGCTTCGTCATGCGAGCCGAACAGGTCGCCGGCGATGTCCGCAGCGTCCGGCCAGCGCGGCGCGATGTCGAGCACGAACGGCAAGCGCTCGATGCCCGACGCCACTTCGCGGCGCACGCTGTCGGCCAACTGGCGCAGCGCGCCCAGTTCGCGCGCGCGCCACACCGCGCCGGTCGCGCCTCCTGGCAATTCGGGACTCGCCTCGGCGACACGCCGCACGCGGTCGAACATGAGATCGCCGTCTTCGTCGTCCGTGTCGAGCAGTACCGGCAACAGACGCCCGGCCAACGCGTCGCGACCGGCGTAGTCGAGTTCGAACGGCTCGGTGTCGAGCAGTTCGGCCTGCGCGTCGGACAACACGATGCCGAGGCGATCGCGCAGCACTGCTCGCGCCGGATGACGCCAGAAACGCACGAAATCGTCGAACGCGACAGGCGCGGCGTCTTCGGGCGGCAAGGGCTGGTCGAAGAACGGCGCGGCGGTTTTCTGCTGCGGCGCGGCCAGCAAGGTCGCGAGTTCCGCGCGATCGGCGTCGTAGGTGAAAAGCTCGGGCTGCGCGGCGAAGTACTCCGACGCGAACGCCTGCAACGGATGATCGACAATGAACGCGCGGCGCGCCTCGTCAACCTCCGCGGGACTCGCGCCCTCGCCCGCCGACACTTGCGCGAGATAGTCGAGCAGTTCGTCGACGAGCGCGGCCGGCGGCAACGGTGCGTTGTCGCGAATGCTACGTCCCGTGTACGCGATAAAGAGACGGCTGCGCGCGGCGAGCAGCAGATCGAGAAACAGATTGCGCTCGTCGTCGCGGCGCTGGCGGTCGCCGGCTTTGCCGAACGCGGCCATCAGATCGAACTCGTCGGCACGCGCGAGACTCGGCAGCACGCCGTCGTCCATGCCGAGCAGACACACCACGCGGTAGGGCAAGCCACGCAAGCTCGTCAGCGATGAAAACGTCACGCTGCCCCAAGGCACGCCGCCACGCGCCGGGTCGTCGAGCGCTTCGGTGAGCGCGCCGCGCACGACCGCGGCGGGCAGCGTGACCTCCTGCGCGCCGGCCTGCATCGCGTCGCTCATCTTGTCGATCGCGTCTCGCACGGCGGAGAGCGACTCGGCGAACTGGACGCCGCCGTCAAAACATTGAGCAAGCGTTTCGAGCAGCAACTGCGTCCATTCGGCGGGCGTCTGTTCGCTCGCGCAGCGGCTCGCGAAGCTGTCCACGTCGTCGACGAAACGCGACAGACGGCCGAGCAGTTCGGCGTCCGAGCCGCCCGCGCCCTCGACGGGCAGCCACGCATCCACCGGCTCGCCGCCGTCGGGCATCGCATAGCCGAGGTACAGGCGCGTCAACGCATCGGCAAACGTGTGACGCGCGACCGGCACGTGTTCGCCGCTCGGCTCGGCAGGCGACAGCCCGCGCCGCGCGCCGGCCGCCGCGAGCCATTCCTGCGCGGCTTCGAGCGAACCCGCGTCGATGCCGTAACGCACCGCAACCGCGTCGACGCGCAACCATTCGATCAGGTCCGGCGCGCCGACGCTGCGCTCGGGCAACGCGAGCCAGTCGAGCAAGAGACGCGCGACGGGATTGGCCTGCGAAGGCGGCAAGCCGGTGATCCGATACGGAATGCGGCGCGTGTCGCCAGCCGGCGTGGTGCCGAACACGGCGTCGATCAGCGGACCGGCGGCGGCCAGATCGGACACGGCGACGAGCACGTCAGACGGTTCCAGGTTGTCGAACTCGTCGAACCAGCCAAGCAGACGATCGTGCAGCACTTCGAGCTGCCGCGAGAGGCTATGGCACACATGAACTTCGATGCCGTGCTCGTACGGCAACTCGTCCGCCTGCGTCTCGGAACGCAGATCGAGAATGCTGTTTTGCACGGCGGCGAGCCAGCTCGGTTCGGGATTCTCCGTGAACTCGCCCGTCTCGCCCGAAGCCGCGCTTTCGGTGAGTTCGTGCAGCATGTGCAACTGCGCCTGCGTCTGACGACCCCATTCGGCCAGCAGCGGATGACCCACTTCCTGATAGTCCAACTGCCCTGCCGCGTCGAGCGCCTGAACGCGGCCTTCGCTCACCACGTCGAACCAGAATTCGCGGCACGGGTTCATCACGTACAGACGCACGTCGACCCAACGCGATAGCGCGCGCAGCAACGCGACGTGCAATGGCGGCATGGTGGGCAGCGCGAACACGCTCACCGCTTCGGGCCACCTGGCGTTGGCAATCGCGTCGAGATCCAGCGTGCCGATTTCGTCGAGGAAACGATAGGCGGGCGGCAGCGCGGCTGCGGGCGCTTGTGCCCCCCCGGCACCCCCGGCACCCCCCGCGTCCCCGGCTTCCCCGGCGAGTTCGGTCAGCACCGCGCGCCACAGCGCCGCCTGCCATCGCTCATCTTCGCGCGCTGCCTCGCTTGCGCCGACGAGGCGCGGGCCCGTGTCGTCCGCTGCACCGCTCGCGAAAATCGAACCGCCCTTCTGCCATTGCAACAGCCACTCCGGCCGATAGGTCAGATAGTGATCGAGCACGGTCGCCACACGGCGCGCGAGTTCATAGCGCATGGACGGATCGGCCGCATCGAGATACGCGCGAAGACGCGGCGACGCATTCCACGGCAAGGCTTCGTTCGAATCGCCGAGCAAACGATAACAACGCCACACGAGCCGGTCCGGCGCGAACGGCGAATGCCGCGGCACCTCGATCACGCCGCCGATTTGCGCCCACAGCCATTGCGCGAGATAGCCGAAGCTGACGTTCGCGCACACGCCCTGGCGCGCCGCGATGTCCAGTTCGAGCCGCCGCCGCACAGCAGCGCTCGGCACGATCACGGGCTGCGCGGTCCAGGGATCGGACGGCGCTTGCGCGAGATCGTCGAGCAGCGCGCCGACGAGCGTTTCATAACGGTTCGAATAGAAGAGCTGGAGCATGGGTCCTGACAACGCGATGGGGCTTTGCCGCATTCGCGACGAACGCGCGAAGCTCGGCAGACATTGAAGCGACAGCATAACAAAGCCGCTCGCGGCGCAGAACCCGCCCGAATCGGGGAGGTCAGATCAGACGCAAAATCAGTTAGACTCGTCGGCAGTTTTGGGCTGTCCAAGTTGCGCCCGAAGTTGTATCCGAAGTTGTGTCCTCAACCGCTTTTTGTCAGTGAATGAAACCAGGCTGTCGATGCGCTATTCGGTCGAAATAAAAAAATTCCTTTACAGCCAGTATTTTTATGGCGGACTGCGCATCGCGGTCGGCGTGTCGTTACCAGCGGTGCTGTGCCTGATCGTGTTTCACAATCGCGAGCTGGGCTTCACGATTGCGACGGGCGCGCTCGGCGCATGTGTCGTCGACATGCCGGGTCCGCTCAAGTACAAGCACAACGAAATGCTGGCGTGCTCGGTGATCGGTTTTCTGTCCGCGCTCGCCACCGGCCTTGCCACGGTCAATCCGGTGGCGCTGTGGTGCACCGTCGTGCCGCTCACGTTCGTGCTGTCGTTGATCGTCGTGTATGGCAACCGCTGGCCGCAGATCAGCTTCGCCACGCTCTTCATGATGATCATGACGCTCGAGGAGCACTTTACGCCGATGCAGGCGCTCGTGAATGCGTCGTGGATACTCGTGGGCGGGCTCTGGTTCACGTACTGGTCGACTGCCGTGAGCCGCTGGATGATGCATCGGATCGAGCAGCAGGCGCTCGCCGAAAGCGTGTTCGCCTGCGCCGATTATCTGCTCGCGCGCGCCGCGTTTTACGACCTCGATAACGATCTGGACGAGTGTTATCGCAACCTGGTCGCCAAGCAGATCGCCGCGGTCGAGCGGCAGGACGCGGCGCGTGACATCGTGCTGCGCAATCTGCCGAAGTTAAAGAGCGGCAAGCTCGAGCCGCGTCGCGCGATGCTGTTCAATCTGTTTATCAACACGGTCGATTTGCATGAGTTGTTCGTCGGCACGCATACCGATTACCCGCTCGTGCGCAATACCTTCGGCGGCACCGACCTGCTGGTGTTCTATCGCGATCTGATCCGCAAAGCCGCTGAGGATCTCGAGGAAATCGGGCTCGCCGTCCTGCAGAATCATGCGCCGCGCGCACGCGTGAATGTGAAGGCGGAACTGCGCGCCATCGAGTTCGAAATCGAACTGATGCGCAAGCAGGAGTTGCCGGCGAAGAATCCCGAGGCGTATTCGGCGGTGTCGTCCACATTCCGCCGCGTGTGGAGCGCCACGCGACTGATCGACAAGATGCGCAAGAGTCTTTCGAGCGATCCGGCCACGACCGAAACGGAACTGCGCCTCGATCAGGCGCTGAACCGCTTCGTGTCGAGCCGCCGTGTGCCGTTCGGCCAGATCTTCTCGAACCTGACGATGTCCTCGCCGAGCTTTCGTCACGCGTTGCGCGTGACGATCGCGGTGGCGGTCGGCTTCTGGCTCGGCCGCCTGCTGCCGCTCACGAACGCTTACTGGATCGTGATGACTACGGTCATCATCCTGAAGCCCGGTTATTCGCTGACCAAGCAGCGCAACGGGCAGCGGATCGTCGGCACGTTGATCGGCTGCACGGCGAGCATCGCGCTGATGATCTTCGTGAAGGAGCCGCACATTCTGCTGGTGGTGATGTTCGCGTCGATGGTGATGAGCTACAGCCTGCTGCTGTTCAATTACGCGGCGAGCGTGGTGTTCACGTCATCGTATGTGCTGCTGATGTTTCATCTGCTTGCGCCCGGCAGCCTGCACATCATCGGCGAACGCGCGATCGACACCGTGGTCGGCTGCGCGATCGCGATTGCCGCGAGCCATCTGTTCCCGTACTGGGAATATCGTCTGATGGGCAAGCTGGTCAACAACGTGATCAGCGCGACGCGGCAGTTTCTTGAAGCAAGCTGGTGGTGGAGCGGCAAGCCGGCCGCGCCGCTCGCCGCCACCGTGACCGAAGCGGGCGCGCGGGCGCCGGTCGCGGCGATGGCGGACCCGGCGATCGATGTCGGCAGGCCGGCGTTGGCGGCTGCAAGCGGGCCGCTGACGAGTGATGGTTTGGTGGCTGGCAATCGGGGGCTATCGCAAGCGGATGTGTCGGCGAACGTGCGAACAGGCGCCGAAGCGAACATCGCAGGGAGCGCGGCGTTAGGAGCCGCGGCAGGCGCAACAGCAAGCCCATCGGCAACTGCACCGGCAACAACATCAAGCGCGCCCGCAAGCACACCAGCTTCCGCAACCACCAACACGACGGCGAAGCCCGTCGCCGGCGCCTCGCCCGCTGCCGCGGCCGCCGCCACTGCACTCGATCGCGATTACCGCTACCGCCTCGCGCGCAAGAACGTGCACGTCGCGTTTGCAAACCTCGGCCAGGCCTTTCAGCGGATGATGCTCGAACCGAAATCGGCGCAGAAGTTCGTCCCCGAACTCAATGGTTTGCTGGTGAGCAGCCATGTGCTTGCATCGCAAATCACCGCAGCCGCGCCGCTCTTGCGCACCTCCGCGCAACACGCCGAGGGCGTGTCGCTGCAGCCGCTGCAACGCGCGTTGAGTCTCGTGCGCGACAATCTCACCGAAGCAGAAGCAGGCACTGCGCCGCCTGCGGACCAGGGCGAGCAGATCAAACAGATCACGCGCGAACTGGACACGATGGTGGTCGAAGCGGAGAAATCGCAGGACTATTCGGCCGATGCGGTGCACGACATCAAACTGCTTGCGCATCAATGCAAGCAGATGCTGACGGCGGCGGCGTTGATTCGCAAGGACGCGAGCGTGATCCGCCTGCCCGATGAATGACGCGACCGGGCTTGAACTAGCGTAGTGAAGTGCGACGCCTAAGCGCGTCCGACTCAAACTCACACGCGGTCATACACCATGACCGCGACAAGCTCACTGCGCCGTGCCGCTCGCAGGCTTCGCAGCAGTAGCCGCAGCGCTCGTCGCCGTGGCCGTCGCCGCCGCTGCGCCCGATGAAACGGAAGCCGCCGGCGCGTTGTCGTTGTCGAACTCGCGCTTCTCCTTGATCGCGTTATAGAACAGCGTGGCGATGACGAACAGTACCGCGACCACAATGAATACAGCGATGCCGAAGGTCGGGTTTTTCTTGCGCGGCGGTTTGTTCATGAGGCGACTCGGACCGCGAGGCAATCGCGGAAGATAGCGGAGAAGGCGGCATTCTACGCCGAGGCGCCTTGCACTCGCCTTGCAGTCGGCAAGCGGTGGACAGCAAGGCTTGCGATGCTATCGAACCGAAATGAAAAATCCCCGGCACGCGCAATGCTGCGCCGCTAATGCGGGCCGAAACATTGGAGCCACGCATCACGCCCGCACAAAGAAGCGCGACCCAACGCGCGGTAGTCGGGAGGAAAGATGGATGCGCATGTGCAGTGGACGAAGCACGCTGTTTGCAACAGCGGCGTTGTAATCATCGGATTCGGCAGCATAGCGAGTTCGCTTTTACCGGTGCTTTTAAGACACATCGAGGTGAGCCCAAAAGACGTGACCGTGGTGTGTCCGCCTGGTAATGACACGGCGATCGCCCATGAATGCGGCGTGCATGTCGTCGAGCAGGCGCTCAGCGAAGACAACTTCGAGACACTGCTTACGGCATATGTGACGAAAGGCACGCTGCTGGTCAACCTGTCCGTCAATGTGTCGAGCGAATCGCTGATTCGCTTTTGCTGGTCTCGCGACGCGCTCTATCTCGATACGTCCATCGAACCGTGGGAAGGCGGATCAACCGATCCCGACCGTCCTCCATCACGGCGCAGCAATTACGCACTGCGCGAGGCGGTGCTGGCTTTTCGCCTCGACAAGCGCGACGGCCCGACAGCGGTTTTGACGCAAGGCGCGAACCCTGGGCTCGCTTCGGCTTTCGTCAAACAGGCGCTGGTCGACATGGCGGAGAACAGCGGCATCCAGCCGACCGCGCTCGACAGCTACGAAGATTGGGCCGTGCTCGCGCAGCGCCTCGACATCAAGGCGATTCACGTCGCTGAACAGGACTGGCAGTTCTCCGAACGCCGCAAGGCGCGCAACGAGTTCGTCAACACCTGGTCCGTCGATGCCTTCGTCGAAGAAGGCATGCAGCCGGCGGAACTGGGCTGGGGCACGCATGAGCGTCATTGGCCCGCCGACGCACAGCGTCATGGGTTCGGCAGCGATGCGGCGATCTATCTGCAACGGCCGGGACTTGCCACGCGCGTACGCAGTTGGACGCCGCTCGCCGGCAGCTATCAGGGCTTTCTTGTCACGCATGGCGAGTCGATCTCGATCGCGGACCATCTGACATTGCGCAAGGACGGCGAGGTCGTGTATCGCCCGACGGTTCACTATGCGTATCGTCCGTGCGACGACGCGCTGCTGTCGATCGAGGAATTCGCCGGACGTGGCTGGCGCATGCAGGACAACAAGCGGATCATGCGCGACGAAATCGTCGACGGCGCCGACGAACTCGGCGTGCTGCTGATGGGCAACGACAAAGGCGTTTACTGGTACGGCTCGCGGCTGACCACGCCGCAAGCCCGGCGCCTCGCGCCGCATAACACCGCGACGAGCCTCCAGGTGGTGGCCGGCATCATGGGCGGCATCGTGTGGGCACTCGAGAATCCGCGGGCCGGCGTGGTCGAACCCGACGACATCGACTATCGGACGGTGATGCGGGTCGCTCGTCCGTACCTGGGCGAACTCGTCGGCGTGTACGACACATGGACGCCGCTCGACCAGCGCTCGCCGCTTTTCGACACGCCGTACGACGAGGACCCCTGGCAGTTTCTCAACGTACGGGTTCCGTGGTGAACCGATACCTGGAGCGCAGCCTATGTCGTCGCTGCTGAACAAGGAGCTTGGCGTCGTCGAGGACTCGTATTACGAGGCGAGCGTCACGCGTCCGCAACCGAGCGCGCCGCTGCAGCAAAAGCTGTCCGTGGATGTGTGCGTGATCGGCGGCGGCTACGCGGGCGTTTCGTGCGCGTTGGAACTGGCCGGGCGCGGCTTCGACGTCGCGCTGCTGGAAGCGCAGCGCATCGGCTGGGGCGCGTCGGGCCGCAATGGCGGGCAGGCGATTGTCGGCTTCGGCGCGGAAGGAGAAGACGCGATCGAGCAGCAGTGCTCGCGCGAGATCGCGCGCAAGGCCTGGGACGTGTCGCTCGAAGGTCTGCGCCTGCTCGAAGAGCGTCTCGCGCGTTATGACATCGAATGCCATTATCGGCGCGGTTATCTGACGCTCGCCGTCAACGATCGGAAGGCGCGCAAACTCAAGGAGTGGATGGAGCGCACACAGGACCGGTATGCGTATCCGCTCGAATGGCTGGATCGGTCGGCGCTTCGTTCGCATATCGCCACGCAAAGATTTTCTGCCGGCGTGTATGACGGCGGGTCCGGTCATCTGCATCCGCTGCTGTACTGCCTCGGTCTCGGCGAAGCGGCGCGGCAAGCGGGAGTCAAGGTCTTCGAAAATTCAGCGGTGTCCCGGCTCGAACGCGGCGCGCGGCCCGTCGTGAAGACAGCCGAAGGCGCGGTGTCGTGCGACCGCGTGGTGATCGCCGGCAACGTTTATCTCGGCGAATTCGGCGATCATCCGGCGCCCGAGATCGAGGCGCGGATCATGCCGGTGGGCACCTACATGGTCGCCACCGAGCCGCTTTCCGACGCATTCGCCAACGAGCTCATGCCGGGCCGAGCCGCGGCGTCGGACAACAATCTCATCCTCGATTACTTCCGGCTGAGCGCCGATAACCGGCTGTTGTTCGGCGCCGGAGAAAGCTATGACGCCACGACGCCGCGTAATCTGATCGACAGGATGCGGGATCGGATCACGGGCGTTTTCCCGCAACTCGCCGATGTCGGCATCGACTACGCGTGGGGCGGTTTCGTCGACGTCACCATGAACCGCGCGCCGGACCTCGGCCGGATCGGCGCGAACATTTACTACGTGCAAGGCTTTTCCGGGCACGGTCTGGTGTTCGCGGGAATGGCCGGGAAGATTCTCGCCGACGCGATCGCGGGCGACGCGTCGACCTTCGACGTGTTCAGCCGCATCCGGCATCGGCGCTTCCCCGGCGGCAAGGCGCTTCGCACGCGGGCTCTGGTGCTGGGCATGTGGTACTACAAGCTGCGCGAGCTTTTGTAGGGCAACGCCGTCAGAGACGCGAAGCCGATCGCTACGCGCCCGCTCGCCGTCACGCGCTATACCGCACCGGCAGCGCCGTCGAATATTTGATCTGCTCCATCGCGAAGCTCGAACTGACGTCGTACAGCGGCACGGCGGCGATCAACAGCTTGTACACGCGGTCGTAGTCGTCGATGTCGGAAACCACCACGCGCAGCAGGTAATCCGTCTCGCCGCTCATCCGGTAAACCTCCACCACTTCGGGAATGTCCTGCACCGCCTGCGTGAAAGTCTGCGCCCACGCCTGCGTGTGCTGATTCGTGCGCACGGCGACGAACACGGTCGTGCCGACGCCAAGCTTGCGCGCATCGCACAGCGCCACTTGCCCACGGATCACACCGGTCTCCTTCAGACGCTGCAGCCGCTTCCAGCACGGCGTTTGCGACAGATTCACGCGCTGCGCCAGTTCGGCAATCGGCATGGTCGCGTCTTCCTGCAGCAACTCGAGCAGTTTCCTGTCGATGATGTCCATTCCCATCGTCTCACCCCTTTAGCAAATTTTTCTACTTTTCAGATTGATGGGGGAATTATATGGAAACTCTTTCTCCGGACAAAACGGTATAAATCCTGATCCGAAGAAAAACACGGCAGCCAGTGCCGTTCAACGACCGTGACTCACAACCTCGCTTCCTCCGCCGCCCTCCTCGATACGTTCGCACAAGCTTGCGCCGCGCACGATCTGCCTTCGCGCGCCGCTCAGCCCGCGCCTCTCGCCCGCCTGTGCGATGCGCTCGACGCCATGTTCGAAGCGTGCGCCCAATTTGCCGAGCCTTCGCATTCGAGCTTCTTCGCGCGCAGCATGCGTATCGCGCTCGCGGAAGCGGCTGCGGACGCCGCGCTGCTGACGCCCGCGCAGCGCGAAGGATCTAGTGAGAACTACCGCCGTCATCTGCTCGCCGCCGATCCGCACGGCCGCTATGCGGTCGCCGCGCTTGTCTGGCAGCCGCATCAGGCGAGCCCCGTGCATGCGCATCACACATGGTGCGGATACGCGGTGATCGACGGCGCGTTGAGCGAAACGGTTTTTGAGTGGAACGAGCGCGAGCAGTGTGCGAGCGCTGAACGCACGCAGGCGCGCAGGCAAGGCGCGGTGTCGTTCGTGCGAGGCGGCCGCGGCAGCATTCATCGGCTGCAAAATTGCAGCGATGCGCCGGCCGTGTCGCTGCATATTTACGGCGTGCCCGGCGCGCGCATCGCCACGCATGTCAACGATGTAGTGCGCGCCGCGCCCGTGCTCGTCTGACAGCGGCACGGCGAGCACGGGCAAGGCACGAACAGGCGCACGCACATACGTACACACACGCACAAAACTTCGCGCCCTCTGCCCTCGCCGAATAATCAGCTCTTGCCTTCGCCCGCCGTGGGAACCTGCGGCGGAATCGGCGCCGTTTGCGCGGTCGCCGGCGGCGCCGGCCGTGGTTCATGCGACACGTCGCGCGCCACCGCTACCGCCGGATGCGCGCCGCGCATCGGCAGCGTTTTCTCCGTGTGCGGGCGAGCATGGCCGGACTCGTGGCCGTGCTCTTCATGTCCGGTTTCGTCCGGTGTACTGTCGTCGCGCCACGGCTGCCCCTCGCTGTCTTTCGACGACGTGAACAAGCGCATCTGCGGCACCGGAATCTCGATGCCGGCTTCGTCCATCTTGCGCTTGAGCCGCGCATTGAACGCCCGCGCCACGCTCCATTGCTGCAGCGGCCGCGTCTTGATCTGCCCTTTGACGACCATCCAGTTCGGATCGAAACGGTCGAGGCCCCACACTTCGATCGGCCCGAGCATCTCACGCCGGTAACGGAAGTCGGCCATCAGGTCGGCGCCGACTTCGCGGATCATCTGCGTGATTTCATCGACGTCGGTAGAGAACGACATGCGCACTTCGAACACGGCATACGCGAAGTCGCGCGACAGGTTCTTGACGATCTTGATCTGCGAGAACGGAATGGCGTGAATCGCGCCCTGACCGTCGCGCAGGCGCACCGTGCGGATCGACAGATGCTCGACCGTGCCCGCATGGCCGCCGTCCACATCGATCCAGTCGCCCACTGAAATCGTGTCTTCGATGATGATGAAAAGCCCCGTGATCAGGTCGGTCACGAGCGACTGCGCGCCGAAGCCGATCGCGAGACCGATCACGCCGGCGCCTGCGAGCAGCGGCGTCACGTTGATGCCGAGATTCGCCGCGGTGACGATGCCCGCGATCGTCATGATGCTCACGAGCAGCACGTTGCGCACGAGCGGCAACATCGTGCGCGCCCGCGTGCTCGGGTTGCGCGACTTGTTGCGCGAGCTGCCGGGATTGAGCGCCTCCGTGATCGCGGTGTCGACGAGAATCCACAGCAGCCACGCGATGAACACCGTCGCGACGATCGCGGTCACCGCATGTGCGATGCCGCGCGCCGCGACGTTTTCCTCGACGACCGCGGCCAGCGACACGCCCCACAAACGCGCCGCCAGTTCGAAGAAAAACAGCCAGATGAAAAGCGTCAGCAACGTGCCGCAAAAACGCAGCAAGCGCGTGAGGTACGGCGAGCGGCGCCGCGCGCGCGGACTGCGCGGGCGCGTCATGCGCAGGACGATGGCCGACAGGAAGAACGCGAGCACGAGCAACAGCGCGGTCACCACCGAAATCTGCAGCACGTTTTCGCTCGACCCCGAACCGCCAAGCGTGGCGACCACGGACGCCGTCGCCAGCACGAGGACCGGCACGTGCCACAGCGCGGCGAGCACCTCGAAGGCGTCGGTCGCGGCCTTGTGATCGTTGCGCTGTTCGTAAGGCCGGTTGCGGATCAGGTGCGCGACCGGCCGGCGAAACGCCAGCGCGAAATAGCCGGCGAGCACGGCGGCCGTCATGTTGGCGGCGGTCGAAACGAGTGCGGCCAGGTTGGTGCCGAGTTGATGCGCGACGTCGTAATTGACCGCCGCGTCGCCGAGCGCGCCGAACACGCCGACCGCGAACAGCAGGCGCCGCGCATGATCGATCAGCAGACGCACGGCGATGCGCCGGTGCCCCGAGCCGAACAGCGAAAACATGATCAGGCAGATCGCCGAAAACACCGCGCCCGCGACGATCGCATAGGCGACCACCATGCCGAGCGTGCGGCCGAGCGCATCGGGCATCGCGCGCACGAACAGCAGCGCGGCGACGAACGCGATGATCCACGGCCCCACGCGCCGCAACGCGAAGACGAGCAGCTCGCGTGTCGTCGGATTGGGATTCAGTCCCATCACGATGCCGAGGCGCCGGTACAGCCGCTGCTGCAAATAGATCAGCGCGGCCGCGCATGCGCCCCAGCCGGCCAGCATCGCGAACATCGACAGGAGAATGCGGCCGAAGCTCTCCGGCCCCTGCCCGGAGATGATGGTGTAAAGCTCGTTGCCGGCCGCGTTGAAGCGCCCGCCCCAGTAGCGCACGGGCGTACGGCCCTGATGCATGTCCGATTCGAACGACGCGATGCCCGACGCAATCGCGCCGAGCAAGCCGGGACTCGGCTGCGCGGGCGCCGGCGCGAGCGGACCGACGGTGCGCGAGACGTCGCGCAGTTTTTTGAGTTGCGCGACGAGCGCGGTGCGCTGGCGGTCGTTGTCGAGCGTGGCGATGACGCTGTCGAGCGAACGCGCGATTTCCGCCTGGCTCGCGGGCGACGGCGCCGACGCGGCCTCGGCCGCCGATGCGCCGGACGCCTCCGACGCGGGCGCGACCGTCGCGCTGTTGATCAGGCTCTGCAACGCGGGAATGACGGGCGTGCTGCTGGCTGCAGTGCCGGCGGCGTGCGCGCCGAGAGGCAGCGATGCGATGCAGACGAGAAGCGCGATTCCGATCGCGGCGGGACACGCGCTGATGACGGCACGAAGCCACGCACTGATCGAAGCGCTGATTGAACCGCTTCGCGCCGCATATCTGCGAGCCGACCCGCCCGCGCGCACACGAGCGCCGCCGCGGACGTGCGGCCATCCGACGCAAGCGGAAAGACGAACAAATGCAGCGTGAATCGAAGAAAGCCCGCCGTTTGACGGCGCAGCCTCGGATTCACGCCGCGATGGGCATGACTGCATGGCAATCCGTGAGAAAACGGGAGACGCCAGTGTAGCCTCAGTTGGCGCGCCCGCAACCGGACATGCGTAACGGATTGTTAGGACGCTTGCATGATTTCATGCGTGCAGCGCGCCGCGGAGGGTGACGAGCCGCGGCACCATGCCACCCACGCCGCGCGGCACGCACGCCGCGCAAGCACGCGGCGCCTTCAATAAGCGACCGTCGCGAGCTGACGGATGAAACGGCTCTGCTCGAGTTCGTCGACGAACGCGATCGCGTAATCCTCGGCGGAAATGCGGCTGTTGCCTTCGGCGTCGGCGATCAGCGAGTTCGTGCCGGTGCGGAACGTACCCGTGCGCTCACCCGGCGCGATGATCGCGGCCGGCGAAAAGAACGTCCAGTCGAGATCGGCGACGCTGCGGTAGTAGCCGAGCGCATCGCGATGCGCGAGCGCGACGGCCTTGTAGGCATCCGGGAAACCTTCGCTATCGACGAGCTGTTTGCCGGGCGCGACTTCGAGCGAGCCCGCGCCGCCCACCACCACGAGCCGCTTCACGCCCGCCGCGCGCACACCTTCGACCAGCGCGCGAGTCGCCTTGTCCAGCACGCCGACGTCGCCTTGCGGCGGCGCATATGCGCTCGCCACCACATCGTGACCGCGCACCGCTGCGCCCACGCTCGCCGCGTCGAGCAGATCGGCCTGCGCCGCTTTGAGATTGGGCACGTCGGCCGGAACGCGCGCGGGATTGCGCGCAAGCGCCGTGACCTGATGCCCGCGACGCGCCGCTTCGGCCGCAATTCGCGAACCGATCATGCCGGTCGCGCCGAACAATGCGATCTTCAACTGCCTGCTCATTTCAATGCTCCTGTCATTTGTTTATATGTAACCAAGATGATTACATATATGCCGCAAAAAAGAGGGGCCTCGGCCCCCGTCTGTCATTCCGCGCTTATTGCGCGCTCATTGCATGCGCATTAGCAATCATCGGCGAACGCGGTTTCTGCGCCAAGCACCCGCGTCATCCATGCGGCCGCCGCTTGCGTTCGCGCGCTCGCTCCGCGCGCAGCAAGTCCGCCGTCGCGTCGGCCAACGTGCGCTGCGCGAGCGACGCCTCCATCGCCTGCTGCGCTTCGTCGATGATTCCGCGCAGCACGACCTGGATGTTGCGCCCCACCATGCACGCCGGATTCGGCTCCTCGCGATGAAGCGCGAAGAGCTGCGCGTCGTCGACTGCGCGGTACACGTCGAGCAGCGAAATCTGCTCGGGCGCGCGGGCGAGCAGCGCGCCGCCGCCCGCGCCGAGCTGCGAGGTCGTGAGGCCGGCTTCGGCCAGCATGGTCAAAAGCCGCCGGATCAGCGCGGGATTCGTATTCACGCTGCCCGCGATCATCTCCGACGAAAGCGGCGTGCCCTCCTGCAAAGACAACAGCGCGAGCACATGCACCGCAAATGCAAACCGGCTACTGGTGTTCACAACAACCCGCCCTGCGACGACAATGTGTAACCATAGTAATTACATTTATCGGCACTGTCAAACCCGTCCGCTCTTCCCGGCCGAACGCACGAACGCGCGCGATGGAATCGGCTCACGCGCATCTCACTTGTCCATCTGCTTTTGCGCATCGCCGCCGTAGCCCGAACCGGACGACGAAGCCGCTGCGCTCGTCGACGAAGCCGAGCTTTGCGCCGACCACTGCTGCAGTTTGCGCCCCGCGTTTTCCAGGCTCTCGCCGGTCAGCGACGCGGCTTTGCCGAGCTGCGCCTGCGCCGCGCTGGCGGCGTTCTGCAGATTGGCCTGAGCGCTCGACGCGAGCGCATTCGGATCGATCGTGACCGTCGGCGCCGAAGCCGATTGAATGTTCTGCTGCGCCGCGGATTTGGTTTCGTCGACCTTCTGGCCGACGTAGCTCGCGGCCTGATCGAGCTTCTGCGACGCGGCCTGCGCGGCGTCGTTGAGCTTGCCGGCAACCTGCCCCGCCGACGCATCGTTCTTCTGGCAGGCCGCGAGACCGGCGAATACGAACAGGACCACGGCGGCACGGCGCAGCAACGGCGAACGGATGGATGAATTCATGTGTGTATGTGAACCGCGCGAAGCGGCCTCTCTGACGAAAACGCGCTCATCATACGCTGTTGCCGCCGCCTGCCGGACAACGGCTTCATGCGCGATAAATCGACGCGCACGGCGGGCGGCGGCCGTCGCGGTTCTGTCAAAGCTTGTGCGGTAGACTGGCCAACGCAATCGAGCATTGCTGTGTTCACTTGACCCACTGGAGGCATACGATGGCGGCAAAGAAGATTCTGTTTCTCACCGGCGATTTCGCCGAGGATTACGAAACGATGGTGCCGTTTCAGGCGCTGCAGGCAGTCGGACACGTGGTCGACGCGGTGTGCCCGGACAAGAAGGCCGGCGACCGGATCAAGACCGCGATTCATGATTTCGAGGGCGATCAGACCTACACCGAAAAGCCGGGGCATCTGTTCGCGCTGAACGCATCGTTCGAAGACGCCGATCCGCGTCAGTACGATGCGCTCGCGATTGCCGGCGGGCGCGCGCCCGAGTATCTGCGGCTCAATCCGAAAGTCATCGACATCGTGCGGCAGTTCGCCGAAGCCGGCAAACCGATCGCCGCGATCTGTCACGCCGCGCAGTTGCTCGCGGCCGCGGACGTGATCCGCGGCAAGCGCATCTCCGCGTATCCGGCCTGCGCGCCCGAGGTGAAGCTGGCCGGCGGCGAGTACGCCGACATTCCCGTCGACGCCGCGATCACCGACGGCAACTTCGTGACGGCGCCCGCGTGGCCCGCGCATCCCGAATGGCTGCGTCAATTCCTCGTTCTGCTCGGCACGCGTATCGAGCTTTGAGCCGGCTCAAATGCCGCGGGCGGCCACGGCGGTCGCGCGCGGCATTTGAGAGTCGTCCTATGGTTCGCGCCGGAGGGCCTTCCTATAGTCACGGGCTGACTTGTGGAGCGCTTTTCGATGGAACTTACCGACTGGATCGTCATTCTCGCCGTCGCGTTGATCGCGATTGCTTTTCGCTGCGCGCGCACGCCGGCCGGCTGGGCTCGTGAAAACCGCGCGCGGCGCCTCGCCGGCACGCGAATGCTGGTGCTGGCAGCCTGCTCGGTCTGGGCGGCTTTGTTGATTCTGGCGCGCTGCGTGTTCGCGCTCGACGGCCTGCTCGGCCTGCGCCCCACGCTCTACCAGGTGCTCGTCGTGGTCGCCGTTCTGCTTGCCTGCGCGTGCTACTGGTCGGTTCGCGGCCGGCAACTGCTGAAGTCGCGCCGTTTGTTTGCTTCTTGCTGAGCTGATGTAGCCTGCGGTCACGCTGGCCCACCATCCTGATCGGTTCCGAGCCATCACCTCGGTTTCCGCTTCACGCAACCTTCCTGATTTTCGATTCGCTCGCGCCTGCGCCGTCCGCAGGCCGTCGCGGGTGCTCCCGCATCACCCGCTCGACTGCAACCCACGTCAGCCCTTACGGGCCCATCCGCAGATTCCCCGGCTTGTCCATCGCCTGATCGTTGGCCGCCACGGATAGCGGTCGCCCGCCGCGCCCTTCACCGCCTTCACGCGCTCGCCCCGCCGCCGGCCGGGCCCCCGCTTCGGGCAGCGACAGATAGAACGTCGTGCCCACGCCTTCGGCCGACTCCGCCCAGACCCGCCCGCCGTGCCGCTCGACGACGCGCCGCACCAGCGCGAGCCCAATCCCCTCGCCCGCGGCCGCCGTGCCGTGCAAGCGCTGAAACGCGTTGAATAGCCGCGGCAGCGCGATCGCCGGAATGCCCAGGCCGTTGTCGCGCACGTAAAAGATCCGCAGCGACTGAACGCCCGGCGGCGCGGGCGTCGTGCCGATTTCGATCCGGCCTTCGCGCGACGGGTCCAGATAATTCACCGCATTGCCGATCAGATTCGCGAACACCTGCTCGAGCGCGGTCGGATCGCCCCACACGGCCGGCAAGTCGCTCACCTGCACCTGTGCCCGCCGCGCGCGGATCGAGCCCTGCATCGCGTCGATCACGCGCGGCACGATATCGCGCACCTCGACTTTCTGATGCCGGTATTCGACGCGGCCGATGCGCGACAGCCGCAACAACGCGTCGATGATGTGCGACGCGCGCAGCACCGCCGTCTGCAGATAATGCAGCGCTTCGCCGATGTCCTCGTCGACCACGCGCTCGATGCGTTGCCGCATCTGCGCGTCGATCGACGAATCGCTCAGGGCCGCGCGCAGTTCGTCGCACGCGCGGATCAGTTCCTTCGAAAAGCCCTGCAGATTGACGAGCGGCACACGCAGATCATGCGACACGCTGTAGATGAACATCTCGTTTTCCTGCGTCTGCTGCCGCAGCGTCTCGTTGATGCGCGCAAGCTCGTCCGCGCGGCGCGCAAGGTCCGCCTGAAAGCGCGCCTGGATGCGCTCGGCTTCGAGAAGACGCCGGCTGGTCTCGTGCAAGGTCAGGTCGAGTTGCGCGATTTCGTCGTGGCCCGGCCCGATCGGCGCGAGCGGCTCGTTGCCGGCAAGGCGCCCGGCGTTGTCCGACAGGACCGCAAGCCGGCCACGCAAGCCGCGCGTGAAAAGCCACACGGCCAGCGCCACAAACAGCAGAGAGCCGAACACCGCCGCGCCGACCAGCGCCTGTTGCCGCTCGCGCGCGGCGTCGGCGGCATTGGCGCGCTGGCTGTCGAGACGCCGCTCTTCCGCCTGGAAGGCGGCCACCTGCTGGCGAAAGCGGTCGAGCACGTCGGTCTGCGCAAGATCGCCGAAGCGCTCGACGATGTCGTTGCCGCGCCCCGAGCGCAGCATGTCCTGCATGCGGTCGGACCATTGCCGATAGGCCTGCACCGCCTGGCGTACCTGGACGACGCGTTCGACCTCGGCCGGGTTGTCCGAGACGAGTTCCGCGAGCTGATCGATCCGCCGGTCGACATCGACCCAGACGGAGAGCGGTGTCACAAAGTGGTTGTCGCCGGCAAGCACCGCGCCGCGCAGCGCGACAGACTCGCCGAGTACCGGATCGAGAATCGACGTGGTCTGGCGCAGCACTTCCTGACCGTGGACGGCCCAGCGCTCGGCGTCGGCCGCGTCGGACTGCGCCTTGACCAGTCCTGACAGAAGCGCCAGTTCGAAGACCGCCGGAATCGCGATCAGCAGCAGGCCTTTAGTGGTAAGTCGCATGCGAGCGCATTGGAAGGTGGGCCGCCAGTCGTGTACGGGACGGGACATTATGTCGGCGTTTGCTGCGGAAACAAAGGGTCGGGCTAGCGCCCAAACTTTGGCGGCAGGCGTGTCGATGCAGGCTGCAGGTCGGGCTGCACCGATGTGCTCGCACACCTTCAGGCTCGACGCCGCGCCCGTAAGCCGGACGAAAACTTTGGACCCGTAATGGATCATAGGAACCAAAACGGGACGTTTCCGCACATCTTTTGTGCTTGGACGCGTGCATTGAAGGTGCAGACTGCGCGACTCGGGGCTCGCCGTCGCAGGCGACAATCCCAATCCGGTGCCCGTTTGCACTGCGTTCGCCGGACAAGCACCTTTTTGGCCCGCTTCTTGCATCCAATGCCCGACTTTTTGGCATAAGCGGAAACAACCGATGGCTAGCTTGAAAACCGGCACCGATACGCTCTTTCTTTTGCTCGGGGCCGCCATGGTGCTGGCGATGCACGCGGGATTCGCCTTTCTCGAGCTCGGCACCGTGCGCAAGAAGAACCAGGTCAACGCACTGGTCAAGATTCTGGTGGACTTCTCGGTCTCCACGATCGCCTATTTCTTTATCGGCTACACGATCGCGTACGGCGTGCAGTTCTTCGACAACGCCGGGACGCTCGCCGCGCACAACGGCTACGCGCTCGTGCGCTTCTTTTTCCTGCTGACGTTCGCCGCCGCGATTCCCGCGATCGTCTCGGGCGGCATCGCCGAGCGCTCGAAGTTCAATCCGCAGCTTTTCGCGACCTTCGTGCTGGTCGGCTTCGTCTATCCGTTCTTCGAAGGCATCGCGTGGAACGAGCGCTTCGGCGTGCAGGCGTGGATCGCGCAGATGTTCGGCGTGCCGTTCCACGACTTCGCCGGTTCGGTCGTCGTGCACGCGTTCGGCGGCTGGGTCGCGTTGCCGGCCGTGCTGCTGCTCGGCGCGCGCCACGGCCGCTATCACCGCGACGGCGGGATTGCCGCGCATCCGCCGTCGAATATTCCGTTTCTGGCGCTCGGCGCGTGGGTGCTGGCCGTCGGCTGGTTCGGCTTTAACGTGATGAGCGCGCAGACCGTCGACAAGATCAGCGGACTCGTCGCCGTCAATTCGCTGATGGCGATGGTCGGCGGCACGCTGACCGCCTGGCTCGCGGGCCGCAACGATCCGGGCTTCACGTACAACGGGCCGCTCGCCGGGCTGGTCGCCGTATGCGCCGGCTCGGACCTGATGCATCCGCTCGGCGCACTCGTCACGGGCGGCATCGCCGGCGTGCTGTTCGTCTATATGTTCACGTGCGTGCAAAACCGCTGGCGCATCGACGACGTGCTCGGCGTGTGGCCGCTGCACGGTCTGTGCGGCGCGTGGGGCGGCGTCGCGGCGGGCATCTTCGGCTTGCGGGCGCTCGGCGGAATGGGCGGCGTGTCGTTCGGCGCGCAGGTGCTCGGCACGCTCGGCGGGATTGTCGTGGCGACGCTCGGCGGCACGCTCGTGTACGGCGCGATTCGCCTGACGGTGGGCCTGCGGCTCGACCAGGAGGACGAATACAACGGAGCCGACCTGTCGATCCACAAGATTTCCGCGACGCCGGAGCGCGAAAGCCTCGGCTGACGCAGCGGCTCGCGTGGGCGCAAGCCAATGCTCGTGGGCAAGCCGCGGCCTGGTCCGACCTGTCCCCATAGAGCCGCCGAATGTTAGACTTGCGCGCTGGAGATGGCATTCTCCAATGGGTGTCCGGCGTGCGCTTCAACGCACACGCTCGCGCCAATCCATTAACCGCCTCGTGCTGATGATGCCTGCTTCCCCGGACCCATGCGGAGGCGGCATCGCGTCTTCCCGCTCAGCCCGGCTTGTCGACTCCGGTTTCAGCAAAGTCCACTCATGTACTGGTCCATCTTGGCCGTCGCTATCGGCGGTGCGCTCGGTTCGCTGTTTCGCTGGTTTCTCGGCCTGCGTCTGAATGCGCTATTTCCGTCGCTGCCGCTCGGCACCTTTGCCGCCAATGTGATCGCCGGCTACGTGATCGGCGTGGCCGTCGCCGGCTTTGCGCGCGCGCCGCAGATCGCGCCGGAATGGCGGCTCTTCGTGATCACCGGGATGATGGGCGGACTCTCCACCTTCTCGACCTTCTCCGCCGAAGTCGTGCAGCATCTGCAGGACGGCCGCCTCGGCTGGGCCGCGGGCGAAGTCGCGATCCACGTCGGCGCATCGCTTTGCATGACGGTTCTCGGCATCGCCACGGTCGCGCTTTTATCGCGTTGAGAGAGCGGTTTTGCCGCCGGGCGGGCACATCGCTTGCGCACCTTCGGACGCACCCTTTTCGTTAAGGAGGTGAAAGATGGGCTCAATCAACCCGCAAGGCGCCACTCGAGGCGGAGCGAAGATTGTCGGCGGCGGCATCGGCGAAGGTCCGGGGCCGGAAGTCATGGCGGCTGCCACGCTGGACGGAACGAAGGTGATGTCGTCGGATGGTGAACATGTCGGCAAGATCTCCGACATCATGCTCGACGTGCGCAACGGACGCATCGCCTACGCGGTGCTGTCGGAAGGCGGTTTTCTCGGGATGGGCGCGAACCTGCACGCCATTCCGTGGAGTGCGCTGACGCTCGACACCGACCAGAAGTGCTTCTTCGTCGACATCACCGCACAGCGCCTGAAGGACGACCCGGGTTTCGACAAGGACCACTGGCCGTCGATGGCCGACCGTGCCTGGGGCGAATCGACGTACAGCTACTACAACCGGGAACCGTATTGGTCCGCGACACGCGGCGTCGTCGAGGACGACCCGGCCATCCGGCCAAGCGAACACTAATGCAGGATGACGCTCGCGAAGGAGCGCGCGTCTGACTGACCATGCCACCGCGTCGCAATGCGGTGGCATGGATCGCGCGCAAGCAACGCACGATCCCTCTTCACATGGCGCAACGCGCGTGAGTTAGCGCGCAGCCAGCATGCCGATGATGAGCCCGCCGATCAGCGCCATCGTCACCGCTTTCCACGGACTGTCGTGAACGAAATCATCGGTCGATTCGGACACGACGCGATATTTCGTTTTGACCACGTCCTGCGCGTCAGCAAGTTTGTCCTTCAATTCCGAGAGTTTCATCGTGCTGCGGGCACGCAATTCGTCGCTGCCGTTGGGTCGTCCCGCGAGGCTGTCGTCGCGCGACGCATCGGCGGAACCGGAACTGGTGGATTGATAAGACTCGGCCATTTTCAACCTCCCTCTCTTTGCGTTGAGTGGACAACGTTCAGCAAACCTTGTGCCTCGCGTGCGGCTTATCGTTATTAGTTAGGATGGCGATGCTTTTTTACTGCGCACGCAAATGTCTGATCAGTGACTGCGCCCCAGCAGACGACGGCATCTATGCCGAAGCCGGCCGCACAGGCACAGCCATTGCGCTCCGTGAAGGCCGGCCGCATTGGCCGGTACGAACGAGGAGCGACACATGAGCATTTTTTCAAGCATTCTCAACAAGATTTTCCCGCACGATCATCCGGCCAACACCGGCTCCGGCGCAGCGGCCGGCGCGGCGGCCTCGCCCACTGCGGCACCCGGCAGCGCGAGCGCTCCGGCGGGCACGCCGGCCACGCCATCCACCACGGCCGCCGGCAATTCGCAACCGCCTGTCACGCCGATGCCGACCGTCGACGTCGAAGCGGTGCTCGCGAAAATGCAGGAAAGCAGCGGCGAAAAGTTGAACTGGCGCACATCGATTGTCGATCTGCTGAAACTGCTCGGTCTCGACAGCAGCCTTGCCGCGCGTAAGGAGCTCGCGTCGGAACTGCACTACACCGGCAGCACGGAAGACTCGGCCGCGATGAACATGTGGCTGCACAAGCAGGTCATGCAGAAGCTCGCGGAGAACGGCGGCAAGGTGCCGGACGATCTGAAGAGCTGATAGGCCGGCGCGATAGTTGGTGTGCAACGCCGCGGTCACCCGCGGCTTTTCGCGCGACCGATTGCTACAACGTCTTCCTCATGCAAGCGGCAGTCGCCGGACACAGTTGCGCGAACTGCGTGGTGGACTTCACTTCCGCGGCCACTTTGCTTCTGTCGACATCCACGTAGCCCATGCGCCTGAAGAACCCGGCCGCGGTCGTCGTAAGCAGCCACAAGTCGGATATGTCCGACGCTCGCGCCATCGACTCTGCATGAGCGACCAGCATGGTGCCCAATCGCGCGTGACGAGCGGTCCGCGCGACTGCCAGCGAGCGTAGCAACGCATCGACTCCCAACCGCTCGAGCCCAACGCTGCCGACAATCCTCCCACCCTCGTCTTCCGCGACGAGGAAGTCCGCGAGCATGGCTGCATTCACATCGGCGACCGGGAGTTCGTTTTCTGCGAGCAATGCCTTGATGGCCTCAAGGTCTTCGCTTTGTGCAGCGCGCATCTTCATAGTCGATGTTGTCCCCTGTGACGATCCCTGAAGCGAAGTCAGGCGGCTCGGACTGTCGCGTGTCGGCTAAACCGGATAGCCGCAAAGAAAGCAATTGCCGACAGTATCGAGACGAGAAACACTGTCCACTCGACGGCCACGTAACCGTGCGTAAAGCTCCATATGCTGGCAGCGGCAATCGGTGCTACGCCCTTCGCAACGTTGGACGGAAACGAAAGCATGCCACTGACCGCGCCGTAGCCTTCGGTCCACATCAGGTCCTGAACAATGGTGCCGCGAAGGATCGTCATCATCCCATTCGCAGCGCCGTAGCACAGCGCGAAGAGCCATAGCAGCGCGGCCGAATGACCCGCGCCGATCAGGATAAGCGTCGAGACCGGGAACAACGTCACGATGACGATACCCACCGTGCTGATATGCACCCCTCGACCGAACATGAACCAGATTGCTCGAGCGGCGACCTGCGCCGGTCCGATGAGCGCCATGGTTGTCACGAGCACTGCGTTCGATATGCCGCGCTCGACCATGAGCGGCACGAGATGAAATGTGAGCGCGGCGAACGTCGCGTAGTAGGCGGTGAAGCAGACGGCGAGCGCCCAGAAAACGGGCGAACGAAGCGCGCGTTGCGTAGCGGCATCGTTCGTCTGTTTCACTTCGGCGCTGGTCGGCCGTGCTTCGGCGTCAAGCCTCGATGAACGGATTGCCGCCACGTGAACAGGAAGGCATATAAACACATTCAATGCGGCGAGGACAACAAGCGACGTGCGCCAGCCGACGGCGCCAACGAGGAACTGCGTCAACGGAATAAAGACCGTGCTCGCGAATCCGGCGACCAATGTAATGAGCGTGATCTTGGTGCGGAAGCTTCGCGGATAACGGTGCGTCACGACCGCGAACACCGGGTCATAAAACGTGGCGGCCATCGAAACGCCCAGGCCAATCCACACGACGAAGAGCACCGTCAACGATTGCGCATCGGCCCACAGCAGCAGCATCGCCGCGGCGATGATCGAGCCGAGGGCCATGACGCGGCGGCCAAATCCGTGGTCGATCCAGCGGCCGATCGGATAGGCCGCGACGCCCGAAACGAGTAAGCCCACGGAAAGCGCCGCGTTCATCGCCGTCCGGCTCCAGCCCATGGCCTGCTCCATTGGCACGACCAGCAGCGAAAAGGAATAGTAGACGGAGCCCCACGATACGAGTTGAGCGACGGCTAGTGCCCACGTCACCAGTCTGTCGCGACTGTCCGTTGTTTCTGTGTCGGCTCTTGCGCTCTCGTCCGGATTCGACGTCGTGCTCAATTTTTTTGGCCTTTCATTTGGCTTCGTGGATTAAAGGTCCGGAGTGCAGCCTTTCTTTTCACGCCGTGGTCGTTACTTTGACATTTCCAGAATACCGGAAACGTCATAGAATGCAAAGCACCAACAGTGATGTATTGCTCGTCATCCGCCGCAATGCCCGCGTTGACTCGCCAAACATCCGTGTGCAATTGCAAAGATCAAATAGCAAGGTAATCAGATGACCGTTGATGCAACGAAAGACGACCACAGCTTTCCGGCCGCCAGGACAGATTTTTTCGACACCGATATCGCAGCGCGCCTCGGCATGAATGGGCAACCGCCCGTGAGGATTTTGCTGCTCTACGGTTCGCTGCGTGAACGCTCGTATTCGCGGCTGCTAGTCGAGGAAGCCGCCCGCCTGCTGCAGACGTTCGGCGCTGAAACGCGGATTTTCGATCCGCGCGGTCTGCCGCATGCAGACGACGTCGACGTGAAGAACCATCCGAAAGTAAAAGAGTTGCTCGAGTTGTCGCTGTGGTCCGAAGGACACGTGTGGTGCAGCCCCGAGCGCCACGGCACGATCACCGGTTTGATAAAGACGCAGATCGATCATCTGCCGCTCGTCAGCGGCGGCATCCGCCCGACACAGGGGCGCACGCTTGCCGTCATGCAGGTCAGTGGCGGTTCGCAGTCGTTCAACTCCGTCAATCAACTGCGGCAGCTCGGACGATGGATGCGCATGTTCACCATTCCCAATCAGTCGTCGGTAGCCAAGGCGTTTGAAGAGTTCGAAGAGAACGGGCGAATGAAACCGTCCTCGTATTACGACCGCCTCGTCGACGTCATGGAAGAACTCGTGAAGTTCACGCTGCTGCTTCGCGGCCGCGCCGATTATCTCGTCGACCGGTACAGCGAACGCGTGAAGGAAGACCGTCTGCTCGACCCGGCGACCGACTTGGTGACCGACCCAACATCGCAGGCAATTACCGACCATTCGCGGAAAGAAGCACAGACGAGCAACCAATAAAGGTACGTCATGGCAACGTTCGATTCGAAGCTCGCAGTCAAGGCGCTGGCAGCGCTCGCGCATGAGACTCGCCTCGCCGTCTTCCGCCTTCTGGTTACGGCGGGCCCCTCGGGCATGAGTCCGGGCGCCATCGCCGAACAAATGGGACTGCCCGCGCCGACGCTGTCGTTCCATCTGAAGGAGCTTGCGCACGCGGGGCTTATCGAGGGAAAAAGTCAGGGGCGGTTCATCATTTACAGCGCCAGTTATGACCACATGCTGACGCTCATGGACTTCCTGATGGAGAACTGTTGCGCCGCGGATCAGGCAGAGCAATGCGACTGCGCGATCAATGAGACCCAGGCGTGGAGGAAGCCTTAGTGAAGCGCTTCTGCAGATGTCGATTTAAAACTCAATCGCGGCGAGACGTCGTCAGGAGAAATGTGTGACAGAAAACCGAAAGTACAACGTCTTGTTCCTTTGCACCCACAACTCGGCGCGTTCCATCCTTGCCGAGGCTGCGCTTAATCAGCTCGCCGGTGACCGCTTTGTCGGGTACAGCGCGGGCAGTCATCCGGGAACGGCGCCGAACCCCTACGCAATCGCCTTGCTCAAATCGCAAGGTATCGAAACGGACCGGCTGCGCAGCAAGAGCTGGGACGAATTCGCTAAAGACGGCGCGCCGCAAATGGACTTCATCTTCACAGTCTGCGACGATGCAGCCGGTGAAGTCTGCCCGATCTGGCCGGGCCATCCTGCGAAAGCACATTGGGGCGTCGCGGACCCATCGAAGGCAAAAGGTTCGGACGACGACAAGCGCGAGGCATTCCTGCAAGCCTTCGTGCAGATGAAAAAGCGCATAGAGCTTTTCACGAATCTCCCGCTCGAAAAGCTCGACGGTCTCGCCATCCAGCAGCAGATGCAAAGTATCGGCACGTCGCTGCGTGAGAAGGGAGAGTAACGATGGCGGGCAGTCAAACCGTCGCGAAAGCCGCGCGGCGCGCGCCAGGCGGCATCGGATTTTGCGAGCGCTATTTGTCGCTGTGGGTCGCGCTCTGTATCGTGGTTGGCATCGTGCTTGGCAAGCTGTTGCCCGGCGCAGTCCACACCGTGTCGATGCTCGAATTGGCCCACGTCAACATCCCCGTCGGCATTCTGATCTGGGTAATGATTATTCCGATGCTGTTACGCATCGACTTCGCGTCGCTCGGCAAGGTGCGGACTCAACTCAGGGGCATCGGCGTGACGCTGGTCATCAACTGGGCGGTGAAGCCGTTCACGATGGCCTTCCTCGCGTGGGTCTTCGTGCGGCACGCGTTTGCGTCGCTCTTGCCCGCCGACCAGTTGGACAGCTACGTCGCCGGGCTGATTTTGCTGGCCGCAGCACCTTGCACCGCGATGGTCTTCGTCTGGAGTCAATTAACGAAGGGCGACCCGTACTTCACGTTGTCGCAGGTCGCGCTGAACGACCTGATCATGGTGTTCGCGTTCGCGCCCGTGGTTGGCCTGTTGCTGGGCATCTCGAACATCGCCGTACCGTGGGATACGTTGCTGACTTCGGTGGTGCTCTACATCGTCGTGCCGGTCATCATCGCGCAGCTTGTCCGCAGGGCGCTTTTGCGCCAGGGCGAGGCGGCGTTCCAACGCGCGCTGACGAAGATCGGACCGTTCTCCATCGCGGCGCTTTTGCTGACGCTCGTGTTGCTGTTTGCCTTCCAGGGCGAGCAGATCATCGCGCAGCCGGTTGTGATCCTTCTGCTTGCAGTGCCGATCCTGATTCAGGTTGTGGTGAACGCTTCGCTCGCCTACCTGGCGAATCGGCAACTGGGCGTGTCGCATGAAGTCGCCGCGCCGTCGTGTCTCATCGGCGCGTCGAATTTCTTCGAGCTGGCTGTGGCAACGGCAATCAGTCTCTTTGGCCTGAAGTCCGGGGCGGCGCTAGCCACTGTGGTTGGCGTGCTCATCGAAGTGCCGGTGATGCTCGCAGTCGTGAAAGTCGTCAACTCGTCGCGGCGCTGGTATCAACGAGAGTCCTGAGCGAGCTCAGCCGCGCGCACAAAAAAAAGGCGCCACGTTTCCGTAGCGCCTTGAAAAGTTCTAGCCATTCCGAGGGCCGTGCTAGAACCTGAGAGACGGTATTTCGAAGAGAACCAGGCGACCGGGCGGTCACGCGAACTACGCGGTGCAAAGCATTTGATTGCCGCGGCAGACCGGGAGCCAACTCACCGCATTGGCACGGTGGAAAGCCAACGCTCGCGGCAAGAAACCGCCAACCCTGCTACTTTCTTTCGAAATGAGGTTCCATTTTTTATGGTTATGCTGACTAAGTCAAGCAAAATCTAAACAGCCGCCGCGCGCCGCGGAAAAAAATTCCGATACAATGAATAATACGAAGAAATCTGTGACAAGGCGCTCACGGCGGCGCATTGCGGCGTGCCAAACCCGCGCGCTCCGCTGTCCGTCCCGGCGCTGGTAATCTGAAATATCGTTCCACAATTTACATGAATCCACGAACGCGATCCCGCTCCGCCGCCGAGACCGTCAAGGACAAAGACGGCTCCGGCGACGAGGTCACCGCGCTGGCGCGCGGCCTGACGGTGCTGCGCTCCGTTGCCGCGGCGGACGCGCCGCTCAGCAATCGCGAGCTGACCGAAATCACGGGCATTCCCAAACCCACGGTGTCGCGAATCACGGCGACGCTCGTCGGCACCGGCTTCCTGTTCCGGCTGCCCGACAGCGAACGCTTCGTGCTGACGTCGTCGGTGCTTGAACTGAGCAACGGCTTCTTGCGCAACTTCGACATTCGCGCGCGCGCCCGGCCCTTTCTGATCGAACTCGCCGAGCGCACGCGGCTCTCCGTGCATCTCGCGGTGCGCGACCGTCTCGACATGGTGGTGATCGACGTGATCCGGCCGCGCTCGGCCGTGCTCGTGTCGCGCCTCGAAGTCGGCGCGCGCATGAGCCTGAGCCGCACCGCGATCGGCCGCGCGTATCTCGCCGCGCTCGACGAGCCGGATCGCGCGAAACTGCTGACCGGCCTGCAGGCCGCCGAAGGCGACGACTGGGGCCACGTCGGCGGCCCGCTCGAAACGGCGCTGCAGGAAACCATCGAGCGCGGTTTTGCCGTCGCGACCGGCGAGTGGTACGACGGCCTGAACGCCATCGCGCTCGGGTTCACCGGGCCGTCGGGCGAGCGCTACGCCGTCAACTGCGGCGGCTCGGCCGACCAGTGCCCGCGCGATTGGCTCATCAGCCGCGCGGGGCCCGATCTGCTCGATTGCGTCGCGCGCATCGTGCTGGAAATCGGCGGCACGCCAGGGCGCCGCCTCGACAACTGAAAGCGCCGCGCCGCCAGCCGCCCGCTTCAACCGGACCGCTGCGATCCCGTCACCGACACTGTCTCCATCCTGTAACCGGCGTAATCAAAAGAAAAATACACGGGTGGACTGTTACAGAGCGCGGGACGTAGGATCATGCATTCCTGTCGCGGGGCGCCCGCGCAGTGCGGCGCGAGGCGCCTGATACAGCCTGCCGGAGCCCGGCATGCGCGGCCTTCACCTTAGGCGCGCGGCGCAAGCCTCTTCGCTTGCATCTCCGGTAGCATCGCGGTGAATCTGCGCGGCCGGTCCGCTGTCGAGACCGCCTGTCATGCGATCCGCAAGTGTGAGCGTCAGGCACGCGCCCGGCAATCGCCCAACAAGCGCCAGGCCGCGATGCGGCACAATCGCGCGTACGCCTCACTTCCAAGCCAGTCACTGACCGAACCGATGGACGAACAACAACAGCATTCGGAAACTTCACGCCCCGCCGCTCCGGCTTCCCCGAAGTCCCCCGGCGGCGCTCCAGGCCGTCCGACGGACAAGCGGGACACACCGCCTGGCGTCGTCAAGAGCCATCGCGGCCGCAATATCGCGCTGATTGTCCTCGCGCTGCTGATCCTCGGCTTCGTGCTGTGGCGCTGGCATCCGTGGGGCTCGCCGGACGGCGCGTCGGCGCCGGGCGCGAGCGGCACGCATAGCGGCCGGGCCGGCCGCGGCGGTCCCGGCGGCATGGCCAACATGCCGCAGCCGGTTCATGTCGCGACGGCGACGCAAGGCGAAATGCCGGTCGTGCTGACCGCGCTCGGCACCGTCACGCCGCTCGCGAGCGTGACCGTTCTGCCGCAGTTGAGCGGCATCCTGCAGGACGTCTACTTCAAGGAAGGCCAGATGGTCAAGAAGGGCGACCTGCTCGCGCAGATCGACCCGCGCCCTTATCAGATCTCGCTCGACAACGCCCAAGGCACGCTCGCCCGCGACGAAGCGCTGCTGCAAACCGCGCGTCTGGACCTGAAGCGCTATCAGACGCTGCTCGCGCAAGATTCGATTGCGAGCCAGCAGGTCGATACGCAGGCGTCGCTCGTGCGTCAGTACGAAGGCACCGTGAAGTCGGACAAGGCCAACGTCGACACCTTCAAGCTCGACCTCGTGTATGCGCGCATTACCGCGCCGGTGTCGGGGCGCGTCGGCTTGCGCCAGGTCGATCCGGGCAACTACGTGACGCCGAGCCTGACCAACGGCATCGTCGTGATTACGCAGTTGCAGCCCATCAGCGTGATCTTCACCACGTCGGAAGACAACCTCCAGCAGATTCTCGAGCAGACGCAAACCGGCGCCAAGCTGTCTGTCACCGCGTACGACCGCAGCAACACGAAGTCGCTCGAAGGCGGCGCGCTCGAGACGCTCGACAACCAGATCGACACCACCACCGGGACGGTGAAGCTGCGCGCGCTCTTTCAGAACAGCAGCAACCTGCTGTTCCCGAATCAGTTCGTCAACACACGCCTGCTCGTCAATACGATCAAGGACGCGGTGATCGTGCCGACCTCGGCGGTGCTCAACGGCTCGATGGGCCAGTTCGTGTATGTCGTGAAAGCCGACAACACGGTCACCGTGCGGCCGGTGAAAATCGGGCCCGTCGACGGCGAGCGCACCAGCATCAAGTCGGGCTTGCAGGTCGGCGAGCGCGTCGTGATCGACGGTTCGGACCGCCTGAAGGAAGGCGCGAAGATCACCATTCCGGCCGACAAGCCGCGCGGCGCTTCGGGCGCGCGTGGCGCGTCGGGCGCATCGGGCGCGTGGGCTGCTTCGGCCGCTTCGGGCGCCTCCGGCGCGCGCGCGCATCACGGCAGGCACGCGTCGCAAGCGTCGCAATAAAGGCACGGCACTTACCGCATGAATCCATCCCGCGCTTTTATTCTGCGTCCCGTCGGCACCGCGCTGCTGATGGCGGCAATCATGCTGGTCGGCCTCGTCGCGCTGCGCTTTTTGCCGCTCTCGGCGCTGCCCCAGGTCGACTATCCGACCATCCAGGTGCAGACGTTCTATCCGGGCGCGAGCCCGGACGTGATGACGTCATCCGTGACTGCGCCGCTCGAGCGTCAGTTCGGACAGATGCCGTCGCTCAATCAGATGTCGTCGCAAAGCTCGGCCGGCTCGTCGATCATCACGCTGCAATTCAACCTCGATCTGCCGCTCGACATCGCCGAGCAGGAAGTGCAGGCCGCGATCAACGCAGCAGGCAACCTGCTGCCGTCCGACCTCCCCGCGCCGCCGATCTACGCGAAGGTGAATCCCGCCGACGCGCCGATCCTCACGCTCGCGATCACGTCGAAAACCTTGCCGCTCACGCAGGTTCAGGATCTCGCCGACACGCGTCTCGCGCAGAAAATCTCGCAGGTCGCGGGCGTGGGTCTCGTGAGTCTTTCCGGCGGTCAGCGGCCGGCCGTGCGGATTCAGGCGAACCCGCGCGCGCTTGCCGCGTACGGCCTGAATCTCGACGACCTGCGCACCACCATCTCGAACCTGAACGTCAACACGCCGAAGGGCAACTTCGACGGTCCGACGCGCAACTACACGATCAACGCGAACGACCAGTTGACCGACGCCGACGCCTACAAGAGCGCGGTGGTCGCGTACAAGAGCGGCCGCCCGGTGATGCTGACCGACGTCGCGACCATCGTGCAGGGTCCGGAAAACACCAAGCTGGGCGCGTGGGTCGACGGCACGCCCGCGATCATTCTGAACGTGCAGCGCCAGCCTGGCGCGAACGTGATTCAGGTGGTGGACAACATCAAGAAGTTGCTGCCGCAATTGCAGCAGTCGCTGCCCGCCGCGCTCGAAGTGCGCACCGTCACCGACCGCACCACGACGATCCGCGCCTCCGTGCGCGACGTGCAGTTCGAACTGGCCATGTCGGTCGTGCTCGTCGTGCTGGTCATGTACCTCTTTCTCGCCAACGTCTACGCGACCATCATTCCGAGTCTCTCGGTGCCGCTTTCGCTGATCGGCACGCTCGCCGTGATGTACCTGTGCGGCTTCTCGCTGGACAATTTATCGCTGATGGCGCTGACCATCGCGACCGGCTTCGTGGTCGACGACGCGATCGTGATGATCGAGAACATCGCGCGTTACGTGGAAGAAGGCGAGCCGCCGCTCGAAGCCGCGCTGAAAGGCTCGAAGCAGATCGGCTTCACGATCATTTCGCTGACCGTCTCGCTGATCGCCGTGTTGATCCCGCTGCTGTTTATGGGCGACGTGGTCGGCCGCCTGTTCCATGAGTTCGCAATCACGCTCGCCGTGACCATCGTGATTTCGGCGATCGTGTCGCTCACGCTCGTGCCGATGATGTGCGCGAAGCTGCTGCGCCACACGCCGCCGCACGAAAGCCACCGCTTCGAGGCGCGCGCGCACCGCGCAATCGACTGGGTCATCGCGCGTTACGCGGTCGCGCTCACCTGGGTGCTCGATCGCGAGCGCTCCACGCTGGTCGTCGCGGTGCTCACGCTCGTGTTGACGGCGCTGCTTTACGTGTTCATTCCGAAGGGCTTCTTCCCGGTGCAGGACACGGGCGTGATCCAGGCGATCACGCAGGCGCCGCAGTCGGTGTCGTATGCGTCGATGGCCGAGCGTCAGCAGGAACTCGCCGCCCAGATCCTGAAGAACCCGGATGTGCGAAGCCTGACCTCGTTCATCGGCGTGGACGGCAGCAATATCACGTTGAACAGCGGCCGCATGCTGATCAACCTGAAACCGCGCGACGACCGCAGCAGCACCGCAAGCGAAGTGATCCGGCAATTGCAGCAGGACGTCGCGCATATCGCGGGCGCGTCGCTGTACATGCAGCCGGTGCAGGATCTGACAATCGATTCGACCGTCAGCCCCACGCAGTATCAGTTCATGCTCACGGACCCGAACATGAGCGAGTTCACAACGTGGGTGCCGAAGCTCGTCGAGCGGCTCAAACAGGCGCCCGAACTCGCCGATGTCGCCACCGACCTGCAGGACAACGGCCAGTCGGTGTATGTCGAGATCGACCGCGCGACCGCGTCGCGTTACGGCATCACACCCGCCACCGTGGACAGCGCGCTTTACGACGCATTCGGCCAGCGCATCGTCTCGACTATCTTCACGCAGTCGAACCAGTACCGCGTGATTCTGGAAGCGCAGCCGTCGATGCAGCATTACACCGAGTCGCTGAATTCGATCTATCTGCCCTCTTCCACGTCGTCCGGCGGCCAGGTGCCGCTCTCGGCCATCGCGAAGTTCATCGAAAGGCCGGCGCCGCTGCTCGTCACGCACCTGAGCCAGTTCCCCGCGACCACGGTCTCGTTCAATCTCGCGCCCGGTTCGTCGCTCGGCGCGGCCGTGAAGGCGATCGACCAGGCGCAGAAAGACATCGGCTTGCCGGCGTCGTTCCAGACGCGTTATCAGGGCGCGGCGCTCGCGTTCCAGGCCTCGCTGTCGAACGAACTGTTCCTGATTCTGGCCGCCATCGTCACGATGTATATCGTGCTCGGCGTGCTGTACGAGAGCTTCATTCACCCGATCACGATTCTGTCGACGCTGCCCTCGGCGGGCGTGGGCGCGTTGCTCGCGCTGCTGATCACGGGTCACGATCTCGACATCATCGGCATTATCGGCATCGTGCTGCTGATCGGTATCGTGAAGAAGAACGCGATCATGATGATCGACTTCGCGCTCTACGCCGAACGTGAAGAAGGCAAGGCGCCGCGCGAGGCGATTTACCAGGCGTGTCTGCTGCGCTTCCGGCCGATTCTGATGACCACGCTCGCGGCGCTGCTCGGCGCGCTGCCGCTGATGCTCGGCACCGGCGCAGGTTCGGAGTTGCGCCGGCCGCTCGGCATCGCGATTGCCGGCGGTCTGATCGTGAGCCAGTTGCTGACCTTGTTCACCACGCCGGTGATCTATCTCGCGTTCGACTCGCTCGCACGCCGCGCGCGCGAACGGTTCAATCGCGGCGGCCCGACGGCCGGCGCGACCGACGCAGGGAACTGATGCGATGAACCTGTCGCGTCCTTTTATCTCGCGCCCCGTCGCGACCACGCTGCTCGCAATCGGCATTGCGCTGTCTGGCATCTTCGCGTTCATGAAGTTGCCGGTCGCGCCGCTGCCGCAAGTGGATTTCCCGACCATTTCGATCCAGGCGTCGTTGCCGGGCGCGAGCCCCGATACGGTCGCCACCAGCGTCGCGAGTCCGCTCGAACGGCATCTCGGTTCGATCGCCGACGTCACCGAAATGACCTCGATGAGTTCGGTCGGCTCCGCGCGCATCACGATGCAGTTCGGCCTGAACCGCAATATCGACGGCGCCGCGCGCGACGTGCAGGCGGCCATCAACGCCGCGCGCGCCGACCTGCCGGCGAGCCTGCGCAGCAACCCGACGTACCACAAGGTGAATCCCGCCGACGCGCCGATCATGATTCTCGCGCTGACGTCGAAAACGCTGACCGCCGGCCAGTTGTACGACTCCGCGGCGACCGTCCTGCAGCAGTCGCTGTCGCAAGTCGAAGGTGTCGGCGAAGTGGACGTGAGCGGGTCGGCCAATCCCGCGGTGCGCGTCGAACTGGAACCGCAGGCGCTGTTCCACTACGGCATCGGTCTCGAGGACGTGCGCGCCGCGCTCGCCGCGGCCAACGCGAACAGTCCCAAGGGCTCCATCGAGTTCGGCGCGAACCGCGTGCAGATCTACACGAACGACCAGGCGAGCAAGGCGTCGCAATATCGCGACCTCGTGATCGCGTATCGCAACGGCTCGGCGGTCAGACTCTCGGATGTCGCCGAAGTGGTCGATTCCGTCGAAGACCTGCGCAACCTCGGTCTCTTCAACGGCAAGCGCTCGGTGCTCGTGATTCTGTACCGGCAGCCGGGCGCGAACATCATCGAGACAATCGACCGCGTCACCGCGATGCTGCCGCAACTGCACGCGTCGCTGCCCGCCGACGTGGACATCACGCCGACCGCCGACCGCTCGACCACGATCCGCGCGTCGCTCAAGGACACGCAGTACACGCTGATGATCGCCGTCGCGCTCGTCGTGATGGTGGTGTTCCTGTTCCTGCGCAACTGGCGCGCGACGCTTATTCCGAGCGTGGCCGTGCCGATCTCGATCATCGGCACGTTCGGCGCGATGTATCTGCTCGGCTTTTCCATCGACAACCTCTCGCTGATGGCCTTGACCATCGCGACCGGCTTCGTGGTGGACGACGCCATCGTGGTGCTGGAAAACATCTCGCGTCATATCGAGAACGGCGTGCCGCGCATGAAGGCCGCGTTCCTCGGCGCGCGCGAAGTCGGCTTCACGGTGATGTCGATCAGCATCTCGCTCGTCGCCGTCTTTCTGCCTATCCTGCTGATGGGCGGCATCGTCGGACGGCTGTTCCGCGAATTCGCGCTGACGCTGTCGCTCGCAATCGGCGTGTCGCTGATCGTCTCGCTCACGCTCACGCCCATGATGTGCTCGCGCCTCTTGCGCGAGCCGCACGAACAGAAAGAGGAAGGCCGCTTCGGGCGCTGGCTCGAACGCGGCTTTGCGTCGATGCAGCGCGGCTACGAACGCACGCTCGGCTGGGCGCTGCTGCATCCGCGGCTGATCCTGATGGTGCTGCTCGCGACCATCGGCCTCAATGTGTGGCTCTACATCATCGTGCCCAAGGGCTTCTTTCCGCAGCAGGACACCGGGCGGCTCATCGGCGGCATTCAGGCGGACCAGAGCACGTCGTTCCAGGCGATGAAAGGCAAGTTCTCGCAAATGATGGACATCGTCGGCAAGAATCCGGCGGTGGATAGCGTGGTCGGTTTCACCGGCGGCCGGCAGACCAATTCGGGCTTCATGTTCGTCTCGCTGAAGCCGAAGAGCGAGCGCAAGATTTCCGCCGATCAGGTGATCCAGCAACTGCGCGCGCCGCTCGGCGACGTGGCGGGCGCGCGCACTTTCCTGCAAGCGGTGCAGGACATTCGCGTGGGCGGTCGGCAGTCGAATGCGCAATACCAGTTCACGCTGCTCGCCGATTCCACGCCCGACCTGTACCTGTGGGGACCGAAGCTGACTGAGGCGCTACAAGCGCGCAAGGAACTGGCCGACGTCAACTCCGACCAGCAGCAAGGCGGCCTCGAAGCGATGGTGACGATCGACCGCGCGAGCGCCGCGCGCCTCGGCATCAAGCCCGCGCAGATCGACAACACGCTGTACGACGCGTTCGGCCAGCGCCAGGTGTCGACGATCTACAACCCGCTCAACCAGTATCACGTTGTGATGGAAGTCGCGCCGAAGTACTGGCAAAGCCCGGACATGCTCAAGCAGGTCTACATCAGCACGTCGGGCGGCAGCGCGAGCGGCGCGCAGACCACCAACGCGCCGGCCGGAACCGTGACGAAGGAGACCACGTCCACGTCGTCGTCCACTAGCGCTTCGGCGGGCGGCACGGCGGGCACGACTGCATCGAGCGCCGCCTCCATTGCCGCGGATTCCGCGCGCAACCAGGCGATCAACTCGATTGCGACGAGCGGCAAGTCGAGCGCATCGTCGGGCGCGGCGGTGTCCACATCGAAGGAAACGATGGTGCCGTTGTCGGCCATTGCGAGCTTCGGGCCCGGCAACACGCCGCTCTCGGTGAATCACCAGAGCCAGTTCGTCGCATCGACCATCTCGTTCAATCTGCCGCCCGGCGTGTCGCTTTCCACGGCGACCGACGCGATCTACCAGACCATGGCCGAGATCGGCATGCCGGCGACGATACACGGCAGTTTCCAGGGCACCGCGCAGGCGTTCCAGCAGTCCATGTCGGATCAGCCGATCCTGATTCTGGCCGCGCTCGCCGCCGTGTATATCGTGCTCGGCATTCTGTATGAGAGCTATATCCACCCGCTCACCATTCTGTCGACGCTGCCCTCGGCGGGCGTGGGCGCCTTGCTCGCGCTGCTGCTCTTCAAGACCGACTTCAGCATCATCGCGTTGATCGGCGTGATTCTGCTGATCGGCATCGTCAAGAAAAACGCGATCATGATGGTGGACTTCGCAATCGAAGCGTCGCGCCACGGCCGCTCGTCGAGCGACGCGATTCGCGAGGCGTGCCTGTTGCGCTTTCGCCCGATCATGATGACGACCTTCGCCGCGATGCTCGGCGCGTTGCCGCTCGCGTTCGGACGCGGCGAAGGCGCGGAGTTGCGCGCGCCGCTCGGCATTGCGATTGTCGGCGGGCTCATCATGAGTCAGATGCTCACGCTCTACACCACGCCGGTGGTCTACCTTTATATGGACCGGATTCGCGTGCGGTGGGAGTCGAGGAAGGCGCGCAGAGGCGGTGTCGCACCGTCTGCGTGAGGTTCTTGCATGGGATGCGCGGCGGGCTTTGAAGCCGGGCAACGCTAAAGCTTCTGCTCCATCGCGAGCAGAAAAATGCGCTGCCATTGCTTTGCCTGCCGCTCGTTCTGCATCGGCAGCAGCCACAGGCCGTGAGCGGCGTCCTTCACCTTCAGCGCGAGTTGCCATTGCGTTTCGCGACGCTCGACATCCGCGCCAAGCAGATCCGCGAAGATATACGCGCCGTGCTCAGCGCCGACGCGAATCTCGCAGAAGCGCTGACCCGCTGCGAGCCGCACCGAGCCCCAACTGCCGTCGAGCGCATGCGTCCAGTTGCCGTCATGAATATTCGGCGCGACTTCCTTGCGGCGGCGCAGCCAATAGGCGAGCGCGGCCATCAGCAGCAGCGCTACCAGCACGGCAACGCCCACGGCGACCGCCGTCCCCGCCGCCGCCTGTAACGCGTCGAACGCACGCACGGCGCCATACACGAGCGCGATCAGCGCAAGTAGTGCAATCAGAATCGGCATCGCGAACTCTCGACAAAAAGCCTTATTGCTTGTGCGCCGCGGCCCAATCCTTCACGGCCTTCAGCGTGTTCTCGACATGCTTTTCGGGCGAAAGGCTCGTGTATTCGTAGATGATCTTGCCGTCCGGCGCGATCACGTACGACACGCGATTGGCCATCGAGCTATGCATCGGCAGGCCCGCGTCGTAGGCGCCGATCACCTTCGACTCCGCGTCCGCCGCCACCGGGAATTTGCTGCGGCACTCGCTGACGGAGAACTTCGTCAACGTGTCGATGTTGTCGTGCGACACGCCGATCACCGTCGCGCCGTATTTGCTGTATTCGTCGACGGCCTCGGCGAATTCATGCGCCTCGATCGTGCAGCCCTTCGTGAAAGCCGCCGGGTAGAAGTACAGCACCACCGGTCCTTTCTTGAGCTGGTCGGCGAGCGAATACGTGTACGTCTTGCCGCCGAGCGACGCCTGCGCGGTGAACTGCGGCGCGGTGTCGCCGGGCTTGAGCGTCGCGCCCGCGGTCAACGACCAGGCGGCGCATGCCACCGACACGGCAGCGGCCAGCACGGCGGGCAGGAGTTTTCGTTTCATCGGCTGATCCTTTGAGCGTTGCGTTGATGCACGGCGTCTCCCTCGCAAAGGAGTCCGTCGGCCTTGTGCTCTATTGGACCACGTACGCGAAAAACACGCGCGGAACGCAGCGCCGCATGCAGCAATCGGCGCCGGGCAAAGAACCAGGGGCAAAGAATCAGGCGGCTTCCTGCACATGCGCGCCGAACCACGCGGCCGCCGACAGATTCAGCTCGGCCAGTATCTCCGGCGTGAGCGCGGCGAATTCCGGCGGCGCATCCGCCGAGCGCGCGATCGACGCCGCGTCGGCGCCCTCGCCGGCCGCCTCCGCGATACGCAACAGCATGCCGAGCGGCCCACGCAGTTCGACGATCGCCTCGCGGATCTGCGCCGCGAGACCGAGCTTCTCGAGCACGGCCTTCGGCGTCGTGCCGAGCAGCACATGGACGAGCGAAAAGATGCCGGTCATGAACGCGGCGTCGGCAAATTCGTCGTCGGCGGGACGCATCCAGCTTGCCGCCAGCTCCATGAAGCGCGAGCGCGTGGCCGCCAGTTGCACAAGCGGATCGGCGCGCCACGGCAGATCGCCGCTGTCCGCGTAAAGCAGCAGTTGCGCCCAGCGCGCGATCTGCCGCGTGCCGGTCGCGATGATCGCCTCGCGCAACGACGCGATATTGCGTCCGAGACCAAACGCGCTCGAATTGACGAGCCGCAGCAGTTGCACGACCACGCTCGGATTCAGCTTCAGTTCGGCTTCGAGTTCGACGATGCCCGCATCGCGCGAAAGCAGCGCGAGCAGACGCAGCAAACCCGGCCGCGGCGAGCGGTTGCGCGGCGCGGCCAGCACTTGCGGCCGCGCGAAAAAATAGCCCTGGAACAGATCGAAGCCGAGATCGCGAGCCAGCGCGAAGTCTTCGCGCGTCTCCACTTTCTCCGCGATCAGCGTCTTGCCCTGGCCGCGCATCGCGGCCGCAAGCTCGGGCAAATGCGCGCGCTCGGTCTGCAAAAAGTCGATCTTGACGATGTCCGCATGCGGCAGCATCGCGAGCAGTTCGTCGGACAGCGCGGTCACGTCGTCGAGCGCGACCTGGAAGCCGCCGCGCCGCAGCTCGCCGAGCCGGCGGCCGAGTTGCGCGTCGAACTGAACGGTTTCGAGGATCTCAAGCACGAAGCGCTCGGGCGGCATCACATGCACGATGTCGTCGAACAGCATGGTCCGGTCGATGTTCACGAAGCCGCGATGCGGGCCGAGCACGGCCGGCACGCCGATTCCGCCGAGCGCGCGCGCCACCACCTGCGCGGTCGCCTGCGCGTCGTTGGTCACCTCGGCGTAATTGTGGGCGCCGGCCCGGAACAGCAGCTCGTACGCGTTGAGCGCGCCCTGGCGATCGAGGATCGGCTGCCGGCCCAGATAAACGAACTGCGGGGCGGCAGCCGCGTCGGGATCGTCGCCGGACGCGTCGCGCACCTCGATGCGCCGGGCGGAGGCCCTGACCAGATGTAGTTCAGACATGGATCGTCGATGCAGCTTTCGAAGGACTGCACGGCAGCGGCGCGCGCCACCGCACAGGGGGTTTGCCGTATTAACGGACGTGAGGCAACCGCACTTTAACGGAATCGGCGGTTGGGAATTGCCGCCGCGCGCAGTCTCGTCCCTTACGGGATGTTTTTCTCGCGCAAGCACTAAAGATTCCAGGGCGCAGGCCGTTATCTAGTCCTGATGGGGCGGCCTGATAGTTTTTCACCGCCCTCACCTGGCGGACCGTCAAACCGCTCCGCCCGCAGACGAACACAGGTTGCCAGCGACAAACATGGAAGCGAACAGGATCACCGCGCCCCGCCGGGGCTCCTTGCGCACGGTCGTCGACCGGCTTCTGGCGCTTGGCCGGCGCGTCGAACAGAAGCCGCAATCCAGGCCGCAAGCCCGACCGCAAGCCGAGCCGCCCGCCGCGCTGCACTTCGAGCACGTGGTCGGCGCCGTGGACCTGCTGGCGCACGTGGACACCGACCTGCGCTTTATCTATGTTTCGGACGCGAGCCTGCGCTTTATCGGCTATCACCGCGAGTATCTGGAGACGATCACGCTGCATGAGCTGGTGGCGCAGGCCGACGTCGCGCGGCTCGACGCGCTGCTGGTTCGCGCCTCGGCCTCCGGCAATGTCGAGAAGGCGACGCTTGGGCTCATCAAGTCGCTGACCTATCCGATCACCGTCGAGCTGCGTGTGGTGCGCAACAGCCATAACGGCATCGACGGCTTTGCGATCGCCGGCTTCGACGTGTCCGCGTGGCGCGCAAGCGAAGAGCGCCTGATCCAGGCGCTGCATCTGGACCGGCTGACCAATCTCGCCAACCAGTCGGCGCTGATTCCCGCGCTGCTCGAGGCGCAGCAGCAGGCCGACGCGCACGGCACGCCCGCCGCGCTGCTGCTGCTCGACATCGACGATTATCAGCGCGTGAACCGCGCGCTCGGCTACGACGCCGGCGACGACATGCTGCGCGACACGGCGCGGCGCATCCTGAACATGACGGGACCGAACGAGACGGTGGCGCGCGTGGCCAGCGACGAGTTCGCGATTCTCGTGAAGCCCGCCGCGAACCGCACCGACGCCGCGGCCGCCGCCGAAGCGCTGGCGCGGCGTCTGTTGACCGCGATCCAGCAGCCGTATGTCTTCAGCGGCCAGCAGGTGCATCTGTCCGCGAGCATCGGCATTGCGCTCTATCCGGACGTGCGTCACGCCAACGACACCGCCGCGCACGACACCCATCTGCTGCGCTGGGCCGATCACGCGCTGCTGCAGGCGAAGTCGGCGGGCGGCAATACGCTCGCGTTCTACGTGCCGGACGACAATCCCGCCGACGCCGAGCGCCTGAAGCTGGAGGCCGATCTGTACGACGGCGTGCGCAACGGCGAGTTCTCGCTGCACTTCCAGCCGATCACGAGCAGCCGCACGCACGGCGTGGTCGGCGTCGAGGCGCTGATCCGCTGGATGCATCCGGTGCATGGACTCGTGCCGCCGTCGATGTTCATTCCGCTCGCGGAGTCGGTCGGGCTCATCAACTTCCTCGGCAACTGGGTGCTCAAGGTCGCCTGCATGCAGTTGATCCAGTGGGACGCGCGCGGCATCTCGCTGCAATACGTCGCGGTCAACGTGTCGCCGCAGCAGTTCCGCGACCCGCGCTTCAAGGACGCCGTGCGCGAGGCGATCGAGCTGACCGGCATCGATCCGCGGCGCCTCGTGTTCGAGATCACCGAAAGCCTGCTGATGCACGACCCGGCGCACGCGAAGGTGCTGCTCGAGGATCTAACGGCGATGGGCATCCGCTTCGCCGTCGACGATTTCGGCACCGGCTATTCGAGCCTGGCTTACCTGCAACGGTTTCCCCTTGCAAAACTTAAGATCGACAGGAGTTTTGTCGAGAATCTGCTAACCTCCCGGAACGATCAGGCGATCGTCAGCGCAGTGGTCGGGCTCGCCCAGACGCTCGACCTCGAACTGGTCGCCGAGGGCGTCGAAACGGAAGCGCAGCGCAGCCTGCTCACCGAAATGGGATGTGACCACATACAGGGATGGCTCGTCTGCAAGGCGCTGCCCTCCGACGAACTGGCGCAGCGTTTCGAAGCGCGTTCGCTTCATCTGCACAGCGCATAGCGGTGCGGCTCAAGCGCTCAAGCAGCGGCATCAGCCGGCCTCGCGCCGGCATGGCATTCATTGGAACACGTATGGCTTTTGCGGGACTCACATGGTAAAGGCGGCGGTGCTCGACCGGCTCTGGACGCGAATGAGCGAGCGCGGCGATTTCCCCATGCTGTCGCAGTCGTTGCGCACCACCATGGCGGCAATGAACAACGACGACCTCGACTTCACCGGCCTCGTGCAGGTGGTGCTGTCGGACTTCGCATTGACGCAAAAAGTGCTGCGGCTCGCGAACTCGGCCATGTACATGGCGTTCGGCGGCAATATCACCACGGTGTCGCGCGCGTTGATGGTGCTCGGCATGGACGCGGTCGGTCATCTCGTCGTCGGCCTGAAGATCGTCGATCACTTTCATCACAGCGCGCCGCGCCGCATCGACGCGAAACTCGAACTGAACCGCACGCTGCTGTCGGGCTGCGTCGCGCGCAAGCTGACGGAGCGCGGCGATCTGCGTGCCGGCGAGGAAGCCGTGGTCTGCACGCTGATGCGGCAAATCGGCAAGCTGCTGGTGGTGTTCTATCTCGACGCGGAATGGGATCAGATTCGCCGGCACATCGAAGGCGGCACGCTCGAAGCGGATGCGTGCGTGCTGGTGCTCGGCGTGACGTTCGACGAAATCGGCGCCGAAGCCGCGGTGCGCTGGCGCCTGCCCGACATGATCCGCTCGGGCATGGGCGAGTTCGATCCGCAAGACACCGAACAGCCGCGCCAGGTGCAGTGGCTGCGCGCGATCACCAATTATTCGACGGCGGTCGCGGACGTCCTCACGCAGCAGAACATGCCCGACTTCGAGCGCGAGGAGCGCATCGCCGAGCTCGCGCAGGAATATAGCCGCGCGCTCAACACCGATCCCGAAGTGCTGCTCGAAATGAGCGTGGCGTTGGCGCGCGAGGAAGGCGGCGACGGCGTGATGCGCGAGATCGTCGAGTTGCGCGCGAATGCGGACGCAATGGCGCGCGAGGCGCTGGACCCCGAGTCGCGCATTGCGGCGGGCGTCCAGGATTTGCGCAATCTGCCTGACAGCAGCTCGCTCGCGCCGGCCCTCGGCATGGCGTCGGAAACGGTTCTCGCGGCGCTCGGCTTTGCGCGCACCGTGGTATTCGTCAAGCACAGCAACGGCACGTTCCGCGCACGTCTCGGCCTCGGCCCGAAAATCGACGCGGCGCTGCCCAAGCTCACGTTCAGCTCCGCGTTCGAGCCCGATGTGTTCCATCTGGCCATCGCGAATTCGGTGGGCATCTTCATCGAAAATGCGCGCGATCCGAAAATGGTCGCGCGGCTGCCCGAGTGGTTCCGCCGTTCGTTCGACGACGCCCGCGCCTTCGTGCTGTTACCCGTGGTGGATGAAACGGACCAGACGGTCGCGTTGCTGTATGGCGACTGGTCTCATACGCAGGAGCCACGCCGTATCTCGCAGAAGGAGATGAGCGTGCTGAACGAACTGGCCAGGGAGTTAGGCCGTTTTTTCGGCCTGGGGCAGATGCGGGAAATGGAGACGATGTAAAGACGTGGCGTGATCGCTGATCACGTCGCGTGAGTCTGCAGTTTTCTGTGTTTGCCCGACGCCAGGTGTTTTTAAGCTGAATTGCGAAGCTGATTTCCAAGGCTGATTTTGAAGCCGGCATGCGCTGCATGCCGGCTTCGTCGCAGGTGCGGCCTCAGTCCTCGATTCTTTCCAACCCTTCCGCGCTGCGGTCCGCGACGCCTGCCCAGGCGCCGGCCGCGAGTCCCATTTGCGCGACCTCTTCGATCGTCAACGGCGCAAGCTGCGCGCAGCGCGCGGCGAGCGTGTCCCACGCGCCGTTTTCCAACGCCTCGACGGCGGCGAGCAGTTGGCCGAGCACGCCCTCGCGATGCAGAATCGCCGCCTGAATCGGACGCGACAACGTCAGCACATTAAGCGTGCTTTCGAGCGAGCCGCCGAACACCGCATCGACGAATGAAAACACACCCGTGAGAAAGGCCGCGTCCGCTTCGTCGCGGCCCGCGTCCGGCAGACGCTCGATCGCCAGTTCCATGAAACGCGCGCGCGTGGCCGCGAGTTGCAGCAGAGGATCGTCTTCGAGCGCGACCTTGCGGCCGTCCGCATACAACAGCAACTGCGTCCAGCGCGCGATGCGGTCGGTGCCGGTTGCGTTGATCGCCTCGCGCAGCGTCGTGACCTTATGGCCGACCGCGAAGCCGCTCGAATTCGCGAGCTTCATCAGATGCATCACCAGCACCGGATTGAGCTTGAGCTCCGCTTCGAGCTGCGCGACGGTCGGGTCGCCGGCGAGCAATTGCAGCAGATTGAGCAACGCGTGGCGCGGTGCGCTGACACGGCGCGTCAACGAGGTTTGCGGACGCGCGAAGAAGTAGCCCTGGAAGCGGTCGAACCCGAGGCCGTGCGCCGTTTCGAAATCGGCTTGCGCGTCGAGCCCCGCTGCGATCAGCAGCTTGCCCGCCGATTTGAGCACGCTCGTCAGCTTGGGCAGCAGCGCGGCGGGCGCGCGCGTGATGTCGATCTTGATGGCTTCCGCGTAGGGCAAGAGCTTCGCGAAAGTCTCGTTGGGCTGCGTGACGTCGTCGAGCACGAAGCGATAGCGCCGGCCATGCAGCAGCACGATGCGCGCGATCAGATCGTCGTCGACGTGCATGTCGGGCGGCAGTTCGAACAGAAAGCGCTCGGCGGGCAGCCGCTCGATTGCGTCGTCGAACAGCATGTCGCGGTTCGTGTCGATATACGCAGGATGCCCGGTCAGCGCGTTGCGCACATTGCTCTCGACCAGTCCGCGGATGATCGCGCGGGCCACGCGTTGCGCGGGCGTGGGCGCCCGCCCGGCTCGCGGGTCTTGATCGTCTTGATCGTCTGCGCCGCTTTCGGTGTCTGCCTCAGAGCCGAGGTCGAACTGCGCCTCTGCCGGCGCTTCCGGCGCGCGTATCTTTAGCTCGTAGCCGCACAGCATGCCGTCCCGATTGAGGATGGGCTGCCGCGCGAAGCTGGCGTTCAACTGCGCATCGTCCGTGGCGTCGCTGGCGTCGCTGGTGTCGCTGGCATATGCACGGCCCGGATTTTCGACTGCAATGGTGCTCATTGTGGTCCCCCGCGAGGCGCCGCCCCGGCGCTTGCTGCTGTCTTGTGGTTTTCGCCGCACGGCAACGCGCGCGGCGTGTTTATCGTTTGCGACGTCGCGTTGGCGACGGCAACTTCGCCATCGCAGCGCGCCCGGCGATTTTAGCGCAGGCTGTCTTGCGCGCACATGTCCACAAAACAATATCTGGAAATATTTGGCAAGTGGACAAAGCCGATAACGCCCATGACGAGGCGGACAACCACGCGCACCATGCAAAACGGCCGCAAGCAGCGGCCGTTTTTTGTTGAGGCGTCAAGCAGCAACGCGTTACTTCAGCACCACTTTCACGTCGAAGTATTTCGCCGCGAAACGGTCGATCGTGCCGTCGGCCTTCAGTTCCTTCAGCGCCTGGTTCAACGCATCCTTCAACGCCTTGTCGCCGCGGCGAATGCCGAAGCCCACGCCCGCGCCGAGCAGCTTTTCGTCCGTGACGGCCGGTCCAGCGAACTCGAAGCCCGCGCCTTGCGGCTTCTTCAGAAAGCCCTTCGATGCCGCTTCCGCGTCCTGGAACGATGCATCCAGACGCCCGGACGAGAGGTCCGCGTAGATCTGATCCTGCGTCTGATACGGCACGACGTCGACACCGGCCGGCGCCCAACGCGCCTTCGCATAGGTTTCCTGAATCGTGCCCTGCAGCACGCCGACGTGCTTGCCCTTCAGCGACGCGGGCGTCGGCTGCAAGCCGCTGCCCTTCTTCGCGATCATCTGATTCGGGATCGTGTAGATCGGGTCGGTGAAGTCGATGGCCTGACGACGCTGCTCGGTGATCGTCATGTCCGAGTTGATCGCGTTGAATTTGCGCGCCTGCAACGCGGGAATCAGGCCGTCGAACGAATTCTCGACCCACACGCACTTCGCCTTCAGCTTCGCGCACACGGCATTGCCGACGTCGATGTCGAAGCCCTGCAGTTCGCCCGACGGCGACTTCGATTCGAACGGCGCATACGACGCCTCGACACCGAAGCGCACTTCCTTGATGTCCGCCGCCGAAGCGGACGCTGCCGTGAGCGTTGCCGTCGCGAATAGCGCGAGCGCAGCCGTGTTTCGCCAATTCATCTTCATTACGGGTGTTCCTCTACGGTATTGAACAGGACGGAGCCGAATCCGGACAGGCATGATTGCCGCGCCAAAAATGCGATTCAAACTCGCGCGGCCGTTGTGGTGCAGCGCAACAGCCGCGAGGCGGGGATTGTACAGGCTCGTTTGCCGCGGCTGCGTGGCGTTGGGGTGAAGGCTGCGTCGCGAGCGCGGGGCAGCGCTGAAGCGCAAAGCTGCAAGTTGATGTCGCGGTGGCGCAAGCAATGCAACGAGCTCAACCGGCGCGAATAGTATGCGCCTTCGTGTCTTTACACATCGCGCCGCTAGACGAGCGCGCCGTGCGTCTCTTCAGTCGTCTCGATCACCATCAAGCCCGCGCGCAAACCGGGCTTCACCGTCGCATTCGGAAACACGAGGCGCTCTTCGTCATGCTGCACGACGTAGCGATAGTCGCCATCGCGTGCGAGCAAGGTGTGCTTCGCGAACGGCGTGAAGTTCGCGACATCGGGCGCGACCAGCAATTCGAACGCGTCGCTTTGCTTCGTGATCTGGTCGATCACCGTGAAGGCGCGCGGCAGTTCCGCTTGCGTATTGCCATTCGTGCCCGCGAGCAGATGACGCAACGCCTGATCCGCGCCCGCAAAACGCGTGAGGTCGTTCTGGCCGAACGGACGCACCTTGCCGAGTTCCAGCGTGCACGCGTCGGCAGCGCAAGCCTGCGCGGTGAAATGCGAGTACGTGTTGCCCTTCGTGGTGTGCAACAGCACTGCGCTAATGCGCGCCTCGCCGAGCCACTCGAACATCGCGCGCGAAAATGGCCTGCCCGTATGCGGCAGCAGCGCGAAGCGCTCGAACGCGGACGCGCGGATCGCCGTGTGCATGTCGATATGCCAGCGCGCGCCCGGCTCTTTCGAAGCGGCATCGAAGAACTGCACAGCGGCCCGCTCGAGCGCCGCGGCGCGCGGCGCCTCGTGACTGTGCGGCAGTTGCAGATGCCGGCCGCTGAAGAGGCGATTGAGATCGTCGTCGCGATAGCGGCACGCGTCGCGCATCGCATCGACATTGCCGAGGATCGCGAGCAGGCGGCAGGTCAACGCTGCGTCGCCGCGCGCGATGTCGCGCACGAGATGCGACAGCAGTTCGATCGGCGCGGTTTCGTCGCCATGCACGCCGGCCGATGCAAGCACGCTGCGTGTGTTGTTCAAAGACGCGGCCGGCTCGAGCAGCAGCACGCCGTCATCGAGCCACGACCAGCGCACGCCGCCGGCGCACGTGCCTTGCATGTCGTTCGCGGCAGGCCGCGTGCCCGCGAGCGTATAGGCGAGGAAATCGTCGAGCATTGCGACCGGCTCGCCGCGCTCAGCGCTGGAAGTCATAGAGCGATCCGAGGCCGAGAATCTGCGTGAGTTCATCGAGCGCGGTGCGCGACTCGACGAGCAGTTTAGGATCGGCGAGATCAGACGGTGCGAGACGGTCGCGATAATGCTTTTCGATCCACGTATCGAGCCGCCCGAACAACGTGTCGTCGATCCACACGCCGCGTGTGACCGCCGCGCGCTCCGCTTCGTTCAGCACCACACGCAGACGCAGGCACGCCGGCCCGCCGCCGTTCTTCATGCTTTCGCGCAGATCGAACACGAGCACCTCGTCGATCGGACCCGTGTGCGACGTCAGATCGTCCAGATACGCGGCCACGCGCGGATTTTCGCGGCACTCCTGCGGTACCACCAGCACCTGCTTGCCGTCGGGGCGCGTCAGCAACTGGCTGTTGAACAGATACGACGAGACCGCGTCCGCCACGTTCACCTGTGCATCGGGCACTTCGATCACGTTGAAGTCCGCCTTCAGGCCAGCGAGTTTCGCGCGCAACTCGTCGTACACCGCCTGCTGTTCGACAAACGCAAGCTGATGACAGAACAGCGTATTGCGATTGCCGACCGCGATCACGTCGTTATGAAAAACGCCTGCGTCGATCACTTCGGGATTCTGTTGCGCGTAGACAGTTGCTTCTTCCTGCAAGCCATGACGATGCGCGACCGCGCGGCTCGCTTCGAACGTCTGACGCGCGGGAAAGCGTTTCGGCTCGGGTCCGCGGCGATACTCGCTGCGGCCGTACACGAAGAATTCGACGCCACGTGCGCCATATTCCGCGCTAAAGCGCGTGTGGTTCGCCGCACCTTCATCGCCGAGCGCGGGCGTGCCGGGCAAAGCCTCATGCACCGCGAAGCGATCGGCGTCGCTGAAAATCGCGCGCAACGTGCGGCGCGTCGATTCGTGTTCGATCGCGCGATGCAGTTTGCTGCACAGATTGGCCGGCGTGAAATGCACGCGGCCGTCGTGCGTGTCGGCGGACGGACTCACGGTCGCGGCATTCGCGGTCCACATCGCCGAAGCCGAACTCGCGGCGGCCAGCAACTCGGGCGCATTCTTCGCCACGTTGGCGATCACCGTGGCATCGTCGCCGGAAAAACCGAGCTCGCGCAACAGACGCACCGACGGCCGCTCCTGCGGCGGCAGCACGCCCTGATGAAAGCCGAGATCGGCCAACTGCTTCATCTTGCGCAGACCCTGCTTCGCGGCCGCCTTCGGATTCGCAACCGACTTCTCGTTGTTCTGCGACGCGACGTTGCCGAACGACAGCCCCGCATAGTTGTGCGTCGGGCCGACCAGGCCGTCGAAATTGGCTTCAGTGGCTTGCATCGTCGATCCTTAGAATTGAAGGCCCGGCGAGACGCTCGCGGGCATTTGCAGTTGCGCGCTTTCAACCGACGCCATCGGATACGCGCAGTAATCGGCCGCGTAATAAGCGCTCGGCCGGTGATTGCCCGAACGCCCCGGCCCGCCGAACGGCGCACCCGACGACGCGCCGTTGGTCGGCCGGTTCCAGTTGACGATGCCCGCGCGGATGGTGCGCTGGAAATGCGTCCACAGCGATTCGTCGTCGGCGAGCAGGCCCGCGGACAAACCGAACTCGGTGTCGTTGGCTTTTTCGAGCGCTTCGTTAAAGCTGTCGTAACGGATGATCTGCGCGAGCGGCCCGAAGTGTTCCTCGTCGGGCAGATTCTTCACGGCGCTCACGTCGAGAATGGCCGGCGTGACGAAGCCGAGCTTCGGATCGCGCTGCTCCATTTTCAGCAACGCATGTGCGCCATCCGCGAGCAAGCGTTCCTGCGCCGCGACGAGGCGCGAGGCCGCGCGCGCCGAGATCACCGCGCCCATGAAAGGCTGCGGCTCGGCGTTATATTCGCCGACGCTGATGCGCGAACTCACCTCGACGAAGCGCGCGAGAAAGCGCTCGCCGAACGCGTCGTTCGGTACGAAAATGCGGCGTGCGCAAGTGCAGCGCTGCCCCGCCGACAGAAACGCCGACTGGATCGTGTGATGCACGGCGGCGTCGATGTCCGCGACCGGCCCGATCACGAGCGGATTGTTGCCGCCCATTTCGAGCGCGAGCACGATCTCCGGCCGTCCGCCGAACTGCTTGTGCAACAACGTTCCGGTATCCGAACTACCGGTGAAGAACAGACCGTCGATCTGCCGATGATTCGCTAGCGCAACGCCCGTGTCCTTCTCGCCCTGCACGAGGTTCAGCACGCCGGCCGGCAAGCCCGCATCGGCCCAGATTTGCACGGTCAGCGCGGCGACGCCCGGCGCGAGTTCGGACGGCTTGAACACGACCGCATTGCCCGCGATCAGCGCCGGCACGATATGCCCGTTCGGCAGATGCCCAGGAAAGTTATACGGCCCGAACACGGCGACCACGCCATGCGGACGATGCCGCAAAACCGCGGTGCCGTCCGCCATCGACGAACGCTTTTCGCCGGTGCGCTCGTTGTACGCCTGAATCGAAATCTCGACTTTCGCGGCCATCGAAGCCGCTTCGGTGCGCGCTTCCCACAGCGGCTTGCCGGTCTCGCGGCCGATCGCTTCAGCGAGCGCTTCCTTGCGTTCGGTGACGAGCGCGGCGAAACGGCGCACCACCGCGCAACGCTCATCGAGACTCAGCGCCGACCATGCCGCGAACGCTCGCCGTGCGCCGCGCACCGCGCGATCCACGTCGTCCGCGGACGCGCTATTGCCTTCCCACACCGTCGCGCCCGTACCGGGGTTGCGCGACGCGAATGCGGGTCCTGTGCCGGCAGCCCATTCGCCGCCGATGAAAAGCTCGCTCATGATCATCCCTGTTTATGTTTCAGCGGCAGCACCCGCACCGGGTCGCCTGCCTTGACGCCGAGTGCCGACGCTTCGATCGCGTTCATGCGGAACACGCCGTCTTGCGGCACGCCCGCCGCCACGCCCACGCGAAAATCGCCGAGCGACGTGTTCGACACCATTGAACGCGGCGCATCCTGCGGCGCGCCCGCCGGCACGTCGGCCATTTCGAGCGGCACCATCACGCTTTCGCGCACCGTGCGCAAGTCGGAGATATGGCACTCGAGCACCGGACCGGCATCGAAAATATCGACGTGGTTCTCGTAGCGCAGCCCTTCCGCTTCGAGCATGCGGCGCGCCGGAATCGTGTCGCTATGCGTGAGGCCGACGCATTGCTGCGCTTCTTCAGGCAGCAACTCGACATACACCGGATAGCGCGGCATCAGCTCGGCAAGAAACGCCTTGCGTCCATGAGAACTGAGGTAATCGGCCGCGTTGAAGTCGATCTGATAGAAATGCGAGCCGACCGCGCGCCAGAACGGCGACGTGCCTTGCTCATCGAAATGGCCGCGCAATTCCGCGCACAAACGCTGCGGAAAGCGCTCGCGAAACTGCGCAAGAAACATGAAGCGCGAACGCGACAGCAGGCCGCCCACTCCGCTCGTGCGATAACGCGGGCTCAGAAACAGCGAGCACACTTCGGCGTAACCCGTCAGGTCATGCGAGATGTTGAGCGCGCGCATGCGCGTCCAGATGCCGAGGTCCTGGCTCGCGTGCACCACCGTGCTCACGCGATAGTTGTAGAACGGCTGCTGCAGGCCGACAGCCGCTTCGATGCCGCAGACGCCGGCGACGTCGCCGGTTTGCGTGTCTTCCATCACGAAGAAGTAGCCTGCTTCATGCGGCGCGGCCTTGTCTTCCATCGTGCGGCGCGCCCGTTCGACGCGTGCGGCAAGCGCTTCGCGGTCCGGCTTGAAGGTGGTGAGGCCTGGGCCGGTTTCCTGCGCGAGCCGCATCAACGCGTCCACATCGCCTCGTTGCACAACGCGAACGACGATCATTGCGCGTCTCCCGATTGTTCGTGCTGCTGTTGATCTTCTTCGTCTCCCGGACGATGCAGCGGCGCGCAACGCACCGCATTGCCGTCCTGCACGCCGAGTGCCGCCCGCGCCGCCTGCGCGAGGGGTGCCCCTTCGCTTTTCGTCGACGGCAGATCGCCGAGCACGCAGCGGAATTCGCCATCCACGCCGTTGTGCGCGATCAGATACGCAGCGCCGCTCGCGGCTGCGGCCGTCTCGTGCACGACGCGCGTTTCATTGCGCGCGACCGACGCACTGCGGTCCACCTGCGCGGTGAGCACCGGCCCCGCGTCGAAAATATCGATGAAGCGGTCCGTCTCGAAGCCTTCTTCCAGATGGATTTCATACGCCAGTAGAGCGTTCGAATCCGGCTCGCCGAGCACGCGCTGCGCGGCTTCGGGCAGCAAAGGCACATAGATCGGATACGTCGGCATCACTTCGGCGATAAACGTTCGGCTGCGTCCGCCCGATTCGATTTCGATGTCGGCAAAATCGCGGCCGAAGAACTTGCGCCCCACCGCTTCCCAGAATGGCGACACGCCATGCTCGTCGGTCACGCCGAGCAGCAGCGAGAACACCTCGGACGTAAAGCGCCTGCGATTCGCGGCGATGTACATCATGCGCGCGCGCGACAGCAGATGCGCAGCGGCGTCGCCACGCAGCGACGGGTCGATGTAATAGCCCGCGAGCCGGCTCTTGCCCGTCAGTTCATGCGACATGGTGAGCGCGTGAATCTTGCGGTTCACGTGCAATTCGCGCGACGCATGAATCAGCGCGTCGTTACGAAACGCGTAGAACGGGTCCGAATAACCCGCCGCCGCAATGATGCTCGCCGTGCCCATCAGTTTGCCGGTCTCGCTGTCTTCGAGCACGAACAGATAGAACTCCTCGCCCGGAAAGTCGACGTCCGCGCGAAACGAATCTTCCGACAGCGCGACGCGTGCCTCGAGCGCGCGCCGGTCGTGCGGCAGGGAATGCAGCACCGGTTGCGCGGTGCGCGCCATATGTTCGAGCGCATCGAGATCGGCGAGGCGGCCGGGGCGTACGAAGAGCATCATCGTTCCTGTTGAATGTGACGCATGAGTTCCCCTATGCGTCGGTGCGAGGCGTTGAACGCGCCGTTTTATTTCGACGCCGCTTCGGCCTTCGCGCCGACCACTTCGGCAATCGCTTTCGCGAGCCGTTCGAAGCCTTCGTTCATGTCGTCGAGCGGCATGATCAGCGACGGCACGAAGCGCAACACGTCCGGTCCCGCCATCAGCATGATCACGCCATGCTGGCCCGCGGCCGTGACGAAGTCTTTCGCGCGGCCCTTGTACGCATCCGTCAATTCGGCGCCGATCAACAGGCCCTTGCCGCGCACTTCGGTGAAGAGGCCGAAGCGCTCGTTGAGCTTCGCGAGATGACCCCTCAGCACGTCGCTGCGCGTGCGCACGCCTTCGAGGAGCTTCGGATCGCTAACCAGTTCGACCACCTTCTCCGCGATGGCCGAGCCAAGCGGATTGCCGCCATACGTGGTGCCATGCACGCCGACCTTGAAATGCGCGGCCAGTTCGTTCGTGGTCAGCATCGCGCCGATCGGGAAGCCGTTGCCGAGCGCCTTCGCGGTGGTCAAAATGTCCGGCGTGACGCCGGTGTCCTGATACGCGTAGAAGTAGCCGCTGCGGCCCACGCCCGTTTGCACTTCGTCGAAAATCAGCAGCGCGCCGTGCTGGTCGCAGGCTTCGCGCAGCGCTTTCAGGAACGCCGGATCGGCCGGAATCACCCCGCCCTCCCCCTGAATCGGCTCGACGATCACCGCGCAGGTCTTCGCGCCAATCGCCTTCTTCGCGGCCTCGATGTCGTTGTACGGCAAATGCACGATGCCTTGCGGCACCGGTCCGAAGCCTTCCGAATACTTCGGCTGACCGCCGACGCTGACAGTGAAGAACGTGCGGCCATGAAACGACTGCGTGAACGAGATCACTTCGAATTTCTCGGCGCCGTGGCGGTCGAACGCGACGCGGCGTGCGAGCTTCAGCGCCGCTTCGTTCGCTTCGGCGCCCGAGTTCGCGAAGAACGCGCGGTCCGCGAAGGTCAGGTCTTCGAGACGTTTCGCAAGACGCAACACCGGCTCGTTCGTGTAGCCATTGCCGATATGCCACAGCTTGCTGCCCTGCTCCTGCAAAACTTTCAGCAGTTCGGGATGCGCGTGACCGAGCGCGGTGACGGCGATGCCGCCGGCGAAGTCGATATAGTCGCGGCCCTGCGTATCCCAGACGCGTGAGCCGAGACCGCGATCCGGCACGAAGGCGGCGGGCGCGAATACCGGCACCATGACTTCGTCGAAGGTCTTGCGTGTCACAGTCAGGTCGTTCATGGCAAATCCTCGTTACGGTGAGAGGTAATACAGGTAGTGTAGGAAACCGCGCGCGATACGTCTTGCGCATACGCGACGCTTTCTATGAGCTTCCACCTCGCGGCGCGCTGCGAGCGGCGCCCGCCGCGAGCCGAGATGCTTTCAATCCGCGAGATCCGGCCGCTCGATCAACGCGCCCGCGCGCGGCTCGCTCGCCGCCGCGCCGCCCGCGCCCGTCTGCCGGTCGAGCCAGTTGCGGCGATCCTCGCGCGGCGTCACGCCGAAGCGCTCGCGGTATGCATTCGAAAAGTGCGCCGCCGACGAAAATCCGCACGCGAGGCTGATCTGCACGACCGATTTGCTGGTGCGCTGCAATTGCGTGCGCGCTTTCGAAAGGCGCAGACCCAAGTAGTATTTGGACGGCATCGAGCCGAGATACTGGCGAAAGAGGCGCTCCAGTTGCCGCCGCGAAACGCCGACGAGACCGGCGATTTCGTCGGTGGTGAGCGGGTCTTCGATATTCGCTTCCATCAGCATCAACGCATCGTTCAGACGCGGATGGCGCTCGCCCGGCGCGGTCACGAACGGAATGCGCTGACGTTCCTCGCCCGCGCGCAACACGCCGACGCCGAGCGTATCCGCGATGCGATCCGCGAGTTCGGGGCCGTGTTCGCGGCCGATCATCGCGAGCATGAAGTCGACGGTGGCCTGACCGCCCGCGCAAGTCGCGCGATCGCGGTCGATTTCGAAAATCTGCTGCGTGACGATGGAGCGCTCGAACTGCTCGGCGAACTGCTGATAGGTTTCCCAGTTCACGCTCACGCGATAGCCCGACAATTGCCCCGCCATCGCGAGCCACCACACGCCGTGATGAATACCGGTGACGAGCGGCGTGCGTTGCCCGACGCGCGCAAGGCTCGCGAGAAACAGCCGATAGTCGGCAAATTGCTGAAAGCGTTCCGTGATGACGATCAGCCAGTCGCACGCGATCGCGTCGCCGAATGCGGCGTCGGCGGGCCATTGCGCTCCGCCCGCGAGCGGCACCGCGCGGCCGTCCCACGAGCAGACCTGCACGCGATACAGCGCGCGGCCGTCGATTTCGTTGGCGAGATTGAGCGCGTCGACAATCGGCCCGACGCCCGACATCGACACGGGCGGCAATGCGACGATTGCAACCTGCGTGGTGCGTGCGGGACTGGACGTGCGGGCCATCAGCGGATCACAACGCGGCGAGCGGGCGAACGGGCGGACGCGGCGCGCGTTACTTCAGGCTGCCGGAGAGGAACTGCTTGAGCCGCTCGCTGCGCGGCGCGCTCAGCACTTCGGCGGGCAAGCCTTCTTCTTCCGTGCGGCCTTGATGCAGGAACATCACATGGTTCGACACGTTGCGCGCAAAACCCATTTCGTGGGTGACGACGATCATCGTGCGCCCTTCTTCCGCGAGCTTCTGCATGACCTTCAACACTTCGCCGACGAGTTCGGGATCGAGCGCCGAAGTCGGCTCGTCGAACAGCATCACATCGGGATTCATCGCGAGCGCGCGGGCAATCGCCACGCGCTGCTGCTGACCGCCGGACAGATGCGCCGGATACTGTTTTTCGACGCGCGGCGCGAGGCCCACCTTCTCGAGATATTCGCGCGCGCGCTCTTCGGCTTCGCGACGCGGCAGGCCGAGCACGTGAATCGGCGCCTCGACGACGTTCTCGATCACGTTCATATGCGCCCACAAATTGAAGTGCTGGAACACCATCGCGAGTTTCGTGCGAATGCGTTGCAACTGCTTGTGATCCGCGACTTCGAGATTGCCCGCGCGGTCGGCCTTCGTCTTGACCGCTTCGCCGTCGACGACAATCTGCCCCGCGTTCGGCCGCTCGAGAAAATTAATGCAGCGCAGGAAGGTGCTCTTGCCCGAACCGCTCGCGCCGATGATGCTGATCACGTCGCCCTTGTTCGCGTTCAGCGACACGCCCTTGAGCACTTCGTTGTCGCCGTAGCGCTTGTGGATGTCCTGCACGGCGAGCTTGCAAGCCTGGGTTTGCGTGGTGTGGAGCAAGGTGCTCTCCCTTTGAAAATACGATCGAACTTGCGACGGCGCGCTCAATGCGTGCGGACCGCCAGATAACCGAGCCAGTGACGCTCGGCGCGGCGGAACAGCGCGACGAGAGCAAACGACACCACGAGGTAGATCAACGCCGCGAGGCCGAATGCGTCGAACGAACGATAGGTTGCCGAATTCGCGTCGCGCGCCACCTTCAGGATATCCGGCACGGTAGCCGTGAACGCGACGGTGGTCGCGTGCAGCATCAGGATCACTTCGTTACTGTACAACGGCAAGGCGCGGCGCAGCGCGGACGGTATCACAATGCGGCGGTACATCGTGAACCAGCTCATGCCATAGGCACGGGCCGCTTCCACTTCGCCATGCGAGGTCGAACGAATCGCGCCGGCGAAGATCTCCGTGGTGTACGCGCAGGTGTTCAGCGCGAAAGCGAGAATCGCGCAGTGAAAGCCGCTGCGGAAAAACGCATCCAGCAGTTCATGCGAACGCACGAATTCGAGGCTGTACATGCCGGTGTAGATAAGCAGCAGTTGCACGTACAGCGGCGTGCCGCGAAATACATACGTGTAGAGACGCACGGGCGTCGACAGCCAGCGCTTTTTCGACACGCGCGCGACCGCGAGCGGAATCGCAAGACAAAAGCCGATGCCGACGGACACGACCAGCAGCCACAACGTGACCGCGAGGCCGGACATGCGCTGGCCGTCCCAGTAGAGAAACGCGCGCCAGAAGTCGTTGAGAATGTCGATCATGGTCTTAAAGCTCCGCGTGCCGGACGCCGATCGAATAGCGGCGTTCCAGCCAGATCAGCGCGAGGTTCGAGACGGTCGTCAGCGCGAGATAGATGAGCGCCGCGATCAGGATGAAGAAGAACATGTTGAAGGTGCTTTTGCCCGCGTCCTGCGCGGCCTTGACGACATCCGCGAGACCGATGATCGACACCAGCGCCGTCGCTTTCACCAGCACCTGCCAGTTGTTGCCGATGCCGGGCAGCGCGAAACGCATCATCTGCGGAAAGAGAATGCGCGCGAACACGCGCACGCCGCTCATGCCGTAGGCGCTGCCCGCTTCGAGCTGGCCGCGCGGCACGGCGAGAAACGCGCCGCGAAACGTCTCGGTGAAATACGCGCCGTAAATGAAGCCGAGCGTCAGCACGCCGGCGACGAATGGGTCGATGTCGAACTGCGCCACATCGAGCGCGTCGGTCAGATTGTTGACCGCGATCTGGATGCTGTAGAAAAGCAGCAGCATCAGCACGAGGTCGGGCACCGAGCGGATCAAGGTCGTGTAGCCGGTGGCGAGCGCGCGCAACGGCCGGTTGAGGGAGAGTTTCGCCGCCGCGCCCGCGAGGCCGAGCAGCACGGCGGCCGCGAGCGACAGCACCGACAGTTCGACCGTCTGGATCGTGCCGGCCAGCAGGACCGGACCAAAGCCGTATAGCACCACGCGTGTCTCCATCCAGTTTGGTTTGAGAACGCCTCGATGCAGCCGGCTCGTCGGACCCCGGCTCATCAGGCATGGCGCGGAGTCTCCCAAGCGAAAATTAATTTCTCAAAGGCCGACGCAAAGTTTGCTGCGCCGCAACAGGGTACGCGGAAAGCGCCGGGCGGCTCGCGGCGCTTGGTGTTGGGGGACGCGGCGGGATGCAGTCACCAGCGTGGCGCGGACGCGCCGCCGCGATTTAGCAAGTTTGAGGTCGCTTTTTCGATAGACGGCGCGCGCTTCGCGCAAGGCGAAGCGCGGCCGTGCGAAGACCAGGAGCGGGCCGCCGCTAGTCCATGCCGAGCCGCGCGCGGATCGCGGGCAGCATGTATTCGACCGCCGCGCGCCCTTCCTCGATGGCCGGCGCCGCGCGATGAAAATCGAAGATGCCCATGCCGCCCAGGCGCGGCTGGATCAGGATGTCCGCGGGCTCGCCCGCGAGGCGGCTGCGCGTGATCCGCACCTGCATGATGTCGATGCTTTGCGCGATCGAACTCAGCATGGACGGCACGCGCGCGCTCGGCGCGGGCGGCACGCGCACGTCGTCGGTCGCGCGCTCTTCGGCGGGCGCGAGCCAGCGCGGCCAGGGCTTGCCGTTGCGGCGCATCGAAACGGGCGTCGGTGCGTTCGGATCGATGGCGGGCGTGTCCACGACCGCGCCGCCGAAATCGCGTCCGTTGAGAATGTCGTTGTTCAGATCGACGGCAATCACGCAGTCGGCCCGCATGCCGCGCGCGACCGACACCGGCACCGGATTGCTCAACCCGCCGTCGACGAGCCATACGCCGTTGTGCCAAACCGGCGTGAAAATGCCGGGAATCGCAATCGACGCACGCACCGCGTCGACCACGCTGCCGTCCTGCAGCCAGCCTTCGCGGCCGGTGTCGAGTTCGGTGGCGACGGCGGCGAACGGCATGTTCAGTTGCGCGATGGACCGGCCGTTGAATTTGTCGGCGAATAACTGGATCACCTTGCGCCCGCCAAGCAGACCGCCGGACAAACGCAAGTCGAGCAGGCGCACGACCGTCTGCCACGTGAGCCGCGACACCCACTCCTCGAGCCAGTCCAGATCGCCGTTCGCATAGACGGCGCCGACCAGCGCGCCAATCGACGTGCCGCATACCACGTCGGGCTTGATGCCCGCGTCGTGCAGCGCGCGGATCGCGCCGATATGCGCCCAGCCGCGCGCGGCGCCGCCTCCCAACACCAGCCCGATACGGCTGTATCGACGTCGACGTATCATGATGCCCCCCGTCTTTCTTCGTCTGCTTCTCGTTGTTTACAGCGTTTCTAGCGCCCGCGCATGACGTCCGAACGCGATGTCGTGTACACCGTGTGATTCTGGTCGAAGTGCACGTTGAAAATGCCTTCTTCCGTCACGCCGCCCTCGCGCCACTTCCAGCTCCACACCGTTTCCGGCTTGAGCGGAAACACCGCGACCTGACCCGGTTTGCCGAGCAGCCGCCGCACTTCGTCCTCGCTCATGCCGATGCGGATCTTGCCGAAGTTCGCCGCGGTCAGCACTTGCGTGATGGATTGCAGTTTACCGTCCCGGTCAATGTCCACCATGTACGTATTCATACCTTGCGGACCACGTGGATACTCGAAGCGCTTCGAGCCGTCCGTAAAGGTGCGTTCGGTTTCGGGCTTGCCCATCTGCTCGCGGATCTGCGCTTCGGTCGTGACGCCCGGCGTCATGTCCTTGAGCAGCAGCGCGTCGGGCTTGACGGCGTTAAACAGGTCCTTGATTTTTTGCACGGCGTGCTCGCTCTGTTGGTCGTCGCACGCGGTGACCACGAGGCATGCAGCCAGCATGGCGACAAGAGGCAGTTTCAGGCTCACAGCAAATTTCCTGTAGCGATGCGGACGCGAATGACCGCATCGGTCGTGTAGTGATTCCCCGCTGGATTTCCCGCTCGACATCCGCTGGACGTTCCTTAGGGCGCGCTACAGGATAACCGCGTGACGCAAAAACCGCGAGCGCGCACACGGCGCGCAAAGACACGGCGAAACCGGCCTCGCAGGCGAAAAATGCAGGACGTAAAGCGCTTTTCCGACGATGACGCCCTCTGCGCGCCAATTATTGCAAAGCGCAACAGACGCAACAGAAAGCAAAAAGGCGACGCTGTGCAAAGCGTCGCCCATGCCGGACGGCAGTGAAGCGATGGTCGTGACGGCGGGTACGGTCAGTACGCCGGTCTTGAAGATGTGCGAAAACCGCGTGAAGGACGACGCGCAGCGGTCCGTTCCGGCGCGGCGATGAACGGCCTTGGCCGTACACCTTGCGCCATCGCCGGAAGTGGCGAACCGCTGCTTGACTGGCCGCCCTGGTCCCCTCAATAAGCCTTCCAAGTGACGTTAATCTAACGGGATTGGAAGCGCTAGACGAGAGCGCGTTTACACCGAATTTGCAGAGGATTTCGCGGCGCTGTCAGTGGCACCGCGGGACGCGGTCAGGGCAACGGGAAACTGCGGTCGAAACTTGCACGCACATCCAGATGCGCGCGAATCACGTTGGCCGCTTCGTAGGTGTCCGCGGTGCGCTGCTGCGCGGCCACGACCGTATCGTCGATTGCGACCGGATGCACCTGGCCGCGCTGATAGACCGTCTTCAACACATCGGTGGGCAAGCCCGTGACGCGCGATTGCATCGCCGCGACTTCGTCGGGATGCGTGAGCGCCCAGCGCTGGCCGATCGCCACGCGCCGCAGGAAGTCCGCCAATTGCGCGCGTTTGCCGGCAATCGCGGCCTCGGTCGCGACCTGATAGCTGAGCCCTTCCGACAAACCCACGCCGTTCGCGATGATGCGGTCGTGATCGCGCGACTCGCCGAGCGCCGTGTACGGGTCCCACACCGACCACGCGTCGACGCTGCCGGACGCGAGCGCGGCCTTGGCGTCGGCGGGCGCGAGGAACACGAACGCGACGTCGCTTGCGGACAGGTTGGCCTTTTTCAGCGCGGCGAGCGCGAGATAGTGGCCGATGGAGCCGCGCGTCGTCGCGAGACGCTTGCCCTTCAGACCCGCGACGTCCGTGAGCGGCGAATGCGGACCGACGACGATCGCCAGATCGAGCGGATTCGAGCGCGTCGCGGCGACCGCCCTCACCCGCGCGCCCGCTGCGAGCGCGAAAACGAGCGGCGCGTCGCCGAGGCCGCCGACGTCCACCGCGCCCGCGTTCAATGCTTCGCCAAGCGGCTGCGCTGCCGGAAAATTGAACCATTCGATCTTGTACGGCAGGTCTTTCAGTTGGCCGGACGCTTCGAGAATGCCGCGCGTCTGCAACGACTGATCGCCGACCTTGAGCACGGGTAAGTCGGCCGCGGCGGCGGGCATCGCGCAGAACACCAACATCGCGGGAATGGCCACGATAATTGCGGCAAGCGGTTTGACAAGTGCCCGAGGCACGACGGAGAAAATCGCAAAAGACATGATGAGGATGACGTTCCAGGAAGGTGTCGAGCAATAGATTCGACGACGATAAGCGAGCGTCTTGTATAAGACAAACGCATTATCGTGCTAAGCAAATATGCGAATTTTTGTTGCTTGCAAAGTATGCGGGAACAGCGATGCAGGTATCATCGGGCGCACGAACCACCTCATCGCTCATCATGAAGATCGACGAAATCGACGCCTACGTCACCGTTATTCGCTGTCAGTCGCTGCAGCAGGCGGCGCTCTCGCTCGGGCTCACGCAACCGGCCATCACGCGCCGTCTGCAGAATTTCGAGGAAGCGCTCGGCGTCGAATTGCTCGACCGCAACACGCGTCCGCTGAAGGCGACCGCGACCGGCCGGATCGTCTACGAGCAATGCCGCGCGATTCAGCGCGAACTCGACGTGCTGCGCGAAATGGTCGCGACCGACACGCCGCCCACCGGCACGCTGCGCGTGGGCGTCGCGCAGACCATCGCCGACGTCGCGCTCGGCGACGCGCTGCGGGCGGTGAAAGACGCCTACCCCGATTTGCAGGCGCGCGCGTCGACCGGCTGGGGCGGCCAGTTGCTCGAACGGCTGCAAGACGGCGAACTGGATGTCGCCGCGATCCTGCTCCCGGCCAACAAAACCTTCGACGACACGCTGTCGGCGCGCTCGCTCGGCCGCATCAAACTCGCAGTGGTCGCGCGCAAGGGTTTGCTCACGAAACGCGCGCATACGCTCGCGCAGTGTCAGTCGATTGGCTGGGTGTTGAATCCGGACGGCTGCGGCTTCCGCGACGGTCTGCAACGCGCGCTGACGGGTCTCGGTCTCGCGCTCAAGCTGAATCTGGAAACGCTCGGCACGGAGTTGCAGTTGCAACTCGTGGCGGACGGTCATGGTCTTGGGCTCGTGCCGCTGCCGCTCTTCAATGCGAGCGCCTATGCCGACAGGCTCGACGTGGTGTCGGTCAGCGACTTCAAGCCGCTCATCGACATCTGGCTCGTGCAGCCGCGCGCGCTCGGCAAATTGCAGCAGCCGGTGGAGCGGTTCGGCGCGGCGATCGCGCGGCAATTCAAGGACACGCGCGCAGCCGCGGGCGCGCGTCGTCAGTCGCCGTCCCTGTCCCCGCGATCCGCCGAACCCCGTCAGATCACATGAAAACCATGCGTGCCGTCGCGAGCCAGTTGCGCGACGAGCCCGTATTCCCACTCGAGATAGGCATTCATCGCTTCGCGCGCGTTATCGGTGCCCTCATAAGGACGCCGGTAACGGTCGATGCGCGGTGACGCCAGCCGCGTCTCGCCGCTTTCCACCGGCAGGCCCGCTTCGATCCACGCCGCCGTGCCGCCCGTCAGCACCTGCACCGGCTTGCCGGCGAGCGCCGCCACGTCGGGCGCGGCGAAGCGCGCGAGCAGACTGCTGCCGCACGTCAGCACATAGCGGCGCGCGTCCGGCAGCTTGTGCAATGCCGTCTCGAGCTGGCTGCGGATCACGAACCACGCGCCCGGTATGTGGCGCTTCACGTAGTTCGCGCTGCTCGTGAAGTCGAGCACCACCGTGCCCGGCGACTGAAGCAGCGCGGCCAGTTCGGCCGGGGCGATTTCATCGGCGTCGGGCGGCTGCGGGGCCAGGCGCGCCGCGGGCGCCGCGCCCTTTTCCGCGAAGTCGGCGGCCGTCAAACCGTCGACCACATAGACCTCGATGTTCATCTGCGCGAGCCACGACGCGGTCATGTTCGCGCGCACGCCGTCGCTGTCCGCGAGAATCACGCGTGCGCCGCGCACCGGCGCGAACATTTCGGTTTCCTGCACAAGCTGGCCGCCTGGCGCAGAACGAAAGCCCGGCACGTGGCCCGCTTCGTATTCCTCCGGCGTGCGTACGTCGAAGCGGTACACGGTGCGCACCGCTTCGTCGGCCCAGCGGCGCGCTTCATCGCGTGACGTGCGGCCCACTTTCGCACGGTCGGCGACGGCGCGCGCGCCATCGGCTGCGATGAGACGCAACGCGTCGTCGACGACGGGACCTGGCCGCCGCGAACTGCCGTGCGCGAGCGGCTGCCCCGCGAGCGTCCAGCCGATGGTGCCGTTGCGCAGCGCGGCAACCGGGTTCGGCAAACCCGCGTTGATCAGCGACTGCGCGCCGATGATGCTGCGCGTGCGCCCCGCGCAATTGACGATGATCCGCGTGGCCGGGTCCGGCGCCAGTTCGCGCGCGCGCAGCACGAGTTCCGCCCCCGGCACGCTGATGCTGCCGGGAATGTTCATGGTCTGGTATTCATCGAAACGGCGCGCGTCGAGCACGACCATGTTCTCTTCGCGGTCGAGCAGCGCCTGCACCTGCTGTGCCGGGAGCGACGGCGTGTGGCGCACGCTTTCGACCAGTTCGCCGAACGCCTTGCTCGGCACGTTGACGTCCTGGAACAACTCGCCGCCGGCTTTGCGCCAGCCTTGCAGGCCGCCTTCGAGCAGCGCGACGTCGCTATAGCCGAGGCTTTCGAAACGTTCAGCGGCGCGCGCGGCGAGCCCTTCGCCGTCGTCGAGCACGACGATCGGCACGTCGCGGCGCGGCAAGCGCACCGGTGCATCGAGTTCGAGCCGCGACAGCGGCAGATTCGCGGCAAAGAGCGGATGACTGCGCGCGTGCGGATCTTCCTCGCGCACATCGACGAGCGCGATTTCCTCGCGTTCGAGCAGTGCGCGGCGCACGTCTGCATAAGATCGGGTACGAAAATCTTTCACGAAAGTCATGGGATCGGAGACTCCTTCGACACATTCCAGATGTTCGGCAACACGTCGTTCGAGTAGCCGGACACAAACTTTTTTCGACGGGCGCCGCCCGGGTACACCGAGCGGTTCACTGCGCCGATATTTCCACCGTACACGTGAATGCTGATCGACGTACGGTCACTAAATGCGTTGCTCACGCGATGAATATCGCCGATGCGTGGCGACACGGCATCCACGGCGCCCGCGCCAAGGCGCTCGGGGGCGCCCTCGGCGACGACTTCGCCGTGCGCCGCGACACGGTAACGCTGCGCAATTTCCGCGCCACGCAGCACGCCGATCAAGCCCCAAACCGTGTGGTCGTGAACCGGCGTCGCCTGCCCCGGCCCCCACACGAAACTGACGACCGAAAAGCGCTGCCGCGAGTCCGCGTGCAACAGGTACTGCTGATAGCGCTCGGGATCGGGCCGCGCGAATGCGTCGGGCAGCCAGTCGTCGTGAGCGATCAGTTCACGCAGCGCGGTCGCGCCGGCGTCGAGCAGCGCCGCTTCGGGCGTGTCGCCGTCGACGAGCGCCGCGATCTGGCCGACGAACGTGCGCAGCCGGTCCGGCCGCAGGGTCTGGGTCATCGCTAACATTGAAGGATAGGTCCGAAGATTGATGCGCGCGAGTTCTCTTCGTCTTTTACGCACATCGAGAGAGCATCGCGCGGCAGCGGCGGCCCAAAGCGGTGCAACATCGACCGCGAACGGCTGCCGCCTGCACGACGTGGCGCGCAGCGTCTCGCGAAGAAACGCTGCGCGTGGCATGCGTACGCGCGCTTCAATTCAGCACGTCGGGCTCCGCTTCGACGAGCCCTTCCAGCAGGCTCTGAAACGCGAACAATGCGCCATTCGCGCGGCCCACCTGCTCGTGCGTGAGCTTGGCAACGTCGTGCGGGATACGTTGCGGCGTGCCGGCCGCTTCGGCGAGCAGTTGTGCATGACACGCGTTATCGAGCGCGATGTACCACCACGCGGCCGCCTCGACGCTCGGACCTGCCGTGAGAATGCCGTGGTTCTTGAGGATCACCGCCTTGTGCGTGCCGAGCGACGCCGCGATGCGCGAGCCTTCGCCGGTATCGAGCACGACGCCGCGAAAATCGTCGAACAGCGCGTGGTCCTCGTAGAACGCGCACGAATCCTGCGTCAGCGGATCGAGCGTGCGGCCCAGCGTGGACCACGCCTTGCCGTACAGCGAATGCGTGTGCGCCGCCGCGATGACATCGGGACGCGCCTCGTGAATCGCCGCATGAATCGCAAACGCCGCCTGATTCACGGGCCCGTCGCCCACCACGATCTCGCCTTGCGCATTCACGAGCAGCAGATCCGACACGCGGATGCGGCTGAAATGCTTGCCGAACGGATTGACCCAGAAGTGATCGGTCCATTCCGGATCGCGTGCGGTAATGTGACCGGCGAGCCCCTGATCGAAGCCGTAGCGCGCAAAGAGACGAAACGCGACGGCAAGCCGCTCCTGGCGATAACGGCGCTCGGCGGCGAGATCCGTGCGCGGCGGCACGTCGTCGAACCAGAATTTGCGCAGCGGCGCGTGGCGTTGCAGGGTCGAGAGCGTGCTGGCCGGCGAACGTGCTTCGTCAGCCCGTGGATGCGCGTGAGAAAGGTCGGTCATCGCGGCTCCGTTCACGCGGCCAGCGCAACGCGCGCCACGCGTTCGCGTGTTGCGGGAATCAGTTCGCGGCCATAGTCGATGGCGTCTTCGAGCGGATCGAAGCCGCGCACGAGGAAGGTCGTGACGCCGAGCGCGTAGTACTCGGCGAGCGTGTCGGCGACCTGTTGCGGCGTGCCGACGAGCGCCGTCGAATTCGAACGTCCGCCGATTTCCTTCGCGATGCCGGTCCACAAGCGCTCGTCGGCGCGATCCGATTCGCCCGATGCCGCGAGCAAGCGCCGCGCGCCTTCGCTTTGCGCGGGGCCGCCCACGCCGAGTCCTTGCAGCGCGCGCAGCCGCTTCGTCTCGGCGAGGATGCGCTCGGCGCGCTCCCATGCCGCGCTTTCTGTCGCGGCGAGGATCGGCCTGAACGACACGGAAAAGCGCACGGTGCGCCCGTGCTTCGCGGCCTCGGCACGCACGCGCGTCACCTGCTCGCGCACTTGCGCCTTCGACTCGCCCCATAGCGCGTAGACATCCGCATGACGTCCAGCGATTTCGAGTGCGGGCACCGACGCGCCGCCGAAATACACCGGTATATGCGGCTGCTGAACCGGCTTCACTTCCGAGAAGCCTTGTTCGAAACGATAGTACTGGCCGTGGTGATCGAACGGCTTCGCTTCTGTCCAGAGACGGCGCAGGATCTGCAGATACTCGTCCGTGCGCGCGTAGCGTTCGTCGTGCGAGAGGAAGTCGCCGTCGCGGCGTTGCTCCGCGTCGTCGCCGCCCGAGATGATGTGCACCGCGAGACGGCCGCGCGAATAATGATCGAGCGTCGCCAGTTGCCGCGCGGCGAGCGTCGGCGCCACGAAGCCCGGACGATGCGCGAGCATGAAGTGCACGTTGCTCGTCACGCTCGCGGCGTGCGCGACGGTGAGCAATGCATCGGGGCTCGTCGAATGATGCGGCACGAGAATGCGGTCGAAGCCCGCCGCTTCATGCGCGCGCGCGAACTGTTCGAGATAGCCGACATCGATAACCGGCCCTTGCGGCGCGTGCGTTTCCGATACCTTGCGAGTCTGGATCATGCCGATGAATTCGATGGACACGCGAGTGCCTCCATGAATGATTGCTGCCCGGCGAGGCCGCGGCGTTGCGGGCCGAATGCAATGGCAGTGCATTGTTCGAGGCGTTCACGGTAGCAGGCCGTCATGCGCTTGTTAAATATTGATCGGCCATATCTATATCGAACTTGCATGTAACGGCAGAGGTGCCGGGGAAAGCGTTGCGGCGGTTCAGTGCCCATGATGCCGCCGACAAACCCTTTCGCAAACGTGGACATGCGGGCGTCGCCAGCAGAAAGCCGGAAGCTTTGCGAGAATGCCCCATCGCGTGAAAGCGCCAGAAACAGCAAGCCAACAGACAATGATCCCTTTTTCGGTCCTCGACCTTTCGCCGGTCATCGCGGGCGCCACGCCAGCGGACGCCTTCAGGAACACGCTCGATCTCGCGCAGCACGCCGAGCGGTGGAACTACCGCCGCTTCTGGCTTGCCGAGCATCACAACATGACCGGCATTGCGAGCGCGGCCACTTCGGTCGTGATCGGCTATGTGGCGGGCGGCACGAAGACGATCCGCGTTGGTTCGGGCGGCGTAATGCTGCCGAATCACGCGCCGCTCGTGATCGCCGAACAGTTCGGCACGCTCGAATCGCTTTATCCCGGCCGCATCGACCTGGGACTCGGACGCGCGCCCGGCACCGACCAAAGCACGGCGCGCGCGCTGCGCCGTGACCTGCAAAACAGCGCGGACTCGTTCCCCGACGACGTCGCCGAATTGCAGCGTTATTTCGCGGACCCGGTCGCCGGCCAGCGCATTCGCGCGGTGCCCGGCGCGGGCTTGCATGTGCCGCTGTGGCTGCTCGGGTCGTCGCTTTTCAGCGCGCAGCTTGCGGCGGCGCTCGGCTTGCCGTTTGCATTCGCGTCGCACTTCGCGCCGGATTACATGCTGACGGCGTTGCAGGTTTATCGCGCGCAATTCCGTCCGTCGGAGACGCTCGACAAGCCGTATGCGATGGTCGGCGTGAATCTGTTCGCAGCCGACACCAATGAAGAAGCGCGGCGGCTTTTCACGTCGCTTCAGCAGCAGTTCATCAATTTGCGGCGTGGCACGCCGGGGCAATTGCAGCCGCCGGTGGACCGGGTTGCGGCTTCGGAAATGGAACTGAATTCGGTCGCGCATTCGCTCGCGTGCACGGCGATCGGCGATCGCGATGCGGTGCGCGAGGGCTTGAAGTCGATCATCGAACAGACCGGCGCCGATGAGTTGATGCTCACCGCGCAGATCTATGATCATGAGGCGCGGTTGCGGTCGTTTGAGATTGGGGCGGAGATTTGGGAGGAAATGGCTGGGGGGAAGTGAGGCTTTCGAGGTGTATGAAGACGGCGGTGCGTCGATGCGCCGCCGTTTTGCTTTGGTCGGTTCCTCAGCGGCTGCCCGTTGCAGTGGCCGCCCGCTCGATCACCCGGGCGACTTCTGCCGGATGCGACAGATAGGCGACATGGCTCGACGGAACCTCCACGACCGTGCTCTTCGCGCGGCTCGCCATCCAACGTTCGAGATCGGGATTCACGGTTCGGTCCTGAGTCGCCACGACGGCCCAGCTCGGCTTCGTTTTCCATGCCGGCTGGCTCACCGGCGCGGTGAACGACTCATGCGCCGGCATGACCTGCGAACTCGCCATGAATGCGGCCTCCGCGGCGGGTACGTCGGCAGCGAAGTCGGCTCTGAAGTGCTCTGCGTCGAAGTAGAGGTGGCCATCGTCGGTTGCCTTGATGGCTTTTGTCGCGGCAGGCATTTTCGTCGTCAGGTCCTTGAGGCTTTCGCCCGCATCCGGTTCGAACGCGGCGATGTAGACGAGGCCCGCCACGCGCGCATTGTTGCCCGCCTCGGTAATCACCGCTCCGCCATAACTATGGCCGACGAGGATTGTCGGGCCGTCCTGCGCATCGACGATACGCGTAGTCGCCGCGACGTCTTCCTTGAACGAGGTCTCCGGCTCCTGAACCACCGAGACGTTATAGCCGTCCCGCGTGAGGATCTTCGACACGGCTTGCCAGCCTGAGCCGTCGGCGAAATAGCCGTGAACCAGGACGATGTTCTTGACAGGTGCGGCTTCGGCGAACTGCGTGGCGAATGCGCCGGCGCCAATGGTCAAGGCTGCGGCCAAACGGCGAATCTTGTTGATGGTTTTCATTTTCGACTCCAGAAGCTAACGATGATTGGACAATTGGTTGCAATGGTTCAGCTTGCAGGCTGCCGCCGATGACCCGTTAGCGTACGGGTCATGCGAAAGCCTGCGCGAATGTTTTGGATGCCTTAACGATACGCGAGGTGATCGGGCGAACCGGGGAACGTCGGATCAATCGACGGTCTTGGCCCACACCGCCTGAGCGTTGGTGAACTCGCGCAGACCGAAGTGCGACAGTTCACGGCCGTATCCGCTCTTCTTGACCCCGCCCACCGGAATGCGCGGATTCGAAGCGGAGAAGCCGTTGATAAAGACGCCGCCCGTTTCCAGCCGGCGCGCGATTCGCTGCGCACGGGCGACGTCGCGCGTCCACAGGCTGCCGCCGAGACCGTAGTCGCTCGTGTTGGCAAGTTCGATAGCGTGCTCGGCGTCGTCGGCAACGGTGATTGCGGCGACCGGGCCAAAGGTTTCTTCGTCGAAAGCAGCCATGCCGGGGGCGACATCCGCGAGCACGGTCGGCGCGTAGTAATTCCCGGCGCCTTCCACCTTGCTGCCTCCGAGCAGCAGCGTCGCGCCTGCTTCGATGGTGCGTTGCACCTGCCCGTGCAGCTCGTCGCGCAAGTCGGCGCGCGCCATCGGCCCGATGGTGCTTGCCGGATCGTGCGGATCGCCCGCCACGACCTGACGCGCGGCGGCCACGAACTTGCGCGTGAACTCTTCTGCAACGGGTCGCTCGACAATGAACCGCTTGGCTGCGAGACAAACCTGGCCGGCGTTCTGAAAGCGGGCCTCGATGGCCGCTTTCACGGCCAGATCGATGTTCGCATCGGCCAAGACGATGAAGGCGTCGGCGCCGCCGAGTTCCAGCAGCGTCTTCTTTAGCGCCCGGCCCGCCGTGGATGCGACGGCGGACCCGGCCCGCATGCTGCCGGTCAGCGTGACGGCGGCAACGCGCGGATCTTCGATCACGTGGGCCACGGTTTCGTTATCGGCATTCAGGTTGGCGAAGAGTCCGACCGGGAAGCCGGCGGCTTCATAAGCATCCTGCAACGCGTACGCCGAGCCCATCACATTGGCGGCATGCTTGAGGATGAAGCCGTTGCCCGAGAGCATGATCGGACCCGATGCGCGAATCACCTGCCACAACGGAAAATTCCATGGCATCACGGCGAGAATGGAGCCAATCGGCAGATAGGAGACATGCACCTGATCGTCGCCTTCGACAGGCGCCGGTTCGTCGGCGAGGAAAGCGGGACCATGCTCGGCGATCCAGTCGATCGCGCTGGCGCATTTTGCGACTTCGGCTCGTGCGGCGGCGAGCGTCTTGCCCATCTCCTGAGTAATCAGCGCGGCCAACGCTTCCGAGCGCTCGCGCAACGTCGCGGCCAGGCGGCGGTAAGTTTCCACGCGCACAGCCATGGGCGTCGCGCGCCACAGCCGGTAGGCCGCGGCGTTGTCCTCCAGCATGCGCTCGACTTCGTCGGCGGTCTGAAACGGATAGTGCGCGATGAACTCGCCGGTTGCGGGATTGCGCGACGTTGCGCCGATGGCGGTGGGAAGGTTCAGGTTCGACATGTTTGCCTCGATTGAGTGAAGTGACGAGCAGTGGAAAGTCGCTGCAGTGGTGTCACTTTATGCAAACCGGGGCGGGTCAAGAAGGCGTCTTGTGATCCTATGAGTCGGACTCACTGGCAGAGTGCCGGGGAATGTAAGTCACGAGCGACAGGTCCGGTCTGCCGGTGGGCGTCAACGCAACGTAAGTGAATTCGATGTGGCCGCCGGCTGGATGACGAAGCCGTTTGTCGCCTTCATCGAAACCTTTGACCTCGGTGTCCTGCCACCAGTCGCTGAACTCGGGGCTCAGTTCCGTGAGCTCGTCGATGAGGCTATCGAACGGCGCCTTGTCCGGCGCCTGCGCGCGCGCGGCGCGGAACGCGGAGATCATGCCGCGCGTCATCTGCTCCCAGTCGAGAATCAGCGTGCGATAAGGCTTGTAGAGAAACAGCAGACGCAACGTATTGCGCTCGTGCGGCTCCAGCGATCCATAGTCGACGAACAGGTCGGCAATGGCATCGTTCCACGCCAGAATGTCGAGCCGCGTGTTGCGGACATAGGCCGGAACGTTGATCGAGCGAACCAGTCGTTCGAGGCCTTCGGTGACGCCGCTGCCGGTTGCTACCTGCGAAAGCTCGCGCGATGAAAGCGCGAACAGATGCGCCGACTCCACGGTGTCGAGCTTGAGCACGCGCGAGATTCTGCGCAGCGCATCGGCGGACGGTTGAATGTCGCGGCCCTGTTCGAGCCAGGTGTACCAGCTAACGCTGACGCCCGCGAGTACGGCGACCTCTTCGCGGCGCAGGCCGGGGGTACGGCGGGGGCCGTCGGGCAGGCCGAATTCGGCAGGTTGCAGGCGGCCGCGGCGGCTTGAAAGAAACGCGCCAAGTTCGCGTCGCTGCTCGGCAGAGGGTCTTCTGGACATAGTGTCTCGGTTAACGGCGAATGGGCAGGCGGGCGGACGTGCCGGGCATCGTCGCGAGGCAGCTTACGACCAGCCAACTGACGGCCCGGGCATGCCTTGCTCGACCGGGAATGCGAACACTATCACGGCAAAATGTCCAGGTTGTGCCACGACGACTAGCGGCACTTCATACGAACGCGTCGAAACCGCTCTCGTATGAAGCGCCGCATTTGCGTGATGGCCACGCACAATATCTTGCGCGTGGCCCTGTCGCTGGAAAGTGTGAGTCAACGTTCGCTCAGAACTCCTGGCTCGTGGGACGGCTCGTGGGACGAAGCACGATCTCGTCGATGTCGACGTCGTCGGGCTGCCCGATCGCACAGGCGACGGCCCGCTTCGATCCCTTGCTCATGCGATCACCTCGTCTGCCTGAACGGATAACGATTCCGCGTAGGCCGGATAGTCCGTGAGTCCTTCGTCCCCCCCGCCATACAACGTTGCCGGATTCAGGGCATTGAGCGGCCAGCCGTTCGCGATGCGCTCAGGCAGATCCGGGTTCGCGATGTACGGGCGGCCGAATGCAATCAGGTCCGCAAGGTTCGCTTCGATCAGGCGCGCGCCGCGCTCGGCCGTGTAGCGACCCGCATAGATGATGCGGCCGCTGAACACCCGGCGGACTTCCTCGCGAAACGCCGCCGGCAGATCGGGTGCGTTATCCCAGTCGGCTTCCGCTATTGACACATAGGCCGCACCGGCAGCTTCCAGCACCTTGATTGCCTCGATATACGTGCGATGAGGATCGTCTTCGACGAGCCCGATGTACACGCGATCCTGATCGGTGCTCGTGAACAACGGCGTGAAGCGCACGCCCAGCCGTGCAGGCCCGACCACCGCGGCGACCGCCCCGACGATTTCGCGCAGAAAGCGCAAGCGGTTATGCAGCGAGCCGCCGTACTCGTCCTCACGTTTGTTCGAGTGTGCCGAGATGAACTGATTCACGAGGTAGCCATTGGCCGCGTGAATCTCGACACCGTCGAAGCCCGCACGCAGCGCGTTCTGCGCTGCCTTTGCGTAGTGCCCGACTAACTCGCCGATCTCGGCGACGCTCAACTCGCGTGGCACCGAAGGCTCGACCAGCGTGCCGGTGCCGGGACCGGTCTCGATGAACGCCTTGACCTTCTGTGCCGCGATCGCCGAAGGTGCAACCGGCGCTGCGCCGTAGGGCTGCAACGCGGTATGCGAGACGCGGCCCACATGCCACAACTGCGCGAAGATCACGCCGCCTTCGGCGTGCACCGCGTCGGTCACGCGAGCCCAGCCTTCGACCTGTTCGTCGCTGTAGATGCCGGGCGTCCACGCGTAGCCCTGACCGCGCGGTTCGATCTGCGTTCCCTCGCTGACCATGAAGCCCGCGCCCGCGCGCTGGCCGTAATAGAGCGCGCTCGATGCGGCCGGTATGTCGCCGGGCTGGGCGGCTCTCTGGCGCGTCAGCGGCGGCAGCACGATACGGTTGCGCAAGATGTGCCGCCCGAGCTTGAGCGGCGTGAAGAGTGAAGGATATTCCATGTTCTTTTCGCTCCCGAATGGACCCAGGTCGCACGTTGCGACGGGCTCGATCGAGCCGGCTGCGCGCGATCATGGCGATCCTGCGCGATCAGCTAACTGGCTCTCTGGTGAAAACGCCGCGCGCTTGCCCGAAGGCAACGCGCGTCGGCAGACAGGCGGCTTTTATTGCGCGGCGAGCGCCGGGTGCTGCATCAGAACGGCGGCAGCGGAGGACGACGAAGCCGGGTTTTGTCCGGTAATGAGCAGGCCGTCGGTGACTACATACGGAGCCCAGTCGACGGTCTTCGAATAAATGCCGCCCTTGGCCTTCAGTTCGTCTTCAACGAGGAACGGCACGATCTCGGTGAGGCCCACCGCGGCTTCTTCCGAATTCGTGAAGCCCGTCACCTTCTTGCCTTCGACCAGCGGCTTGCCGTCCGCCGTGGTGACGTGGCGCAGTACGCCCGGTGCATGACACACGAGTGCAACGGGTTTGCCGGCGGCGATGAACGACTGGATCAGCGCGATCGAATGCGAGTCTTCGGCCAGGTCCCACAACGGGCCGTGGCCGCCGGGATAGAACACCGTGTCGAAGTCCGCCTGCGAGACGCTGTCGAGGCGCACGGTTGCCGCGAGTTGCGCTTTGGCCGCCGCGTCGTTTTCAAAGCGGTGTGTCTGGTCGGTCTGATTGGCCGGCTCGTTGCTTTTCGGATCGAGCGGCGGCTGGCCGCCCTGCGGCGAGGCCAGCACGATCTCGGCGCCCGCGTCCTTGAACGTGTAGTAAGGCGCCGCGAGTTCTTCCAGCCAGAAGCCGGTCTTGCGGCCGGTGTTGCCCAATTGATCGTGCGAGGTCAAAACCATCAGTACTTTCATGTCGTTCTCCAATGCGTGATAGGTGAGTTGCGAATTTGAGTTGCGAATTGCCGGCAACGCTGTCATGACGACACGGCTATGTAGTCAGTGCTTCGCCTCTGCAATCGGTTAGGGCGCAGCAAGGTCCGTTCATTTCGTCGTGACATCGTTCGCAGCGTTGAATCAACGGCCGGAATACAGAGAGCGGACGCCGTTGGTCGCCGGTGCGCCACTGGCGGAGGAACCGCTGTTTGCACCGCCGAAGCCGCTCGCGGACTTTTCCTCCGCAGCCACACGTGCGGTGGCGGCCTCGATTTGAGCCGGATAGAACGCTTGATCGCCTTGGCCAGCACGGTATCCAGCCTTCTGGAGTTGCGCCAGTTCATGGCGAACCTGCGCGCGGGTGACCTGATCGTTCGACTGAGCGAACGATGCTGCGGGGATGGCAAGGGCGGCGGCGACTGCAACAGCATTGATGAGCGATTTCATGATTTCTTCCAAAGGTTGTCGTTGAATAAAGTGGCGAAGTAACTGTGCTTGCAGCAGTGGGACAGAAGGAAAGCTGCTGCAGTGGTGTCACTTTAAGCAAACGAAACCGAGGCAAGAAGGCGTCTTGTGATCCTATGAGTGAGGGTCACAGGCAGGAGCATCGTGGAGTTGGAAGGCACACGAAGTCTGGGTCGTCGCACCCGTACACGACCAGAGCGGAACGTCGCATTCCATAAGCCTGCATTCGCCGCTGCGCATTTCGCGTCACGGGCAGCGGCGCTTCGGCGTGCAACGCACGCCCGGCGATTGCATCGTGATGCTCGTGAGCAGGTGCGGACCGAAACGACAAACAAGAATGTGTATCGCTTTCAATCGTTACAAAAAATTCCCGCAACGTCCGTTGCCGCGACCTAAAGTCCAATCCACGCATCTGACAAAAGACGGTCTTCGCAAAGCGTCCGCTCATACCGTGACGACGTTTTCCGATGCGTGAGAAAACCACTTGATCTTGCGTAGTGAAACTGTGACCGACGCGCTGGCGGTGATCAGCGCTCGCGGTCTGTGGCAGTTGAAGCGGTAGTGAGTATGGCGAGCGAATAATGGCGGAAACAAGGCGCGCCGACGATGCCATCGTTAAGACTTCCGGCGAAGGTGCAACGCCACTCCACTTCTTTCGCAACTGCCGGCGCGCTACCGTGGGCTGCTACAGGTCGCAATGGAGAAGGAGCCTTCCATGCGTTGCAACAAGCCCCGTGCATTTCTGAGCAGCGTTCCGCTCGCTCTTGTACTCGCCGCAATCATTCCGACCAGTCGGGCCGCGCCCGTCCTCGTGTCCGGCCCCAGCCTTTTTGCCACTTGCACCATCGGCGGCCCCGGCACGAACTATGTGAATGCCGAAGTCGAGCCGTGGGTCGCCACGAACCCGAAAAATCCGTCGAACCTGATCGGCGTATGGCAGCAGGACCGATGGGACAACGGCGGCGCACACGGCCTGGTTGCCCGCCCATCATTCGATGGCGGTTTGACATGGGCCACGCCGGCTGCACTGCCTTTCACCGCATGCGCGGGCGGGACTGATTACGAGCGCGCGTCCGATCCGTGGGTGTCGATCGGCCCCGATGGAACCGCGTACGCCGTGTCGATCTCCTTCAACCAATCCAACAACAGCAACGCGGTGCTCGCTTCGGTTTCGAAGGACGGCGGCCTGACCTGGGCAAACCCGCGCACCATCATCGCCAACAACGAACCGACCTTGCAATTCTTCAACGACAAGGAATCGGTGACGGCCAATCCGATCAAGGCAGGCGTCGCCTATGCCGTGTGGGACCGGCTCGAATTGCCGAACGGCAATCCGTACGCCAACACGCACACGGCCGCCTTCCGGGGACCATCGATGTTCTCGAAGACATCCGATGGCGGCCTGACATGGAGTCCGCCATCCGTGATCGTGACGGTGCCTTCCCGGCAACAGACGATCGGCAACCAGATCGTCGTCAACTCGCAGAACGGAACGCTCTATGACTTCTTCGACCTTATCTCTCCGCCGTTTTCGAAAGCGGCCGGCAAGGTGGCGTTCATCAAATCGACCGACGACGGCGCAACGTGGACGAAGCCGAAAATCATCTCGGGTTTGCAGACCGTATCGGTGTTCGATCCGAACACCGGCGAAGCGGTGCGTTCGGGAGACATCATTCCCGAGCCCGCGATCGATCCGAAGACAGGGCAACTGTATGTCGTCTGGCAGGATTCCCGCTTCAATGGCGGGCTCTACGATGAGATCGCGCTGTCTACTTCAAAAGACGGCGGCAGCACCTGGAGCGCACCAATCCGCGTTAATACGCCCACGGGACGGCCGGCATTCAATCCGAGCATCAACGTCAATTCGTCGGGGACCGTTGCAGTGACGTACTACGATTTCCGCAATCTGGCGGATGGCAACACCACGACGTTACCGACGGATATCTGGCAGACGACATCGACGGACAAGGGAGCGACGTTCGCCAATGAAACACACGTGGCGGGCGCATTCGATCTCAAGACCGCGCCCGATGCCGAGGGCTTCTTCGTCGGGGATTATCAGGGGTTGGCCGCGATCGGCTCGAGCTTCGTGCCGTTCTTCGTGCAGACGAACTCGGGGAACCTCGGCAATCGCACTGATGTGTTTGCTCAGCCTCAGCCGTAACGGTTTTGCGTGGGAGTGGTTGGCTCGCAGTGCGGACTTCGCGCTGCGAGCCAAGAAGGACAAACGCGGGTACTGCGAGCGAGACGCTTAGCTTCTCATTGCTCTTACTGCCCGTTCCAGATTGGCCCGCACAATCGCGCGATGAAACGGCGCGATCGTCGCAAGATAGATTCGCCCGAGTCTGTTGTGGCAATGCACCACCGTGGCCGCGAGCAGTTCTCGCCCGTTTGCCGCGTCGCCGCGTAGTTGGATGGTCGCGCGGAAGTCCAGATGCCGGTCATCCGCGCCGACTACCAGCTCCGACGCGCTCTTCGACAGCAGCGGCAAGTAGCCGATAACCGGCCCACGCGCCGCTGCGGCAAGACCGACGTCGAGAGACGATTTGACGCCGACCGTCGCCATCGTCAGATCGCGGACACGCGTGAGCGCACGAATCCACCACGCCTGCCGCTCGAACGCGGCGCGTGCCAACACCTCAAGATCATCGCTGGCCCCCGCGGGCAGTCGGATTGCAAAGGCGTCCAAAAGATCCGCGCCCGCGTAGAGCGGCGCGAGTACGCTGTTGCCAGGCATGGGTACGGCGCGCGCTTTGGTCAAGGTCGTACTCCGGGGTTGGTTCATGGTGTGCAGCAGTCGAGCCGCTGCCGGTTAGCAAAATAGAAGCACGATCTCGAGACAAAGAGCCGTTTAAACCCTCACCGACTCCCCTGCACCGCCGCCAACCCATCCAGCAGCGCCTTATGAAACGCATCCGGGTCCTGCATCTGCGGCGCGTGGCCCAGGTCAGCGAACTCAACCAGCGTCGCATGCGGAATCGCTTTCGCCGCGGCCTTCCCCAACTCCGGATAATGACCGATCTTCGCGCGCACTTCGGGTGAAGCCGCGTCCTTGCCAATCGCGGTCGTGTCCTTCTGCCCGATCAGCAACAGCGTCGGCATGCTCAACTGCCCGAACTCGTAGACCACCGGCTGCGTATAAATCATGTCGTATAGCAACGCCGAATTCCACGCGACGATCTGCTTGCCCGGCCCCCGGTACATGCCCGCGAGCATCTGCACCCACGGTTCGTAATCGGCGCGCCATTGGCCGGCATAGTACGTCGACTGCTCGTAGCGGCGAATGCCGTCCGCGCTGGTCTTCAGTTCGCGCCGATACCAGTCGTCCACCGACAGCGACGGCACGCCCTTCGCCTTCCAGTCCTCGAGCCCGATCGGATTGACGAGCACCAGTTGCTGCGTCTCACGCGGATACATCAGCGCATAGCGAACGGCGAGCATGCCGCCCGTCGAATGTCCGACGACGGTCGCGTCTTTCACACCGAGCGACTCGAGCAGCGCATGAGTATTGCGCGCGAGCTGCTGGAAACTGTACTGATAGTGCTCCGGTTTGCTCGACTTGCAAAAGCCGATCTGATCCGGCGCGATCACGCGATAACCCGCTTCGCTCAGACGATGCATCGTCGCCTCCCACGTCGCCCCGCAAAAGTTCTTGCCGTGCAGAAGGACGACAGTGCGGCCGTTCGCGTGCGCCGGTTTGACGTCCATGTAGGCCATGTGCAGCGCGACGCCCTGCGAAGTGAAGCCGTATTGGCCGACAGGTTCGGGATAGGTGAAGCCCTGCAACTCGGGGCCGTAGGCCGGGCCGGCATTGCCGCCGGCTGCAGTGGTTTCGGATGCGCCGCTGGTTGAAGCGGCTGTGGATACGGTCGACGACGCGCCGACCGAGCCCGTCGCCAGCGTTTCGGCAGAAGCCGCAGATGCGGCACAAACCGTGACCGGCGCGGCGCCGAATGCGGCGGCGCTCAACGTTGCAAGCAATGAAAGACGGCGAAAGCTGATGGACATTTTTCTATCGAAGAAGCCGGGAAAAGGATGCGGATGGAGGCGGCTGCCAGCGCACATTAAAAGTTCGCCGCAAGCGGCCGCCGACATGCCGCGCAATCGCGGACGATTCTACGACGCCCACCGCGACCGCGCAGCGTCACGCACACAGCCCGCTTCTCCACGAGGCGCTGTGATACGCCGCGCCGTGCGGCACATCGCGTGGCACGCATATTGCGCACGGAACCTCGCTCGCTATGTGCCGTGGCGCACGGAGCGTCGGCGCGCCTCGGCCGAAGGTTCGCAGTTGGGCGCGTCGGCGGCTCGCAGCCGAGAAACGTCGCCCGCGCGAGGCCATTCAGTGCTAGAACTACAGGACGGGCTCGCCAGCGCAGCAGCCGCAATACGCGAATCAAAAGCGAATCAAACGCGAATCAATGTAGAAGCGATCGACCAGCCGCATCGGGGAAGTAAGCGAGGCATTCATTGCATGGCACAACGGAACGATTACATGGGACCGCAGTAAGCGCTAAAGCGCTAACTGCGGTCGACAAAGGAGACAGACATGGATACGCCGGCACGGTTGAACGATCTGCAACGCACCACTCTCGCCATCGTACTGGCCGGCGGACGCGGCACCCGGCTCGGTCCGCTCACCAACAAACGCGTCAAGCCTGCGGTGCATTTCGGCGGCAAATTCCGCATCATCGACTTCGCGCTGTCCAATTGCCTGAACTCCGGCATCCGGCGCATCGCCGTCGTCACGCAGTACAAGGCGCACTCGCTGCTGCGTCATCTGCAGCGCGGCTGGGGTTTTCTGCGCGGCGAGTTCGGCGAGTTCATCGATCTGTGGCCCGCGCAACAGCGCGTCGAAGGCGCGCACTGGTATCGCGGCACGGCCGACGCGGTGTTCCAGAACCTCGACATCATCCGCTCGATTCGTCCAAAGTATGTCGTCGTGCTGGCGGGCGATCACATCTACAAGATGGACTACACGCGTATGATCGCGGACCACGCGGAGAGCGGCGCCGATTGCACGGTCGGCTGCATCGAAGTGCCGCGCATGGACGCGGTGGCCTTCGGCGTGATGGCCGTCGACGAAAACCGCCGCGTCACCGGCTTCGTCGAAAAACCGGCCGACCCGCCGGCGATTCCCGGCCGGCCCGACACCGCCCTCGCAAGCATGGGCATCTACGTGTTCAACGCCGACTACCTGTACGCGTTGCTCGAACAAAACATCTCGAGCGTCGATACCGATCACGACTTCGGCAAGGACATTCTGCCGCGCGTCGTCACGCAAGGCACCGCGATCGCGCATCCGTTCAGCATGTCGTGCGTGTCCTCGGACCCGAACGTCGAGCCGTACTGGCGCGACGTCGGCACCATCGACGCCTATTGGGCCGCCAATCTCGACCTCGCCTCCACGATCCCGACGCTCGACCTCTATGACCGCAGTTGGCCGATCTGGACTTACCAGGAGCAACTGCCGCCCGCCAAGTTCGTGCGCGACCTGAAGGGACTGCAAGGCTCGGGCAACAATCTGATCGTGTGCGGCGGTTGCGTGATCTCGGGTTCGCAGATTTCGCGCTCGGTGTTGTCGTCGAACGTCAAGGTGAGTTCGTTCTGTAATATCAATGAGGCAGTCTTGTTGCCGCAGGTCACCGTCGGCGCGAGTTGCCGCTTGCAGAAGGTGGTCGTGGACCGCGGCTGCACGATCCCGGACGGCACGGTGATCGGCGAAGATCCGGTGCGCGACGCCGAACGTTTCTATCGTACCGACGACGGCGTCGTGCTCGTCACGCCCGAGGCGCTGCGGCAGGACGTGAACTAATGAGCGCTGGTGCGGCCGTCCGCAGCGGCCCAGCGCAGCCCGCAAGCATCGACCGTCCACATCTTTAAAGGAACGAGACCGAGCCTATGACGATTCGCGCCCTACACGTCGCCAGCGAGCTGTATCCCCTCCTGAAAACGGGCGGTCTCGCCGACGTCGCGGGCGCGCTGCCGTCCGCGCTGGTCGAGCGCGGCGCCGACGTGCGCGTGCTGCTGCCCGGCTTTCCCGCGGTCGCGGCCGGCCTGCACGATCTGCGTCCGGTCGCCCAACTGGGCCGCCGCTTCGATGCGCCGGGCGTGACGCTCGAACAGGGCACGTTGCCGTCGAACGGACTCGTCGTCTACATGATTCGGGCGGCCACGTTGTACGACCGGCCAGGCAATCCGTATCTGAACGACGAGCACGTACCCTACGGCGATAACGCACAGCGTTTCGCGCTGCTCGGCTGGGTCGCCGCGCAACTCGCGCAGCAGCTCGACCCGGCGTGGTCGCCGCAGATCGTCCACGCGCACGACTGGCACGCGGGGCTCGCCGCCGCCTATCTGAAAGCGGCCGAACGGCAGCACGGCCGGCCGCCCGCGCGCAGCGTCTTTACCGTGCACAACCTCGCGTATCAGGGCGTATTTCCCGCGCATCAGTTCGGCCAGCTCGGCCTGCCGGACGATTTCTTCAACATGCGCGGCGTCGAGTTCTATGGACAACTGTCGTTTCTGAAGGCCGGGCTCTATTACAGCGACCGCATCACGACCGTGAGCCCGACGTACGCGCGCGAAATTCAAACGCTCGCGCAAGGCGGCGGACTCGACGGCCTGCTGCGCAGCCGCGCGCATGACCTGTGCGGCATCCTGAACGGCGTCGACTATACGGTCTGGAACCCCGCGAACGACGCGCTCCTCGAGCACCGCTACACCGCGACGCGGCTCGCCGGCAAACTCGCGTGCAAGGAGGCGTTGCAAAAACGCTTCGGCCTCGCGCAGAAAAGCGATGCGCTGCTGTTCGGCGTGGTGAGCCGCCTGACCGAGCAGAAGGGTCTCGACCTGCTGCTCGAAACCGTGCCGGAGATCGTCAAGCGCGGCGGTCAGCTCGTCGTGTTCGGCACTGGCGACCCAGCGCTCGAAAACGGCCTGAAGCGCGTCGCGCAGACGCACCCGGAATCGGTCGCGGTGGAACTCGGCTTCGACGAGAAACTCGCGCACACGATCATCGCCGGCAGCGACGTGATCGCGGTGCCGTCGCGCTTCGAGCCGTGCGGTCTCACGCAGCTTTACGCGCTGGCTTACGGATCGCTGCCGCTCGTGCATCGCGTGGGCGGTCTCGCGGACACCGTGGCGGACGCATCGCTTGAAAATCTCGCCGAGGATCTCGCGACCGGCTTCGTGTTCGACGACTTCACGCCGCGCAGCCTGACCGCCGCGATCCGCCGTGCATTCGCGCTGCACGGCCGGCGCACCGAATGGAAGGCGGCGCAGCGCCGCGCGATGCGCCAGGATTTCGGCTGGGGCGCGTCGGCGGACCGCTATCTCGCGCTCTATCGCGAGCTTGCCTGATCCTGCCCGAGCCGTCGCCGGTGATGGTTCGGCGCAACAGCACGGGGACGGATCAACTGGCTTGCGGCAAACTCCTGTATTGTTTCCCTACGATGCAGACCGTGCATTGTTCTTGCAATACATGAAGCAGTCCTGCGCGCGGCGTAGCGGGTTCATGCCCGAACAGCGCCGCCGCGCATCCCTCCCGTTTTCACCGATCGCGCACGTCCGCCTGCGCGAGCCATACCATGACGAAGAACGTTCTCAGCATTCAGTCACATGTCGTTTTCGGGCACGCGGGCAATAGCGCGGCCGTGTTTCCGATGCGTCGGCTTGGCGTGAACGTGTGGCCGCTGAACACCGTGCAGTTCTCGAACCACACGCAATACGGCCACTGGACCGGCACCGCCATCAACGCCGCGCAGATGGAAGAACTCGCCGAAGGCATCGGCGCAATCGGCATGCTGCCGCGCTGCGACGCGGTGCTCTCGGGCTATCTCGGCACGCCGGAGCAGGCGCAGTCGGTGCTGGAAATCGTCAAGGCCGTGAAGGCCGCCAATCCGCGCGCCTGGTACTTCTGCGATCCGGTGATGGGCGCGGCAAGCGGCTGCAAGGTCGAGCCCGGCATCCAGCAGTTTCTCGTCGACACCATGCCGGAAGTGGCCGACGCGATGGCGCCGAATCACACGGAATTGCAGCGGCTCGTGGGCCGCGAGATCGAGACGCTCGAGGAAGCCGTCGCCGCGTGCCGCGAGATCATCGCGCGCGGACCGAAGCTCGTGCTGGTCAAGCATCTGCTCGATCGCAACAGTCCCGCGGATCGTTTCAACATGCTCGTCGTCACCGAACGCGAGGCGTGGATGGGCCAGCGCCCGCTCTATCCGTTCGCGCGGCAGCCGGTCGGCGTCGGCGATCTGACGAGTGCGGTGTTCGTCGCGCGCACGCTGCTCGGCGACACGATTCGCGGCGCGTTCGAGCACACGCTCGCCGCGGTCAACGCGGTCGTCAAGGCGACGTGGCAAGCCGGGCGCTACGAACTGGAACTGGTGCCCGCGCAAAACGAAATCGCGCAGCCGCGCGAATGGTTCGACGCGTGGGTGGCAGAGACCGCGTAGCTTGCGCATCGTGCGGCGCGGGCCGCAGCGTTGCCGGCGTTGCGCCGCCAGGAACCTTGTCAGCCGGCCGGTCGTCCTATAATGCGTGCCGCACGCGCGAGCCGATAATGGCTTTGCGGCTTTGCGGCTTCGCGCGGCGACTTTCTCAGGCATCCGGCATTCAGCAGACGAGGCATCGATGGACGGTTATATCCGCAGCGAGCGGGAAGAGTATTTTGAGCAGTTGTGCATCAGCGTCGACGCCGACGAGGTGCATGAACAGGAAGCCATCGAGTTCTTCGAGAACCAGTTCGATCAGCCCGACTTCGACCCCGCGCAGTGGCTCGACATCGCGCTTTACTACTCGCCGGCCGTGGCGCGCGGCATCATCGACATGGTGACGCCCGACGACAAGGCGCGCAGCAACATCGCCGAAGTGATCGCGGACAACCTCGACATTTCGTACGGCGAGGACGACTGCCAGCAGTTCGCCGAGACGATCGAATTCGCGCTGAACAACGGCGTGCCGGTGGACCTCGACCTCGTGCTCGACGGCTGCCAGCGCGCGATCGACGATCTCGACACGTGGGCCGACGACGAAACCAAAGCGCCGCTGCTGCGTCTGCGCGAAGAAGTGCTGCGTCAGCAAGGCGAGCGGTAAGGCTGGTTACTTAGGCGAGCGCGCGGGCATGGGCTCGCGCGTCCTGTTGCTCGCTTCTCTCGCATTCCTCTTGCACCCCGCGGCCATCGTGTTCGCGCGCATCTTCGTGCTGTGTGTTGAACACATAGCTTCGACACCTGCAACCAGTTAAGCCCACCACTTCGCCACATGTCTCCATGCATGTGTGCGCCAATCCGCACTCCCGCTTCCGCACCCATCAACGCTCGCGGCCCCCCTCGCGAGCTTATGCCGAAATCCTCATTCAAAGCGCCGCGAACTGCCAAGACGGCCGCATATTGGCTTCCTATATTCGCGCCACATGACCGGCGTGCGAATACAACCACACGTACTCCGCACGGTGCATCGCGAGCCTTCGTGCCCGCGGGAACCCGCTCGCTTTGTCAGCGCCGAGCCGCGTCATCGCTTTGCCGCTTTCATCACTCGAACTGTCGAAGTAAGGAGAGACCATGAGTCACCACACCACGCTCAAACCGCTTGCCCTGTTCGTCGGCGCCCTCTTTGCGGTCGCGCCGCTCGCCGGTTTCGCCGACGACATGCCCGTGAAAATCGGCTTCGCCGCGCCGATGACGGGCGCGAACGCCGGCTACGGCAAGGACCTCGAAAACGGCGTGCGGCTCGCCATCGAGGAAGCCAACGCGCAGAAGATCAGGATCGGCGACAAGGTTGCGCAGTTCCAGATCGTCTCGCAGGACGACCAGGCGGACCCGCGCATCGGCGTGCAGGTCGCGCAGAAACTGGTGGACTCGGGCGTCTCGGTGGTGGTCGGCCACTTCAATTCGGGCACGACGATTCCCGCCTCGCAGATCTACGAGCAGGCCGGCATTCCCGTGATCGATCCGGCGGCGACCAACCCGATCATCACCGGACGCGGCTTCGCGAACACGTTCATGGTGATTTCGACAGACGCGCAAAACGCCGGCAACGCAGGCGTCTATGCGGTCGAAGTGAGCAAGGCGAAGCGCATCGCGATCATCGACGACCGCACCGCTTTTGGTCAGGGCGAAGCCGACGAGTTCGAGAAGGCGGTGAAGGCGCATGGCGGCACGATCGTCGCGCGCGAGTACACCGACAATCACGCGGTCGACTTCAGCACGCAGATCACCAAGATCAAGGCGGCGAACGCGGACCTGGTCTTCTTCGGCGGGCTCGATACGCAGGCCGCCGGTTTCGCGCGGCGCATGAAGCAGCTCGGCGTGACGGCGCAACTGGTGGGCGGCGGCGGCGTGGAAGACCCCGAGTTCATCAAGCTCGCCGGCGACGCGGCGGAAGGCGTGATGGCCTGGGAATACGGCCGCCCGCTCGCGCAACTGCCCGGCGGCAAGGACTTCTCCGCGAAGTTCAAGAAGCGCTTCGGCGGCGAGATTCTGTCGTATGCGCCGTTCGGTTACGACGGCGCGTGGGCCGCGATCAAGGCGATGCAGCAGGCGAAATCGACGTCGCCGAACGACTACCGTCCGATGCTCAAGACGATCGACTTCGAAGGCGTGACCGGCAAGATTTCGTTCGACAACACCGGCGCGCTGAAAAGCGGCGCGTCGACGTTGTATCAGGTGAAGAACGGCGCGTGGGTTCCGGTCGTGACGAAGAGCGGGAGCTGAGCGGCCTTAGTTTCCGTTAGCGGTTCAACGCAGGCCGCGCGGCCTTGACGACGATCTGTGCGTCGAGGTCGCGCTCGATCCGCACGAGGTCGTCCTTCATCGCGGCAAACTCTTCTGCCGAACACATCTGGTGTCCGAAGGCGGCGCGAAGCTGCCGCCTGATCTGCAACACGCGCGCCGCCGGGTCGAATACATAGCGCGACGAGAACGTGACGAACTTGTCGTGGACATCGGTATCGACGGGCATGTCCGTTATCTTCGCGAAGCGCGGCAGCGTGATTTCGAGCGTCTCGTCGAACGCGCCGCCGATGCAGGTCCACGGCTGCGTGCGAGCCGGCTCCGCGAGCCATGCCTGCACCTGCGAACCCATGCCGCCGGAGAAGCTCGTCAGCGACGGCACGGCGGTCGTGCCGTCGCTCCAGATGAAGTGCTCGAGCTTGCCCTCTATCGACGTCGCGAACGGCCCGTCCGTCGCGGCGACGTCGCCCGTGCGCAATTGCGCGCTGCCATGCAGGCCGGTTTGCAACAGACGATTGCCGGCGATCTGCTGCGTGCGCTGCCGCGACGCGCGTCGAAAGATATTGCGCTCGATCTCCGCGGTGAATCCCGCATCTTCCACGCGATAGGCGTAATTCGCGGTGCCGTTTTCATCGACGTCGATCTGCACGCGCGCCGTGCGCTCGCGCGTTTGAGTGGCGGGCGTGCGCGACAGCGTTCCTTCGCCGACCAGCAAGACGGGCCGGTCCATCACGGCGGCGGGCAGATAAGCGAAGCCCACGCCGCCCGCGGTCGTGTCCGCGTACAGCGATAGTTCAGGAATCCAGATAATCGCGTGATTGATCGCGCTTGAGCCGTAGCCGGGTACGTTCGGCAGACTATAGTACGGCCCGAGATTGAGCAGCACCGCCTCGCTGCGAATGCCGACCGCGGCCAGCAGCGCGCTGTACAGCGCGACGTGGTCCTTGCAGTCGCCATAGCGATTGCGCAGGATGTCGGCCGCCTTGTGCGGAATCGCCGCTGTCTCGCCGAGAAAAAGCGCGACGTAGCGGATATTCATGCGCAACCAGTCGTACAGTATCCGCGCCTTCTCGCGCGGGTCCGCGGCGCGCGCGGTGAGCGACTGCGCTAGCCGCACGATGGCGGGATCGTCGAAGGTGGCGTCGGTTGCGGGACCGCGATAACGCGCGGCGAAGCTCGCGAAGTCCGGCACGGTCGACACCATCAGACGATCGCCCCAATTCGCATAGCCGACCGCGCCCGCTTCGAGCCGCGCATACGGTCCATGCTGGTAGCGGAATTCGTAACGCGTGCGGCCATTCTCGCTGACCGGCGGCAATGCCGTGTAGCCGCGCGCGTCGGCATACAGCGGCACATCGGCGGGAAGATCGAAGATCAGGCGTTGATCCTCGACCGGTTCGCGCGTCGGCTCGACGAGATACGCGAACGTGCCCGCCTGCAACGGCTTCGCGCGCGTCTTGCGAAACGCCAGATGGACGCGCGAGCCGGGCTCGACGCCCGGAAAAATCACCGTGCGCAACACACCGTCCTGGAAGCTCGGCGCGCCCGCCGAGCGCGGCTCCTGAATGTCGCGGATCGCTTCGGGACCGACCGTGTGCGTCGCGCCGTCCGGATCGATCGTCTCGGCGGCGAGCAACTGCACCTGTTCGATGTCCTTGTTGAACCACACGTAGCGTTGCGCGATGTCGTCGACGCCGCTCGCCGTGTTCGCGCGCAACACGCTGTCGTCGTGTTCCTCGATGGAACCGTCTTTCTGGATCACGAAGAGATGAACGTCGCGCTCGGTTGTGTAGGGCGCGCGGTCGTCGCTGGAGGGATCGGGGGTTGCGCCGCCGGCGAAAGCGGCAGACGCTGCCGCGCCTAGTGCGAGCGCGGTGGCTATCCGCAGGCACCGCAGCAGCTTCATGCAACTCAGGACGCTCACGCACCGCGTCATGACCGCTCTTTCCCGCGTAATGCCCCCGTGAGCAGGCCACCGGCCGCGCCGCTCATCCGTCGCCCTCGCCGAGTTGCGCGAGCAACGCCTGCAGGCTCTCCACATGCCGCAACAGCAAATGCCGATGCTTCTCGATCTGTTCGAGCCGCCCGGCAAGATCGGCCTGTATCGGACCGTCGGGATCGGCGGCGGCAATCACCTCTTCGACCTTGGCGCGCAACGACGGCAGTTCGACAGGCGCATGCGCGAGATGCCGCTCGAAACGCCGGACCTCCTGAAGCGCAAGCTCGCGGACCTTGCGAAAGTACGCCTGACGCCGATGCGCTTCGGCGTCCAGCGCTTCGTCCTCGATACGTTTGGCAGGCGCGCTCTGGCCGAAAATCGGCTCGGGCGGCCGCAGCACAGTCTTTTTTCGCGCGGGATGCGCGGTGCCGCGAAAGCGCGCCTGCGGCTCTTCGTTGTCGATCGCGGCGCGCGCGTTGGGCGGAATCTCTTCCTCGGTATGCGGCGCGTTCATCCAGCCATTCGGCAAGCCGGTCACCGCTTCGATGCCGCGCACGAACTCCTCGCTGAATTCGCGCTGGCCCGACAACATCAACTTCAGATAGCTCGCGGAAAACGTCATCATGCGCGCGAGCCGACTCGCCGCGCCGACCTCGCGCGTGAGCAGCACGAGATTCGCGCGCCAGACGGGAAGCAGCAATTCGTCGGAATCTTCCATTGCGGGGTCTTCCATCTTTTTGCCCGATGTCAAGACGACGCCGTGACGAGCGTCATCATTCTGAAAGGGTAGCCGTTGCCCGGCCTCGCTTGCAAGCGGCACGCCGCACATCACGCGAACTTTGTGCGGAGACCGGCTCGCCTTGCTCCACGTCAACGCGGACGGCCTTTTGCGCCATCCGCCGTGAGGATTGACACTGACGGAGCGGCGGCGTTCCTCCGCAGCAGCCGTCGATGTGGCATGCTTGCGTGCCGTGCGGCATACGTCCTGCTGCACCGCCAACTCCACAACACTGATTAAGGGTTTTGTAATGAAGAAGATCGTCCTGGCTCTTGCCGCAGCCGCTGCTGCTTTCAGCGCAATCGCTCCCGCACAGGCCGCTGGGCACCATCACGAAGTTTGCAAGAAGGTGCGCGTGCATCACCACTGGGAACGCCACTGCCGTTAAGCTTGCCTCGCATAGAGGGTAACGGCGGCGGACGCTCACGCCAAGCGTCGCGCGAATGAAAATGGCCTCGCATTTTTTGCGAGGCCATTCTTTTTGGTTGTCTATCTCGCGCGCGAGAGGTCCGCGCCCGCGATCACGCCGTCTTCACGCGCTCCAACGCGGTCGCGACGAGTTGCTCGAGCAAAGGCTCGATCTTCGCGGCAAGCGTTTCATCGTACGCGTACGGCAACTGTTCCTGCATATACGTGATTTGCGACAACTCGAGTTGCACCGCATGCACGCCTTGTGAAGGCTGACCATACTCGCGCGTGATGTAGCCGCCCTTGAAGCGCCCATTCGCGACAGCCGAATAAACGCCATGCCGTTCGACGATCGCAGCCAATTCCTCGGCGAGACCCGCCATCGCACTCGCGCCGTTCGACGTGCCGAAGTTGAAGTCCGGCAAGCGCCCTTCGAAGAAACGCGGCACGCGCGAGCGGATCGAATGCGCTTCCCATAGCAGCACTTTGCCGTGCTGCGCCTTGAGCGCGGCGAGTTCGCCTGCGAGCGCGCTGTGATACGGCATCCAGTAAGCGTCGCGACGACGGGCCACCTCAGTATCGTCCGGCAGATGACCTTCGCGGTACAACGGCTCCTTGTCGAACGTATCGACGGGCAGCAAGCCCGTGGTGTCCTGCCCCGGATACAGGTTCGCGCCGTCGGGCGGACGGTTCAGGTCGATCACGTAACGCGCGTAAGTCGGCGCGATGATCGACGCGCCCATGCGCTTCGCAAATGCGTAGAGCCGGTCGAGATGCCAGTCGCAATCGTCGGTGCGAAGCGCCGTGGGCGTCATCGTCGCGGCGATGTCCGCGGGGATCTGCGTGCCCAGATGCGGGATCGAGATCAGCATCGGCAGGTTGCCGCGATGCAGCGTGAAAACCGGTGGAGTGTTCGAAGCAGTCATGTCAGTCCTGAATCGGAAGAACGTTGCGGTGACGCGGGCACGCCGCGCGTGCGGTTGCGTGCATCGCGTCAACTCATTTGAGCAGTTCCGCGAGCGCGATGCGATAGCGCGCGTAAGCGCCCTCTTCGTCGCGATGCCGGCGATTCTCGACCAGCTTGTCGCCGCCTGCGTACACGTCGCGGATCGGCGTCTCGCCATGCTCGCAGAAAACGACGCCCGAGAGCCAGTTATTCGGCGCGTGCCCGGCAATGCTCGCGTGATCCGGGTCCAGCACGAGCCAATCCGCGCGATGGCCGGCTTGCAATGCACCCGTCGCGCGTCTCGTGGCGCGCGCGCCGCCTTCGAGCGCCGCGTCGAACAGACGATCGGCCACATAAGGCCTGTGTACCGATGCCAGCACGTTGCGTTGCCGGCGCGTCAGACGCTGCCCGTATTCGAGCAGGCGCAATTCCGCGCGCCAGTCGACGCCGATGTGACTATCCGAGCCGACGCCGATGCGCCCTTGCGCGTCGAGATACTCGTGCGCCGGAAAAATACCGTCGCCGAGATTCGCTTCCGTGGTCAGACACAGGCCCGCAACGGCACCGCTCTTCGCGAGCGCGAGCGTCTCGTTTGCATCGACATGCGTGGCGTGCACGAGGCACCATCTTCCGTCGACGTCGAAGCGATCCAGCAGCCACTGCACCGGACGCGCGCCTTCCGTTTCGATGCACGCGTCGACTTCGGCGGTCTGTTCGGCGATATGGATATGAACCGGCGCGCTGCGGTCCAGGCCGTCGAGCAAGGCACGCAGCGATTGCTCCGACACCGCGCGCAACGAATGCGGCGCCACGCCATAGCGCAACGCCGCGTTTTCAGGGCGAGCGGCGCGCAACGCGGCGAGCAGTTCGTGCAAACTTTCCGGCGTGTTGATGAAGCGCCGCTGATCGTCGCGCGGCGCGCGCGCGCCGAAACCACTGTACTGATAGAGCACCGGCAGCATCGTCATGCCGATGCCGGCCGCCGACGCCGCATCCACGACACGTTGTGCAAGTTCCGCCTGGTTCGTGTAGCGCTTGCCGTCCGGCGTGTGATGCACGTAATGAAACTCGCACACCGACGTATAGCCCGCCTTCAGCATTTCGATGTAGAGCCATTGCGCGACGCTCGCCAATCCTTCGGGCGTGATGCGCGCGGCAAAGCGATACATCAGATCGCGCCAGCTCCAGAAGTTGTCGGTGGCGCCGTTGCCGGAAGCGGCGCGATATTCGGTGAGGCCCGCCATCGCGCGCTGGAACGCATGCGAGTGAAGGTTCGGCATGCCAGGTAATATCGGACCCGCGGCTTTCTGCACGTCTGCGGGAATTTCCGCAGTGTCCGGCGTGACTGCCGTCAACGTGCCGTCAGCGTCCCATTCGAGCAGCACGTTGCGGCGCCAGCCGTCCGGCAGATACGCGTGTTCGGCGAATAGCGACTGTTTTTCTGGTGTCATCTCTCAGGTCCTGACTCAGTTCGCGTCGCGTGTAGAAGAACTCGAAGCACTAGAAGCACGCGAAGGCGCGGCATAAACCGTCTCGCCTGCACGCACGACCCGCGAGCACAGCGGACGCCCGATCCAGTAAGCAAGCTCCGCGAGCGAGTCGACCGACCACACCGCGAAGTCGGCAGCGCGCCCTGCTTCGAGCGAACCATGACGGTCCGCCTTGCCGAGCGCGCGCGCCGCATTCGATGTCACGCCCTTCAGCACTTCGGGCACGGTCATGCGGAATAGCGTCGTCGCCATGTTCATCATCAGCAGCAACGACGTGGCGGGCGATGTGCCCGGATTGCTGTCGGTCGAAATCGCAATCGGCACTTCATAACGCCGCAGCAGATCGAGCGGCGGCAGTTGCGTCTCGCGAATGAAGTAGTACGCGCCGGGCAGCAACACGGCGACGGTGCCGGCCTCTTTCATCGCGGCGACGCCGGCTTCATCGAGAAACTCGAGATGATCCGCGGACAACGCGCGATGGCGCGCGGCAAGCGCGGTGCCGCCGCCATTCGACAACTGCTCAGCGTGCATTTTCACGGGCAGCTTGTAGCGCGCCGCCGCGTTGAACACGCGCTCGCTTTGTTCGAGCGAAAAGCCGATGCGCTCGCAGAACACATCGACGGCGTCGACGAGACCTTCGTCCGCGAGCGCGGGCAGCATGGTGTTGCAGACTTCGTCGATATACGCATCGGCGCGGCCCGCGAATTCGGGCGGCAATGCGTGCGCGCCGAGGAACGTCGTGTAGACGGTGACCGGATAGCGTTCGCCCAACTGGCGCGCGACGCGCAGCATCTTGCGCTCGCTGTCGAGGTCGAGCCCGTAACCGGATTTGATTTCGATTGCGGTCAAGCCTTCGGCAAGCAAGGGCTCGAGCCGCGCGGCCGACTGATTAAACAACGCATCTTCGCTCGCAGCACGTGTCGCGCGCACTGTCGACACGATGCCGCCGCCCTGACGCGCGATCTCTTCATAGCTGACGCCCGCGAGGCGCTGCGCGAATTCATCGGCGCGTTGCCCGCCGTATACCAGATGCGTATGGCAATCGACGAGACCCGGCGTCACCCACGCGCCGTGCAACTCTTCGCGCGGCCACGCGGCGTATTGCGCAGGCAGATCGGCGGACGCGCCGAGCCACGCGATCGTGCCGTGTTCTACGGCGATCGCCGCGTCGGGCAGCGTATGGTCGGGGTCGCCCTGAGGGCACAGTTTCAGTTGATGCCAGACAGTTTGCTTCATCGGATGCTCGCTGCTGCTGGTTGCGTGGCTGGTTGCGTGTAGCGAATGCGGATTGCCAGCAACGCGCCTTCGCCTTCTATCCTGCATGAGAGATTGTTCGGGGCGTCGATGCGCAAGGTGTCGCCTGGTTCGAGCCGTTGCGCTTGTGAATCTGCTTGTGAATCTGCTTCTGCATCGCCCAATGCGACTGCAATGGCGCCGCTCGCGCAATACAGCAGCGCGACATCCGCGGATAACGTGTGTTCGGTTTGCGCCTGCTGCTGCGTCGTGTGCCACACGTCCAGCTCGCCTTGCGCGCGGTCACGGCGCACCATCAGATTGAAGTCGCGCGTCGGACCGTCGACGAGACGTGCGTCGATGTGCGCCTCGCCGGCAAAGCGCGCGGTATCGAACGGTTGCGTCAACGCATGCGTGGTCACAGCTTCGCCGCTTTGCGCTTCATCGAGCAGCATGCCCGCGCCGGACAACAGCACCAGCGTGCGATCGATTCCGGCGAAGCGCGAAAACGGCCCGGCTTGCGCAACGTCCGCCACGCTCACGCGCCATACGAACGTGTCGAGCCCGGCATCCGCGGGAAACGCTGCGACCTCGCGCGTCACGCCGCCGCCGTTCTTCCACGGCGACGCCACGAGCTCGGCGCCGCGGATCAACGTGAGCGTCGCCATGCTGCCCGCGAGCGTCATGCTCAACGGCCCAGCATCGGCAGATTGAGACCCGCCTCGCGCGCGGTTTGCTGCGCGAGTTCATAGCCCGCATCCGCGTGACGCATCACGCCCGTTGCCGGATCGTTGAACAGCACGCGGCCGAGGCGTTCCTTCGCGGCGTCCGTGCCGTCCGCGACGATCACGACGCCCGAGTGCTGGCTAAAGCCCATGCCGACACCGCCGCCGTGATGCAGCGACACCCACGACGCGCCGCCAGCCGTATTCAGCAGAGCGTTGAGCAACGGCCAGTCGCTGACCGCGTCCGAGCCGTCTTTCATCGATTCGGTTTCGCGATTCGGGCTCGCGACGGAACCGGTATCGAGGTGATCGCGGCCGATCACGATCGGCGCCTTCAGTTCGCCGTTCTTCACCATTTCGTTGAATGCCTGGCCGAGACGATAGCGATCCTTCACGCCGACCCAGCAGATACGCGCCGGCAAGCCCTGGAACGCGATGCGTTCGCGCGCCATGTCGAGCCAGTTATGCAGATGCGGATCGTCGGGAATCAGTTCCTTGACCTTCGCATCCGTCTTGTAGATGTCCTCGGGATCGCCCGACAGCGCGACCCAGCGGAACGGCCCCTTGCCTTCGCAGAACAGCGGGCGGATATACGCCGGCACGAAGCCCGGAAAATCGAACGCGTTTTCAACGCCCATTTCGAGCGCCATCTGACGAATGTTGTTGCCGTAGTCGAGCGTGGCCGCGCCGCGCTGCTGCAACGTCAACATGGCCTGCACCTGTTTCGCCATCGACTGCTTCGCCGGCACGACGATCGAATCCGGCGCGGTCTTCATGCGCTCGCGCCAGTCTTCCACGCTCCAGCCTTGCGGCAGGTAGCCGTGAATCGGATCGTGCGCGCTCGTCTGATCGGTCACGCAGTCCGGCGTGATGCCGCGCGTTACGCACTCGGCGAACACGTCGGCGGCATTGCCGAGCAGACCGATCGACACCGGCTTGCCCGCCTGCTTCGCTTCGTCGAGCATGGCAAGCGCTTCGTCGAGCGTCTTCGCTTTTTTGTCGACATAGCGCGTCTTCAGACGGAAGTCGATGCGCGTCTCGTCGCACTCCACCGCGATCATCGAGAAGCCGGCCATCGTGGCCGCGAGCGGCTGCGCGCCGCCCATGCCGCCGAGACCGCCGGTGAGAATCCAGCGGCCCTTCGGATCGCCGTTGAAATGCTGGTTCGCCACCGAGAAGAACGTTTCGTACGTGCCCTGCACGATGCCCTGGCTGCCGATGTAGATCCAGCTACCCGCCGTCATCTGCCCGTACATCATCAGGCCCTTGCGATCGAGTTCGTGGAAATGTTCCCACGTCGCCCAATGCGGCACCAGGTTCGAGTTCGCGAGCAGCACGCGCGGCGCGTCGGCATGCGTGCGGAACACGCCGACCGGCTTGCCCGATTGAATCAGCAGAGTCTCGTCTTCGTTCAGGTCCTTCAGCGATGCGAGAATCTGATCGAAGCAATCCCAGTTGCGCGCCGCGCGGCCAATGCCGCCATACACGACGAGCGCATGCGGATGCTCGGCTACTTCGGGGTCCAGATTATTCTGGATCATCCGATACGCGGCTTCCGCGATCCAGGTCTTGCAGGTCTTTTCGGCGCCGCGCGGCGCGCGGATCGTGCGAGTGGGATCGAGACGCGGGTCGATGTGTTTCGGGTTGTTCATGGTGGCCCTCGGAATGCGTAAAGATGATCAGAATGTGTCGGGGAAAATCGCTCGGAAAGCGGATCAAAAATGTCCGGTGAAACGGTAGCGGCTGCCTGGATGCCATAAATTCGCGATCGACGCGACCTGGCTTTGCGACCACGTTCGCCGATGCAGCACGAGACAGGGTTCGAGTTCGTCCATGGTCAAAAGCTCGCGCGTGTCGCCGTCCGCCGCCAATGCCTCGATCCGGTATTCGACGCGCTGCAGCGGCGCGACGCGAACGAGGTACTGATTCGGCGTGGTGTTCGTGAAGTCCTGCAATGCATACTCGGGCGCGACGGCCGGATTGACCCAGCGCTCCTCGAGCTGCACCGGTTCGTCGTTTTCGAAGTGCAGCACACGCGAGAAAAACACCGGACTGCCCGCGCTAACCTGCATTTCCTCGGCGAGCGCGGCGTCCGCAATGCTCGCGCCGATGTGCAGCACCTTCGCCTGATAGCGATGCCCGCGCGCGACGATTTCGTCGGAAATACTGCGGATCGCCACCAGCGTCGACTCGTACTTGGGGCGCGCGACGAACGTGCCCGAGCCCTGCACGCGCGTGAGAACCTGCTCCGAGGTCAACTCGCGCAACGCGCGGTTGACCGTCATGCGCGCGACGTTGAATTCGCGTGCGAGCTCGTTTTCGGACGGCACCTGGTCGCCTTCACCCCATTCGCCCGCATGAATGCGCGCGAGGATGAAGTCCTTGATGCCCTGGTAGGCCGGTGCGTTCATTGGCTGCCGCTCGCTGTCCGCTTACTGTTCGGAGACGAAGGAGAACGGGCTCAGCTTCGCGATCGTGCCGTTCTGCACGAGACGCGTCACCGCCGCGATGTCCGGCGCGAAGTAATGATCGAGCTCGTAATGCGCGACGTCGTTGCGCACCGCGTCCATCACTTTTTGCAGGCTCGGGCTGGTCTTGTGCGGCGCGCGCAGATCGACACCTTGAGCGGCGGCGAGCAATTCGATAGAGAGAATATTCGCCGTGTTTTCGGCGATGTCGCCGAGCTTGCGCGCGGCGAACGTCGCCATCGAAACGTGATCTTCCTGGTTGGCCGACGTGGGCAGCGAATCGACGGAAGCCGGATGCGCGAGCGTCTTGTTTTCCGACGCTAGCGCGGCGGCCGTCACGTGAGCGATCATGAAGCCGGAGTTCACGCCGCCGTCGCGTACGAGGAACGGCGGCAGACCCGACAGCGTGGCGTCGATCAGCAACGCGATGCGGCGCTCGGCCAACGCGCCGATTTCCGCGGCCGCGAGCGCGAGATTATCCGCGGCGAAAGCAACCGGCTCGGCGTGGAAGTTGCCGCCCGACAGCACTTCGCCGGTGTCGGGGAAAATCAGCGGATTGTCGGAGACGGCGTTCGCTTCGAGCAGCAGCACGTCGGCGGCATGACGCATCTGATCGAGACAGGCGCCCATGACTTGCGGCTGGCAGCGCAGGCTATACGGGTCCTGCACCTTGTCGCAATCGGCGTGCGATACGTTGATGCCCGAGCCTTGCAGCAGCGAGCGATACGCCGCGGCGGCGTCGATCTGTCCTTGATGGCCGCGCAGGTCGTGAATGCGCGCGTCGAACGGCTTCACCGAGCCGGCTGCTGCATCCACCGACAACGCGCCCGCCACGAGCGCGGTGCGGTACAGGTCTTCGATCGCGAACATGTTGTAGAGCGCGAGCGCCGTGGATGCCTGCGTGCCGTTCAGCAGCGCGAGACCTTCCTTCGCTTGCAGCGTGAGCGGCTTGAGGCCGACGAGCGCGAGGCCTTCGGTGGCCGGCAGGCGTTCGCCCTTCGCGAACACTTCGCCGACGCCCAGCAGCACCGCCGACATATGCGCGAGCGGCGCGAGGTCGCCCGATGCGCCGACCGAACCCTTGACCGGAATCACCGGCAGCACGTCGGCGTTGTACAGCGTGATCAGCGCTTCCATGACTTCGCGGCGAATGCCCGAATGACCGCGGCCGAGGCTCGACAGCTTCAGCGCGATCAACAGACGCACGACGGGACGCGACATCGGCTCACCCACGCCGACCGCGTGCGACAACACGAGATTGCGTTGCAGCAGTTCGAGCTGATCGTGCGGAATGTGCGTGCTCGCGAGACGCCCGAAACCCGTGTTGATGCCGTAGGCCGGCTCGCCTTTCGCGGCGATGTCCGCGACGGCTTTCGCGCAGGCGTCGATGGCGGCGTGGCTGGCGGGATCGAGCTTCAGCGGCACATGGGCACGCGCGATCTGGCGCAGTTGCGGGAGGGTCAGGTGGCCGGGCTTCAGAGTCATCATGGTTGTTGTCCTGTCTATACAATTTCAGAAAGTCTAGCGGCCGCGGCTTGTATATACAACTTGTTTTTAAGATTCGAGGCCCAGGGCTTTCCACTAAGGCAATGCTGGTAGTTGATGTAGGCGTGCAGGCCCGCCGTACCGCGGGCGAAGCGACTAAGAGCGCAGCGCGCTCAATCGCGCATAGCTTGTATATACACCTTCATAATTTACGCCGCCACATGGACAAAACACCCACGTAAAAAAGCCCGCGCGCTCGTCAGAGCCGCAGGCTTTGTTTAGGGCGGTGGCGTCGAACGCGCCGCTACAGGCGCACGCGCGCCGCGATGAAATCCAGAAAACACTGCACGCGCCCGGCAAGCGACGCGCTCTGGTAATAGACGGCGCTGACCGGCTGACGCTCGTCGAGCAGCACATGGCCGAGGATCGGCACGAGCCGTCCATCGCGGATGTCGGCGGCGGTCATGAAATCGGCGAGACAGGCGATGCCCCAGCCGGAGAGCGCGAGTTGGCGCAGCGTCTCGCCGCTCGACGCCGTTATCGACGGCTGGATTTTCAGCGGCTCGGGCTTGCCGCCGGCACGATCAGTACGACTCGTGCTTTTGCTCGTGCCTTTGCCCGCCCGCTTGCCGCGCTCGCGCAACGGCCAGCGGTTCAGATGCTCGGGCGCGGTAAATCCGATCAGCCGATGTTCGCGCAACGCGTCGACCGTTTTCGGCTCGCCGTGCTCGGCGAGATACGCGGGACTCGCGACCACACGCAGCTTGCTGCTGCCGAGCGCGCGCGCATGCAGCGTCGAATCCTGCAACGCGCCGATGCGGATCGCGATGTCCACCTTCTGCTCGAGCAAATCGACGATGCGCTCGCTACTGGTCAACTCCAGCCGGATCTCCGGGTACAGCGCGGAAAACGCCGTCATATGCGGCGCGATGCAGTGGAGCATGAAGGGCGACGCGGCATCGACACGCAGACGCCCCGACGGCCGCCGACGCTTGCGCGCGACCGATTCCTCGGCTTCTTCCATCGCGTCGAGAATCGCGCGGGCGCGCTGCAGAAAGCCTTCGCCCTCCTCTGTCAATTGCAGACGGCGCGTGGTGCGCCGCACGAGCGCGGTGTCGAGCTTCTTTTCGAGGCGCGTGAGCGCGCGGCTCACGCCGGAAACCGTCTGCCCGAGTTTCTCGGCGGCCGCCGTGATCGAGCCGCTGTCGATCACGCTGACGAACACCAGCAACTCGTCCGTGGAAGTTTTCATTATTGATTTCAAGTCAAGATTGATTTGAGACTAACACGCTTTTTGCGAGAATCAAGACGGCGGATACTGCATGCCTGTCATCGTGTTTCCACTCAGGCACTCAGGAGAACGTCTTGAAGATTTTCATTACAGGCGCAAGCGGTTTTATCGGCGGTTCGATTGCGGCGCATCTGGTGCGCGCCGGTCATCAGGTGCGCGGTCTGATCCGCAAGCCCGAACATCGCGACGAGTTGAAGCGGCTCGGCATCGAACCGGTTATCGGCACGCTCGACGACCGCGCGTTGCTGATCGCCGAAGCGCAAGCCGCCGACGCCGTCATCAATGCCGCCAGCAGCGATCACGAAGGCGCGGTGAGCGCGCTGATCGAAGGACTCGCCGGCTCCGGCAAACCGTTTCTGCATACGAGCGGCTCGAGCATCGTCGGCGATGCGTCCGGCGGCGAAGCGGCGCAGGCGCGCATCTATCACGAAGACGCGCTGCCCGAGCCGACCGCGGACAAAGCGGCACGCGTCGCGATCGACCGTCAGGTGCTCGAAGCGGCACAGCGCAATATCCGCTCGGCGGTGCTTTGCAATACGCTGATCTACGGACACGGCGCGGTGGCGGGCAGCGCGAGCGTGCAGTTGCCGCGCCTCGTGCGGCAGGCGCAAAAGAGCGGCGTGGTGCGCCATGTCGGCAGCGGCGGCAACACGTGGTCGAACGTGCATATCGACGACGTCGCGGAACTCTATCGGCTCGCGTTGGAGAAAAGCCCTGCCGGCATGTTCTATTTCGTCGAAAGCGGTGAAGCGTCGTTCCGCGAGATGAGCGCCGCGATTGCCCGCGCGATGAACCTCGGCGAGCCGCAAGACTGGCCGCTCGACGAAGCGCAAAAAGAATGGGGCTACGAAATGGCGTCGTACGGGCTCGGTTCAAACAGCCGCGTGCGCGGCGAGCGCGCGCGCGAACTGCTGGGTTGGCAGCCGAAGCGCACGTCGGTGATCGAGTGGATCGAGCGCGACATGATGGCCGGGCTCGCGGCTCAAGCGGCTTAAGCGGCTTAAGCGGTGTATTAAGCGATGTAAGTTGTGTAAGCGCCGGCGTTGCTAATCCGTAAGCTCAACTCGATAGAATCGCGCTCAGCTAAACCACGCAGTTTTGCGCGTGAAGCTGAGCCCCGCGGTTCGACATTCGAGCCGCCCATGAGCCCGGATTGGATCGATGACTTTGGCGCTGAATTTCGACTGGCTGACGAATCTGCTGGCGATTCTGTTCGTCGTCGCGTGCCTTTACGATGCACGCTACGACGAGTACGGCACGTTGACCTTGTCGGCGGCCCTGATGAGTCTCGCCGTGATGGCGATCGAACTGTTTCTCAAGCCTGCATTCGACATGGCGTTGTGAGCGCGGCGCGCGGCATTCGTTAGCACGGGCCGCACGCGCGCGCTGCATCAACTATCACATCATGCGATCAGATCAGATCGCCCAGCCGCCCAGATAAAACCCCACCAGCACGAGCGCAATCGCCACTGTTCCCACGTTCAGCTTGCGATATTCGCCGCTCACCACGCGACCGATCACGAGCGTCGCGAAGCCGAGCATGATGCCGGTCACGATGTTCGCCGTGAGCACGATAAAGACCGCGCACATGAGACCCGACATCGCGTCGACCATATCGTCCATATGCAGCTTGCTCACGTTCGAGAGCATCAGGAGTCCGACATACATGAGCGCGGGCGCCGTCGCGTACGAAGGCACGAGGCCCGCGAGCGGCGAGAAGAACATCACGCCGAGAAACAGCAGGCCGACCACCGCCGCCGCCATGCCGGTCTTCGCGCCGGCCGCCACGCCGACCGTCGATTCGATGTACGCCGCAGCCGGCGCGCCGCCGAGCAGGCCCGAGAAAATCGAACTGACCGAATCCGCCGTCAGCGCGCGGCCGCCGTTGATGATGCGGCCGTTTTCATCGAGTTGACCCGCTTGTCCGGCGACCGCGCGGATCGTGCCGGTCGCGTCGAACACCGCGGTCATCACGAGCGCGAGGACGCTCGGCAGCACCGCCATCGAGAGCGCGCCCTTGATGTCCATTGCGCCGATCAGCGACTCGTGTCCCGGCGCGCTCAGCGACGGCACCGCGAACACGCCATGAAACGACACGGCCGGATCGACGAGCAGCGCGATCGCCGAAATGGCGACGATGACGATCAGGATCGAGCCCGGCACGCGACGGCGCACCAGCCCGAAAATCGCCGCGAGTCCCGCGACCGACATCAGCGCCGGCAACGCAGTGATGTTGCCGAGCGCGACCGGCAAACCGGCGCCCGGATTCTTGACGACGAGACCGACTTCGTTGGCGGCGATCAGCAGCAGAAAAAGACCGATGCCGATGCCCGTGCCGTGCGCGATGCCCGTCGGCAGATTGCGAAGAATCCACGAACGCACGCCGGTCACGGAAATGCCCGTGAACACGACGCCCATCAGAAACACCGCGCCGAGCGCGACCGTCGGATGCAAACCTTTGCCGAGCACGAGGCCGAACGCCGTGAACGCGGTCAGCGAAATGGCGCAGCCGATCGCGATCGGCAGACGCGCCCACACGCCCATCAGCAGCGAGCCGAACGCGGTCGTGAGGCACACGGCGACGAACACCGCGCTCGTGTCGAAGCCCGCCTTGCCGAACATGCCCGGCACCACGAACACGGAATAGACCATCGCGAGAAAAGTCGTAATTCCCGCGACGATTTCCTGGCGCTGCGAACTGCCGCGCGCGGAAATCTGGAAGTAGCGGTCGAGAAAGCCCTTGGTGTCGAATGACTCGGCGCCGGCTTCGGAAAGCGGCTGGGCGTGGGGTTCCATCATGATGAGTGCCTCCTTTATCAGCATGCTGAAACGGCCGTCGAAGTGGCCGTCATCAGGTTCGTCTCGTTGCGTTGGTTTAATTGATGTGTGCGTGCGATGAAGCGCGTTGTCCGCGTTTGTCTGCGTCGGCCCGCTTTGTGTTTTTTTGTGTCTCGTTTTGTGTCTCGAAATGTAGGCCAATGCAGATATATCTCCCATCGCATGGATGGCATGCCCGGCATGTCGCGATGCTTATATCGTTTAAGCGACGGCGAAGGTCGTCGTGGATCCGCGTGTTTACACCTACCGCCTGGCTGTCTGTCTTCGCAGCTGAGATAGGACAGATGAAAGCCTTTTGAGAGCTTTGGACTCTGCAATGTCCGCAAAGCAGGAACGCGTGGGCGAACATTCAGCCTTGCATTCAGCCGCGTACCTTTGCAGCGCGCTGCGGCACGAAGCGTGCTTGCCGCGGCGCGCTCGCCACGCCCCGAAAACGGGCCCCGCCGACGTCGCGGGTTAAACTCTTGGCCGTACTGTCCAACCGCGGCCCCTCGAAAGCCGCACCGGTCCATGGAGTTTTCCCCGATGAGTGGCGGCTTTTCGCTTCCCGCATGGCGTCAAACCCTTCTCGCCGCGTTCGCGCTGCTGGCGCTGCTTGCGCTGTCCGGTTGCAGCAGCCTGCTGTGGGGCACGCAGCAGGCGCCGATCGTCGAAGCCACGGTGATGCCGGTCGAAGCCGCGAGCGCGCCGGTGGCCGCATCGGCGCCGGAGCCCGTCGAAACCGAAGCCGCCGAGCCCGAGCAGCCGAAGAAGCCGAAGAAGCCGGTCGTCAAGCCGCACAAGGTCGAGCCGCCGCCGCCCGTCGTTGCGCCGCCTCCCCCGCCGCCGCCTCCTCCGCCGCTGATCCTCGTGCGCACGATCGAGCGCAACGACGCGCATACGCTGCTCGACAGCCAGGTGCAGAAGCCGGACGGCAAGGTCGTCGGACGGGCGGTCGACATGATCGCGGACGCGAGCGGCAAGCCGCGTGAAGTCGTCGTGAATCTGCAAGGCTTCTTGGGTGTCGGCGACCGCAAGGTCAATTTCGCGTGGAACGCGTTCCGCTTCACGCCGGCCGCGAAGACCGCGCCGATCACGCTGAATCCGTCGGCGGTGCCGGTGAATCCGGCGAAGTCGAATGCGGCGATGCAGTTGCCGCTGATCGACGCGACCGTCGAGCGTTCGAACGGCGCCAAGGTGGGCCGCGTGATCGACGTGCTGATCGACGCCAGCGCGCAGCCGCAGGCGGTCGTGCTCGACGTCAACGGCATGGTCAGCACCGAGCGGCGCACGATTGCCGCGAACTGGTCGGCGCTGCGCTTCGTCACGAAAGACAAGGAGCTGCATCCGCTAATCGATTTGAGCGATGCGCAGATCAACGCGGCGCCACCCTACGCGAGCGATAAGCCGATCCGCGCGGTGTCGCCCGCGCCGCCCGCCGCTGCTGCTGCGCCTGCGTCCACAGCGACCGCGCCTGCGGCTGCTGCGGCGCCCACTTCCGCTCCTGCTTCCGCGGCAACCTCCGCGGCCGGTTCAAACGCACGGGCGGTCCGATGACAGGCCGCACTATGGTTACCGCGCGAAGTCTGCGCGCACTCGACTGGCTGAACTTCTTCGTTGCAAACGTGCAGACGGGCTTCGGTCCGTTCATCGCGTCGTATCTCGCGTCGCATAAGTGGACCCAGGGCGAGATCGGCATGGCGCTTTCCGTGGGCACGATCAGCGCGATGGTGAGCCAGGTGCCGGGCGGCGCCGCCGTCGACGCGTTGCGCAACAAGAAAGGCGCGGCCGCCTGGGCGATCTTCGCGATCATCGTGAGCGCGGTGCTGCTCGCCACGAGTCCGACGGTGCTGCCGGTGATCGCCGCCGAAGTCTTCCACGGATTCGCGAGCTGCATGCTGACGCCGGCGCTCGCCGCGATTTCGTTCGCGCTCGTCGGGCGCGCGAATCTCGGCGACCGGCTCGGACGCAACGCGCGCTGGGCGTCGATCGGCAGCGCGGTCGCGGCCGGCCTGATGGGCGTGTTCGGCGAGTACTACTCGCCGCGCGCGGTGTTCTGGCTGACCGCGGGGCTCGCCGTGCCCGCGCTGGTCGCGCTCTCGATGATCCAGCGCACCGACACAATCCAGTTGCCGAAAGCCGCGCCGACGCCGGAGCAGATTGAGCGCCGCGAAAGTCTGCGCGAGCTGCTGCGCGACAGGCGCATGCTGCTGTTCGCGGCCTGCATCGTGCTGTTTCACTTGTCCAACGCGGCGATGCTCAATCTCGCCGCCGGCGAAGTCACTGCGGGCATGGGCGACAACGTGCAGCTCGTGATCGCGGCGTGCATCATCGTGCCGCAAGCGATCGTCGCGATGATGTCGCCGTGGGTCGGCCGTTCGGCGGAACGCTGGGGACGCCGGCCAATCCTGCTGCTGGGCTTTTCCGCGTTGCCGATCCGCGCGCTGCTGTTCGCTGGAATCAGCAGCCCGTATCTGCTCGTACCGGTGCAACTGCTCGACGGTCTGAGCGCTGCGGTGTTCGGCGTGATGCTGCCTCTGATTGCCGCCGACGTCGCCGGCGGCAAGGGGCGCTACAACCTGTGCATTGGCCTCTTCGGGCTGGCGGCGGGCATCGGCGCGACGTTGAGCACGACGGCGGCCGGTTTCATCGCCGATCATTTCGGCAATGCGGTCGCGTTCTTCGGACTCGCGGCCGCGGGCGCGCTGGCCGTGCTGCTGGTGTGGGCGGCGATGCCCGAGACGCGCGATGCCGCCGCGGAGGAAGATGGCGAAGCGGTAGCGGGCGGCGGCGGCTCGGCGGTCAGATAAAGCGAAGCCGCGAACGAACGCGGCTGAACGCGGCTGAAGAAAACCACCCGGTCTGCGGCGCGCGATGCGCCGCAGACATCACGCTCAACATCAATCTATCGCCCGCCCCGCCGTTTCGCGCATGAACGGCAGCGGCACCAACGACACCAGTCCGCAGCCAATCAGATACCACGCGGGCGCAAGGTTGCTGCCGGAAAGCTGAATCAGCCACGTCGCGAAAAACTGCGCGAATCCGCCGAAAATCGACACGCCGAGACAATAGACAATCGACATCCCCGTCGCGCGGATTTCGCGTGGAAACAGCTCCGGCAGCATCACGATATTGGGCACCGCCGTGAACGCGACCAGCACGGCCAGCGCGGCGACCACGGCGAGCAGCACCGGCACTGTCGGCGACGCGTTGATCGCGATGAACGCCGGATAGACGGCTGCAATCAGCAACACGCGCGAGACCAACAGAACGGGTTTGCGTCCGACGCGGTCCGACAACGCGCCCGCGAACGGCGAGCACACCACCGTCACCGCCGCGGCGGTCCATGCCGCCCACAGCGCCGACGACATCGGCAAATGCAGAATGCGGATCGCGTAGGTGGACAGATAGAAGAGCACGATGTAATTCGCCGCGGTCCCGCCGATGGTCGTGACGACGCCCGCGGCGATCGAGCGCGAATGGTCGCGAAACAGCTTGCGCACCGGCTGCGTGGCCGCGTCAGCGTTCACGGGCGCGTTGCCGTCTTCGACGCCGGGCAGCGTCTCGTTCAGATGACGCCGGATATAGATGCCGATCGGCCCCATCGCCATGCCGATCACGAACGGCACGCGCCAGCCCCAGCTTTCGAGCGCCGCGGTCGACAGGGCGGCGGCGAGCGCAACGCCCAGCAGCGAACCGCAGACCGTGTTCATGCCCTGGCTCACGAACTGCCAGCTTCCGTAGAAGCCGCGCGTTTTATCGCTGCCGTACTCCATCAGCAGCGACGTCGAGGCGCCGACCTCACCGCCCAACGCAAAGCCCTGAACCAGACGCGCGACGATCACCAGCACCGGCGCGGCCACGCCGATCGCCGCATAGGTCGGCGCGAACGCGATGATCGCCGAGCCGAGCGTCATCAGCCACAGCGTGAGGCTCATCGCCGCCTTGCGGCCGGCGCGGTCCGCGTAAGCGCCCAGCACCACGCCGCCCACCGGACGCATGATGAAGCCCACGCCGAACGTGCCCACCGCGAGCATCAACTGCGCGAGCTGTCCTTCGACCGGAAAATACAGCTTGCCGATGATCGTCGCGAAGAAGCTGTAAATCGTGAAGTCGAAAAACTCGAGCCCGTTGCCGAGCGTGATCGCGGCAATCGCCTTCGCGCGGCTCGCGCGCTGCGTGTCGTGGGCAGGTTCGTCGCTGGACGCGTCGTGCGCGGCGGGGTGCTGTGCGGCTGAATAGTCCATCCGTGTCTCCATGATTTCTTTACGTCGATGCCGATGCGCGGCAAGCTGGCCTCAGCGCCTCAGCGCCTCAGCGCCTCAGCGCCTCAGCGCGTCAGCGCGTCAGGCGAGGAACGTCTGCGCAAGCCGAACCCAATAAGCCGCGCCTGTCGCGAGGCATGCGTCGTTGAAGTCGTAGCCCGGGTTATGGACCATGCAACCGCCCTCGCCGTCGCCATTGCCGATGATCAGATAGCTGCCCGCACAGCGCTCGAGCAGGAACGCGAAGTCCTCGCTGCCGGTGAGCGGCTGCATGCCGTCGATCAACCCTTCTTCGCCCAGCCAGTCGAGCGCGACCTGGCGCGCGAGATGCGTCATTTCCGTATCGTTGACGAGCACCGGATAGCGGCGCTGATAGTCGACCCGCGCCCGCGCGCCGTAGACGGCCGCCTGTCCGCAGGCCACCGCCGTGATCCGCTCCTGCAGATGGTCGCGGACCTCGGGCCTGAGCGCGCGCACCGACAGGCGCATCTCCGCGGTTTCGGGAATCACGTTCGGCGCGTCGCCGGCGTGAATCGCGCCGACGGTGATGATCGCCATATCGAGCGGCGCGATGTTGCGCGACACGATGGACTGCAACGCCAGCACGATCTGCGCGCAGACGACGACCGGATCGACCGCCTTGTGCGGCATCGCGCCGTGCCCGCCGCGCCCGGTCACGGTAATGATCACCGTATCCGATGAAGCCATGAATGAACCCGGCAGGAATCCGAACTTTCCGGTCGGAAAACCCGGCATGTTGTGCATCGCGAAGACGCCGTCGCAGGGAAATTTCTCAAAGAGACCGTCTTCGAGCATTTTGCGTGCGCCGGCGAGGCCCTCTTCGGCCGGCTGAAAAATCAGATTCAACGTACCGTCGAAGCACTTCTCGCGCGCCAGATGCTTCGCGGCGGCGAGCAGCATGGCCGTGTGGCCGTCGTGACCGCATGCGTGCATCTTGCCCGGCACCTTGCTCGCGTACGGCAGACCCGTCGTTTCGTGGATAGGCAGCGCGTCCATGTCGGCGCGCAGACCCAGCCGGCGCGTCCCGTTGCCGACTTTCAACTGGCCGACAACGCCGGTCTGTCCCAGTCCGCGATGCACGGTGTAGCCCCACTCCTGCAAGCGTTCGGCGACGAGATCGCCGGTCGCGAATTCCTCGTACGCAAGCTCCGGCTGCGCGTGGATGCGATGCCGCAGCGCGATCATCTCGTCTTCGAGTTCGGCAATGCCCGCTGGAATGGCCATGGTGTTCACGGTGCGTCTCCTTTATCAATGCGTGAACCCAGCATAGCGACGCGCTTTTTTGACAGGCAGGCGTAGAATCGTTGCGGCGGCAACTTCCGGTTGCCGCCTCACTCGACGTCTCTTAGATGAAACTCCATCAGCTCAGCACCTTGGCGGCAATCGCGGATACCGGAAGTATCCGGGCGGCCGCGCGTTCACTCGGACTGTCGCCGGCCGCGGTGACCAAGGCGATGCGCGAACTGGAAGCGGATCTGCACGCGCCGCTCGTCGTGCGCAGCGCGAGCGGCGTCGCCTTCACCGAGTTCGGCCGCGCGCTCGTCGTACACGCGCGCGTCGTGCTCGGGCAATTGCAGCGGGCGGAGGCGGAAATCGAAGCGATGCGCGGCGCGGCGGCCGGCAAGCTGTCGATCGGCGTCACGCCGTGGGTCGCGTTGACGTTCCTGCCGCCCGCCGTGCAGCGCTTCCGCCAACGCATGCCTGAAGTGCAACTTGAGTTCTTCGAAGGCTTGCTCGCGGTCGTGCAACCACGGCTGCGCGACGGCAGCCTCGATTTCTCGATCGGCCGTCCGCCGCCCGCGTCGCCGGTATCGGAATTTCACAACACGCCGCTGTTCTCGACGCATTCGGCGGTGGTCGCGCGGCGCGATCATCCGAAAGCCGGTTGCCGCAGCCTGCTCGAACTCGAGGACGCCGAATGGGTGCTGAACTGGGACCCGGCGAGCCGCGAGTCGATCTCCGATAACCTGTTCCGCAAGCGCGGCATGCGCGTGCCGCACACGATCCATCTCGCGCATTCGCTCGCGGTCGTGCTGGGGCTGCTCGCGCATACCGACATGCTGAGCATCTTTCCGTGGCCGCTCGTCGAAGTGACGCTCGCGAAAGAAAATCTGTGGGCGCTGCCGCTGCGCGAAACGGTCGATGAAACGATGGTCAGCATCACCGCGCGCCGCGGTGCGCCGGAAAGTCCGGCGGCGACCTGTTTCCTGGGCTGCCTGCGTGAAGTCATCGACGAGGGCGCGCGCTCGCAAGATCCCGAGCAGCGCCGTCTCTTTCACTCGATCGAGTTGCTGCTGTAACGCGGCCTGCGCAACTAATCGAGAAACTCGGCGGCGCGCTTGCGCAACACTGCGCTGAAATCGTCGAGCCAGCCAATCGACAGACGCCAGCTCTGCCAATAAAGATCGACGTCGATATGCTTGCCGGGCGCCATCTCCACAAGTTCGCCGCTCGCGAGATGCGCGGCGATCATGCGCTCGGGACACATGCCCCAGCCGAGCCCGGTCACGCAGGCACGCAAAAATCCCGCGACGTGCGGAATCCAGTGCAACGGCGGGTCCACTTCCGCCCGCGTGATACGGCGCATGAAGCGCTTTTGCAACTGGTCCTTCGGATTGAAATCGACGCACGGCGCGCGGCGCAGACTGTCGCGCGTGACGCCGTCCGCGAAATGACGCGCGAAAAGCGCGGGCGAGCAGACCGCGAGATAACGCATGCGCCCAAGACGCGTGGAACGGCAGCCTTGCACCGGCTCGGCTTGCGTGGTCACCGCGCCCTGCACGCTGCCGTCGCGGATGCGCTGCGCGGTGTGATCCTGATCGTCGATCACGAGGTCGAGCAGCATTTGACGCTCGGCGCAAAACGGCGCGACGGCATCGATGAACCAGGTGCCGACGCTGTCGTCGTTGACCGCGACGCGCAGTGTCGGCCATGCTTCGACGAGACCGCCCGGCAACGCGGGCACGCGGCCGGTCAGTTCGGCTTCGAGCAATTGCACGCGCTCGGTATGACGGCACAGCAACGCGCCGGAGGTCGTCGCGACACACGGCTGGCCGCGCTTGACGAGCACGCTGCCCACGCGCTCCTCGAGCAGCTTGACGCGCTGCGAGACCGCCGAGGGCGTGACGTTCAACGCGCTCGCCGCGCGGTCGAACGAACCGTGCCGCACCACGGCGGCGAGCGCATCGAGCAGCGCATAGTCGAGCATTAGCATTCCTTAATCGGCGTTAGTTAAATTAGCTTCTCTTATCGGATCGGAATCCGCAGACTAGCCACATTCGCTTCTCCCGTCTACTGGATCGACTATGAACTGGCTGTCTTTTTCTCATGGCGCGGCGTTATGCGCGTCGCTGATCGTGACCATCGGCGCACAGAACGCCTTCGTGCTGCGGCAAGGCATCATGCGCTCGCATGTCGGCAAGATCGTCGCGCTGTGCGCGCTGTCGGACTGCATTCTGATTAGCGCGGGCGTCGGTGGCGCGTCGGTGCTCGTCGAGCGCTATCCAGTCTTCGTGCACGTCATGCTGTATGTCGGGCTCGCCTATCTCGTGTGGTTCGGCATTAACGCGCTGCGCCGCGCGGTGCGGCCCGGGCATGCGGTCATGGACGCCGGCACCGGCGACGGCGCGCCGCCCGCGCAACGCGCACTGCCGATCGTGCTGATGACGCTCGCCTTTACGTGGCTCAATCCGCACGTGTATCTCGACACGTTCCTGCTGATCGGCACCGCGGGCGCGCGCGAACCGGACGGCGCACGCGTGGCGTTCGCGGTCGGCGCGATGGCGGTGAGCTGCGTGTGGTTCATCGGACTGGGCTGGGGCGCGCGTGCGCTCGCGCCGCTGTTTCGCCGCGCCACTGCGTGGCGCGTGCTGGACGGCGCGATCGGCAGCATGATTTTGTTGCTGGCGGTTACGCAGTTCCGTTGAATCAGGTGCGTTGAATCAGTTGCGTGAAGCCATCGCGTCGAAGCGGTCACAGCCTGGCGCAACGCGCACCAGCGCCGTTAACTCCGCGGACGCTCGACAGCCAGCAACTCTTGCACAAGCTGAGCGGACACATAATGCGGACCGTCGAACAGATAGACCCGATGGCCGCGATACGCAAACAGTTGCGGCGCGAGTTCCGCCGCGCTCGCCGGGCGGAACTCGCCGCCCGTGCCCGGACGAAACGCCTCGGCGATGATCCTCACGCGGCGCTCGCCTAGCCGCGTCGCCAGCGCGTCCGCATAAGCGCGCGCGGCGGCCGGGCCGCGCGTATAGACGCCGCAACCGTCCTGGAAAAACACGCCGACGTCGTGCGGCAGCCAGCCGTCGAGCCACGCGGCAAGCGCTTCGCCGCCGCGGTTCGAATTGTCGTAGACGCTGATCCACAAAGGCCGGGGCAACCGGTCGAGCAAAGGCCCGAGCGCCCTCGCGCCTTCCCACGTCGGATCGACTTCGACCGGAAAGTAATAGCCCGCGACGCGAACCGGCGGCCGCGCCGCGAGCAGCCTGCGCGATTGCTCGATCAACTGCGCCGCTTGCGCGCGCGCGGACGTCTCGTCAAAGCGGCCCGCAAGACCGACGATCACATTGCGCGCCCAGGGCTCGTCGGCGATGCGCGTCCAGTCGGGCAAACGGCGGGCGGCTTTCAGGCCGTCCGACGCATCCACGCCTGACAGATAAGCGGTGCCGTCCACCGCCGTCCACTGCACGAGCAACTCGCTTACGCCAAGACGCTGCCAGTCTCCACGCGGATCGAGATGGTCCGAGTCCGGCTGCCACACCACCCCTTGCGCGAGGCTGTCCGCACCGCCGGGACGGTTCGTTGCACAGCCGCCGAACACCGCCGTCAACGCACCCGCGGCGAGCAGCGTGCGACGGCGCGGCGAGCGCGGACCCGCGGCCCGCGCACTGCCCTCGCGTGAATCGGATGCGTGTTTGTCGTCAGCCTTCGACATGCAACTCCATGACACTGGAACGGAACTGTGCTGGTTCAATACGCGAACACAGCCCCAAAGAACACGCCGCGAGCGCGATCGTCGCCGGAAATTTTCAGCCGGTACTGCACCGATAGATCGACATACGAGCGCGGCGCGTCGTACTGACTGTCGCGGAACCAGTAGCGCGTCGAGATGCCGACCCCGGCGCCGAGCGGAATGCTGTGATCGACGCTCGAATCGTAGTCGGCCCCCACCACCAGATACGGGAACACGGTCCACTTCGGACTATAGCGGTCCATCCGGAACGTGCGGCCCACTTGCACGTTGGTGGTTGCATACACGGAGCCGGCGTTCAGATACGCGCCCGTTTCCGCGTAAATGCGCGTGGTCCACCACGCAGGCACGTCCACGCGACGCTCGGTGCCGAAGCCGCCCGAATATGCGAGCCGCGCGAGCCAGTCCGGATTCACGCGCGAGCCGATCGGAATGATGCGCTCGAACGCGACGATCGCGTCGATCTGCGTGAACGGTTTGGCGCGCGCGCCGACCGTCGCCTGCAACGTATCGACGCCGCTCGCGCCGCCGTTCTTCACGCCGAAGCTTTCATAGCCGCGCGCATAGACTTCGAACATCCGCTCGCCGAGACTGCCGAACGGCCGCCAGTACGCTTCGACACCGCCTTGCCAGTTGTTCGACGTACCCGGCGTCGGCGACGATGCATAGCCGGGCTGCATGCCCGCGCCGCGATAATTGAGCGACGCGTTAAAGCCCCAGTTGCGCGTGACGTCCGCGTGTGCGCTGCGTATGTCGTTCAGTTGCGCGGGCGTCGAAGTGGACGTCAGCGTGGGCGTCGGCGTCGCGACGCTTTCCGTGTCCGGCGACGGCGCCGCACTCGCGTCGACGGCCCGCTCGAAGTACCGCGCGGCCTCGCGATTTTGATGCGCGTGCATCGCCGCGTAGCCGGCATCCGCGGCCGCGCCTGGCGGCAATGCGCCGGCCTTGTCGGCCATCGTAAAGCGCTCGTACGCAACGCGCCCATTGCCCGCGCGTTGCGCGACGTAGGCAGCCGTCATGTCGGGCAGCGCGTCGAGCATGCCCGCGTTCACCATGTAACGGGCTTGGTCGTTTGCCTCGCGCGCATCGCCCTTGTCGCCCGTGGCGGCCAGCGCGTTGATCAATCGCACGCGATGCTGCGGATCGTCCGGCGCGGCTTGCACTGCGTCGCGGGCATCGCGCAGCGCGGCGGCTTTATCGTTCGCCGCCGATGCTTTCTGCGCTGCGCGCGCCGCGGCAAAGCCCGGATCGGCAGCATAGACATAGCAACTGGAGCCGTACTCATCGAGCAGACATTCGATGATCGGCCGCCGCAGCGGATCGAGCGAACTCGCGACCGGATGGCTCAACGAAGCTCGCGCCCGCGCGCGACGCAGCGCGATCGCGGCATCGGTATCGTCGCTTTTCGTCAGCAACGGCGCGAGCAGATCGAGCGCGCGTTGCGGCTCGGCGGCGGCGATCCATACATCGGCGATGATCGTGCGCGCCACGCGCCGGTCTCGCTCGCTTGCGTGGTTGGCCTTCAACGCAAGGGCGAAGTCTGTGTCGGCATCCGACGCGCGGCCTTGCGCGGCGAGTGCGTAGCCGCGCAACGTGAGCGGCATGAGCGACGCGGCATCGGCCGGAAAATCGGCAATTGCAGCGCTTGCGGCGGCCTCGACAGCCGGCAGATCGTTCGCGGCAAAGAGCGCGTCGATCAACTGCATCCGGTAGCCGAGGCGATCCGGCGCATACGACACCGCGTCGCGTGCGAGCAACGCGGCGCGTGCGTCATCGTGCTGCCGGCGCGCTTCATACGAGGCGGCCGCGGACTTCGGCGCGAGCCTGCTGCCGATAAAGCCACGACGCAAGCGCAACTCGTCGTTATCGCCGAAACGCTTCATCGCATCGAGGTCGGCGGCCCACGCATTCGCATCGTCGCCGGCCGCGCTGGACGCGTCGATCAGCAGCAAGTGCAGACGCAGCAGATCGGGACGCAGCGCGAGCGCGTCGTTGGCATACCTGACCGTGGCCGCGAAGTCCTTCGACGCATACGCCTTGTACGCATGCTGAGCGGCGTTCAGCGCCGCGCCGCTCAACGCATTCGGATCGCCCGCCTGCTGACGGCTGCCGTGTGCGACCGCGCGGGTCGACACACTCAAAGCGTCGATCTGCTTGCGCCGCGAGGTCAATGCGGGGTCGGCGCCGAGTTGCGCGATCGCGTCGCCGAGCGAGCGGCTCGCTTCGCCATAACGACGCTGCGCGGCGAGCGAATTGGCCAACAGCACGCGCAGCGAAACGAGATCGGGCCGCTGGCGAATGGCCTCGCGAGTTCGCGCGACGGCGCCCGCATAATCGCCGCGAGCGTAAGCGGCATAGGCTTCCTGCGCGACACGATAGGCGGCGCCGCTTAGCGGCAGCGCGTTCGGTGCGTTCTGCGCGCTTTGCGCGTTCGGTGCCGAAGCGGCTCCGCCCTGCGCATACGCATTCGACGCCGCGCCTGATGCACCGACAAGCACCACCGCAGCAATCGCGTGCAACACGAATGGCGTGGCGCATGCGCTGAGCCGACGCTCGCGCACATCGCGCGTTGCCGCAAAAAGTCCCCGAAAACGCAGCGAAACAGCAGCCGCGTCCACGCACAGCGCGTCTGCGCGCCGCATAAAAATCGAGTCGATCATTGTGTTGCCGCCAACGCGGCCTGCAGGCGGCGCTGTTCCTGGATGACGTTATCGAGTGCGGCAAGCGAGATCACCTCGCGCGCCACCATATAGTCGCCGATACGGCCGTGGCGGTCCGGACGATAGTGCTGCATCGCGGCTTCGAAAGCCTCGCGGCGCACGTGTCCATGTTCGATCAGCAGATCGCCGATCAGCGGCACGCTGCGCGCGGGCGGCGCGCCCGCGCCCGCGTCCACGTCTGCCAAAGCGGCCACATCGACGCCGCGCAGCAGGCGCAAACCCGCCGCAACCTCGCCCTCGCGAACGATTTCCTGAACCATCGGCCCATCGATCAGCGCGCCCAACTCGGCGAGCACATCGTCGGCGAGCGGACTCGCGCTCAGCAGCTTCGTGCGTCCCTGTGCCGCGTCGATCTGCGGCAGCACGCGATGCCGCACGATCGTCTCGAGCGGCAGACACGCGGCATCGTCGTGAAGCTGGACGGGGTTCAGTCGACCGCGCGGCAGATCCGTCTGAAACGCGATCGCCTCGGCAAGCGTCTCCTCGTCGAGCCAGCCCTTCGCCATCAGCACGCGGCCAAGCGGCGCCTCGCGCGCATGACTCTCGCCGAGCGCCTGCTCGAGCCGGTCGGGATCGATCGCCTGCCACGACAGCAGCAGCTCGCCAAGACGTTGACGGCGATTGTTAAAACCATCCGCCGACGGAAAATCGTGCATGGTCTTGTCCCATGCGAGCCGCTTGCCCGTCACGAGATGCACGATGAACATCTTCCACGCCCGCGCAACGGCCATGAAATTGATGAAGTTGCCGACCACCATGCGCGGCACCGCCAGCACGCCGTGCTCCCAGCCATACAGACGCGTGACGAAGTAGATGCGCTGCACGACGCGCAACACGAGCGCCACCGCGTTGGCCCACAGCAACGCGCGCAGCCACGGCGAGTCGGCGAACGGCGAGGCGATCAGGCCGGGCATCAGGCCGAGCAGATCGGCGCCCGCGAACAGCAGGAACTGGATCACGAGCCCATACGCGATCATGCCGACGAACGCGGTGACGATTCCCTTGCGGTCGCGAAACAGCAGATAGCGATTCGCGAGCGACCCGCTCCAGCCCGTCTGCTTCCACCCTTGCAAGCCGATGCCGAGCGTCCAGCGCGCGCGTTGCCGATAAGCGGTGCGAAACGTATCGGGGAAAAACTCGCGCACACATAAAGGCATCGTTACAGTGATGTCGCGTTCGCGGCCAAAGCCGAACCATGCCTTGCGGCGTGCCGCGAACTGCACGGGAAAGCGCGCGAAGATGGATTGCATGCCCATCTTCGCGAGACGCGCGCCGACGTCGTAGTCTTCGGTGAGACTCTCGGTGTTGAAGGGCTGGTTGTCGGTCTCGGCAATCAGCGACAGCAGCGCGCGCCGCGAAAAGCAGGTGCCCACGCCGGCCGACGGCACCGAGCCCACCAGGCTCTCGCGCACCACAAGGTCTTTGGCGTGCCACTCGGCGAATTCATCCATATAAGTGCCGGCCACGAGCTCGAACCAGTTGCGTTCGAGCGATGCGACCGGCAACTGGATCATGTCCTTGCGCGGCAACAGGTAATTGAAAAAGCGCAGCTCGACCGGATGCAGCACGTCTTCGCTATCGTGCAACACGACGCCCGCGAATTCGATGTCCGCTTCCTGCTCGTAAGCGAAGATCGCCTGAATCACCCAGTTCAGGCAATCGGCCTTGCACGTCGGCCCGTCATGCGGCACTTCCACGCGGCGCAACTGCTTGTAGCGGCGGCGCATGCGCTCGACTTCGGCGATGGTCTGCGGATCGTTCTGATACGTGCCCACGAACACGACATAGTTGCGGTAGTCCATCACGCGCACGAGATCTTCGATCATCGCCGCGACCACGTCGTACTCGTGCCACGCGGGCACCATGATCGCGAGCGGCTGCTCTTCGCGCTGGTAGAGTTGCGCGGCGGTCAGCGGCTTATAGGTGCGCTCCACCGTCACGCGGCGGTAGATCATGCGGCTCCAGTACCAGAGATCGATGAAGAGATCGTCGATGCTCGAGAGCACGATCAGGAACGCCACCAGCGCCGCGAAGTATTCCAGGCCGTGGTAGTAGTGAGCGACCGCGTAGCCCGCATACCATTTGATTAGCGCGATGCTCACGGCTTGTTCCGCGAGTTGTCGCGGCTTCTGCGGCGCGCGCCGTTGGCGATCAGCACGAGCAAGATCAGCAATCCGATCAGCGCGGCGGGCAAGCCCCAGCGCACCCAGCCTCGCATGAACCACGGACCTTCGATGTCGCTCGCGTCGACCACCTGCCCCGGATGACGCGCATCGAACTGGCGCAGCGTGCCGCTGCCGTCGACGATCGCCACGTCGCCGCGCGACAGTTGCAGCGAAGCCGGCAGCACGGCCGGCGCGTCGCCGACGCTCCGGTAGGACACGCCCTGCACGCTGCCCGAACTCACCACCTCGATCACGCCGACGCGGTTCAGACCCGACAGATCCGCGAGCATCTTGCCCGACGAATCGGTGAACGACAGGCGGTCTTTGGCCAGACGCGCGAGGCTCTTTTCATCGGCGAGCGCGACATCCGCAGCGAGAAACGCGCCTTGCGGCTTGACCGCCTCGCCGTCGCGGGCCACGCTGAAAGTTGCACGCGTCGGCGCAATGCCGTTCGCGTTGGCAAGACGCGCGACGCGCGGCAGTGCGCCGGTGGCGTCGCCGAGATAAGCGGCCGGCACGATCACTTCGGCCTGCGATGCAAAGCGCGCCACCATGCCGGTGAAGTCGTCGCTGAGCGTGGCGTCGGCGAGGCGCAAGTGGCTGCTCGCGAGAACCGCGATCGGATGGCCCGGATCGCGTGCACGGCAACCGCCCTCCGGCGGGCGCTGAAATTCGACCCGCAACTGGTTGCGCGGCGCGAGCGCGAAACGCGGCACGTGCGCGGTGATGCGCTGCGGCTTGCCGTTGGCGTTGAGCAGTTGCGAGCCGATCAGCACGTCATTGAAATAGACCGAAGCGGTCTGCGCGGAATTGTCGACGGTCGGCGCCGCGCTCACGTCGAGCACGACGGCGTCCGGCAGCTTGCCGTCACGCGAGGCCGCGCCGAGATCGAAGCTCGCGTCCCAGCTTGCGCGCCCCTGCACGTCGAGCGTGCGGGGCTCGCCGCCGAGCAGCGACAGCGCAATCTGCTCGCCGCGCGCATCCGGCGCGTTGTCGATCTGATGAACCACGAGGCGGCTCGCCACGTCGATGGAACGCCACGTATGCGCGAGCACCGCGACGCCGTCGTTGTCGCCCACCACGATCGCCGCCTGGCCGCCCACGTGCGCGACGCGCACTTCGCCGGCGGCAAGCGGCTTCGCGACCGGATCGATGGCGCGTGCGCGCCACGCGTCGAATGCATCGGCCGCGGCCGGCGATGCGCCCGCCACCTGTTCGCGCAACGCGTCGAGTGAAGTCTTCAAGCTCGCACGCAGCGTGTCGTCGGCGACGATCACATCGGGCGCGAACGCAGCGCCAGGCGCGACGGCGATCAACGCGCCGGCTTCGGCAGCATTCGCGAGCTTATGCGAGCCGCCCGCGGCGAGCGCGGCGAAAGCGGGAATCGCGCGCAACGGCGCAGGCACGTCGATGCCAGTCAGATCCACCGTATCGCCGGCAGCGGGCCACGCGCGCGTGAGGGGCGCGCGGCCTTCGCGCTGCAGCAGCGCCTCGACGCGCCAGCCCGCGTCGAACGCGGGGGCGGCGACGCTGCGCGCGCCGAGCATCACGACCGGCTTGTGCGGCAACGCGCTCCATGCGCCGCGCAGATCGACGATTGCGTCGGGATCGTAGCGATAGGTCAGGCGCGAGGTCGGCGCGACGCGCCATACATTGCCGATCGCGGTTTGATCCGTGCAGACGTTGTCGTTGATCACCGACGACCAGTCGAGACCGACGCGCACGAAGCCGCTCGGCCGCGCGGCGCCGTCCACGCCGAGCGTCGCCGAGCCGTCGCCCTGTTCCTGCGTGGGACTGCGCGACAGCACGGGCGAGCCGTCGAGCGAAACCAGCATCGTGACGCGGCCGCCGTTGCCGTGCAGATAGCCGCCGTCGATCTGCAGGCTTGCGTCCGTGAGCGGCACGCCGGCCGGCACCGGCAGATACAGTTCCTGGCGGGCGTCCGGCGCGCGCAGCACGAGCGGATCGCGCATGCCGAGTTCGGCCAGCGATATGCTGCGGCTCGCGAGACGGCCGTGGCCGAGTTGCGCGAAGCTGCCGGCGATCTCGGCGGGCTGCTGTGCATGAGCACTGCACGCGAACAGCAGCAGCCCGGCGAACGCGCTCAGCCGGAGGCTTGGGACGCGGGTTTGGCGGCCATCGCGGGCCTGGATTCGCAGCTTGGTAGTGAGCATCATGTTGTCTTGACTCGGATCGGCCAGCGGCCGGCAAAGCCGGGATTGCCCGGCGTGGGTTGAATCAGCAAGGAGTGACGAGTGAGGCCGCGATCTGCCGAGGGCTGCGCGATTTGCCGGAGTTCGATGGCGCCGCGGAGCATGCCCCGTTGCGCCAGTCGTGCTATCTGCAATATCGGCATCGCGGCGTGTTCGCTGGACCGCGCCCTGAAGCCGCGCCGTGCGTAGGCGTGCCCCGCTCCGGTAAAAACCGCTGCCTGCTCGCGCGCGGCTTTGGCTCTATTTCGCGAACTCTGTCTCGGCGATGCGAGGCGCCGCATTCGCCGATGAGTTAACCAACGAACTCGCCGGTGAAATGGCCAACGCTTCGGGCGCGAATTCGTCGAACGGACGTCCGGTCAGCGCGGCCACGATGCGCCGCGACGCCTGTCCGTCGCCATACGGATTCATGCGATGTGCGAAACGTTCGCGCTCGGACGGATCGTCGACCAGCGCGCTGACGGCCCGCACGATCGCCGCGCGCTCGGTGCCGACGAGGCGCACGGTGCCGGCCGCGACCGCTTCCGGACGCTCGGTTACGTCGCGCATCACGAGCACCGGCTTGCCGAGCGCCGGCGCTTCTTCCTGCACGCCGCCCGAATCGGTGAGGATCAGCGACGCCCGCTGCATCAGGCGCACGAAGCCGAGGTAGTCGAGCGGATCGATCAGATGAACGTTGCGCCGCGCGCCGAGCGATTCCTGCACGGGGCCGCGCACATTCGGATTCAGGTGAACGGGATAAACGATCTGCACGCTGCCGCCGTCGGCCAGATCGCCGAGCGCCGCGCAGATGTTCGCGAAGCCCGCGCCGAAACTCTCGCGCCGGTGGCCCGTCACGAGCAGCATGGGCCGCGCGCCGTCGATCGACGGCAGGCGCGCGTCGAGCGAAGCGCGCAACGCCGGATCGCTGTCGATGCGCGCCGCGGTCAGATTCAGCGCGTCGATGACAGTGTTGCCGGTGACGACGACGCGCCCCTGCAGCGTTTCCTCCGCGAGCCGTTGCTTCGAACTCGGGGTCGGCGCGAACATCAGATCGCTCATCACGTCGACGATGCGGCGGTTCATTTCCTCCGGCCACGGCTGCGTCAGATCGCGCGTGCGCAGACCGGCTTCGACGTGACCGATGGGAATGCGGCGGTGAAACGCGGCGAGCGCGGCAGCGGATGCGGTGGTCGTATCGCCGTGCACGAGCACGCGATCGGGCTGCACGGTGGCGAGGACCTCGTCGAGCGACGCAATCAGACGCGACGCGAGGCCGTTCAAGGTCTGGTTGGCCGTCATGACCGCGAGATTGTGATCCGGCTCGATTGCAAAGAGCTCGAGCACCTGGTCGAGCATCTGCTGATGCTGGCCGGTCACGCACACCACGGAGTCGATTCCGGCATCGGCCTCCATCTGTTTGACAAGCGGCGCCATTTTTATGGCTTCCGGCCGCGTGCCGAAAATCGACAAAACTCTAATTGACATAGCCACCCCGGCCTTTATTTGATTTTATGCGTCACCCCGCGCCCGCCGCGAAATCGGGAAAATGCAACCTGCCGCAGCGTGCGTTTCTTTTTTTTGATTCGTTTATCCAGGAGCCGATTTTCCGCGCAGGCTCCTGCGGATTTTGCCGGCCTCCGTTTTCGCCCCAAACTTTTTTAATGATGGCGGCGAAGCACTAGCGGAATCTGTCTAGCGACGCATTCTGGCTTGGCACTCAAGCGCTTGGCAAGGAGGTTCGCGGGATTTTTTTCAGTTGTTTGCAAACGAACGGCTCATTAAATCCGTAAAAGCATTGCATGTTTAGACTTTTAGCCGTCAAATGTTAAAGCTTAATTAACGTTTTCAGATTTGCGCAGCGCCCTTTTATCCGGCAAAGCATATTTTTCGCGATGAAATGGTTTAATCCAGCGACGTTATTCATGCGCGCAAACGTTGCCGTCAAAGCAAAAGCGCATAGGTGAGTTTTTTCGGTCGGCGACGCATTACAAATTAGTCAGCGTCTCTTTACCTTGCAATTGGATTTCATGCGGCCCGGGCAGCCGGAGCGCGCGTTGTTGCACGGAAGCGACAACTCGAGGCCGCTTGCGCGAGCTTTACCCGTGGGCACACGTATTGCTCGACTTCGCTCGCCGGCAGATCGCTCGCGGCAGGTGCGCCATACCGTCTGCGAGCCGCCGTTTTACGTCAATCCAGCATTTCTATCGGTGGGAGGCCTCATGCTTCGATACGCTGCAATCTTCTTCGTCATCGCAATCATCGCCGCGGTATTCGGCTTTGGCGGCATCGCCGCCGGCGCGACGGAGATCGCCAAGGTGCTGTTCTTCATCTTCGTGGTGATTTTCCTCGTCACCTTGCTGATGGGCGTGATGCGGCGCTGATCACCGCATCGCTATGTAAGCGGAGGAATACCCGGCCCGGCGCGCGTACCGGCAACCTGTTGCAATAGCTGCCACGGTCTATTGCAATAGTTGCCGCCCGGCCGGGTCTCCCGCATCGCAGCACATCTGTTTTTTGCTCGTCGCGGTGCTGTCCGTCAAAGACAACGTCAAACGCTCGTCATTCCGCCGATTGCACATGCGGTTCGCTTTCGCGCGTGAATGTCCGCGAGCCAAGATGCAGTTCCTCGCATAGAAAGCGCTGCAATGTCTGCACCGCCGCCGCATGCGCGCCCCCGACGTCGCGCATGAACAGGCCGAAATCCGCAACGGGCGCATCGGGCAAGCCATCGGCGTGTCCGATTATCCTCATGGACTCCGAACGAATATTGCCTTCGAGCAATACCGATACACCCAACCCCGCTTCGACCGCCGACTGCACTGCCGGCAAGCTCGTGCTCGTGCAGACGATCCGGCAGCCGATGCCCGCCCGGCGCAGCGCCGTCAAAACGTTCTGTTGCCACAGACAGGTTTCGCCGAACGCGACCAGCGGCAACGGGGCGCTGGCCTCGCGCAGATAGCCGCGCGCGCCGACCCAGAACAGCGGCTGCGTCCACGTGAAGAGCGGCGTGCCGGTCACGAGCGCGGGATCGGCGACGACGACGTCGAGGCCGCCATCCGCGAGACGCTTTGACAACGCGGCGCTGCTGTCCACGACGATTTCCAGCGCGACGCGCGGATAGGCAATCGAGAAGCGCCGCAACGCACGCGGCAAACGCCCCACGGCGATGTCCTCGAGCATGCCGAGCCGCACCGTGCCCGACACCTGCCCCGCGCTCAGCGCGCGCCGCGCATCGGCGCTCGCGCCGAGAATCGCGTGCGCATAAGGCAGCAGCAGATGACCGGCTTCGGTAAGCTGCACGCCGCGCGGCGAGCGGTCGAGCAGGCGCTGGCCGAGATCCTCTTCGAGACGGCGCAACTGCATGCTGACGGCAGCCTGCGTGCGCGCGAGGCGGCTTGCCGCCGCGCCCACCGCGCCGGTCTCGGCCACGGTCACGAAGGTGCGAAGCAGACTGCTGTCGAGGTCACGGGTCATCACGATTCCTGAAGCCTGCATAAGAAATATCAACTTATCTTAGTAGCGTGCGAGCCGATAAGATAGGTGGACCTTTCCCATCGACGCGAAGAGGACCCATGCAGGACACGACGATCAAGTGCGCAGCCGACCCGACGCCCAACATGACGAAGCCCACGCGTGCCGCAGCCGGCGCCGCGTTGCTGTGCGTGCTGTCCATGTCGAGCGTGCAATTCGGCGCCGCACTGTCCGAACCGACGATGGCCGTCTACGGTTCGCTTAGCACGACATGGCTGCGTCTCGCCTGGGCCGCGCTCGTGCTCGCGGTGCTGGTGCGCCCGCGCTTTCGCAGCTACTCGCGCGCGCACTGGTTTGCCGCGGGCGCGCTCGGCGCCGCGATGGCCGGCATGACGTTGTGCTTTTTCGCGGCGCTTCAGCGCATTCCGCTTGGACTTGCGGTGGCGATAGATTTCCTCGGCCCGCTGGCGGTCGCGACGTTCGCGGTGCGCCGCGCTCGCGCGCTGCTGTGGCCGGCGCTCGCCATCGCGGGCGTCGTGCTGCTCTCGCGCGATGGCGCCGGCTGGGTCGGCGAACCGCTCGGCGTCCTGCTTGCATGCGCCGCGGCCTGCGGCTGGGGCAGCTACATCGTGTTGATGAAAAAGACCGGCAAGCTGTTTGCCGGACTAGAGGGCTTGTCCGTTTCGCTGATCGCGGCGGCGCTCGTCGCCACGCCCTTCGGCCTCGCCGAAAGCGGCATGCACGTCGCAGTTGGCCAACTCGTGGCGACGGCGGGCCTCGCGATACTCGTTCCGCTCTTGCCGTATGCGCTGGAAATGGTGGCGCTGCGTCATATGCCGGCGGGATCGTTCGGGATCCTGATGAGTGTCGAGCCGGCGATCGGCGCGGTGGCCGGCTTCATCGTATTGCATCAGCCGATGGGCGTTTTGCAGATTACCGGGATGGTGCTCGTGGTCGCCGCGAGCGTCGGGGCGGTGACGGCTGGGCGTTAGATGTAGATGAACTTAGGGCTGCGGTTGCGGGGTGGCAACCCCCGCTGCCCCTACACCATGTTCTCCGCTTCATACAAACGCCGCCCGCCGGCATCCTTCGCGCCGACGATCGGCTCGAAGCCGATCGGCCATTCAATGCCGATATCCGGATCGCTCCACAAGATGCAGCGCTCGAGTTCGGGAAACCAGTATTCGGTCGCCTTCCACAGACACTCGGCAACCTCGGAAAGCACGACGAAGCCGTGCGCAAAACCAGGCGGCACCCACACCTGCCGATGATTTTCCGCGCTCAGATAAGCGCCGCACCATTTGCCGAAGTTGGGCGACTTGAGCCGCACGTCGACGACCACGTCGAAGATCTCGCCGACCACGACCTGCATCAGCCGGCCTTGCGGACGCTGCACCTGATAGTGCAATCCGCGCAGCACGCCGTGCACCGCACGCAGATGCCGGTCCTGCACGAACTCGAAGCCGCGCGCGACGTCGTCCATGAACTCGTCCGCGCTGAAGCTCTCGTAACAGAAACCGGATTCGTCGCCAAACACCTCGGGTTCGATAAGTTTCACTTCCGGTAGTGCCGTTGCCAACACCTGGTTGCCCATTGCCACTGTGCCCGTAAGAAGCTGCTCGACAAACACCCGGATGCCGCCGCGCTCGCGCGTGGCGGTTGTAAAACGCGCGTGCCTCAAAGGCGCGCTGATTGGATTGTCAGAGCTCGGACGCGGCGAGCCGGCTGCGGGCGCGATATTCGGTGGGCGACAACGCCATGCGCTTGCGGAAGATCTTGGCGAGGCGGTCGCCGTTGCCGGTGCCGCTGCGACGCGCGATCTTGTCGACCGGCAGTTCGGTTTCGGTCAGGAAGTTGCATGCAATGCGCAGCCGCACCTGTAGCAGATAGTCGGACGGTGTGACGTGCATTTCATGCTTGAAGCGGCGCAGGAAATTGCGCTCGCTCATGGCGGCGACCTGCGCGGCGTCGGCGACCGAGACCGGGCGGTCGCAGTTCGCTTCCATCCAGCGCGCCGCCGCGCGAATCTTCTCGGCGACGCTCAGCGTTCCGCCCTCGGACGGCAGCGGCACCCAGGTCGCGGCCATGCCGGGCATCACGCGTTCGGCGACGCTGCGCGCGAGTTCGGCGCCCAGATCGCGCTTGATGAACATCAGCGCGCTGCGCGCGCAGTCGTTTCGATCGTTCGCCGCGCTCAGGATGGCGTCCGCGGCGCCGTGGCCATAGCGGTTGATCTGCAGCGCTTCCGGGTCGCCGGGGTTCGCCGCCTCGAGCACGAGCCGCCCTTCCCCGATGGTTTCGATCGCCCGCGTGCGCGCCTGCACCGTGCGCAGCCAGCCAAGCAGCCGCTGGTCGCGGGCCGCCTGATGCGCGCCGTGTCCGCCGGCGATGAAGAGAACGTCGAAGCCGGTTCCAAAACGCGTGTCGATACGGTCGGTCCAGATGCGCGCCGCCGACGAACTCGGCACGCTGCCGCCGTCGAGCGACAGGAACTGCACTTCATATGGCGGCTCTTCGCCGGGCCGCGTGCCGGCCAGTTCGTTGGCGGTCTGGAACATTTCGACGACCGTGCCGGGGCCCAGCAGCCAGAACCCGTCGAACAGCAGCACGCCGATGCGGCGCGCGGCAGTGCGAACGTTGACGGTCGGCGTGTGTAACCAGGTAACCCTCGCGGAATCGACGTGAATGTGGGACATGGTCTTCCTCAAAATGTCTACATGGTTGGACGAGACGCGCGTTGCTCCGACGATATCAGTGAATTGATAATCGCAATTCGACATCGGCAAACGCCGCTTCAGAGATTATCAGCGATGTTAGCCGAATGAACCGCATTAGTAAATTTGAAAACTATCGAAATGATCATCGAATAAAAGTACGACGAAAAATATTCTCATTTGATGCAAGTAATAAGTGACAATGCATTCACATGCAGCGGAAAAACATACCGTCCGCGCGAGCGGCGGGCCCGCGCAGCCGCACACGCCGTGCGTCTCCACGCCACGCTGTGGTAACGTGTCGATTCACCGCGCATCGGCCGCTTCAGGCCGCATTCGGGCGATGACGAAAAATGTTTCAAAGCTGAACACAAGGGCCGCCGACGTTGGCCCTTTTAATTGCATCGGTAATTCGCGAGTCTCGAATCAGCGCCATTTCTATTGGCAATTAGGCGCGCGGCATTCCACTCGTGGAATTAACGCGTTAATATGCGGCGCTTCGACGCATCAAAAAATGTTTCACTTTTGAAACATCAATTTTGATTCGTCGGATTAATAACGCGCAAAATCCTTCATTTCGCTTTCTGGATTCGTCGGAGTTAATGGCCGGTCGGCGGAGCGGTTCGCGACGCAATTAGGGACACGACAGGCGGCAACGGTCCCGCATCTCTCCATCGAGACGTGAGACCGTTGTGTAGCAGGAAACGGCGCGCTAGCCGTTCGTGCCTTCGCCCGGTTCGCGCACAGCACCGACGCCTGCGCCGCTGCCGGCGCCCGCGTTGGCCACGCGCTCGAGCACCGGCCTCAGCGCGGCTCCGGTGTGACTTTCGCGGACCTGCACGATTCCCTCGGGGTCCGTGGCCGCGACGATCGCGCCGCCGCCCACGCCGCCTTCCGGACCCAGGTCGATGATCCAGTCCGCCTCGGCGATCACATCCAGATCGTGCTCGATGACGACCACGCTATGCCCGCCGTCCGCGAGACGATGCAGCACGCGAATCAGCTTGGCGACGTCGGCCATATGCAGGCCGACAGTCGGCTCGTCCAGCACGTACAACGTATGCGGCGGCTTCTGACCGCGCCGCGTCACGTCGTCGCGCACCTTGCTCAACTCGGTGACGAGCTTGATCCGCTGCGCCTCGCCGCCCGATAACGTCGGCGACGGCTGACCGAGCGTGAGGTAACCGAGCCCCACGTCTTTCATCAACTGCAACGGGTGCGCGATGTTCGAGATCGGCGCGAAGAACTCGACGGCTTCGTCGATTTCCATGGTCAGGACGTCGCCGATATTCTTGCCGCGCCACGTCACCGCCAGCGTTTCCGGATTGAAGCGCTGCCCGTGGCACACGTCGCACGGCACCTTGACGTCCGGCAGGAAACTCATGCCGATGGTGCGCACGCCCTGGCCTTCGCAAGCGGGGCAACGGCCTTCGCCCGTATTGAACGAGAAGCGCGACGCGGTGTAGCCGCGCGCCCGCGCTTCGAGCGTGCCGGCGAACAGCTTGCGGATTGCGTCCCACACGCCGATATACGTGGCGGGACACGAGCGCGGCGTCTTACCGATCGGCGTCTGATCGACCTCCAGCACACGGTCGATGCTCTCCCAACCCGTGATCGAATCGCAGCCATGCCATGCATGCGTGACGTTCAGCGGCGCACGCGGCGCGCTGCGCGCGAGTACGCTCGAACGGCGCGCGGCCTGCTGATTCGCGGCCTGCTTGTCCTGCGCCGCGGCGCGCGCCCGCCGCGTAGCCGGCGACGACAACACCGAACGCCCAACCGCGTCGAGCAGGTTGGCCATCAGCACGTCGCGCGCGAGCGTGGACTTGCCCGAACCGCTGACGCCCGTCACCGCGACGAGCCGCGACAGCGGGATATGCACCGTCACGTTGCGCAGATTGTGCAGCTTGCCGCCATGCACGGTCAGCCAGTTCTCCGGCACCGCCGCCGCGCGCTTGCCCGGCGCGACGACTTTGCGGCGCGGCTGCAACGGATGCACGATGGGCGAGGCCAGGAACTGCCCGGTCAGCGATTCGGGCTGCGCCGACAGATCGGCCACACTGCCCTGCGCGATCAGCGTGCCGCCGCGCTTGCCGGCGCCGGGACCAATATCGATGATGTGATCGGCCCGCCGGATCGTATCTTCGTCGTGCTCGACGACCACGAGCGTATTGCCCTTGTCGCCGAGCTTGCGCAGCGCGTTCAGCAGTATCTGGTTGTCGCGCGGATGCAGGCCGATGGTCGGCTCGTCCAGCACATAGCAGACGCCCTGCAGATTGCTGCCCAACTGCGCGGCAAGCCGGATGCGCTGCGCCTCGCCGCCCGAAAGGCTCGGCGCCGCGCGGTCGAGGCTCAGATAACCGAGCCCGACTTCTTCGAGAAACTGCAAGCGGCTGCCGATTTCGCTGACCACGTCGCGCGCAATCTCCGCATCGCGCCCGGTCATGCGCAGACCGTCGATCCACGCACGCGTGTCCGACACGGTCCACTGCGCGACGTCGGTGATCGCATGCGCGTCGAACGTGACCGCGCGCGCGGTGAGATTAAGCCGCGTGCCCGCGCAATCCGGACACGGTTCGTCGACGAGCCCCTCCGGTTCCTGCTCTTCCGACGGCAAGCTCTGTTCACGGCCGCGATTGTCGTCGACGACGATCGTGTCGTCATACGCGGCGCGTTGCTCGCGCGTGAGCGCGAGGCCCGTGCCGACGCAGGTCGTGCACCAGCCGTGCTTGCTGTTATACGAGAACATGCGCGGGTCGAGCTCCGGATAGCTCGTGCCGCACACCGGACACGCGCGCTTGGTGGACAGCACTTTCACGGCGCCGAGTTTCGCGGTGGGCAGCCCGCCGTTCATCGCGTGGTCCAAGCCGTCGAGCGGCGCAAGCAGATGCATCACGCCCTTGCCGATTTCGAGCGTCTGGTCGAGCGCATGACGCAATTGCGCTTCGTCGTCCGCCGACACGATCAGGTCGGCGACCGGCAACTCAATGGTGTGTTCGCGGAAGCGGTCGAGCTTCGGCCACGGGTCGACCGGCACGAATTCGCCGTCCACCCGCAGATGCGTATTGCCGCGCGCCTTGGCCCACTTCGCGAGATCGGTGTACACGCCCTTGCGGTTCACCACCAGCGGCGCGAGGAAGCCGACGTGTTGCCCCTTATGGTCGCGCAGCAACTGCGCCGCGATCGACTCGACGCTCTGCGACGTAACCGGTGTGCCGTCGTGAATGCAATGCTGCAAGCCAAGCTTCACATAGAGCAGACGCAGGAAGTGCCAAACTTCGGACGTGGTCGCGACGGTACTCTTGCGACCGCCGCGCGACAGGCGCTGCTCGATCGCGACGGTCGGCGGAATGCCGTACACGGCATCGACCTCGGGGCGCCCTGCCGGCTGCACGATGGAGCGTGCATACGCATTCAGCGATTCGAGATAACGGCGCTGGCCTTCGTGAAAAAGAATGTCGAACGCGAGCGTCGACTTGCCCGAACCGGACACGCCGGTGATCACATTGAACTTGCCGTGCGGAATGTCGACGTCCAGCGCTTTCAGGTTGTGCTCGCGCGCGTTGACGATGCGCACCACGTCTTCGCCTTCGATCGCACGCCGCGCGCGCGCCGCGCTCAGCGCCTTCTGCAACGGGATGCCCTGCGAGGCCGCGTCTGTAGGTTCCGTCGCCGCGTTCATCGCGCGGTCGTACTGCAGCAGCGCCACACCGGTATGCGATTCGGCACAGCGCTTGACGTCCTCGGGCGTGCCCGCGCACAGCACGCGGCCGCCGCCGTCGCCGCCTTCGGGACCGAGGTCGATGATCCAGTCGGCCGCGCGGATCACGTCGAGGTTATGCTCGATCACGATCAGCGAATGGCCGCTTGCCAGCAGCTTGCCGAACGCCTGCATCAGCTTGGCGATGTCGTCGAAATGCAGGCCCGTGGTCGGTTCGTCGAACATGAAAAGCCGTTTGGCGACGGCCTGCTTCGCGCTGCGCGCACTGCGCGCCTGGGCCGATTCGGCGAGAAAGCCGGCGAGCTTGAGCCGCTGCGCTTCGCCGCCCGACAACGTAGGCACCGGCTGACCGAGCTTCACATATTCGAGGCCGACGTCGACAATGGGCTGCAGCACGCGCAACACTTCCGCGTCGTTCGCGAAGTACGCGGCGGCTTCGCTGACGGTCAACTCCAGCACGTCGGCAATGCTCAATGCGCGCGCCGGTTCGCCGCGCTCGATCTTCACCTCGAGCAGCTCCGCGCGGTAACGGCGCCCGTCACAGTCCGGACAGCGCAGGTACACGTCGCTCAAAAACTGCATTTCGATGTGCTCGAAACCCGAACCGCCGCAAGTCGGGCAACGTCCGTCGCCGGAATTGAAGCTGAACATGCCCGGCCCGTAGGCGCGTTGTTGCGCGAGCGGCGCCTTCGCAAACAGCTTGCGGATTTCGTCGAACGCGCCGACGTAGCTGGCCGGATTCGAGCGCGCGGTCTTGCCGATCGGCGACTGGTCGACGAACACCACGTCGGTAACCTGATCCGCGCCGGTCAGGTTGCGGAATGCGCCCGGCGATTCGGTGCCGAGGCCGAAATGCCGCGCCATGGCCGGGTACAGCACGTCTTGCAACAGCGTCGACTTGCCCGAGCCCGACACGCCCGTCACGCAGACGAGCCGCTGCAACGGAATTTCCACCGTAACGTCGCGCAGATTGTGCTCGGTCGCGCCTTCCAGCACGATGCTCGGCGTGCTCGCGTCCACAGGGCGCTGCGACCAGTGCGCCGCGTCCGCGACGTGCCGGCGCCCGCCGAGATACTCGCCGGTCAGCGTGCCCGACGAACGGATCAACTCGGGCGCGCCGTCGAAAATGATCGAGCCGCCACGCTCGCCCGGCCCCGGCCCCATGTCGATCAGCCGGTCCGCCGCAAGCATCACCGACGGGTCGTGTTCCACCACCACGAGCGTATTGCCCGCGTCCCGCAGACGATGCATGGCCTCCACGATCCGGTTCAGATCGCGCGGATGCAGACCGATACTCGGTTCGTCCAGCACGAACAGCGTTTTCGTGAGCGACGTGCCGAGCGCCGTGGTCAGATTGATCCGCTGCACTTCGCCGCCCGACAACGTGCGGCTTTGCCGGTCGAGCGTCAGATAACCGAGCCCGACGTCGCACAGATATTTGAGGCGCGTACGTACTTCGGCGAGCAGCAGCTTGAGCGCGTCGTCGAGCAGCGCGCTCGGCAAGCTGATTTCGTCGAAGAAGCGGCGGATGCGCTCGATCGGCATCAGCATCAGGTCGTGCACGGTGAGGCCCGGCAGCGCCTCGAGTTGCGCGCGATTCCATTCGACGCCGCGCGGCATGAAGCGCTGCGCGGGCGCCAGCACCTGGTCCGCATTAGCCTTGCTGCCGAGACGCCACAGCAGCGACTCCGTTTTCAGACGCGCGCCGCCGCAGGTTTCGCACGGCGTGTAGCTGCGGTACTTCGACAGCAGCACGCGAATGTGCATCTTGTACGCTTTCGATTCGAGATATTCGAAGAAGCGTTTGACGCCGTACCACTGGCTTTGCCACTTGCCGTTCCAGTCCGGCGAACCGTTGATGACCCAGTCGCGCTCCGCGTCCGTCAGTTCGCCCCACGGCGTGCCGCGGCGGATGTCGGCCTTCGCCGCGTAGCGCATCAGATCGTCCTGACACTCCTTCCACGCGGGCGTTTGCATCGGCTTGATCGCGCCGTCGCGCAGCGTTTTGCGCGCGTCCGGGATCACGAGGCCGAGGTCGACGCCGATCACGCGGCCAAAGCCGCGGCAGACGTCGCACGCGCCGTAGGCCGAGTTGAACGAAAACAGCGCCGGCTGCGGATCGGCATAGCGCAGGTCGCTTTCCGGGCTATGCAGCCCCGTTGAGAAGCGCCAGAGTTCCGGCTCGGCCGGCTGCGCCTCGGGCGCGAGCGGCGCGTCTGAAGCCGGCGGCAACACGTAGATATTGACGCGCCCGCCGCCGCGCTTGAGCGACGCCTCGATCGCCTCGACCACCCGTTGCTTGTCGGCCTGCGCCACGCGGAAGCGGTCGGCGACCACATCGAGCAGCTTGCGCTTGCCGGTGGGCGAATCGACCTCGCGCTGTGCCTGCACGCGCGTATAGCCGCTTGCCGACAGCCATTGCTCGACCTCCTGCTCGGAAGCCGACTCCGGCAACTCGACCGGAAACGTGACGACGAGCCGCGGATCGCTGCCGGCCGTGCGTTCGAGCAATTCCGCGTAAATGGTCTCCGGCGTGTCGTGACGCACCTGGCGCGCCGTCTTGCGGTCGAACAGCTCGGCCGCGCGCGCGTACAACAGCTTCAGGTGGTCGTTCAGCTCCGTCATGGTGCCGACGGTGGAGCGCGAACTGCGCACGGGGTTGGTCTGGTCGATCGCGATGGCGGGCGGCACGCCGTCCACCCGGTCGACCTGCGGCCGGTCCATGCGGTCGAGGAACTGCCGCGCATAAGCGCTAAACGTTTCGACGTAGCGCCGCTGCCCTTCCGCGTAAAGCGTGTCGAACACGAGGCTCGACTTGCCGGAACCGGACGGCCCGGTGACGACCGTCATTTCGCCGGTTTTGACGTCGAGATCGACGTTCTTCAGGTTGTGCTGGCGCGCGCCGCGAATCTTGATAATGCCGTTGGATGACAATTTTTCGACCGTCTGAATGAGTGGACCACCTCTCACGGACGCCTCGCGACCGCGCAAGTTCGGTGCAAACGGAGCGGCGGCGTTCGCGCCGCGGCTCGCGTGCAGTTGGACACTATACTGTATATCTATACAGTTTTCCACGAGCCGCGCATGCGCGTTTGCGTAGGCGCACGGGTCCCGAACTACGCCGCTTACGCGGTGGCCGCCGTCTCGAAGATGTCGCGCAGCCACTGCGCGAACACGCGCACCCGCGACGACAGTTGCCGGTTCTGCGGATACAGCACCGACACCGGCAGCGACGGCGGCGGGAAGCCGGCGAGGATGATCTTCAGGCGCCCCGCCGCGAGTTCGTCGCGCACGCGGTAGCGCGGCACCTGCACGATGCCGAGCCCGGCGAGCGCCGAGCCCGTGTAGAGTTCGACGCCCGTCACCGACACCGCGCCCGGCAGCAGCATCGGCGTATTGCGTCCTTCGATGCTGAATTCCAGCGGCACCGGCTTGCCGGTCGCGCTCGACACATAGTTGACGGCGCGGTGCGCCGCGAGCGCCGACGGGTCCGCGGGCTCGCCGTATTTTTCCAGATAGGCCGGGCTCGCTACCGTGACTTGCGGCAGTTGCGCGACGCGCCGTCCGACCATCGACGAATCCTGCAGGTTGCCCGCGCGCAGCACGCAGTCGACGCCCTCGCGCACCAGATCGACCAGCCGGTCGTCTTCGCCGATCGTCAGTTCGATGTCCGGGTAGCGCGTCAGAAACGCCGGCAAGGACGGCACGACGAAGTGGCGCGCGAGCGTGCCTTGCAGGTTCACGCGCAGCAGGCCCTTCGGCGCGAGGTTCGAGAACGAGCCTTCGGCGTCCTCCAGATCGGCGATCAGCCGCACGCAGCGGCCGTAGTACGCCTGGCCGTCCGGCGTCAGACGAACCGTGCGCGTGGTCCGCTCGAGCAGCCGCGCGCCGAGCCGCTCCTCCATCCGCTTGACGAGATTGGTGACGGTGGCGCGCGGTATCTGCAGGTCGTCGGACGCGCGCGTGAAGCTCTGGCGCTCGGCCACCCGCACGAAAACGCGCATTTCCTCGAAACGGTCCATGTTTGGCGTGCCCTTTGGTTCGTTTTGTTAAAGCAAGTGGAATGATGATGGTGAGGCCGGCCCGATTATCTCAGAACAGAAAGTGTTCATCATTCACTCACCGATCCACTACCGACAAGGAAACGCATCATGAACACGACAACAAACGCCCAGATCGCCATCGTGACCGGCGCCTCGCGCGGCATCGGCGCGGCCATCGCACGCCGTCTGTCGAACGACGGTTTCGCCGTCGTCGTCAATTACGCGGCAAGCTCGAACGAAGCCGAAGCGCTCGTCGCCGAACTGAAGGCGGCGGGCGGCCGGGCGATCGCGGTCAAGGCGGACGTGTCGAAAGCCGGCGACGTGCGCCGCATGTTCGAGACAGCCGAGCAGCAACTGGGAAAGGTCGACGTGCTGGTCAACAACGCGGGCGTGATCCAGCCGACGCCGCTTGCCGACACCAGTGACGAGTTGTACGACCGCACGTTCGACATCAACGTGCGCGGCACTTTCAACACGCTGCGCGAAGCGGCGGGCCGCATGAACGGCGGCGGGCGCATCGTCAACTTTTCGAGCACGACCGTCGCGCTGAACATGCCGGGTTACGCGATTTACAGCGCGACGAAGGCGGCGGTCGAAACGTTCACGCACGTCTTCGCGAAGGAACTGCGCGGGCGCAACATCACCGTGAACGCGGTCGCGCCGGGGCCGGTCGCGACGTCGCTCTTTTTCGACGGCAAGACCCAGGAGCAGATCCAGCACTTCGCGAAGATGCCGCCGCTCGAGCGCCTCGGGCAACCGGAGGATATTGCTTCGGTGGTGGCGTTCCTCGCGAGTTCGCAGGCCGGCTGGGTCAACGGCCAGGTATTGCGCGCGAACGGCGGGCTGGCTTGAGGGTTGGGCATTGAGGGTTGGGCATTGAGGGTTGCGCATTGAGGGTTGAGGCGCGCGTTGGTTTCGGGCGCTGCGGAAGCGGCACCGGCAACCAACGCACCTAAAAATGCGCCCCGACTCGCCCGCTTAAACCGCTTTCGGATTGCGCTCGGCGAATCCTTCCTGATGCCAGTACGGATAAGCGGGCCGCACCGCGCTCGCCGCATCGAGCCGCGCGACCTGCTCGGGCGTCAGATTCCAGCCGACCGCGCCCAGGTTCTGCCGCAACTGCTCTTCATTGCGAGCGCCGATCAGCACCGTCGACACCGTCGGGCGCTGCAACAGCCAGTTCAACGCAATCTGCGGGACGGTCTTGCCGGTTTCGACGGCGATCTCGTCGATTGCGTCGAGCACGCGGAACAGGTAGTCCTCCGGCACCGGCGGGCCCATGTCGGCGGTCTTGTGCAAGCGGCTCTGCTGCGGCAGCGGCTGGCCGCGCTTGATCTTGCCCGTCAGACGTCCCCAGCCGAGCGGGCTCCACACCACCGCGCCCACGCCCTGATCGATGCCGAGCGGCATCAGCTCCCACTCGTAATCGCGGCCGACGAGCGAGTAATACGTCTGGTTCGCGACGTAGCGCGGATAGCCGTAGCGGTCGGCGGTATCGAGCGACTTCATCAGATGCCAGCCGGAAAAATTCGACACGCCCGTGTAGCGGATCTTGCCCGCGCGCACCAGGTCGTCGAGCGTGGACAGCACTTCGGCGACCGGCGTACGGGCGTCGAAACCGTGCAACTGAAAGAGGTCGATGTAGTCGGTTTGCAGGCGCTTGAGCGCCGCGTCGACCGCCTGAATCAGGTGAAAGCGCGACGAGCCCACGTTGTTCGGGCCGTCGTCGAAACGAAAGGTCGCCTTGGTCGAGAGGATCGCCTTGTCGCGCTTGCCCTTGAGCGCTTCGCCGAGCACCGACTCGGATGCGCCGCGCGAATAGATGTCCGCGGTGTCGAACATCGTCACGCCCGCATCGAAACAGATGTCGATCAGACGGCGCGCTTCGGCGACGTCGGTCGCGCCCCACGCCTCAAAAAATTCGCCCTTGCCGCCGAACGTCCCCGTGCCGAAACTCAGCACCGGCACCTTGAAACCGGACGCACCCAGATGTCTGTATTCCATTGATGAATCTCCGTGGCATAGCCGTCGTTTGAACGGAGGTTCAGTTTACGCCGGTCGGCGCGGACGCGTCGCCGGCGTCGCCCGCCTCCGCAAACTCAGTGCGCTGCTGCCGGCAGGTGCTTGCGTTGCGCCAGTTCCTGCGCCATCGCGTAATGCTCCTGCAGAACAGGCAACGCCTTCTTCGCCGCATCCTTCAACAGCGGATCGCGGCCCGAGGCGATTTCCGCCTGGAACGCCGACAGCGCCTTCTGCTCGCCGGCCAGCGCGACCTGCTCGATATAGGTCTTGTCGAACTCGGCGCCGCGCAGGTTGTTGATGCTCGCCAGCACTGCCGTGTCGGGGTCGTTCTTCGGCACGTCGACGCCGCGCGGGCTGGCCGCGCGCAGCGCGTCGGTGATTTTGGCGTTGTCGGCCGAGACGCGCTCGGCGAACGCCTTCACGTCGCGGTCGGTCGAGCGCGACGTCGCGATGCGCGCGGCATCGCGTTGCGTGGCGACGGCCTGCGTGCCCTCGGCGATGAACGTCTGGTCGGCGGCATGCAGACGGCCCGCGTCCGGCGCGGCGGCGGGCGCCGTCTGGGCGCTGGCCGTCGTGGCGGAAGCGGCGAGCATCAGCAGACTGGCCATGCAGGCGCTCGTGATGGTGGCGAGAGGCAAGCGGGTCATACGTTCTCCTTGGATTGGAAGCGAAACGGCAACGATGCGGCGCGCGAGGACATGTGAGCGCGAGAGGCCGCGGCCGGCTCGTCTGCTGCCGTGAAGCGCCGCAAAGCGCCGCATTCGATCGTCGGAAAAAATTCTAGAAGCCGCGCCCGATGCCATGTGATACGACGCTGTCGCTTGTGTAACGTTAGGTAACCTTCACACGAATGCCGTCCGCTCGTGAGCGAAAACCGCGCGCACCCAGGGATTGCCAGCAAAAGCCGGCGAGCCGCTGAATTTTTCGGCAGCCGCGCCGATAACAGAAAGTAAGAAGCGCGTCGGCATCAACCAACGCAAGCGCGCGCCCACGCACCGCAATCCCGGAGAGATTCGATGGCAGTAGATAACCGCGCGCACGACGAACGCACCAACCTGACCAGTTCCAACAAATTCGAGTTGCTGCTGTACCGTCTCGGCTCGGTGCCCGGCAGCGACGCGCACGAGCTTTACGGCATCAACGTGTTCAAGGTGCGCGAAATTTCGACGATGCCGCCGGTCACGCCGATCGCCGGTTCGTCGCCGTTCGTGATGGGTGCGGTCGATATTCGCGGGCAGATCATTCCCGTGATCGACCTGCCGCGGCTGATGGGCTGCGAGCCCACGCGCGGCCTGAACATCCTGCTCGTCACCGAATTCGCGCGCTCGACGCAGGCGTTCGCGGTCGAGGAAGTCGACGACATCGTGCGCCTCGAATGGAATCAGGTGCTGTCCGCGGAAGGCGCGGCCGGCGGCAATCTCGTCACGAGCATTGCGCGGATCGACGGCAATACGGGCGACTCGCGGCTCGCGCAGGTGATCGACGTCGAGCAGGTGCTGCGCGACGTGTTCCCGTCGCAGCATCCGAGCGTGGACCCGACGTCGGTGGGCGATGCGCTGGGCATTCGCCCAGGCGCGAAGATTCTTGCCGCCGACGACTCCGGCTTTGCCCGCAAGCTGATCGAGCAGGCGTTGACCGCGATCGGCGCCGAGTTCGTGATGACCAAGACCGGCGAAGAGGCGTGGCAGACCTTGCAGCAGGTCGCGGAAGAAGCCGAGGCCAATGGCGTGCGCGTGAAGGACAGCATCGCGCTGGTGCTGACCGACCTCGAAATGCCCGAGATGGACGGCTTCATGCTGACGCGCCAGATCAAGGCGGATGAGCGGATGCGCGACGTTCCGGTGATCATCCATTCGTCGCTGACGGGCGCGGCCAACGAGGCGCATGTGAAGAACGCTGGCGCAAACGGCTATGTCGCCAAGTTCCAGGCGGGCGAGCTCGCGCATGCGATACGTACTGCGCTGATGTCCGCGGCTGAGGCTGCTGCGTGACGATGTGAAGCGGCCGCGCGGCCGCGCCGCGCCGAGCCAGCACTAACGACGCACACCCGCTTTACCGAGCCGCGGCGAGCGCAACCGAAAACACGACGCGGCTCGTCGCGACGCCCATCGTGTTGAACGTTCTGGGCGCATGAAAAGCGTCGAGCTTCGCGCGCTGTCCGGCCGTGCCGATATCGAGCAGCGCGAGCACTTCGGCGACCACCGCGTATAGCACGCTGACGTTGCCATCCTCGACTTTCACCGCGATGCCGAGTGCGCCTTGCGCGCCCTCCTTGCCTGTGTGCGCCGCCGTCTGCTTCGACGCGCGCACGCCGATCGCATAACTGCCGTCCGCACCGAGTTTCCCGACCAGCGCGCCTTCGAACGCGTTCATCAGCAGCGTGCAAAAGCGGCCCTCTCCTGCCACCAGTTCCGGATAAGCCGTCATCGCACGATAGATGCGCGCGAGCGCCGCCGTGCGCGAAGTAGGCTCAGCGTTGGAAGCACCGGAGGACACTTCATCCTCGGCAGCGGCCAGCTTGACGAAGAGTCGCGCAAGACGGTCCAGCGCAAAGGCCGGCGTGGGCAGATTGCATCCGTCGATCGCCCATTGCACGCCCTCGTCCGGCAGATCGCAGACGTCCGCGACCGTGTGCTTCACGCGCACTTGCAACGGATGATCCGGCTCTTCGTAACCGCTCAGCGCGGCGCCGATCGAACGCGCGCCGGCGAGCATGCCCGCGTGCTTGCCCGAACAGTTGCTGCACACCGCGCCCGGCTTGAAATCGCGTTTGATCCAGTCCGCGTACACGGCATCGGAGAGCGGCGGATGACCGCCGCAGCGAAGATCCGCCTCGCTTGCCTGCGCCTTCGCGAGCATGCCGCGCGCACGTTCGATGTGACGCGGCTCGCTGCTGTGCGACGCGCACATCAGCGCGAGGTCCGCATCGTCGAAACCGAAGCGCTCCAGCGCGCCGGTTTCCAGCACCGCGAGCGCTTGCGCCGGCTTGGCGGCGGAACGCGCCAAGGTGACGCGCGACGGATCGCCGAACGAATACAGCAGGCGGCCGGCGGCATCGACAACCGCGACATGCGCGCGGTGCGTGTTTTCAACAGAATTGCCGCGATAAACGGTCGCCGCGATCGGCTCCGTGGTGTGCAGACTCATGCGCATTCTCCTCGTGATCGCGCGAATCGTTGCGCTTGCAAGCAAGCGTCATATGTCACGCGCTAAGCGCCACGATTCTACGGAACGAGTGCGCGCGCATCAATCGCCGCGAACCGCTGCCTCGCGTTTAAGCTCGGCCACTTGCGCCTCGAGTTGCTGGATGCGCTCGTCGCGTTCCTGCAATGCGGCGGCTACATCCGCCGCTTCGAAACGCTGCGGAATATGCTTCGGACAATTGACGTCCCACGCGCGCACCGTCATCACGATCACGCGTTCGCCGCGCGCCTTGTAACCCTCGGGCATCAGCTTCGCGAGCAACGCGGGATCGTCGTCGACCACGCGCGCCTCGCCCCAGATCTTGATGCGCCGGCGATGCGCATAGTCCATCAGAAACAGATGCGCCTTCGGATTTTCCGCGAGATTGCCGGCCGTGATGTACTGCCGGTTGCCTGCAAAATCCGCGAACGCAATGGTGTGATCGTCGAGCACGCGCAGAAAACCGGCGGGACCGCCGCGATGCTGGATATACGGCTGCCCTTCCGAACTGACGGTCGCGAGAAACACGCTCGTCTGCTGCTCGATGAAACCCGCGACGTCGGGCGTGAGACGCGTCTGCCAGCCGTGTTCTTCTTCCATCCGCGCATACGCATCGCGCGAACCGTTGCGGCTTTGCAATGCCTTGACCGTGGGCGTGAACGCGATGTCGCTCGGATAAGCGTGCTGGTGCGAGTCAGGGTGTGTCATGAAACGGCTCCTTGGCGGGCATTCCCGCAAGTGACGCGCTCAACCTTACGCGCATGAGCCGTGGCGCGGTAGCCGGCCTGAACGAGAAGCCGCTTCTCATCGAACGAGAATAGCGCGCCGTGCAAAGCCGCGCGCCGCTCAGGCGCTCGGCGCCAGTTCCTCTTCGCGTTCGAGCGAACGCGTGTTCCTCAGTTCGGGGAAGAGCTTCATCCACAGCAAGGCGACCGTGATCGTCGCGATGCCGCCGACCAGCACCGCCGTTCGCGCGCCCCACCAGCCGGCCGTGACACCCGATTCGAATTCACCCAATTGATTCGATGTGCCAATGAAAAGCGAATTGACGGCGCTCACGCGTCCGAGCATTTCATCCGGCGTGCGAAGCTGCACGAGCGACAGACGCACGACGACGCTGATGGTGTCCGACGCGCCGAGCGCCATCAGCGCGAGCAGCGACACGATGAACTGATGCGACATGCCGAACACGAGCGTCGCCACGCCGAACGCGATCACGCCGCCGAACATCGCCGCGCCCGGCCGGTTGCGCAGCGGAAAATGCGCGAGCCAGATGGTGCCCGCGAGCGCGCCGATCGCGGTGCCCGAGCGCAACAGGCCGAGCCCGAGCGGCCCGGTATGCAGCACATCGCGCGCGAACACCGGCAACAGCGCGGTCGCGCCGCCGAACAGCACCGCGAACAGATCGAGCGACAACGCGCCGAGTATCACCGGTTGCTTGCGAATGAAGGCGATGCCCGAGAACACCGATTCGAGCGTGACGGGCGCGCGGCTCGCCGGCTTCGCGCGCAGCGGAATGCCCCACACGGCTGTGGCCGCGGCGGCGAACGACAGCGTGCACGCGAGATAAGCGGCGCCCGGACCGATGCCGTAAAGCAGACCGCCGAGCGCGGGACCGGCGATCTGCGCGGTCTGGTTCGCCGAGGTCGCCCACGCCGTCGCCTTGGGCAATTGTCCGCGCGGCACGACGCCGGGCAACAACGACGCGACCGCCGGCGATTCGAACGCGCGCGCCGCGCCCACGCAGGCAGCGAGCACGTAAATCACGGGTGCGCTGATCCATCCGCCGAAGGTGCCCCACGCGAACAGCAATGCCGCGACGCTTTCGAGGCTTTGACAGATGGCCGCGATGCGCCGGCGATCGTAGCGGTCCGCGAAGTGACCGACGACGAGCGTCAGCAGGAACATCGGCAGGAACTGCGCGAGTCCGACGAGGCCGAGCGCGAACGCGCTGTGCGTGAGCGCGTAGATGTGCCACCCCATCGCGACCGCGAGCATCTGGAACGACAGCGACGAGAGAATGCGCGTGCACCAGAAGCGTTGAAACGCCGGTTGCTTCGGCAGGCTGACGGAGGAGGAATCGGCGGTGTCGCTGGAGTCGGCGGGAACGGGAGGCATCGAGGTCGTGAGTGTTGGCGTGGCTGGCGTGGCTGGCGTGAGCGGCGGCTAGTTTAGAGCAACGCAGCCGGTCTTGCTGGCGCGGTGGGCATCCGCGAGTCCGCGTCATTATGTTTTCATTTGATAATCATTCTCATTTACATTATCCTCTCGCATCCTTAATAACAACCGACGCCGCTGAGCTGCCCGGCCGCTCTGGTGCGGGATACGCGTCGTCCAGGAATCTGTCGTTCAAACCATCCATGCGCTTCGTCAAAACCTCCGTGCCGCCAGGCCGCTTTCGCCGCCGCGGCCTCCGCATTCCCCTTTCGATGTTGATGTACATGGCGACCGCGCCCGCCGCACTCGCCGCCGCCGCTTCGCCGGATGCCGCGAGCGCCCCGCCCGCCGCCTCGACCGCCGCCCCCACCGAACTGCCGGCGGTCGCCGTGCAGGCCGCCGCGCTCGCCGACCCGACCGCCGGTTATCGTCCGCGCACGAGTGAAACCGCGAGCGGCATCGCGACGAAAATCAGCGACATTCCGCAGTCCGTCGCGGTGGTCAGCTCGAGCGTGATGCAGGACCAGCAGGCGCGCACGCTCGACGACGTGCTCGGCAACGTGAGCGGCATCACGCAAACGAACACGCTCGGCGGAACGCGCGATGCGTTCATCAAGCGCGGCTTCGGCTCGAACGACGACGGCTCGATTCTCGTCGACGGCATGCGCTCGCCGACGCTTCACAACTATCTCGCGACGATCGACCGCGTCGAAGTGCTCAAGGGCCCCGCTTCGCTGCTTTACGGCATTCAGGAGCCAGGCGGCGTGATCAACCTGATCACGCGCAAACCGGAAGACACTTTTCACGGCTCGGTCTCCGCGAACTACACGAGCCATCGCGGCAGCGGCACGAGCTTCGACCTCACCGGCCCGATCGGCGAAGCGGGCCAGGTCGCGGGCGGCACGCTCGCGTTTCGCCTGACCGGCGAGTACAACACCGCGCGCTACTGGCGCAGCTTCGGACGCCAGCGCGACGCGCTGATCGCGCCGTCGCTGTCGTGGCACGACGCGAATACGTCGATCGACGTGAGCTACCAGTACGTCGACTACACGACGCCGTTCGACCGCGGCACGGTGCTCGTCAACGGTCATCCCGACGATGCCTTGCGTTACACGCGCTATGAAGAAGCGTGGGCACAAAACTCAGGCGAGCAGGAAACGCTGCGCGCGAAAATCGAACACCGCTTTTCCGACGAATGGCGCGTGCGCGCAACCTACGGATGGAGCCGCGACCGCTACGACCAGTACATCACGCGCGCGACGGCGTTCAACAGCAGGACCGGCATCATGAGCCGCTCGTCGGATGCGAACCTGCAGCGCAACGATTCCGACGAAATCGCGACCGTCGGCGTGCTCGGCAATCTGAAGCTCGGCGGCATGCGTCACGAGTTGTACGTCGGCGGTGAGTACGAGCGTCAGCGCAGCTTCCGCGGCGACACGATACGCGGCAAGGCGGTGTCGGGCTTCGATCTGTTCGCCCCCGTCTATGGACAACTGTCGCCGGGCGGCACGCCGAGCGCGACGCAGAGCGACAGCTTGTCGAAGGTGCATACCTATTCCGTCGTGACGCAAGACACGGTTCATCTGACCGACAGGCTGATCGCGGTCGGCGGCCTGCGTTGGGAGAACTGGCAGCAACTGTCGGGCGTGGGCCGTCCGTTCGTGATCGCCGATCACTCGCATGGGCAGGTGTGGTTGCCGCAATTCGGCCTCGTTTACCGGCTCACGCCGGCGCTGTCCGCGTACGCGAACTTCAGCAAATCGTTCGTGCCGAACGTCGCCACGCAAGTGAGCGAGCCGCTCGCGCCGGAGCGTGGGCGCGTCTATGAAACGGGCCTCAAGTTCGACGCACATGGCATCACGGGCACGCTCGCCGTCTATCAGATCGACAAGAACAATGTGGCGGTCACGGTCGGCGATACGACGGAAACGGTGGGCAGCGCGAGGTCGCGCGGCATCGAGCTCGATGTGGCCGGACGGGTCACGCAGCACGTGAGCGTGATCGGCAGCTATGCATACACGAACGCAACCGACCGCGACAACGGCACGCGCCTCGTGAATGCGGCGCGCCATACCGGCAGTGTCTTCGCCGTCTACGACACGATGCTGCCGTATCTGCCGGGGCAATGGCGTTTTGGCGGCGGCGCGCGGCTAGTGAGCAAGCGTCCGGGCGACACGGCCAACAGCTTCACGTTGCCAGGTTATGTCGTGGCAGACCTGTTCGCCGCTTATGACACGAAGATCGGCAAGATCCCGACGCATGTGCAACTGAATGTGAAGAACGTGTTCGACAAAACGTACTATCCGTCGAGCAACAGCAATCTGATTATCGCGGTCGGCGAAGCGCGGCTCGTGATGTTGAATACGACGTTTTCGTTCTGACGCAGCGGGGTTCGTCGAGAGTCATGAGGCGCGCGATGCGCGCCTCGGCTCAACTTGTTCGACGCATCAACGACGCAGCAACCACATTAGATAAGGCCCGCCCAGAAGCGTCGCGATCACGCCCGCCGGCAGTTGCTGCGGAAAAATCATGTTGCGGCCGAGCCAGTCCGACAGCACCATCAGCAAGCCGCCGATCAGCGCCGCGACGACCATCTGCGAACGCGCGCGCGGAAAGCCGAGCAGCCGCGCGAGATGCGGCGCCATCAGGCCGACGAACGACATCGGGCCGATCACGACCGTCGCGCCCGCCGTGAGGATCGCGGCCAGCGCGAGCAGCATGAGCCGCGCGCGTTGCGCGCCGACGCCGAGCGCATTCGCCACGTTCGCGCCGAGCGGCAGGATCTCGAGCCAACGCGCGCCCAGATACGCGACGACCACCGCGACGACCGTACACGCGCCGACGGCGATTGCCGTCGCCGGCGCGATCAGGTAGGTCGAGCCATATTGCAGCGGACGCAGGAGGTTCGCGTACGCGCCACCGCTCGCCGTCGCGAGCATGACCAGCGCCTGCGAAAACGCGCTGAGGGCGATGCCCGCAAGCAGCACATGCTCCGGCGCAAAACCGCTGCGGCGGCCGAGCGCGACGATCGTCACGAGGCAGATCAGCGCGCCCGCCGACGAACCCGCGAGCAGCACGGGCGTCGACGGCGCGCTCGCCACGACTGCGGCGGCCAGCATGCCGAGCATCGCGCCGCCGCTCACGCCAAGCAGATCGGGGCTTGCCATCGGATTGCCGGTGACGCGTTGCAGGATCGTCCCCGCGAGCGCCACCATCACCCCCGCGCCCAGCGATGCGGCGAGGCGCGGCACGCGCCAGAACCACACGTCGCTCCATTGCTGCGCGCCGGTCCATTGCCAGCCGTGCAGCGTCGTCGAAAAGAGCAGCGACACGACGACCGCGGCGACGAGCAGGACGCCGAGCAGCAGTGCGGGCATCGTTAACGCGCGCCGCGGCGGCGCGTTCTCCGCAGACGCGGGACGCGGCGCCTCGATATGCACGCGGCGCAGCATCCACAGCAGCAGCGGCCCGCCGCAGAGCGCGACCGCCGCGCCCGTCGGCAGCAGTTCGCCGAGTACGCTCGGCAAACTCTGCACGGCCTGATCGGCGATCGCGAGCAACAGTGCGCCGACGAACGGCGCCCATAGCAACTGATCGCGCACGCGGCGTGCGCCCATCAGGCGCGCGAGCACCGGCCCGCCCAATCCGATGAAGCCGATCACGCCGACCGCGCTCGCCACGAACGCGCTCAACGTGACGGCGACGCCGAGCGCGAGCGGACGCGTCCATTTCAGCGACATGCCGAGCTGGCTCGCGCTGCCGTCGTCGAGCGAAAAGAGCGTTAAGGGACGCACCAGCAGCGCCGTGGCGACGCCGCAGGCGAGCACGCGCGGCAGCAGCCACACGACGCTCGCCCAGCCGTTTTGCACGAGCGAGCCGCCGCCCCAGATGAACACCGACGTCAACGAACGCTCGAACACAATCGTCAGGATCACTGACAATGCGCCGCAGTACAGATTCACGATCATGCCCGCGAGCACGATGGAGACTGCCGCGAAGCCCTTGCGCCACGTCATCGCCATGGTGGCGAACATCGCGAGCGCGGCGCCTGCCAGCGCCACCGCGAAGCGCATGTCGACGGCGAGCGCGGGCGCGGCCACCGCGGCGATCGTCAACGCGAGATACGCGCCCGCCGACACGCCGAGCGTGAGCGGCTCGGCAAGCGGATTGCGCAGCACCTGCTGAAAGACCACGCCCGCCAGCGACAACGCCGCGCCGGCGATCAGCGCGATCGCGAAGCGCGGCAGCCAGCCATAGCGCACGACAAGCTGCGGCAACGTGGCATCGGCGCGAGGCAACAGCGCGCCGGGCCATTGCGCGACAGGCAGCCGCGCGGACAGTGTGTGATAAACGAGCCACGCGGCCAGCATCAGCAGCAGCGCGGGCAGCCGCCACGCGCGCGGCGCGGCCGCGGTGACAGTCGCCGTCGAGCGGTTCATTGGGTGACTCCTTGCAGCGCGCCGGCGAGGCTGTCGGCGAAACGCATCGACGCGACGAGGCCGCCGAGCGCCGGCAACGGGCCGATGTGCCGGACGCGGTTTTGCCGCACGAACGGCAGTGCGCCCCATAACGGGCTGCGCGCGAGTTGCGCCGCGACGCCGGGCGGCACGCCGATGGTGACGACTTGCGCATCGGCATGTCGTGCGAGCGCGCCGAGGTCCGCTTCGGTCATGCCTTGCGGATCGGCGAAGTCCTGCCACGCGTTATCGATTCCGAGCGCGTGGAGCACGCCGCCGAACAGGCTGTTTCTGCCGAATACGGCGATGTGACGGTCGTCGATCGGACGCAGTAGATAGACGGGACGCCGCATCGCGCGAAAGCCCGCGAGACGCGCGGACGCATCGGCGACGCGGGCATCGGCTTGCGCGAACAGCGCATCGGCCGCGGCGTTGCGGCCGAGCGCGTCGGCGAGCTTGCGGGTCGCGGCGTGAACAGCGGGATAGACGTCGATGCCGGGGCCGAACAGTTGCACCGTCAGCGTCGGCGCGATGCGTTCGAGCAACCCGCGCAGCGGCGCGTGCCACGGCGTGATGACGATAAGCTCGGGCTTTAGCGCGGCGAGCACTTCGAAGTTCGGCTGATACAGCAAGCCGGTATCGACGACCGACGGCGGCAACGCCGGCACGCCGTCGAGCTTCGCATACCACGCGGGACGCGACACGCCGACGGGCACAACGCCGAGCGACAACACGACTTCCGTCAGCGGCCAGTCGAGCACGACGACGCGAGCGGCGGGCGCCGCTGCTGAGCCTGCGGCCGAGCCTGAAATCGAAGCGGCCGCAGAAACGGCACCCGCTGCATCCGCCGCGCGCGCCGACCGTGCGCCCGCCGCCATAAGCGCGGCCGCGCCCAACCCCGCAAGCGCGAGGCGCCGCTTGCCGTTAAAGCGCACGCTTGCCGTCATGGCGACGTGTGCCGCATGCGATCCGCCGGGCCCTTCGTCATGCCGATCACCATTGGTAACGAGCCGTGCCCAGCACCGTGCGCGTCGCGCCCCAGTAGCACACCGAGGCGGTCGTGCAGTACGAGATGTACTCGCGATCGAACACGTTGTTCAGATTGAGCGACAGGCGCCAGTTCTGAATGTCGTAGTGCGCGCCGAGGTCGACGAGCACACGCCCCGGCACGGTGAAGGTGTTCGCTGCATCGCCCGCCGAACTGCTCATATAACGCACGCCGGAGCCGACGCCGAAGTTGCGCAGCGGTCCGCGGTGGAACGTGTAATCGGCCCACAGCGAAGCGGTATTGCGCGGCGCGATGGTCGGACGCTTGCCGAAACTGGTGGGCGTCGTGGTGCTCGTCACCTGCTGGTTCAGATAGGTGTACGACGCAATCACTTTCAGATCGGCGGTGACGTTCGCGTGGGCTTCGAACTCGACGCCGCGTGAGCGCGTCTGGCCGGTCTGTATCGCGTTGCCCGGATGATCGGGATCGACCACCGACACATTGTCCTGCGTCAGCGTAAACGCCGCGAGCGAGAAGAAGCCGTCAAACCATTTCGGCTGATAACGCACGCCCGCTTCGATCTGCCGGCCCTTCGTCGGCGAGAACGGAGCGCCCGAATAGGTCGCGCCGAGCACCGGTTGGAACGACCGCGAATAGCTGACATACGGCGCGATGCCGCTTTCGAATTGATACGCGAGGCCCGCGCGCCACGTGAACGCATGATCGTTCGTGTGGTAAATGCTGCCCTTTCCCGTCGTGAGCAAGGTGGTCTGCTGATTGCCGCCCGTCCAGTCCTGGCGCACGCCGAACGTGAGCACCCAGTTACGCCAGCGCGCTTCGTCCTGCGCATACACGCCGACCGTGCTCAACGAATAATCGAGGCGCGTGTTGGCCTGCTGCGTCGGCAGCGACGAGAAGTTCGGGTTGTACAGATCCACCGTACCGAGGACGGAGTTGCCTTCGGTATCGCCGAGCATCGAGCGCTGATAGTCGAGACCGAACAGCAACGTGTGCTGAACGGCGCCCGTCGCTACCTTCGCCTGCGCGTGCGTGTCGACCTGGAATTGCGTGTAGTGCTCGTTGTCGACGTTGCCCCACATTGACACCGTGCGCTGATTCGCGCCGAGCGCACTCGTCACCGAGGTCTGGTAATAATGCTGGTCGATATGCAGATAGCGCAGATTCTGCGACACGCTGATCTTGTCGTTGATCGCGTGATCGAACTGATAACCGAACCAGTACTGCGTGCGATGCATGCCGTCGCGGTCGGGATCGCCGAAATATTTGTCCGGCCCGAGTTGACCGTTCGGGTTACTAAACAACGTCGCGCCGGCGGGCACCGGGTTGAACAGACCGCCGTTCGGGTCGCGCTGGAAGCTGCCCTGCAGCGTGAACGTCGTGTCGCGGTTCGGCCGGATCGTGACCGACGGCGCGATTGCAAGGCGCTGGTCCTTGATGTCGCTGACCTGCGTCTCCGCAGTGCGCGCGACGCCCGTGAGCCGATACAGCACGGTGCCGTTCTTGTCGACGGGACCGCTCAGGTCGAAGCCCAACTGATAGTTGTTGTGGTTGCCGATCTGCATCATCACTTCGTGATAGGGCTGCTCCATCGGCAGCTTGCTCACGTAATTGACGAGACCGCCCGGACTGCCCTGCCCGTACAACACCGACGCCGGGCCATGCAGCACTTCCAGGCGCTCCATGAAGTACGGGTCGATGCGCGGCGTGGCGAAGCGCGGCGACTGGTACAGATGCAGGCCGTCCAGATACGAGTCGAGCGGAAAACCGCGGCCGTAAAGCTGATCGAAACGGATGTCGGTGCCGTCCTGCGAATAGACGCCCGGCGTGTAGCGCAGCGCCTGATCGACGGTCTGCGCGCCCTGGTCGTCCATCTGCTGGCGCGTGACGACGGACACGCTCTGCGGATTCGTGAGCAGCGACGAATCCGTCTTGGTGCCGGTCATCGAACGTTTGGCGACATAGCCGACGCCCGGCCCTAGCGGATCTTCAGCAGAACTGCGCACCTGAACGGCAGGCAATTCCTTCGCGGCGTCCGTGCCCGATGCAGCGGCCGGCGATTCCTGCGCGTGCGCGCCGAGGCTGGCCAGACCCAGCATCAACGCGACGTAAATCGGACGCGGGTGCGGCAAGCCGCGCTCCCGCAAAGCAACGCATTTCCCGGCTTTCTCAACCTTCATTCTTCTTGATCCCCTTTCTTCTATCCCCGAATCAAGCCAGACGCGCGGACGCCGGCCTGGTGCCCGGTGATTCTCTCAAGACGGGATAGTAATGTAAACAATAATCGTTCGCATTCAATGCGAATAAAACTGTGGGGAACGGGAGACACAGCCGTTGGCGCGATGCGGGCGAAACGCGCGCCCGTCGCGCCAGCGGCTGGCAAATGCTAGCGGTGGAAATCGGCGACGGGATCGGGCTGAGTGCGTGCCGTCGCCTCGCTTTGCGACGCCGATGGTGCGAACCACTGCGCAAGCTGCGCGGCAAGAATCGGATGGTGGACGATGCTCGAATGACTCGCATCGACGTCGAACTCGTGCAGCCGGCCCCGCGTGTGGTCCGCCCACGCCATCCTGCGACGCGGATCGGCGATGCGCAGCGCGCGCCACACATGCAGATCGCAGGCGATGCGCGGCAGCACATGCCGCGACATCAGATCGGCGTGCAACGCATCGGCGGCGAGCGCGTCCCCGAGCAGCGACGGACCGGCGTTGTCGAGCAGCGTGAGCGCGGCGGCCGGCGCACTGTCTTCGCCTTCGTCTTCGTTGACGGTGGTGGGAGAGCCGGCGCCCTCCTCCCGATGCGTCGCCGTATCGACGATACCGACGAATGACACGCGCATGCCGCGCCGCTCGAAATGATCCGCGATGGCGATCGCGAGCCGGCCGCCGAACGACCAGCCGAGCAGCGCGTAGTCGCCGTGCGGCTGGAGCGCTTCGATGCTGTCGGCGTAGTGCGCAGCGAGCGCTTCGAACGTGTCGCCTTGCCACGGCTCGCCGCGCACAGCCGGGGCCTGAATGGCGATCAGGCTCACGCGGCCGTTCAGCGCCTGCGCGAGCGTGCGGTATTCGCCGACCATGCCGTAGCCGGGGTGCAGACAGAACAGCGTTGCCGGCGCGCCGAGTGCGTTGAGCGGCACGGCGGGCGATCGTGCGGCCTGGGCGCGAGCGTTTGCGTCTTGAGGCCGGCGTCGCGCGAACCAGGCGGCGAGCGCATCGGCGGGAGGCGCGGGCAGGCTGGCTTCGTATACGGCGCGCGCGGTCCAGCTTGCGGCGATGGTGTCGCGCTGCGCCAGCGTTTCGACGGAATCGGGAACGGGTGGGCGCGGTTTGGGGGCTTGTGGTTGTTGTGGCTGTTGCGGTTGCTGTTGCGATGTGGCGGTGCGCAGATGTTCGACCAGCGCGACGAGCGACGACTCGAACGACGCCAGCAATTTTTCGGCGAGCGCGTCCGACACGAACTGCGGCGCGTAGCCCCAGTTGAGCGCGAGCGAATCGCCGGCAATCCAGCCGTTGATGTCGAGCGCACGGTCGGGCAGCCGCGCGCGGGGTGCGATGGCGTCGCCCGGCGTTTCGGCCGCGAAGCCGAAGCGGCTTGCATCGTCGAAAGTCTGATCGAAGCGGCCCAGATAGTTGAAGCCGATCTCCGGCGTGGGCAGCGCGCGCAGCGCCGACCGACTCGCGGCGTCCGCGCAACAGGAGAGCAGGCCCCAGCCGAGCCCGCGCAACGGCACGGCCGCGAGACGCTCGCGCACCTGCAGCAGCGCATCGGCCGCGTCGATGCCGCGCGGCAACGCGAGCGGATACTGGCTCGTGAACCAGCCGACGGTGCGGCTCAGCTCGGCACCGTCGATGACGTCCTCGCGGCCGTGGCCTTCCAGCTCGACGAGCACTTCATCACGCGACACCGCATCGCCGATGGCGCGCGCGAGCGCCGCAAGCAGCACTTCGTCGACACGCATCCGGTACACGCGCGGCGCCTCGCGCAGGAGCGCCGCGGTGAGTTCGGGCGAGAGCTTTTTCAGCAGCGTCTTTTGCGGCTGCGGATGCGGCTCGATGGCCGGAAACAGCGGGCCGGCGCGCAATGCGGGCGCGTCGAGCGCGGTCTGCCACCATGCGAGTTCAGCGACACGCTCGGATGATTCGGCGTACTGATGAAGTTGGCGGACCCATGCGCGCCAGGGCATCGACGGGGCCGGGAGGTGGATGGGTTCGTTGCGTTCTGCTTGTTCGTAGGCGGTTTGCAGTTCTTCGAGAAGCACGCGCCACGAGACGCCGTCCACTGACAGGTGATGGATCGCGATCAGCAGACGGGTTTCGTCTTGAGTTTCGAAGTGGCCGACGCGCCAGATTGGGCCGCGCTCGATGTCGAGGCTCGACTGGATGTTGGTGCAGGCGGTTGCAAGGTCTGCGAGCGACGAGAGTTTTTCGTGGCGGACGATGGCGGTGGCGGGCTGCGATACGTGTGTGGTCTGCGGTTCCTCTGACGACAGCGATACTTGTGAGCCTTGCGACGCTTGTGACGGTTGCGAATCGTCCGTCGCTTCTGTCACTGTGTCCGCAGACTTTCCGCTCGCCACGGTCTGCTTCCACTCCCCGGCCTCTTTTACGAAGCGCAGACGCAGCGCGTCGTGGCGTGCCTCCAGGGCCGCGACCGCGCGCTCGAGCGCCTCAGGCACGAGCCGCCCCTTCACCTTCAGCAGCACCGCCTGGTTCCAGTGCGATTCCCCTTGCGGATATCGCTCGAAGAACAGCCGCTGGATCGGCGTCAGTGCGAGCGGCGCGCCGTCGTCGACCTCATGCGCGATGTGCGAATCGAGCCGTTGCGCGCGCTGCGCGAGACCGCTCACCGTCGGATGCTCGAAGATCTGCCGCGGTGTCAGCCGCCAGCCCGCCTCGCGCGCCCGCGCGATGATCTGCAGGCTCTGGATCGAGTCGCCGCCGGCTTCGAAAAAGTTGTCGGTGACGCCCAGATCGTCGCGTCCGAGCACGGCGCTCCAGATCGACAGCAGCACCGATTCGATCTCGTTCGATGGCGCCACGCACTC
>NZ_QBUB01000008.1:0-328050 GCF_003058125.1 Paraburkholderia sp. GV068
GCTGGCGGTGTGAGCCCGCTTTCTTTGCTTACTTTCTTTGCGGCGGCAAAGAAAGTGAGTGCCGCCCCGCACAGGGGCAACGCCAATAGACCACCGCGAAATCAAGGAAAGGCCAAAGCGAGCCAGTGGACCCACTTATAAGCTACCGGTGTGAGCCCGCTTTCTTTGCTTACTTTCTTTGCGGCGGCAAAGAAAGTGAGTGCCGCCCCGCACAGGGGCAACGCCAATAGACCACCATGAAATCAAGGAAAGGCCAAAGTCCAACAAAAAACCACCAAACCGAAAAGCCCACGGCAACCCAAATCCCATTATCTGACCACTCCAATCACATATTGGAGCTTTCTCAAAAACACCCCTACAATCCAGACCAACAAGCAGACACGTCTGCGACAGCAAAAAAAACCGGAGACAAAGCCCAACCATGCCTAGCCAAATCACCTGGCAGCACCGCCGCGCCCGCAGCATCGCGCGCACTCAAGGCCCCGCTCTCCGGCCCCGCGCTGTAAGCGCAGAAACCACGAAAAGCGAATCGCCATGAACAAAGCGATGCCGAATCACGCCGAGAGCGCTGCCGAAGCCGAACTGACGCCGCGCGCCGACCACACGTCGAGCCCCGCGCCGCGCGCCTTGGCGACCGCCGCGAAAGCGCCACGCCCCCCGGCCACCGCCGCCAAAGCCCCCCGCGCCGCCGCGCAACCCACCATCGTCAACGAAATCGCGTTGCCGAGCACGCTGCTCGACATCACGCCGCAACAGGCCGGCACGCAGACGCTCCTGCGCGGTCTCGCGATTCTCGAGGCGGCCGCCGCCGGCGTGCGCGATCTGCGCACCTTCGGCGCGGCGCTCGGCACGACGCGCAGCACCACGCATCGGCTGGTGAGCAGCCTCGTGCAGGCGCGCTACCTGCGCCAGGTGCAAGGCGGTTATCTGCTCGGCCCCAAGCTGATCGAACTCGGCACCATCGCGCTCGAGCAGATGCCGCTCACCGCGGTCGCTCGTCCGCATCTGGAATCGCTCGCGGAACAGACGCTCGACACGATTCACCTCGGCGTGCGCGACGGCGATGACGTGCTGTACATCGACAAAATCCCCGGCACGCGCGGCCTCGAAATGCGCTCGCGCGTCGGTCACCGGATGCCGCTCGCGTCGACGGGCATCGGCAAGGCCATGATGCTCGACCTCAAGCCCGAGCTCTGGCAGTCGCTGTTCGACGCGTCGCGCCGCGCGCTCGCCAGCGTCACGTTCAAGCCCGATAACCGTCCGGACGCGCAGACCTTCATGCAGCGCATGACGAACTACGCGGCCGGCGGCTACACGTTCGACCTCGAGGAAAACGAAGCGTCGATTCGCTGCGTCGCGGCTCCCGTGCGCGACGCGTCGGGCGCGATCGTCGCGGCGCTGTCGGTGGCGAGCACGATTCCCTATATGTCGCTCGAACGCATGGACGAACTGATTCCGGTCGTGCAGCGCGAAGCGCGCGCGATCTCCGAAGAACTCGGCTGGCGCGCCCCGCAACCCACCACCCGCAGGATCAAGCGATGAAACAGGCGGGTTCTCCCACACCGTCGGACGCGCAACTCGCAGCCGGCGCCGGAGCCGACGCACGAGCCGACGCCGGAGCCGACATACAAGCCGGCACACAAGCCCCCAGTCAAGCAGCGCTGATCGCGCTCGACTGGGGCACGACGTCGCTGCGCGCGTATCTCTACGACGCGGCCGGCAACGTGCTCGCGACGCGCGCATCGACGGCCGGCATCATGAACCTGCCGCGCAGCGCGGAACACGGCGGCTTCGACGCGGCTTTCGAGGACGCCTGCGGCGCCTGGCTCGACGCCGCGCCCGCCACGCCGGTCATCGCGGCGGGCATGGTCGGCAGCGCGCAAGGCTGGGTCGAAGCACCTTACGTCGATGCACCCGCGAACGCGGACGCGCTCGCCGCCGGCATCGTGCGCGTCGAGGCGGCCTGCGGCGCGACGCTGAACATCGTGCCCGGCGTGCTGCAACGCGGCGAGCTGCCCAACGTGATGCGCGGCGAGGAAACGCAAATATTCGGCGCGCTAGGCCAGGATCTGGATAACGCCGATAGCGCCGATAGCGCCGATAGCACCGACACCAGCAAGCGTGCGCTCATCGGCTTGCCCGGTACGCACGCGAAGTGGGCAGTCGTGCAGGCGGGCCGCATCGAACGTTTTCATACGTTCATGACCGGCGAAGTATTCGGCGCGCTGCGCGAACACACCATTCTCGGCCGCACGATGGTCACGCCCGATCGTCCGGATACCGAAGCGTTTTTGCGCGGCGTGAAAATCGCGCGGGACAAGGGCCAGGCGGGCATGCTCGCGACGGTCTTCAGTTCGCGCACGCTCGGGCTCACCGGGCAACTTTCGCGCGAGCAGCAGCCGGACTATCTGTCCGGCTTGCTGATCGGGCATGAACTGGCCGGCCTCGAAGCCGTGCTCGCGCAGCAGCAGAGTTCGCTCGCGGGCCAAAACCTGCGCCTCATCGGTAACGAAGCGCTGTGCGAACGCTATCGCGTCGCGCTCGCGCAGTTCGGCTGCACGCAGGCCGAGCTCGTCAGGCAGGCGACGGAGCGCGGCTTGTGGCGCGTCGCCTCGCAGGCGGGGCTCGTCAAGCCGGCCGCCCACGCGGCGCGCGCCGGTTAAGCGGCCACGCCGTCATCCACGAAACAGGGAAACGACATGCAACCTCACATCAATCTGCCCGCTCCGTACATGCCGCACGCGGGTCTGATCGCGGCGTTCGAGGCATGTCCGCTGATCGCGATCATGCGCGGCGTGACGCCCGCCGATGCGGCCGAACAGGGTCAGGCGCTGTACGAAGCGGGCTTTCGCATCGTCGAAGTGCCGCTGAATTCGCCGCAGCCGTTCGACAGCATCGCCGCGATCCGCAAGGCGCTGCCCGCCGATGCGATCGTCGGTGCGGGCACGGTGCTGCATCCGAGCTTCGTCAAGGACGTGAAGTCGGCCGGCGGCGAACTGATCGTCATGCCGCATAGCGATTCGGAAGTGATCAGCGCCGCGAAAGCGCAAGGCATGGCTTGCTCGCCGGGCGTCGCGACGCCGACCGAGGCGTTCATCGCGCTCAAGCACGGCGCCGACGTACTGAAGATGTTCCCCGCCGAGCAGCTCGGCTGCCAGGTCGTGAAAGCGTGGCGCGCGGTGATCGCGGCGCAGGTGCCGCTGGTGCCCGTCGGCGGCATCACGCCTGACAACATGGGGCCGTTTCTCAGCGCGGGCGCGAATGGCTTCGGGCTCGGTTCGGCGCTGTACAAGCCGGGTCAGAGCGCGGCCGTGACGGCGTCGCACGCGAAGGCGTTCATCAACGGTTTGCGCGTGGCGCGCGCAGGTGCGAAGAAATGACACGGCTCGCCGGCAAAGTCGCTTTGGTGACGGGCGCAGGCCGCGGCATCGGCGCGGCGATCGCGCTTGCGTTTGCACGCGAGGGCGCGGCGGTCGCGCTCGCCGAACTCGACATCGACACGGCGCGGCAGACGGCTTTGCAGATCGCATCTGAAACCGGCGCACGCGTGTTGGCCGTGCATACCGACGTCACGCAATCGGCTTCGGCTCAGCATGCCGTGAGCGAGGCGGAACGCGCGCTCGGACCCGTCGACGTGCTGGTGAACAACGCGGGCATCAACGTGTTTTGTGACCCGCTGACCATGACCGACGACGACTGGCGCCGCTGCTTCGCGGTCGATCTCGACGGTGTCTGGAACGGCTGCCGCGCGGTGCTGCCGGGCATGGTCGAACGCGGCGCGGGCAGCATCGTGAATATCGCGTCGACGCATTCGTTCAAGATCATCGCGGGCTGCTTTCCGTATCCGGTCGCGAAGCATGGCGTGATTGGGCTCACGCGCGCGCTCGGCATCGAATACGCGCCGCGCAACGTGCGTGTGAACGCGATCGCGCCGGGCTACATCGAGACGCAACTGACGCACGACTGGTGGAACGAACAGCCGGACCCGGCCGCCGCGCGACAGGCGACGATCGATTTGCAGCCGATGAAGCGCATCGGCCGCCCGGAAGAAGTGGCGATGACGGCGGTGTTCCTTGCATCGGATGAAGCGCCGTTCATCAACGCCACCTGCATCACCGTGGACGGCGGGCGCTCGGTGCTGTATCACGACTGAGCCGTGAAAGAAGGGCGCAACAGAACAACGCAAAAGAACAACGCAGTAAAAAAGAAAAACGCAGCACCGTTTCACCGGACGACGCGCTGGCCGCGTGTGTCACAACCGGTACAAGAAGACGCGGCCGATACCTTCTCGTTATCAATTAGTCAGGAGACACACAACATGAAACGCAGAATATTCCTCACGCTGGCAGCAGCGGCGGCGGGTGTGCTTTTCAACGCAACCGCCGCTCAAGCCGCCGATCCGGTCAAGATCGGTTTTCTCGTGAAGCAGCCGGAAGAACCGTGGTTCCAGGACGAATGGAAGTTCGCCGAAATGGCCGCCAAGGAAAAGGGCTTCACGCTCGTGAAGATCGGCGCGCCGTCGGGCGAGAAAGTGATGAGCGCGATCGACAACCTGTCGGCGCAAAAGGCACAGGGCTTTGTGATCTGCACGCCTGACGTCAAGCTCGGACCGGGCATCGTCGCCAAAGCGAAGGCCGACGGCCTGAAGATGATGACCGTGGACGACCGTCTCGTCGACGGCGCGGGCAAGCCCATCGCGTCGGTGCCGCACATGGGCATCTCGGCGTACAACATCGGCAAGCAGGTCGGCGACGGCCTCGCAGCCGAAATCAAGAAGCGCGGCTGGGACATGAAGGATGTCGGTGCAATCGACGTCACTTACGAACAGCTGCCGACCGCGCATGACCGCACGAGCGGCGCCACCGACGCGCTGCTCGCCGCCGGCTTCCCGAAGGCCAACGTGATCGCCGCGCCGCAAGCGAAGACCGACACGGAAAACGCGTTCAACGCCGCCAACATCGCGCTCACGAAGAACCCGCAGTTCAAGCACTGGGTGGCTTACGCGCTGAACGACGAAGGCGTGCTCGGCGCGGTGCGCGCAGCGGAAGGCCGCGGCTTCAAGGCGGACAACATGATCGGCATCGGCATCGGCGGTTCGGATTCGGCATTGAACGAGTTCAAGAAGCCGAACCCGACTGGCTTCTTCGGCACGGTCATCATCAGCCCGAAGCGTCACGGCGAGGAAACTTCGGCGCTGATGTACGACTGGATCACGCAAGGCAAGGCACCGCCGCCGCTGACGCTGACGACCGGCATGCTGGCGACGCGTGAGAACGTCGGCGAAGTGCGCGAGAAGATGGGTCTGGCTTCGAAGTAAGCCGCTTTGAAAGCAGTTCGATGAAGTGAATCGCCGGCGCGTCGGTTGAAATACGACGCGCCGGCAATAGCCATAGAACACCAGTAGTCCAGACATGCCGCGCCTTTGCAAAGACTGGAAGGCCGGCAACGCAGGGCAAGGCTGTTCGAATGAAACAGCGAGGAGGCGAAGTGTCAGCGACGCTACGTTTTGACAATATCGGCAAGGTTTTTCCAGGCGTGCGCGCGCTCGACGGTGTGTCCTTCGACGTCAACGTCGGCCAGGTGCACGGCCTGATGGGCGAGAACGGCGCAGGGAAATCGACCCTGCTCAAGATACTCGGCGGTGAATATCAGCCCGACTCGGGCCGCGTGATGATCGACGGCAAGGAAGTGCGCTTTACGAGCGCGGCTTCGTCGATCGCGGCCGGCATAGCGGTGATTCACCAGGAACTGCAATACGTGCCCGACCTCACGGTCGCGGAAAATCTGCTGCTTGGCCAGTTGCCGAATTCGTTCGGCTGGGTCAAGAAGCGCGATGCGAAGCGTTTCGTGCGCGAACGTCTCGAGGCAATGGGCGTCGCGCTCGATCCGGACGCGAAGCTGCGCAAGCTTTCCATCGCGCAACGGCAGATGGTGGAAATCTGCAAGGCGCTGCTGCGCAACGCGCGCGTGATCGCACTCGACGAACCGACGAGTTCGCTCTCGCATCGCGAGACGGAAGTGCTGTTCAAGCTGGTGCGCGATCTGCGCGCCGACAACCGCGCGATGATCTACATCTCGCATCGCATGGACGAGATTTACGAGCTGTGCGACGCATGCACGATCTTCCGCGACGGACGCAAGGTGGCTTCGCATCCGACGCTCGAAGGCGTGTCGCGCGACACCATCGTCAGCGAAATGGTCGGGCGTGAAATTTCGGACATCTACAACTATTCGCCGCGGCCGCTCGGCGAAGTGCGCTTTGCGGCGAAGGCCATTGAAGGTCACGCGCTCTCACAGCCGACCAGCTTCGAAGTGCGGCGCGGCGAGATTGTCGGCTTCTTCGGACTGGTGGGCGCGGGCCGCAGCGAACTGATGCATCTCGTGTACGGCACCGAGCACAAGAAGGGCGGCGAACTGCTGCTCGACGGCAAGCCGATTCGCGTAAAGAGCGCGGGCGAAGCGATCCGTCACGGCATCGTGCTGTGTCCGGAAGACCGCAAGGAAGAAGGCATTGTCGCGATGGCGACCGTGTCGGAGAACATCAACATCAGTTGCAGGCGGCATTACTTGCGCGCGGGCATGTTCCTCGACCGCAAGAAAGAGGCCGAAACCGCGGACCGTTTCATCAAGCTGCTGAAGATCAAGACGCCGAGCCGTCGCCAGAAAATCCGCTTCCTGTCGGGCGGCAATCAGCAGAAGGCGATCCTGTCGCGCTGGTTGGCCGAGCCCGATCTGAAGGTGGTGATTCTCGACGAACCCACGCGCGGCATTGACGTCGGCGCGAAGCACGAGATCTATAACGTGATCTATCAGCTCGCCGAACGCGGCTGCGCGATCGTGATGATCTCGTCGGAATTGCCTGAAGTGCTGGGTGTATCGGACCGCATCGTCGTGATGCGCCAGGGCCGCATTTCCGGCGAGCTCGCGCGCAACGACGCAACGGAACAAGCGGTGTTGAGCCTCGCGTTGCCGCAAAGCTCGACCGCACTGCCAGCAAGCGCCGCTCAACAGGCGGCCTGAACATCATTTGGACGCAAGTCCGCAACCCGTGAGGAACGGGAGGAGTCTTCAAATGCAAGCTAGAGAAAACCTCGCGCAACAGGCCGCCAAGAGCGCCGCCGAAGCGCTGATTCCGCAGGCGAGCGACAAGGCGAAGTGGTGGCAGCAGATCACCGAGTACAGCCTGATCCTGATCTTCGTCGTGATGTTCGTGACGATGTCGCTGACGGTCGATCACTTTTTCTCGATCGAGAACATGCTCGGCCTCGCGCTGTCCATTTCGCAGATCGGCATGGTCGCGTGCACGATGATGTTCTGCCTCGCGTCGCGTGACTTCGACCTGTCGATCGGTTCGACGGTCGCGTTCGCCGGCGTGTTGTGCGCGATGGTATTGAACGCCACCGACAACACGTTTATCGCGATCGTCGCGGCAGTCGCGGCGGGTGCGGTGATCGGTTTCGTCAACGGCGCGGTGATCGCTTATCTGCGCATCAATGCGCTGATTACCACGCTCGCGACGATGGAAATCGTGCGCGGCCTCGGCTTCATCGTGTCGCATGGTCAGGCGGTCGGTGTGTCGTCGGATACGTTCATCGCGCTCGGCGGTCTCAGCTTTTTCGGCGTCTCGCTGCCGATCTGGGTCACGCTGCTGTGCTTCATCGTGTTCGGCGTGATGCTCAATCAGACCGTGTATGGACGTAATACGCTTGCCATCGGCGGCAATCCGGAAGCGTCGCGTCTTGCGGGTATCAACGTCGAACGCACGCGCGTCTACATCTTCCTGATCCAGGGCGCCGTGACCGCGCTCGCCGGTGTGATTCTGGCTTCGCGGATCACCTCCGGTCAGCCGAACGCCGCGCAAGGCTTCGAGCTGAATGTGATCTCGGCGTGCGTGCTCGGCGGCGTGTCGCTGCTCGGCGGACGCGCGACGATTTCGGGCGTCGTGATCGGTGTGCTTATCATGGGCACGGTCGAGAACGTGATGAACCTGATGAACATCGACGCGTTCTATCAGTACCTCGTGCGCGGCGCGATCCTGCTCGCCGCCGTGCTGCTCGACCAGTTGAAGAACCGCGGATCGCGGGATTAATCCACTCGCTCTAAAAGGAATCGAACGATGTCGTCTCCGGCCAACGCAAACGAGCGCCTCGCGAACAACGTATTCGCGCGCTACCCGAGTCTTGTCGACCGCACGGTGCTGATCACGGGCGGCGCGACCGGCATCGGCGCATCGTTCGTCGAGCATTTCGCGGCGCAAGGCGCGCGCGTCGGGTTCTTCGATATCGACGCGACGGCGGGCGAAGCGCTCGCCGACGAACTCGGCGACTCGAAGCACAAGCCGCTGTTCCTGCCGTGCGATCTGACGGACATCGACGCGCTGCAAAAAGCCATCGCCGATGTCAAAGCCGCGCTCGGCCCGATCCAGGTGCTCCTGAACAACGCGGCGAACGACAAGCGTCACACGATCGGCGAAGTCACGCGCGAGTCTTTCGACGCGGGCATCGCGGTGAATATCCGCCATCAGTTCTTCGCGGCGCAGGCGGTGATGGAGGACATGAAGGCGGCGCAGAGCGGCTCGATCATCAACCTCGGTTCGATCAGCTGGATGCTGAAGAACGGCGGCTATCCGGTGTACGTGATGTCGAAATCCGCGGTGCAGGGTTTGACGCGCGGTCTCGCACGCGATCTCGGCCACTTCAACATTCGCGTGAATACGCTCGTGCCGGGCTGGGTGATGACGGAGAAGCAGAAGCGTCTGTGGCTCGACGACGCGGGACGCCGTTCGATCAAGGAAGGCCAGTGCATCGACGCGGAACTCGAGCCCGCCGACCTCGCGCGCATGGCGCTCTTCCTCGCCGCCGACGACAGCCGCATGATCACCGCGCAGGACATCGTCGTGGATGGAGGCTGGGCGTGACGGCGAGCGTGGACGTGCGAGCCTCACACACGCCGCGCGCGGCGCTTCTCGTCGACTGCAAGTGCACGCTGGGCGAGGGCGCGACGTGGTGCGCGACAACCGGCCGCTTCTACTGGACCGACATCGAAGGCGCACGCCTGTGGCGCTACGATCCGCGCGACGGCCGCAGCATGTCGTGGACGATGCCTGAGCGCCTCGCCACCTTCGCGCTGTGCGCCGATCCTCATTACCTGCTGCTCGGCCTCGCGTCGCGGCTTGCGTTCTTCGATCTCGCGACCGGCGAGACGCGCCATATCGTCGATGTCGAGCCTGGTCTGAACACGCGCGTGAACGACGGCCGTTGCGATCGGCAGGGGCGTTTTGTGTTCGGCACGAAAGACGAAGGCTCGCCGTTGCGCGCGATCGGCGGGTTTTACCGGCTCGATCGTGATTTGACGCTGGAGCGCTTGCCGTTGCCCGCGCCCGCCATTTCGAACAGCATCGCGTTCAGTCCCGACGGCGCGACGATGTACTACTGCGATTCGCCGACGCGTGAGATTCGCGCCTGCGACTACCTGGCGGACGGCGGCATCGCCAACGACCGCGTCTTTACGCGCCTCACCGATGCAACCGGCGAGCCGGACGGCTCGACCGTCGATCGCGACGGCGGCTTGTGGAACGCGCAATGGGGCGGCGCGCGCGTCGTGCGCTACGGCGCCGACGGCGTCGAAACGGAGCGCGTCGACGTGCCCACGGTGCAGCCGAGTTGCGTCGCGCTGGGCGGCGCGCAGTTGGGCACGCTGTACATTACGAGCGCGCGCGTCGGTCTGGACGCAGCGGCGCTCGCGGGCGACTCGCGCGCCGGCGGCGTGTTTATCGCGACGCCCGCGCGGCGTGGTTTGCCGGAGCCGGTTTTTGCAGGTGCGCCGGCGTAGGGATGTGCGACGCCGCGTCGCTTGCGACGGGGCGGTGCAGCGGTGCAGAACGTAGACAGCAGCGGCGAGTCCGATGCAAGGTGTCGATGCCGATGTCGCGACATCGCGCATGAACGCCGGCAACGAAGCCGCGCAGCAACCAGAGTTCGGACCAGAGGCGACCGGTTCAAGAAAATCGCCCGACAGCATCCGTCAGCCATGACGGCAACGTGCAAGCCTCTCGAAGGAGCAGATATGACTGTTGCGAACCCTGTTTCCGCCTTTTCCCAGAACGCTCAGAACTCGCCAGGCGCTCAGAGCCGGCGCTCGCGGCTCGCGGCCGCCGCCAATCCGGTGCTGGCGGGGCCGAGCACATCGGCGGTGGCAGTCGGTGAGACTTCGGCCGGCGATGTCGCGTGCGTCACGCTCGCCAATGCGCAATTGCGGCTCGACGTCGCGCCGACGCTCGGCGGCGGCATCACGCGCTTCGACTGGCGCGACGACGGCGCGCTCACGCCGATCTTCCGGCGCTGCCGCCACGTCGCCGCCGACACGCAGCCGAACGAACTCGCCTGTTATCCGCTGCTGCCGTACTCGAACCGTATCGGCGGCGGACATTTCAATGTCGCGGGACGGCGCGTCGACGTGGCGCGCAATTGCGCCGACGAGCCTTTTCCGATTCACGGCGACGGCTGGCAGTCCGCGTGGCAAGTCGCCGACTCGGACCGCGAGTACGTGCGGCTCACGCTCGATCGGCGGGACGGCAAACCGTACGCGTTTCGTGCGGCGCAGACGTATAAGCTCGACGGGCCGTCGCTCGTCATCACGCTCGAAATCGAAAACGCGGGCCGCGAGGCTTTGCCGTTCGGACTCGGCGTGCATCCGTTTTTCGTGCGCGATGCGGACACCGAGCTGTCGGCGGCGGCGGGCGGTCTGTGGCTCGCCGGCGACGACTGGTTGCCGGTCCGTCACGTGCAGGCGCCGCCGGCGTGGCAGTTCGGCGTCGCGTATCCGTTGCCGGAGACCATCGTCAATCATGCGTTCACGGGCTGGAGCGGGCAGGCGGCTGTGGTCTGGCCGAAGCGCCGGCTGTCGCTGAACATTGCCGCCGACACCGATTACTACGTGCTGTACACGCCGCCAGGCGAGGACTTTTTCTGCTTCGAGCCGGTCGATCATCCGATCAACGCGATGAATCTGGCGGGCGGCGCGTGCGAAAACGGCATGACGCTGCTGGGACGCGGCGAGCGGCTCACGAGGAGCTTCCGGTTTACCGTCGAGCGCACCGGTTTGCGTTCGATGCCGGGCGCGCGCGGAACGCGGCGCCGGCAGTAGGGGCGGGCAACCACCGCCGACCCGCCGCGCCGGGCAGGTAAAATACGCGCCTTCCCCGATTACCGGCTCGCCGCGAGACTCACCATGTCCAACTTCATCCAGACACTCAACGACGCCTGGCAGCGCACCAACTCGCTGCTGTGCGTCGGCCTCGATCCCGAGCCGAGCAAATTTCCCGGCGCGCTCGCCGGCCGGCCCGACGCGATCTTCGACTTCTGCCGCGAGATCGTCGACGCGACCGCGCCTTACGCGTCGTCGTTCAAGCCGCAAATCGCCTACTTCGCGGCGCATCGCGCGGAAGACCAGCTTGAGCAGTTGATCGCGCATATTCACGCGCATCATCCGGGCTTGCCGGTGATTCTGGACGCGAAGCGCGGCGACATCGGCAGCACCGCCGAGCAGTACGCGCGCGAAGCGTTCGAGCGCTATCAGGCGGACGCGGTCACGGTCAATCCGTACATGGGTTTCGATTCGATCGAGCCGTACCTTGAGCACGAAGGCAAGGGCGTGATCGTGCTGTGCCGCACGTCGAATGCGGGCGGTTCGGACCTGCAATTTCTGGAGACGGGCGGGCGTCCGCTCTATCAGGTCGTCGCGCAACTGGCGGCGGAGAAGTGGAACGCGAGCGGCCAGCTCGGGCTCGTCGTCGGCGCGACTTTTCCGAAGGAAATCGAAGTGGTGCGCGGGATTGTCGGCGATATGCCGCTCCTGATTCCGGGCATCGGCGCGCAGGGCGGCGACGTTCAGGCGACCGTCGGCGCGGGCCGCACCGCGAACGGCACGGGCATGCTGATCAACTCGTCGCGCGCGATCATCTATGCGGGCAAGGGCGAGGACTTCGCTCAGGCGGCGGCGAAGGCGGCGATGGAAACGCGGGAGCGGATTAACGCGTTTCGGTGAGGGGTGGTTTGGCGGTTTGGCGGGTGTTTCGGTGGTCGACCAGTTGAGTGCTTCGGTGATCGGCTGGTTGGTCGCCTGGTTTATCGCTTGCGTTTGCCGCGTGGGTTTGTCGCTTCCCTAACGGCCCGACGCTAGCCGCTTCCGGCAATCGCAATTCGCGCCAGCCGCGCCACACAGTAGCCGTTTCGCTTCACGCGCCGGCCGTTGGCCCCAGCCGCCCGATAAACGCCGCATGTTGCGGATAGCGCGCTTTCAACGCATCGACATCCGCCAGCTCGAACTCGCTGAACTCGAAACCGGGCGCGACGGTGCAACCAACCAGCGCGAAGCTCGCCGGGTCCGCGCATTCGGCGGCGAACCACAAACCGGCCGGCACCACGGCCTGAAACACCGCGTCGCGGTGAATCAGCGCGTTACCGAGCTTGTGCGTGACCAGCTTGCCGGCTGCGTCGAGTACGTGAACGTTCAGCGGCTCGCCGGCGTAGAAATGCCAGACTTCATCGGATTTGATCCGATGCCAGGCCGAATGCGCGCCGTCGCACAGCAGGTAGTAGATCGCCGTCGACGCCGAGCGCGTCTCCGTCGTTCCGTCCGCCGCGCGGTCCGCGCGGCTCACGCGCTCCGCCGACCGATACGTCTCGCTGAAAAATCCGCCTTCCGGATGCGGCTTCAGATCGAAGCGGCGGATCAATTCGTCTCGGGCTGCATCGGAATCCGGCATTCGTTTCGTCTCCACGCAACTGCAACGGTCAATGTTCGCGCTCGTCGAGCAGCGCGAGCACGCCGCGCAGCGCGTGCGCCGCAGCCTGCACGCGAATCTGCTCGCGGTCGCCCTTGAAAACCTTCGTCTCAACCGATGTATGCAGCCGGTTGCTCCAGCCAAACGACACCATGCCGACCGGCTTGGTCTCCGTGCCGCCGCCCGGACCGGCGACGCCCGTGATCGACAGCGACACCTGCGCGCGGCTGTTGCGCAGCGCGCCTTCGGCCATCGCGCGCGCCACCTGCTCGCTGACCGCGCCATGTTTTTCGATCATGTCCGCGGGCACGCCGATCATTTCGCTCTTCGCCTGGTTCGAGTACGTGACGAAGCCGCGCTCGAACCAGCCGCTGCTGCCGGAAATGTCGGTGATCGCGGTCGCGACCATGCCGCCCGTGCACGATTCGGCGGTGACGAGCATCAGGCGCTCGTCGCGCAGGCGGTTGCTCACGCGGATCGCGAGCTGGTGAACGACGGAATCGGTAGGCATGGCGTCAATCCGGAACGGGGCGCAACGGTTAAACGGACATGCGCCAAAGCGCAATCACGAGCAGCGTGAAGAACGCGGCGACGAGGTCGTCGAACATGATGCCAAAACCGCCTTTCAGCCGGCGATCAAAGTAGCCGATAGGCGGCGGTTTCACCATGTCGAAGAAGCGGAACAGCACGAACGCCCAGAACTGCCCGGTCAGCGTGACCGGCGTGACCATCAGCAGAACCAGCCAGAACGCGACGATTTCGTCCCAAACGACCGGCGACGGGTCGTCGGTGCCGAGCCTCTTCGCGGTAAAACCGCAAATCGCAATGCCGCCGACAAAGCCGACGCCGATCAGCACACCCCATTCGATTACCGTCAGATAGCGGCTGAAGACGGCAAAAGACGCCCACGCGAAGAGCGTGCCGATCGTCCCAGGCGCGAACGGCGACAAGCCGCTGCCGAAACCGAGCGACAGAATATGCAGAGGATGCGACAACATGAAGCGCGCGGTCGCGCGGCGCGGCTGCGGGCGTTGCGGCTTGGGAGGCTGGCCGCCGACGAACTCGTCGGCGGGCCGAAGCGGGGGATCAGTCTGCATGAAAGTGGTCGAAGCCTTGCAACGTCAGGGTGAGCGGCGCGCCGGCGGCGTCGCGCCAGTCGATCGCGGGGCGATCCGCCGCCGATCGAAGAGCGCTTATTGTACCGATGCGGGTGACCGGCACGCCCGCCTTATGCCCGGCGTTTTCCACCGCGCCGCGCGCGGCGGGCGGCGCGGTGAAGCAGAGTTCGTAGTCGTCGCCGCCTGCCAGCGTGCAGCGCCGCTGCGTATCCAGCGGTAGCTTGCGCAGCGCGGCCGAACGCGGGACGGCGTCGGCGTCGACGGTGGCGCGCAGCTTCGAGCGATCCAGAATGTGCTTGAGGTCGCCCGCGAGGCCGTCCGATACGTCCAACGCGGCGCGCGCGACGCCGCGCAATGCGAGACCGAGCGCGATGCGCGGCTCCGGGCGTTCGAGCGCGCGGCGGAAGCTTGTGGCGTCGGCCGCATCCGCCTGCCACTCGCCGCGCTGGATGCCGAGGCCGGCGCGCGCATCGCCGAGCGTGCCGGACACCCAGATGTCGTCGCCGGCTTGTGCGGCGTCGCGTCGCAGGGCCGCTCGCGGCGGCACGCTGCCGAACACGGTGATGCACAGGTTCAGCGGCCCGCCGGTCGTATCTCCGCCGATCAGCGCGCAACCGTGCCGTTCGGCGAGCGCGAACAGGCCTTCGCTGAAGGCGGCGAGCCACGCCTCGTCGGCTTTGGGCAGCGAGAAGGCGAGCGTAAACGCCTGCGGTTGGGCACCCATCGCGGCAAGGTCTGACAGATTCACGGCGAGCGCCTTGTGGCCGAGCGCCTCGGGATCGACATCGGCGAAGAAATGGCGGCCTTCCACCAGCATGTCCGTCGATATCGCCAGCATTTCGCCGGCGCGCGGCGCGAGCAGCGCGCAGTCGTCGCCGATGCCGAGCGAGCCGTCCGCGGCAGCCGACGGCTGGCCCGCCGCGCGGCGGGCAAAGAAACGTTCGATCAGCGAAAACTCTGAGAGCATTGTGAGGAAAAGTGCAGGCACCACTGGCTTTCGCTACGTTTCGGTCGCGGCAGTTGTACCCGTATTGAAGGAATTGGGCCGGCAATTGGGGCTACAATGCCGTCGAACATCTATTCTAATCCGCACTTCGAAGCCCGCCTTATGTCGACTCCCGTCAATAGCAAACTCCGCGAAGCCGCCCTCGATTACCACGAGTTCCCGACTCCAGGGAAGCTCGCGATCTCCCCGACCAAGCAGATGATCAACCAGCGCGACCTCGCGCTGGCGTACTCGCCGGGCGTCGCGTTCGCGTGCGAGGAAATCGTCGAAAACCCGATGAATGCGGCGCGTTTCACCGCGCGCAGCAACCTCGTCGGCGTCGTCACGAACGGCACGGCGGTGCTTGGCCTCGGCAATATCGGGCCGCTCGCGTCGAAGCCGGTCATGGAAGGCAAGGCCGTGCTGTTCAAGAAGTTCGCCGGCATCGACGTGTTCGATATCGAGCTGAACGAGTCCGATCCGCACAAGCTGGTGGACGTGATCGCGGCGCTCGAGCCGACTTTCGGCGGCATCAACCTGGAAGACATCAAGGCGCCGGACTGCTTTATCGTCGAGCGCGAATGCCGCAAGCGCATGAAGATTCCGGTTTTCCACGACGACCAGCACGGCACGGCGATCGTCGTCGCGGCGGCGATCACCAACGGTCTGAAGGTGGTCGGCAAGGACATCAAGGACGTCAAGCTCGTGGCCTCCGGCGCGGGCGCGGCGGCGCTGGCGTGTCTGGACCTGCTGGTGGACATCGGCCTGCCGCTCGAGAACATTCTTGTGACCGACCTCGCGGGCGTGGTGTACAAGGGCCGGGTCGAACTGATGGACCCGGACAAGGAGCGCTTCGCGCGCGAAACCGAAGCCCGCACGCTCGCCGAAGCGATTGGCGGCGCGGACGTTTTCCTCGGGCTGTCGGCGGGCGGCGTGCTCAAGCAGGACATGGTCAAGCAGATGGCCGACAAGCCGCTGATTCTCGCTCTCGCTAACCCGACGCCGGAAATCCTGCCGGAACTGGCGCTGGAAGTGCGTCCGGACGCGGTGCTGTGCACGGGCCGCACCGACTATCCGAACCAGGTGAACAACGTGCTGGTGTTCCCGTTCCTGTTCCGCGGCGCACTCGACGCGGGCGCGACCACGGTCACGCGGGAAATGGAAATTGCCGCGGTCAACGCGATCGCGGAACTGGCGCGCCAGGAGCAGAGCGACATCGTCGCGACGGCTTACGGCATTCAGGACCTGTCGTTCGGGCCGGAATATCTGATTCCGAAGCCGTTCGATCCGCGCCTGATCGTCAAGGTCGCGCCGGCGGTGGCGAAGGCCGCGATGGATTCCGGCGTCGCCGAGCGTCCGATCGAGGACATGGAAGCGTACGAACAGCACCTGCAGCAGTTCGTGTATCACAGCGGCACGACGATGAAGCCGATTTTCCAGCTCGCGCGCGGCGTCGAGCCGGAGAAGAAGCGCATCGTGTTCGCGGAAGGCGAGGAAGAGCGCGTGCTGCGCGCGATGCAGATCATCGTCGACGAAAAGCTGGCGAAGCCGATCCTGATTGGCCGTCCGGCCGTGATCGAGCAGCGCATTGCGCGCTATGGGCTGCGGCTGGTGGCGGGTCAGGACTACACGGTCGTCAACACCGATCACGACGAGCGCTACCGCGATTTCTGGCAGGAATACTACAAGATGATGTCGCGCAAGGGCATCACGCAGCAGATGGCGAAGCTCGAAATGCGCCGCCGCACCACGCTGATCGGCGCGATGCTGGTGAAAAAGGGCGAAGCCGACGGCATGATCTGCGGCATGGTGAGCACGACGCATCGCCATTTGCACTTCATCGACCAGGTGATCGGCAAGCGCGAAGGCTGCGCTGTCTACGCCGCGATGAACGCGCTGGTGCTGCCGAATCGCCAGATTTTCCTCGTCGATACGCACGTGAACGTCGATCCGACGCCGGAACAACTGGCCGAGATCACGATCATGGCCGCCGAGGAAGTGCGCCGTTTCGGTATCGAGCCGAAGGTCGCGCTGGTGTCGCACTCGAACTTCGGATCGAGCCACGCGCCGACCGCGCAGAAAATGCGCGACACGCTGACGATTCTGCGCGAACGCGCGCCGGATCTTCAGGTGGACGGCGAAATGCACGGCGACGTCGCGCTCGACGCGAATCTGCGCCGCGAAATCCTGCCGGACTCGACGCTCGAAGGCGATGCGAACCTGCTGGTGCTGCCGAACATCGACGCGGCCAACATCTCGTACAACCTGCTGAAGACGGCGGCCGGCAACAACATCGCGATTGGCCCGATGCTGCTCGGCGCGGACAAGCCGGTGCATGTGCTGACGGCGTCCGCGACGGTTCGACGCATCGTCAACATGACGGCGCTGCTGGTCGCGGATGTGATCGCGGCGCGTTGATCGCACCGCGCTGGCTGGTTGCGTAGTAAGCACCGGCCGGCGCACGCAAACCTGCCGGCTACCTTGGCCGGCATCTCGCCCTGCAAAAAAAGAAGGCGTGTCCGCAATGGACACGCCTTAGGGCGAACAGGGGATAGCCGCCCCAAAACGGCAAACAACAGGCATCGTTACAAGAATCCCGCTTCCGAACTCCGGCGACGGAGGCCCGGCGGGCGGCTGTTTTTGCTTCGTTGGGCTAATACTAGCCCGAGTGAGCAAAATTTTCTGTCAAAAGTCGTCAAAGTGCGGCCAGCAGCGCGTCGCCGTCGATTTGAGCAATTTCGCGCGCCTGGCGAACGTTGATTCCAGGGACCATTAGCGATACCCTTACGACTTTCATGGTCGTCAAACTCGTGATCTAACCGCCGGGAATCTTGGTAAATGGCACGCAGCTGGCAGCGGATCAAGGGCGTGCTGATCGGTGCGGCTGCGCTGTGCGCTTTCTGCGGCCCCGTGCCTTACGCCTTCGCGCGCAACTACACGGCACCCGCCGGCACCGATGCACAGGCACTCGGCACTGTCACGGTGGCGCAACTGCCCCGTCAGGCGGTCGATACATTGAACTTGATTGCCGCAGGCGGGCCTTATCCATATGAAAAGGACGGCGTCGTATTCGGCAACCGCGAACGGTTGCTGCCGCCCAACCGGCGCGGCTACTACCACGAATACACCGTTCCCACGCCTCGCTCACGTAATCGGGGGGCGCGTCGCATCGTCTGCGGAGGTCCGCTGAAGCGAACCGACAATTGTTACTACTCGGACGACCACTACACCAGTTTTAATCGTATTGTTGAATGACATCGGGATGAACGGCATGAGCGACAACGTCTACGCGCACGACACCGGAGTCGCGACGGATCTTTTCGCGGCCGGCGAGGGCAACCTGTTCCAGCGCGTCATGCAAATGCGCGCGGGCGATCAGGGCCGTGAGAACCGGAGCGAGCCTGACAGTGTGGTTTCATCGAACGAGGAGCCCATGAGTCTTTTCAAGACCGTACGACCGAACATCGTACAGTCGATCCGCGCGTTCCGCGTTCAGGATCTCGCGGACGAGGCGAATCAACTAGGGCAGCACTTTCTCTATGCGTATTGCGCCAATGCGCAATCGAAGCAGGAAGTGCTCGAGACCATCGCCACCTCGTTCCTGTTTCCGAAACATTTTGGCAAGAATTACGACGCGCTCTACGATTGCCTGACCGATCTCGTCCACAAGGCCGGTGCGCAGCCAGGTTTCGTGATCGTGCTGGAGCAATTGCCCGTCGCACAGAAGTTCGATAAGGAAGGGCGGGAGACGCTGCTGGACGTGTTCCGCGAGGCCGCCGAATTCTGGGCTGAGCGCAAGGTCGCGTTCCGCGTGTTTTATTCGTTTGCCTGAATGAGCTAAAAACCCTGAGGCTTTCGCGTCCTGGCTGGATTGCAGCCGGAGCTTGTCGCCAGAACGATAAAGGCCCGCCAATTGGCGGGCCTTTATTTTGGCTTTTGCGCGGAGGCGTTGCGGCCGCTGCTGATGCCGCGGCCTTAGTCAGTGCCGCGGGCCCGGCAAGAGTCCAATCGGCCGCTCACCACCCGCCCCAGCCAGCCGCCAGCGCCGACAGCACGGCCATGCCGGCGGTTTCCGTGCGCAGCACGCGCGGTCCGAGCCCCACAGCCTGGAAGCCATGATCCATCGCGGCGGCTTCTTCGGCGGCGGAAAAACCGCCTTCCGGGCCGACCAGCACGGTGACGGGCCCCTTCGGCGGAGCCGCAGGCAAAGCCGAGAAAGGGATGCTGGCGCGCGGCGACAGCAGGATGCGCAGTTCGTCGCCGGCGGGAACGCGCGGCATCGCGCTGAGCCATGTGGCGATTTCACGCACCGGCATGACTTCGGGCAGGCGGTTGCGCCCGCATTGCTCGCACGACGCCCGCACGATGCCTTCCCAATGCGCATGCCGTCGCGCCGCGCGTTCGCCCGCCAGGCGCACCACGCTGCGCGTGGTGGTGAGCGGCACGAAGCTGGATGCGCCGAGTTCCACGGCCTTTTCGATCAGCCAGTCCATCTTGTCGCCGCTCGCAATGCCTTGGGCGAGCGTGAGCCGGTAAGGCGTTTCGACTTCGATATCGCGGAACTCGCGAATTTTTACGGTGACCGCGCGGCGTTCGATGGCGGCGAGTTCGGCGCTGTATTCACCGCCTTCTCCGTTGAAAAGCACGATGGAGTCGCCCACCTGCAAGCGCAGGACAAGGACGTGCCGAACGACGTCATCGGGAAGCTGCACGATGTCGTCGGGCGAAAGGGACGTACCGACGAAGAAGCGAGGCATCAGAAAAATACTCATTAGTTCACGAAAGGTGGCGAGCGAGCGCCCAACGGTAGCCGTCCAGATCCTCGACCTGGGCGAAGCGGTCGCCCCAGAACTGGTCCTGCGGCTCGCTCAGCGATTTTGCCCCGGCGGCGAGCGCCCGGGCGTAAACCGCGTCGACATCGTCGACATAGACATAAAACGATTGCGGCGCAATCGCGCCTGCGCTTCGCGGTGTTTTCGCGGTCGAGCCGAACGCGCCTTCCGGCGCGAACATCACGATCAGCTGGCCCTGATAGGTCATCTCGACGTGCATGACGACGCCGTCGTCCTGCACGCTGTCCCTCAACTCGAAGCCGAACGCCGCGGTGTAGAACGCGGTCGTGGCACGCGCGTCGCGCACCGTCAGATAGGGGGTCAACCAGGGCACACCGGCTGGGCGGGAGGCCGTCATGGAGTTCTCCGGATCTATGGGTTGTTGGGCGCGTGCTCGGAAGCCGGCAGCGAGTCCCGTATCGTCTGTCTATGAGATAGCGCGCACGGGCCAAGCCGAGCATTTTGCCCGGTCGTTAGCGTGCTGGCTTTAAGAATTGACCTAGTTTACCGCTGGCTGACGGCGACGCCGCAAAGAGCCCGGCGTGCGTGGCCGCGCTGTAATGCTTCAATGCGTCGATTCGACGCGCGGCGAGGCGCTCGGTCACGTCATCGGCGGTAAGTGCGGCGGGGTCGAGCGTGTCGCTGGCTGTTGCCATCATCCATAGCGAGCCGTATAGGGGGATGAAGGTGCTCATGATGCGTACGACGGCGAACGCGCGGCGCAGGTCGTCGAGCAGACCGGCAATTCTGCCGGCGTGGAAATACGGCGAGCCCAGATGGATCGACAACGCGGCAGTCGGGCTCATCACCCGCTTCAGTTGGCGGTAGAAGGCTGTCGTGTACAGGCCGGCGGCGGGCGAGTCCGGCGGCGTCAGGTCGAACACGATCAGATCGAACTGCATGGATTGCGCGTCGGCTGCTGCGGCCACGTAGTGCGCGGCGTCGCCGATTAGCAGTTCGACGCGCGGGTCGTCGAAGGCGCCGTCGTGCACGTCCGGCAAATACTCGCGCGTCAGGCGAACCACCTGTTCGTCGAGCTCGGCGACGACGATTCTTTCGATTCCGGGATGCGCGAGCAGTTGCCGCGCGGCGCCGCCATCGCCGCCGCCCAGCACGAGCGCCGCCTTCGGCGCCGGATGCGCGAGCGCCGCCGGATGCACCATGCACTCGTGATAGATGAACTCGTCGCCGGTGGACGTCATCGGGCGGCCGTCGAGCGTGAAAAGCCGGCCGAGCTGGCGCGTCTCCCACACCTCGATGCGTTGATACGGCGAGTCGACGCGCGCAAGCAGCGAAGCGTGCGGAAATCCGTAGACGACGTCGGGTGTGGGGTGGAACAGCAAAGAGTCGCTCAAGGGTCGGCCTGCATGAAAACGCGTTGAGTTACGCCGCTCAATTCTAACGACCCACGGCGTTCCTGGCCCGCCGCCACGCCCGGATCAACAGAGCTTCGACTTGGCAATGCGCACGCCGCCATGCGGCTTGGCGCACTGGGGCCGGTGCGGCCTTCTGTTAGAATGTCACGCTTTCAGCCTTGTCCGTTTGCTCTGCCCGTTTCGCGTCTTGAGGCGCCGCACCGTGCGCCGAAGCGGACTGGCCGCCGAGCTTCCGGGCCTCAAGCGCGCACCGCTTTTTGACTCTGTCTCCGGACTTGACATGACGACCCCGTCTCCCGCACCCACTTCCCTGATGGCCAACGCGATCCGCGCGCTGTCCATGGACGCCGTTCAACAAGCGAATTCCGGCCATCCCGGCATGCCGATGGGCATGGCCGAAATCGGCGTGGCCCTGTGGTCGCGCCATCTGCGCCACAATCCGAAGAATCCGCAATGGGCGGACCGCGACCGCTTCGTGCTGTCGAACGGCCACGGCTCGATGCTGCTGTACTCGCTGCTGCACCTCACCGGCTACGACCTGCCGATCAGCGAGCTCAAGAATTTCCGCCAGATGCATTCGAAGACGCCGGGCCACCCGGAATACGGCATCACGCCGGGCGTCGAAACGACCACCGGCCCGCTCGGCCAGGGCCTCGCCAATGCGGTCGGCATGGCGCTCGCGGAGTCGCTGCTCGCCACCGAATTCAACAAGCCTGACGCGAAGATCGTCGACCACCACACGTACGTGTTCGTCGGCGACGGCTGCCTGATGGAAGGCATCTCGCACGAAGCCTGCTCGCTTGCCGGCGTGCTGAAGCTGAACAAGCTGATCGCGTTCTACGACGACAACGGCATCTCGATCGACGGCGAAGTGGTGCACTGGTTCCACGACGACACGCCGAAGCGCTTCGAAGCCTACGGCTGGAACGTGATCCCGAACGTGGTCGGCCACGACGTCGACGCAGTCGACGCGGCCATCAAGCAGGCCAAGCAGTCCGACAAGCCGACGCTGATCTGCTGCAAGACCGTGATCGGCGAAGGTGCGCCGACCAAGGCCGGCAGTCACGATTCGCACGGCGCGCCGCTTGGCGAGAAGGAAATCGCGGCGACGCGCGAAGCCATCGGCTGGAAGTGGGAGCCGTTCGTGATTCCGCAGGAAGTCTATGCGGCATGGGACGCGAAAGAAGCCGGCGCGCGCTTCGAGTCCGACTGGAACAAGGCATTCGCCGCCTACGCTGCGAAATATCCGCAAGAAGCGGCTGAATTCACGCGTCGCAGCGGGAAGCAACTCCCCGCGGACTGGAAGGAAAAAGCGAAGGCGATCATCGCCGGCGCTAACGAGCGCGCGGAAACCATCGCGACTCGCAAGGCGTCGCAGCAGGCTATTGAAGGTTTGTCGGCGGTGCTGCCGGAACTGCTGGGCGGCTCGGCCGACCTGACCGGTTCGAACCTGACCAACTGGAAGGCCGCAAAGCCGGTCCGCGTGAACGAGGAAGGCCGCGCGGCGGGCAACTACGTCAACTACGGCGTGCGCGAATTCGGCATGAGCGCAGCGATCAACGGCCTCGCGCTGCACGGCGGCTTCAAGGCGTTCGGCGGCACGTTCCTGACGTTCTCCGACTACAGCCGCAACGCGCTGCGCGTCGCCGCGCTGATGAAGGCGCCGTCCATCTTCGTGTTCACGCACGATTCGATCGGTCTCGGCGAAGACGGCCCGACGCACCAGTCGGTCGAACACGTCGCGAGCCTGCGCCTGATTCCGCATTTGCAGGTGTGGCGTCCGTCGGATACGGTGGAAACGGCGGTGGCATGGACGCAGGCCGTCGAACACAACGGCCCGTCGTGCCTGATCTTCAGCCGTCAGAACCTGCCGTTCTCGGAGCGCACCGACGCGCAAATCGCCAACATCGAAAAGGGCGGTTATGTGCTGCGCGACTGGAACGACGAGATCGTCGCGCGCAAAATCATCCTGATCGCGACGGGTTCGGAAGTGGAACTGGCGCTGAACGCGGTCGAGCCGCTGGCGCGCGAAGGCATTGCGGCGCGGGTCGTGTCGATGCCGGCGACCACCGTGTTCGACAGGCAGGACGCCGAGTACCGCGAACGCGTGCTGCCGCAAGGCGTGCGCCGCGTCGCGATCGAAGCGGGCGTGACGGATTTCTGGCGCAAGTACGTGGGCCTGGAAGGCGGCGTGGTCGGCATCGACACGTTCGGCGAATCGGCCCCGGCTGGCGTGCTGTTCAAGCATTTCGGCTTCACCGTCGAGCACGTGGTGGAGACGGCTAAAGCCGCACTCGGCTGATTCAGGACAAAGCGTTGCCGCGCGTGGAAGTAACAACGCGAACGCGTGGCGACGCGGCCGGTCAGACGGAACATCGACGTATTTTTTCAGCCATCAGGAGATAGACCATGACGATTCGCGTCGCAATCAACGGCTACGGCCGGATCGGCCGCAACACGCTGCGCGCCTTCTATGAAAACGGCAAGAAGCACGATATCGAAATCGTCGCCATCAACGATCTCGGCGATGCCAAGACCAACGCCCACCTCACGCAATACGACACCGCGCACGGCAAGTTCCCGGGCGAAGTGTCGGTGGACGGCGACTACCTGGTTGTGAACGGCGACAAGATCCGCGTGCTGGCCAACCGCAACCCGGCTGAACTGCCGTGGGGCGAGCTGAACGTCGACGTCGTGATGGAATGCACGGGCTTTTTCACGACCAAGGAAAAGGCCAGCGCGCACATCAAGGGCGGCGCGAAGAAAGTCATCATCTCGGCGCCGGGCGGCAAGGACGTCGATGCAACGATCGTCTACGGCGTGAACCACAACGTGCTGAAGGCATCGGACACGGTCATCTCGAACGCATCGTGCACGACGAACTGCCTCGCGCCGCTCGTCAAGCCGCTGAACGACAAGATCGGCCTCGTGAACGGCCTGATGACGACGATCCACGCGTACACGAACGACCAGGTTCTGACGGACGTCTATCACGAAGACCTGCGCCGCGCGCGCTCGGCCACGCATAGCCAGATCCCGACCAAGACGGGTGCGGCTTCGGCGGTCGGCCTCGTGTTGCCGGAACTGAACGGCAAGCTCGACGGCTACGCGATTCGCGTGCCGACGATCAACGTGTCGGTGGTCGACCTGTCGTTCATCGCCGCGCGCGACACGACGGTCGAAGAAGTCAACGCGATCATGAAGGAAGCGTCGCAAGGCGCGCTGAAGGGCATCCTCGGCTATAACGACGCGCCGCTGGTGTCCATCGACTTCAACCACAACCCGGCTTCGTCGACGTTCGACGCTACGCTGACCAAGGTGTCGGGCCGTCTCGTGAAGGTGTCGAGCTGGTACGACAACGAGTGGGGCTTCTCGAACCGCATGCTGGATACGGCGGTTGCGCTCGCGAACGCGAAGTAAGGTTCGAGGCTTCGCTCGGGCCGCCGGAGTTGCGCCGGCGGTTCGTCCCGCGGCGCAAGATGCCGACGCAGAAAGAAGCCACTGCCGCTCCAAAGCCGCTCCACGGAGCGGCTTTTTTACGCCTGCGGAGTCGGGAAATAGACGCCGGCGCGCTGCGCGGCGTTCGAAATATGCGTCTCGATGGCTTTGCCCGCCGCGGCTGAATCGCGTGCCTTGAGCGCGTCCAGAATCGCGCGGTGCTCGGTGTACGTCGACAGCACCAGTTCGCGCCGGTAAAACGGCATGCGCTGGCTTTCCTTCATGACGTCCGCGCTGCTGCTCAGAATCGACTCAATCGCGGCGTTGCCCGCAATGCTCACAATGCGCATGTGGAAGTCGTAGTCGAGGCGCGCGGCCTCGTCGAGTTCGTCGCACGCGAGCGCCGTCTGCATGGCGGTGATGTTTTCCTCGAACCAGGCGAGGTCGGAATCGCTGACGGCGAGCGCCGCCATGCGCGCGATAAAGCCCTCCAGCGCGTAGCGCATCTGATAGGTGTCGGGCAGCGAAGACTGCGCGGCAAAGCGCCAGGACTGCGCCGCCGCCGACGCCTGCGCGCGCTCCACGTACACGCCTTTGCCGGGCCTGATCACGAGCAGCCCGAGCGCCTCGAGCGTGGACAGCGCCTCGCGCAGCGACGCGCGGCTGATCGCCAGTTCTTCCGAAAGCTGGCGCTGCGCCGGCAGCAGGCTGCCCACCGGATAAACGCCCGCTTCGATGCGCTCGCGAATGGTCGCGATGGCGGCATCGGTGACGGTGTGCGGGACATTTCTCATCGGAATTCACCTCGAAGCGCGGTCTGACCGGCATTGTAGTACGCGGCCCAGCGGATGGCGAATTAACGACGAACAGCCTGCGCCGCGAACCGCACAAGCAAGCGACAAAGCGCGGGTAAACACCGTTTCAAGACGCCTTGACGTCAGTATATCGGCTTCCTACTATCCACCATAACAGGTCTGGTCGGACCAGTCTGAACAGATGGACATCCACCTCAGGAGGAAGCCGTGCTGAAGTTTCTCAATTCGCTGTTTGGCCGGGTCGTCATAGCGCTTCTGATCGGCGTCGCGATCGGCGCGCTCTACCCGCAGTTCGCGCAATCGCTGCGTCCGCTCGGCGACGGTTTCCTCAAGCTGATCAAGATGGTGATCGGTCCGATCGTGTTTTGCGTCGTGGTGAGCGGGATGGCGCACGCGGGCGATCTGCGCAAGGTCGGCCGCGTCGGCCTGAAGGCGGTGATCTACTTCGAGGTGATGACGACGATCGCGCTCGTGATCGGCGCGGTGCTGGCCTACACAACGCGTCCTGGCGCCGGCATGAACATCGACCTCCATTCGCTCGATCCGGCGTCGCTCTCCACCTACACGGAGCACGCGAAGAGCCTCAAGGACACGGCCGGTTTTCTGCTGAAGATCATTCCGGACACTGCGTTCAACGCGTTCGCCACCGGCGACATTCTGCAGATTCTGGTCTTTTCGGTGCTGTTCGGCTCGGCGCTTTCGTTGCTCGGCAGCAAAGGGCAGCGCGTGGGCAGCATGATCGACGAACTCGCGCAGGTGTTCTTCCGCGTGATGGGTTTCATCATCAAGCTCGCGCCGCTCGGCGTGCTCGGCGCGATTGCCTTTACGACCGGCAAGTACGGCGTCGAATCGCTCAAGCAGCTCGGCATGCTGGTGCTGGTGTTCTACGCGAGCTGTGTCGTGTTCGTGGTGGTCGTGCTGGGCGTCGTCATGCGGCTCGCGGGCTTCAGCATTTTCAAGCTGATCCGTTATCTGCGCGAAGAGTTGTCGATCGTGCTCGGCACCGCTTCTTCCGATGCCGTGCTGCCACAAGTCATGCGCAAGCTCGAATGGATGGGCGTGAAGGATTCGACGGTCGGTCTCGTGATTCCGACCGGCTACTCGTTCAATCTCGACGGCTTTTCGATCTATCTGACGCTCGCGGTGCTGTTCATCGCGCAGGCGACCAACACGCCGCTTTCCACGCACGATCTGATCGTGGTCGTGCTGGTGTCGCTCGTGACGTCGAAGGGCGCGCACGGCATTCCCGGCTCCGCGATCGTCATTCTGGCGGCGACGCTGTCCGCGATTCCGGCGATTCCCGTGCTTGGGCTCGTGCTGATTCTTCCCGTCGACTGGTTCGTCGGCATTGCCCGCGCGCTGACCAACCTGATCGGCAACTGCGTGGCGACGGTGGTCGTCGCCGTGTGGGAGAAGGACATCGACCGGGCGCGCGCGCATCGCGTGCTGAATGGCGATGCGGATTTCCGCTATGTCGCCGGCGGCGAGGAAGCTGCTGTCGAACCCGTCAGCGGTCATAGCGGCGCGCCCGCTGTTTGAGGGCGGCTTTAAGGGCAGCACGAAGGGCAGCACAAATGGCGGCGCGTGGGCGAGACCTTGAAGCGAGCGAACCACGCCGCCTCGCGCCGGCCGGTTTGGCCAGGCCGCGGGCAGAGCCACCGCTCGCTACCGTTGCTGTCCGCGAAGCCCGCTCGCACGCTCGCCTGACGCTTCCCGATTCCGCGCCCCACGCCGCACGTTTTCTCCGCCGACAAACCCGCTGGACCGCCGGCGCATCTCCAACTTCACGTCGCTTGACTGAAAACCATGGCTAATCCGATCCTCGACCCGAATGCTCCCGCCTTCACCCGCCGCTACATGAATCTCGCCGATCCGCGGCTCGGCGCAAAGGCGCTCTTCGCCAGCGACGAATTCTTCGCGCCGAAAGAACGCATGCTCGATCCGCAGCCGGCGGTGTTCATCCCCGGAAAATACGACGACCACGGCAAATGGATGGACGGCTGGGAAACCCGCCGCAAGCGCACGAGCGGCCACGATTTTTGCGTGATCCGCCTCGCGCGGCCGGGCGTCGTGCACGGCGTCGATCTGGACACGAGCCACTTCACCGGCAATTTTCCGCCGGCGGCGTCGATCGACGCCTGTCACGCGGACGGCGACGTGCCGCCCGACAATGCCGACTGGCAAACGCTGGTTCCCGCGACGACGCTCCAGGGCAACCAGCACCATTACGTCGAAGTGAACGACGCGCGTGCCTTCACTCACTTGCGCGTGAACCTGTACCCGGACGGCGGCCTCGCGCGTTTGCGCGTGTACGGCCACCCCAGGCGCGACTGGGAACGCGTGGAGCGCGGCGCGCTGCTGGACCTCGCGGCGATTGAAAACGGCGCGTATCTGGTCGCCGCCAACAACCAGCATTTCGGCCCCGCCTCGCAGATGCTGATGCCCGGCCGCGGCGTCAACATGGGTGACGGCTGGGAGACGCGGCGCCGCCGCGAGCCGGGCAACGACTGGGCGATCGTCGCGCTGGCGCGGCCGGGCGTGATCCGCAAAATCGAAGTGGATACCGCGCATTTCAAGGGCAATTTCCCGGATCGCTGCTCGTTGCAGGCCGCGCGCGTCATCGGCGGGACCGACGATTCGCTCGTCACGCAAGCGATGTTCTGGCCCGTGCTGCTCGACGAGCAGAAGCTGCAGATGGATCACGTTCACACGTTCGCGGACGGCCTCGCGTCGCTCGGGCCGGTCACGCACGTGCGTTTCAATATCTTCCCCGACGGCGGCGTGTCGCGGCTGCGCCTGTGGGGCGAGATCGCGTAAATGGAGCGTCACGCATGAAGACCCCGGAAGCGGCTTTGAAACCGACATTGCAACTGCAGCGTCTGACGCGCGAGGCGTTCGCGCCGTTTGGCGACGTGATCGAACTCGAAGGCGCGCGTCATTTTCCGATCAACGGCGGCACGACCGAGCGCTATCACGACCTCGCGCGCGTCGACGTGGCGGACGACGGCGGGCGGCCGCTCGTCAACCTGTTCCGGGCGCAGCCGCATGCGTTGCCGCTCGACATCGCAATGATGGAGCGGCACCCGCTCGGCAGTCAGGCTTTCATTCCGTTGACGCCGTGCCGCTATCTGATCGTCGTCGCGCCGGCCGGCGAGCTCGATTGCACGCAGATGCGCGGCTTCTGGACCGACGCCTGGCAGGGCGTCAATTATGCGAAGGGCGTCTGGCATCATCCGCTTCTCGCGCTTGATCGCGTGAGCGATTTTCTCGTCGTCGATCGCGGCGGTGAGGGGCGCAATTGCGACGAGCAGATGTTGCTGCAGCCGTGGCGGCTCGTGTTCGCGGAGAGCGTCGAAATATCGGCGTAAGCGCTGAAGTAAGCAAGTGAAATGCAGTAGCGCAACGCACCGCTTTTCATTCGACGAAAAAATGGCCCGGCCGATTCACCACCGTCCGGGCCATTCTGTGCTTATCGCTCAATTTCCGACCGCGCCCCCCGACACGGCCGATGCCACGTCAATGCTTGCGATGCGGGCAATTTTCCTTCGTGCAGGCACCGTACAGCGCCAACGCGTGTTCCTGCAGCTTGAAGCCGCGTTCCTTCGCAATGGACTGCTGACGATTCTCGATTTCCGAGTCGAAAAACTCTTCCACGAGGCCGCAATCGAGGCACACCAGATGGTCGTGGTGCGACCCTTCGTTCAGTTCGAACACCGCCTTGCCCGATTCGAAATTGCTGCGCGACAGCAGGCCGGCCTGCTCGAATTGCGTCAGCACGCGATAAACGGTGGCAAGACCGATATCGAGTTCTTCGTGCAGGAGATTGCGGTACACGTCTTCGGCCGTCAGGTGACGGACGGGGCTGTGCTGAAAAATCTCAAGGATTTTGAGGCGCGGAAGGGTCGCCTTGAGCCCGATATTCTTGAGATCGGTTGGATTGGTCATGACAAGGGATCCCTAGAGTACAATGCTGGGCTCTCATAGTAATGTGTTTTTGCCGTTCTGGTCATCTTCGATGGAATGAAACTCGCGCGGCTCGTCAGCGGGCCCGCACGGTGAGTGAAATGATTTCAAAATCTCAATTGATCTACCGGGGGAGCCGCATGCGGGGTACCTTGATCGCTGTTGCGGCTGTCGCGATTCTCGCAGGATGTTCCACGTACGACAGCCTCACGCAGCGGATTGCTCAAAGCATCACGCCGTACCGGATTACCGTTGTGCAAGGCAACTTCGTCTCGAAAGAAGCTGCCTCGCAAATGCAGGTGGGCATGTCGCGCGCGCAGGTGCGTCAGTTGCTCGGCACGCCGCTTCTGGCCGACATGTTCCACGCTGACCGCTGGGACTACGTGTTCTATTTCAAGCGCGGCTCGACCAACGTCGTGCAGCAGCGCGACTTCATCGTCCTGTTCGCCGGCGACCGCGTCGCGAGCTGGAGCGGCGGCGAAGATCTGCCGTCGAACCTCGAACTGCTCGCCGAAATCGACGGCGACAAGCGCGGCAAGAAGGCAGCGGTGCCTAACGTAGCAAGCAGCGCTGCGGGCGCAAGTGCGCCGGTCGCCGCTGCGGCCCCGGTCAACGTGGACACCACGCGCTCGCCGTCCGTCGAGGGTGCAGCGGCCGCCGCCGCGCCGTCCACCGACGCGAACGCCGAAGCCGCACAAGCCGCCAATCGTGCGACGAATGCCGTGCAGGCGCCGTCGCGCAATACGCGCTCGTCGGTGCGCTCAACGGCGCCAACCGCGAATGCCGGCGGCGTGCCGCCGCAAGGCGCCACGTCCGCTGGTCAGCCGCAGTTCCAGTTCCATCGTCCGCCGCCTCCCGCGCCGTCGTCGCAGGACAATCCGGTCGGGCCGAGCGGTTCGTCGCAAAGCGGCAGCAGCCCGACGTACAACGCACCGTTGACCGCGCCGTCCACTTCGGGAACGAGCCAGTAATATCGTTGTCCTTGTTTTAGACGGTAGCCCCGCAAGCGCCCGCTGCAACGCGACTTCTTGCATTGCGTCGCGCATGAAGCCAGGTTGCGCGGCGCCGTCCGGTTCTCTGCTGTTCCAGTCATGCGCGGCGCGAGGGCGTGCTGCCCGCCGCCGCTTTTGCCCGCGCTTGCCGGGCCGTTCTTTCGAACCCTCGTAGCCATGAAAATTGCGATTGCTGGCGCATCGGGCCGTATGGGCCGCATGCTCATCGAAACGGTTCTTAACGATTCCGACGCCACGCTGTCCGGCGCGCTCGACCGTCCAGGTTCGCCGCAACTCGGTCAGGACGCCGGCGCTTTTGTCGGCAAACAGACGGGCGTCGCGCTGACGGACGACATCGAGCGCGTGTTCGCCGAGTCCGACTATCTGATCGACTTCACGCGCCCGGAAGGCACGCTCGTGCATCTCGAAGCGGCGCAGCGCCACAACGTGAAAATGGTGATCGGCACGACCGGCTTCGACAACGCGCAGAAGGCGCAATTGCGCGCCGCGGCGGACAACGTCGCGATCATGTTCGCGTCGAATATGAGCGTGGGCGTGAACGTCACGCTGAAGCTGCTCGAATTCGCGGCGAAGCATTTCGCCACCGGCTACGACATCGAGATCATCGAGGCGCATCACCGTCACAAGGTCGACGCGCCGTCGGGCACCGCGCTCACCATGGGCGAGGTGATCGCGAATGCGCTAGGCCGCAATCTCGACGACTGCGCCGTCTACGGCCGCGAGGGCGTGACGGGCGAACGTGATCCGTCCACCATCGGCTTTTCGGCGATTCGCGGCGGCGACATCGTCGGCGATCATACGGTGCTGTTTGCGGGCATCGGCGAGCGCATTGAAATCACGCACAAGTCGGCGAGCCGTCTCTCGTACGCGCAGGGCGCGCTTCGCGCCGTGCGTTTCCTCGAGGGCCATCAGACCGGCTTCTTCGACATGCAGGACGTGCTCGGCTTGCGCTAGGCACAGTCCGGCACATTCTTTCGACGAGGCCAGATGGCAGGCGGCAGCGGCATCATCCATTACCTTCAAACGAGCGACGCGATCACGCATGGCGTCGCCTATGTGCTGTTGGCGATGTCGGTGGCGAGCTGGTGCTTTCTGATCGTCAAGAGCTGGGTGCTCGTGCGCGCGAAACGCCAGGCGACGCGTGCGATTGCGCGCTTCTGGCAGGCGCCTACGCTCGCTGAAGGCGTCGCCGCACTGAAGCGCGCCGACCGCGAGCGCGTCTTCTCGCCGCTCGCCGAAGCGGCGCTCCATGCCGCCGAGGTCGATATTCCCGGCGCGTTGCTTGCGCGCGTCGAGCGCGGCGAGCGGGTGCTGAGAGCGCTGCGCCAGGCGCTCAGTGCGTCGCAACGGCGGCTGGAATTCGGGCAAGTGCTGCTCGCTTCGGTCGGCAGCACGGCGCCTTTCGTCGGGCTGCTCGGCACCGTGTGGGGCATTTATCACGCGCTCGGCAGTATCGCGGCGAGCGGGCAGGCACAGATCGAAAACGTCGCGGGCCCGGTCGGCGAGGCGCTCATCATGACTGCCTTTGGCCTCGTGGTCGCGATTCCTGCGGTGCTCGCCTACAACGTGCTCGGGCGTCTCGTGCGGCAGTTGTCGGAGGAACTCGACGGCTTCGCGCACGATCTGCACGCGTACGTCTGCGCGCCCGCCGGCCAGCCGCAAGCGCCGCTGCGCGGGCAGCAGGCCGCCGCTCAGCAAGCTCACTGAGCGCAGCGCGGGGAGGCGACATGGCATTCGGCGGACTCGAGAAAAAGCAGACGGCCGCGCCGATGGCCGAGATCAACATGACGCCGTTGATCGACGTGATGCTCGTGCTGCTCGTGATCTTCATCATTACCGCGCCTTTGTTCACGCACGCTATCCGGCTCGATCTGCCGAAGGTCGCCGCGGCGCCGGCGCGCGAAACGCCGCAAACCATTTCGCTTTCAATCGACGCCGCGGGCAAGCTCTACTGGAACGGCAGCCTCATCACGCTCGAACAGATGCGCAGCCGCTTCGCGCAGGCGGCGAAAGCGGCGGAAGCGAGTGAATCCGTGCAGAACGGCGACGCCGGCAAAGCCACTGGCCAGCCCGAAATCCACCTGCACGCCGAGCGCAACACGCGCTACGAGGTGATCGCGCAGGTGATGGGCGCCGCGCAGCAGGCCGGTCTCGAGCGGATCGGTTTCGTGACGGACCCGCCGCCGGCCGCGCGGCAGTAAGCGCGCGGCTTCAGAGCGCGGCGCAGCCGTCCGCGAACGGTATAATCAGCCCTTTCCCCCGCAGAAGGGGAAACGACGCCATTTCATCCAGCAAAAGCACCAAAGCAGCATAGCGGCCGGTGCGGAAGCACCGAACCCAGCGACCCATCACACCATGCACGAAAAATACGTTCCCTCCGACGTCGAATCCGCCGCGCAAGGGCAATGGCGCGCCATCGACGCGTACAAGACGACGGAAACCACCGACAAGCCCAAGTTCTATTGCGTCTCGATGCTGCCGTATCCGTCGGGCAAGCTGCACATGGGGCACGTGCGCAACTACACGATCAACGACGTGATGTACCGCTATCTGCGGATGAACGGCTACAACGTGCTGATGCCGATGGGCTGGGACGCGTTCGGCATGCCCGCGGAAAACGCGGCGATGGCGAACAACGTGCCGCCGGCCAAGTGGACCTACGACAACATCGCTTACATGAAGAAGCAGATGCAGTCGATGGGTCTGGCGATCGACTGGTCGCGCGAAGTCGCCACCTGCAGCCCCGACTACTACAAGTGGAACCAGTGGCTGTTCCTGAAGATGCTGGAAAAGGGCATCGCGTACAAGAAAACCGGCACCGTCAACTGGGACCCGGTCGATCAAACCGTGCTCGCGAACGAGCAGGTGATCGACGGCCGCGGCTGGCGCTCGGGCGCGCTCGTCGAAAAGCGCGAAATCCCGATGTACTACATGCGCATCACGCAGTACGCGGACGAACTGCTGAACGATCTCGAAGGTCTCGGCTGGCCCGAGCGCGTGAAGATCATGCAGCAGAACTGGATCGGCAAGAGCTTCGGCGTGAACTTCGGCTTTCCGTATGAAATCGACGGCGAACAGAAGCTGCTGCGTGTGTTCACCACGCGCGCCGACACGATCATGGGCGTGACGTTCTGCGCGATCGCCGCCGAGCATCCGCTCGCCACGCGCCTCCTGAAAGACAAGCCGGAGTTGCAGGCTTTCATCGACGAATGCAAGCGCGGCGGCGTCGCCGAAGCCGACGTCGCGACGATGGAAAAGAAGGGCATGGCCACCGGCTTCTACGTCACGCATCCGCTGACGCAGGAACGGGTCGAAGTGTGGATCGGCAACTACGTGCTGATGAGCTACGGCGAAGGCGCGGTGATGGGCGTGCCGGCGCACGACGAGCGCGACTTCGCGTTTGCGAAGAAGTACGGTCTGCCGATCAAGCAGGTGGTGGCGGTCGAAGGCAAGGAATTTTCGACAGACGCGTGGGAAGAATGGTACGGCGAGAAGACGGGCACGCTCGTCAACAGCGGCAAGTACGACGGCCTCGATTACGAACAGGCGGTGGACGCGATCGCCGCCGACCTGAAAGCGCTCGGCCTCGGCGACAAGCAGATCACCTGGCGTCTGCGTGACTGGGGCGTGTCGCGCCAGCGCTATTGGGGCACGCCGATTCCGATTATCCATTGTCCGAAGTGCGGCGACGTGCCGGTGCCGGAAAAAGATCTGCCGGTGGTGCTGCCTGAGGACCTCGTGCCGGACGGCACGGGCAATCCGCTCGCGAAGTCCGAAGCGTTCGTGAACTGCGCCTGCCCGGCTTGCGGCGGCGCGGCCAAGCGCGAAACCGACACGATGGACACGTTCGTCGATTCGTCGTGGTACTTCTACCGCTACGCGTCGCCGGATGCGAAGACGATGGTCGACGAGCGCACCGATTACTGGGCGCCGATGGACCAGTACATCGGCGGTATCGAGCACGCGATTTTGCACCTGTTGTACTCGCGCTTCTGGGCCAAGGTGATGCGCGATCTGGGTCTCGTCAAGTTCGGCGAGCCGGCCAGGAACCTGCTCACACAGGGCATGGTGCTCAACGAAACCTACTATCGCGAAGACGCGACGGGCAAGAAGACCTGGTACAACCCGGCAGACGTGACCGTCTCGTTCGACGACAAGGGCCGCCCGGTCGGCGCCGTGCTGAACTCGGACGGCGAGCCGGTCGTGCTCGGCGGCGTCGAGAAAATGTCGAAGTCGAAGAACAACGGCGTCGATCCGCAATCGCTGATCGATCAGCACGGCGCGGACACCGCGCGTCTGTTCGTCATGTTCGCCGCGCCGCCCGAGCAGCAGCTCGAATGGTCGGGCTCGGGCGTGGAAGGCGCGAGCCGCTTCCTGCGCCGCGTCTGGAATTTCGCTCAGGCGAACGAAGCCGCGTTGCGCGCGGGCGGGCAGTTCGACGCCGCGCAATTGGGCGACGCCGACAAACTGCTGCGCCGCGAAGTCTATAGCGTGCTGAAGCAGGCCGACTTCGACTACCAGCGTCTGCAGTACAACACCGTGGTGTCGGCCGCGATGAAAATGCTCAACGCGCTCGACGGCGCGAAGGGCGCGCTGCCGGGCGTACTGCGCGAAACGTACAGCGTGATGCTGCGCGTGCTGTATCCGGTCGTGCCGCACCTGACGTTCCAGCTCTGGCAGGAACTCGGTTATGCCGACGAATTCGGTTCGCTGCTCGACGCGCCGTGGCCGAAGGTCGATGAAAAAGCGCTCGAGCAATCGGAGATCGAACTCGTGCTGCAGGTGAACGGCAAGGTGCGCGGCGCGCTGACGGTGGCGAAAGACGCGTCGCGTGAATCGATCGAACAGCTCGCGGCCGCGCACGAAATGGTCGCGAAGTTCAGCGAAGGCAAGGCGCCGAAGAAGATCGTCGTCGTGCCGGGCCGTCTCGTGAACGTGGTCGTTTGACGACACAGCAACACCTGCCGGCCGGCAACGCGCCGCCTCGCGCGGCGTCGCTTGCCGAGCGCCGGAAATCCACTGCGAACCAGGAGCCAATGTGACTCGCAGATCGCTTTTTGTAACGCTGGCTTGCAGCGTATTGATGTTGTCCGCATGCGGCTTCCAGTTGCGCGGTCAGCAGGACTATGCGTTCAAACGCCTCTTCATCGCGGGCGGCTCGCCGGCCGCGGGCGCGCGGCTCACGCGCATGGTGCAGGGCGGCAGCGACACGGTGGTGGTGAAGTCGGTGGCCAACGCGGACGCGACGTTGCAAATCACCGAAAGCCGCGGCACGAGCACGCTGACGCTGAATTCGCTGGGCGTCGTCTCCGAGTATCAATTGAACCTTGCGATGAACTACACGCTGATCGGCAAGGACGGCACCGTGCTGATTCCGCCGAGCGTGATCGCGTTGAACCGCGCGATGACCTATAGCGACAAGTACTCGCAGGCGAAGACCGCCGAGTCGGAAATCCTTTTTGCCGACATGGAAAACGACGCGATCGACCAGCTCACGCGACGTCTGTCGAGCGTGCGTTCGATGCATCCGGCGCCGGGCGAGCAGGTGCCCGGCGTCGTGCCGCGCGCGCCGTTGCCGCCGCCGCCGCTGTGAGCGGCGGGCACGTCGACCTGACCGGACATCAGCATAGCCATGCAACTGCGACTTGACGCGCTCGAAGCGCATCTCGGCAAGGGACTCGCCGGACTGTACGTCGTGTACGGCGACGAGCATCTGCTCGCGCAGGAAGCGTGCGACCGGATTCGCGCGGCGGCTCGCGCGGCCGGCTTTACCGACCGCTCGGTCTTCACCGTCGAGCGCAGTTTCGACTGGAGTTCGTTGCTCGGCGCGAGCCAGTCCATGTCGCTGTTCGGCGACCGTCAACTGGTCGAATTGCGCATTCCGTCGGGCAAGCCCGGCAAGGAAGGCGCCGAAGCGCTGAAGGCGCTCGCGGGCTCCGTCAACGACGACGTGCTGACCATGATCACGCTGCCGCGGCTCGACGCGGCCACGCAAAAATCGGCGTGGTTCACGGCGCTCGCCGACGCGGGCGTCGCGTTGAAGATCGATCCCGTCGAGCGCGCGCAATTGCCGAACTGGGTCGGCCAGCGGCTCGCGGCGCAGGGGCAGCGGGTGGCCGCGGGCGAGGAAGGGCGGCGCGCGTTGGCGTTTATCGCGGAGCGTGTCGAAGGCAATCTGCTCGCCGCGCATCAGGAAATCCAGAAGCTCGGGCTGCTGTATCCAGCGGGTTCGTTGAGCTTCGAACAGATACACGACGCGGTGCTGAACGTCGCGCGTTACGACGTCTTCAAGCTGAACGAGGCGATGCTTGCCGGCGACGTCGGCCGCTTGTCGCGCATGCTCGACGGGCTGCGCGGCGAAGGCGAGGCGGCGGTGCTGGTGTTGTGGGCCGTCGTCGAGGAATTGCGCACGCTGCTGCGGATCAAGCGCGGCGTCGCGGCCGGCAAGCCGCTTGCCATGCTCGTGCGCGAAAACCGCGTGTGGGGTCCGCGCGAGCGCTTGATCGGGCCGGCATTGTCGCGTGTCACCGAGGCGGCGCTGGAAAAGGCATTGGCGCTGGCGGCGCGGCTGGATCGGCAGGTGAAGGGATTGTCGGGCGGGACGCCGGGTAATCATCGCAACGATCCGCCGCCCGATCCGTGGGACGGGCTGTTCGAGCTTGCGATGACGGTGGCGTCGCCGAGAACGTCTGCTGCGCCGCCGCCGCGACCTCCTCGGGGTGCGGCTGCGGCCGCGGTGCGCAGGCCGGCGTGAGGTTCGCTGGTGCTGTAGGCGGCGGGGTTTAGGTGTCGCGGTGCTGAGCTAGCCAGCCGTACAGCCAGGCCGGACCGGCTCGGCTTGCCGAGCGTAGCGCGGCCCGCCGTGCACCAGCAGTCTTGCGGATCTCAGCGGCGCTAACCGCGCCCTCGCAAGCAAAGCGCCCTGGCCCGACTTACAATCGCTGGATCTTTCGCTAATCAGCTAATCAGCCTGCTCGCCGCGCATCGGCGTGCCCGGCAATACGAGAATCACCATGGATATCGACCAGTACATGACCGACCTCGGCCGGCGCGCGCGCCGGGCATCGCGTGCGATGGCGCGGGCGTCGACGGCTGCGAAGAACGCCGCCCTCGCGGCGGTGGCGGCGGGTATCGAGCGCGATGCCGCGTTGCTCAAGGAAGCCAACGCGCGCGACGTCGCACGCGCGCGCGATAAAGGTCACGACGCGGCTTTCATCGACCGTCTCACGCTGTCGGACAAGGCGCTCAGGACGATGGTCGAAGGTCTGCGCCAGGTCGCGGCGCTCGCCGATCCGATCGGCGAGATCAGCAATCTGAAGTATCGGCCGAGCGGCATTCAGGTCGGGCAGATGCGCGTGCCGCTCGGCGTGATCGGCATCATCTACGAATCGCGTCCTAACGTCACGATCGACGCCGCCGCGCTCTGCCTCAAATCGGGCAACGCGACGATTCTGCGCGGTGGTTCGGAAGCGCTCGAATGCAACACCGCGCTCGCGAAGCTGATCGGCGAGGCGCTCGAAGCGGCCGGTTTGCCGCAAGACGCCGTGCAGGTTGTTGCGACGTCGGACCGCGCCGCGGTCGGCAAACTGATCACGATGACCGAATACGTCGACGTGATCGTGCCGCGCGGCGGCAAGAGCCTGATCGAGCGGCTCATGAACGAAGCGCGGGTGCCGATGATCAAGCATCTGGACGGCATCTGCCACGTATACGTGGACGACCGCGCCGATCTTAAGAAGGCGCTGACCGTTTGCGATAACGCCAAGACGCACCGCTACGGCACCTGCAACACGATGGAGACGCTGCTGGTCGCGCGCGGCATTGCGTCCGACGTGCTGCCGCCGCTCGGCAAGCTGTATCGCGAGAAAAATGTCGAATTGCGCGTGGACGCGGCGGCGCGTGCTGTGCTGGCAGACGCGGGCGTGGGTCCGCTCGCCGACGCAACCGAAGAAGACTGGCGCACCGAATATCTCGCGCCGGTGCTCGCGATCAAGGTGGTCGACGATCTCGACGCCGCCATTGAGCACATCAACACGTACAGTTCGCAACATACCGACGCGATCGTCACGGAAGACCACGATCGCGCCATGCGCTTCCTGCGCGAAGTGGATTCGGCGAGCGTGATGGTGAACGCCTCGACGCGTTTCGCCGACGGCTTCGAATTCGGTCTCGGCGCGGAAATCGGCATTTCCAACGACAAGCTCCACGCGCGCGGCCCGGTGGGGCTGGAAGGGTTGACGTCGCTGAAGTATGTCGTGCTTGGGCATGGCGAAGGCCGCCAGTAGGCGCCTGCACGATGGGAAGCGTGGCCGTGCAACGCGGCCACGCATGATTGTTTCAAATCCCGCGACCGCCGATCACTTTGCGTCGCGGCACAGGCCCGGCATGATCGTCGGCGCTCTCCACAATAACTCACACACCACCCAAGGACTCCCACGATGCTCTGGATCAAGACGTTTCACATCGTTCTGATCGCTTCCTGGTTCGCCGGCCTGTTCTATTTGCCGCGCATTTTCGTCAATCTGGCGATGGAAACCGAACCCGCCGCGGTGAAGCGTCTGCTGATCATGGCGCGCAAACTGTTCCGCTTCATGTCGTTTATCGCGGTGCCGGCGCTCGCTTGCGGGCTGTGGTTGTGGCTTGTCGTCGGTATCGGACGAGGGCAGGGATGGCTTCACGCGAAGGTTGGCGTGGTTGTGCTGCTGGTGATTTACCACGCTTACTGCGGCGTGCTGCTGCGCACTTTCGAGCGCGGGGAAAACCGTCGCTCGGACAAGTGGTATCGGATGTTCAATGAACTGCCGGTGCTGGGGATGCTGGCCGCGGTCGCGTTGGTGGTGATCAAGCCGTTTTGAGAGGTACCCGGCTGTGAGACTTGCACAGGGTGTGCGGATGGTTGAAACGCCGGTCTGCTGATGCCGCTATGTGCGCGCTCCTGACCGTCGTGCAGAGCAGGCGCCGGACGGGCCGGCAAGCCTTGGCCAAATCGGGGCATGAGCAGGCCCATCACAGGCCAAACGGCCTGACGCTCACCGATCGGTGCGTTGCGGCATGAACAGCTCGGCTTTCCCGAGTTCGGTCACTGTCAACGGGAATTGACTGGACGTAACCGGCTTGCAGCACTCCGGCGTGATATAGGCCGGAGCGGGCGTTCAGCGCGGATGGCTGGGAAGCGCAAGTCCGCGTAAAGGACGGCCGACGCGGCCGTGATTGTCACGGCAATTTAACGCTCCAGCTGCCATGGAAGCGTCGATCTTTAAAGTTAAATCAAACCGCTTCCGGGCAACTAACCACCGCCTCGCCGCGGTTTTTTTCGCGCTCATCTGCGAATTCCGCCGCCTTTCATGTGGAGGGAAATTTGGCGGTTTAAAACTCGTGTTGGCCTGATGCAATCGAGGGCAAGCTCGTCATTATTCTAGTGACGGCCGGAGTTATCAAATAAAGAAATAATAGAAATAAGACAAATCCTAAAAAACGCTATTCCCGTGATTTTTCGTATTTTAGGACTTTTCTGAATTTTAGTCCGTATATTCCTGGTCGGGCCATCGCATAATCGCGCAATCGTCGGTCTGCCTCGTTCGTATTTCAAATTCGCGCGATGAGACAAGCGCTGCGGTCGCACGGGCAAAGCCCCGTCCACAGGCCGTGTTTCTCCAGATCGAACTGCATCGAATAAGAATAATCCTAAATTAACTTCGATGCTTGCCTGCCTTAAAGCCACTTCTTTACAGAATTTCAAGGATCCGTGAGGTTCTGGCGCGAGTCGCGTTTCCTAGTATGTGACAGTCGATTGAGACCAATTAAGCATAGTCTGATTATCTCCAGAGTCGCTCAGTTTTATATTGAGATCTTCGCTGGAAGGATATTAAGACAGTCTCAAGTGCATAAGTGCGACGGTCAGATTGAATCCTTTTGGCAGCTCGTTGGCAGCGACGCACCACGTTAATCAGCACGGTGCCGCGCAGATCCCAGTCATCACGCCTTTACAGGATGAAATCGTGAACAAGTCGTACAAAACAGTTTGGAATGAGACTACCGGTACATATGTTGCAGCGCCGGAAGTGGCGAAGGGACGCGGAAAGAGCGGCCGCAAGGCACGTAGCATCAAGGCGCTAGGCGCAAGCGGAGTGCTGGTTGCTGCCGGGGTGGGATTGTCGGCGTTCGCACCATCCGCGATGGCGGGCTCGATCATCAATTGCGGGAATGCAATAAACTCTTATGCCAGCTTTAGCGCGGCCCAAGCTGGTGCATGGACGAACACGCAGCAGGCTGCGACATGCTTCAGCGGTAGCTCGAGCCTCGGCACTGGAGTAGTCCTTTCCGAAAACGGCAACTACTTCAGTCCTGACGGCACGAACGCCGCGATTCTGGTGGGCGCTTCCGGGAGCAACGCGACGGGAAAGGTCACGATCTACGGCCCGAGCGGCATTGCAATGATGAACCAGGTCGACATGACCAGTCACAAGATCGTGAACGTTGCAGCCGGTACCGTCAGCAGCATTAGCGGCGACGCGATCAACGGCAGCCAGCTCTACGCGGTGAGCGCTTCTGCGGCCAGCGCCATTGGCGGCGGTTCCACGGTTAGCTCGACGGGCGCGATTAGCGCACCTAGCTACGCGCTGACGAACGCAAATTCGATCGACGGTACGACGGGCGCGAAGACGGACATCGGCACGGCGTTCGGCACGGTGGATACGGCACTGGGCAAGCTGAACACCTCGATCACCAACATCAACAACGGCCAAGGTACACGCTATTTCAAGGTGACTGGGAACAACGACGGCACGGACGACGCCAAGGCGGGTGCATCAACATCATCATACGGCTCAATCGCCATTGGTCCGAAAGCTTTGTCGTGGGCGTCTGGCACGGCGACGAACGACGCTATCGCCATAGGCGACTCAGCGTACGCGACGTACATCGGAGATACCGCGATAGGCGGCTTCGCGACAGCCGGCGGAGGATCGTCGACGGCCATCGGTTACGGCGCATCGACGCTGAACGCCGTATCCACGAACAACATGGTTGCTCTCGGCACCTCTGCTTCCGCTGGCGCCACGAACTCGACCGCACTCGGCAGCAACTCGCTTACGTCTGGCGCGGGTGCGGTCACGGTTGGCTACCTTGCAACGGCGACCACATCGAACTCGGTGGCGCTGGGCTCCAATTCGGTGGCGAACTCGGCCGCGCTGACGACGGCAGGCTTCACGCCGGTCGGTGGCACGGCGATCTCGGCAGCGACGGCCCCGGGCGGCGAAGTGTCGGTGGGTTCGGCAGGTGCCGAACGCCGCATCACGAACGTCGCAGCAGGTTTCAACCCGACCGACGCAGTGAACGTCAGCCAGTTGCAGTCGGAAGACGCGAAGGTGAACAACGTCTCGAGCAACGTTTCGAACGTCGCGAACAACCTGGCCAACACGAACAACAACGTCGCGAACCTGAGCGGCAACGTCACCAACATCAACAACACGATGAACAACATCGTGAACGGTGGCGGCATCAAGTACTTCCACACGAACTCGACGCTGGCCGACTCGTCGGCTGTGGGCGTCGATAGCGTGGCGGTCGGACCGAATGCAGTTGCTCGCGGTGCAGGCAGCATTGCGATTGGCCGTAATGCATCGATGCAGAGCGGGATGCTCATGGATGGAGCGATCGCGATTGGCGATGGCAGCTATACCGGCTACTCGCAGGATATGGCGATCGGTCAGAACGCTACAGCAGGCGGTGGTCTGTCGATCGCGATAGGCACGCAGGCGTCTACTGCTGGCGGCACCGGTGTAAACAACCAGCTTGCTGTGGGCACGGGGGCCACCAGTGGTGCGGCCAACGGCACGGCGTTGGGTGGCTCTTCCACTGCTGCAACGGTGAACTCCGTGGCACTGGGTTACAACTCGGTGGCGAACTCGGCCACGCTGACGACGGCAGGCTTCACGCCGGTTGGTGGCACGGCGATTTCGGCAGCCACGGCCGTGGGCGGTGAAGTGTCGGTGGGCGCGGCAGGTAAAGAACGTCGCATCACGAACGTGGCAGCAGGTCTGAACGCCACGGATGCAGTGAACGTAAGCCAGCTGCAGTCGGAAGACGCAAAGGTGAACAACGTCTCGAACAACGTTTCGAACGTCGCGAACAACCTGTCGAACACCAACAACAACGTTGCGAACCTGAGCGGGAACGTCACCAACATCAACAACACGGTGAACAACATCGTGAACGGTGGCGGCATCAAGTATTTCCACGCTAACTCGACGCTGGCGGACGCGTCCGCGACGGGCTCGAACAGCGTTGCTGCCGGACCGGTTGCCGTGGCTAGCGGCGCCAGTTCGACCGCAATGGGCTGGGGTTCGCTCGCCTCCGCAACAAACTCATCCGCGTTTGGCGAATCTGCCACCGCCGCAGCATACGATAGCGTGGCGGTTGGCGAAGGCGCGACGTCCACGGTTAGTGGCACGACGTCGAACACCAACGGCTGGGGCGTTGCGATCGGTGGTAACGCGAATGCCGGCGCTCATGCAGCAGTCGCGGTAGGTCCTCACGCCAACGCGACGGCCAGTGAGGCTATCGCTATCGGCGACTATTCCAGCGCCACTGCAATAAATACTGTTGCGCTGGGGCAAGGCGCCTCGGCCGCAACCGTGAACTCGGTTGCGCTCGGCGCGGCGGCGGTGGCGAACTCGGCCACGCTGACGACGGCAGGCTTTACGCCGGTCGGCGGCACGGCGATCTCGGCAGCCACGGCAGCCGGCGGCGAAGTGTCGGTTGGCGCAGCAGGTGCAGAGCGTCGCATCACGAACGTCGCAGCCGGTCTGAATGCGACCGATGCCGTCAACGTGAGCCAGTTGCAGTCGGAAGACGCGAAGGTCAACAACGTCTCGAACAACGTGTCGAACGTCGCGAACAACCTGTCGAACACCAACAACAACGTTGCGAACCTGAGCGGCAACGTCACCAACATCAACAACACGGTGAACAACATCGTGAACGGTGGCGGCATCAAGTATTTCCACGCGAACTCGACGCTGGCTGATTCGTCGGCGACGGGCACGAACGCAGTCGCAATCGGCGGTGCAGCGTCGGCGACGACGGCGAACTCGGTAGCACTGGGCTCGAACTCGGTGGCAAACTCGGCGACGCTGGCGACGGCAGGCTTCACGCCGACGGGTGGCACGGCGATCTCGGCAGGGACAGCAGCGGGCGGCGAAGTGTCGGTGGGCAAGGCAGGTGCAGAGCGTCGCATCACGAACGTGGCAGCGGGTCTGAGCGCGACCGATGCAGTGAACGTGAGCCAGTTGCAGTCGGAAGACGCAAAGGTCAACAACGTTTCGAACAACCTGTCGAACACGAACAACAACGTTGCAAACCTGAGCGGCAACGTCACCAACATGAACAACACGGTGAACAACATCGTGAACGGTGGCGGCGTCAAGTACTTCCACGCCAACTCGACGCTGGCTGATTCGTCGGCAACGGGTACGAATGCTGTGGCAATCGGTGGTGCAGCCTCGGCAACGACGGCGAACTCGGTGGCCTTGGGCTCGAACTCGGTGGCGAACTCAGCGACGCTGGCGACGGCAGGTTTCACGCCGGTCGGCGGCACGGCGATCTCGGCAGCCACGGCAGCCGGCGGCGAAGTGTCGGTTGGCGCAGCAGGTGCAGAGCGTCGCATCACGAACGTCGCCGCCGGTCTGAATGCGACCGATGCCGTCAACGTGAGCCAGTTGCAGTCTGAAGACGCGAAGGTCAACAACGTCTCGAACAACGTGTCGAACGTCGCGAACAACCTGTCGAACACCAACAACAACGTTGCGAACCTGAGCGGCAACGTCACCAACATCAACAACACGGTGAACAACATCGTGAACGGTGGCGGCATCAAGTACTTCCACGCGAACTCGACCTTGGCTGATTCGTCGGCAACGGGCACGAACGCGGTGGCAATCGGTGGTGCAGCGTCGGCGACGACGGCGAACTCGGTAGCACTGGGCTCGAGCTCGGTGGCAAACTCGGCGACGCTGGCGACGGCAGGCTTCACGCCGACGGGTGGCACGGCGATCTCGGCAGCGACGGCAGCCGGCGGCGAAGTGTCGGTGGGCAAGGCAGGCGCTGAGCGTCGCATCACGAACGTGGCAGCGGGTCTGAGCGCGACCGATGCAGTGAACGTGAGCCAGTTGCAGTCGGAAGACGCAAAGGTCAACAACGTTTCGAACAACCTGTCGAACACGAACAACAACGTCGCGAACCTGAGCGGCAACGTCACCAACATCAACAACACGGTGAACAACATCGTGAACGGTGGCGGCGTTAAATACTTCCACGCCAACTCGACGCTGGCGGATTCGTCGGCGACCGGTACGGACGCGGTGGCAATCGGTGGTGCAGCCTCGGCAACGACGGCGAACTCGGTGGCCTTGGGCTCGAACTCGGTGGCGAACTCGGCGACGTTGACGACGGCAGGCTTCACGCCGGTTGGCGGCACGGCGATTTCGGCAGCCACTGCTGCTGGTGGTGAAGTGTCGGTGGGCGCGGCAGGTAAGGAACGTCGTATCACGAACGTCGCAGCAGGTCTGAACGCGACGGACGCAGTGAACGTGAGCCAGCTGCAGTCGGAAGACGCAAAGGTGAACAACGTTTCGAACAACGTTTCGAACGTCGCGAACAACCTGGCGAACACCAACAACAACGTCGCGAACCTGAGCGGCAACGTCACCAACATCAACAACACGGTGAACAACATCGTGAACGGTGGCGGCATCAAGTACTTCCACGCGAATTCCACGCTGGCGGATTCGTCGGCAACGGGTACGGACGCAGTGGCAATCGGCGGAAACGCGCAAGCGACGACGGCAAACTCGGTGGCACTGGGTTCCAACTCGGTGGCCAACTCGAGCACGCTGGCGACGGCAGGCTTCACGCCGGTCGGCGGCACGGCGATCGCAGCAGCGACAGCAGCTGGTGGTGAAGTGTCGGTGGGCGCGGCAGGTAAGGAGCGTCGTATCACGAACGTCGCAGCCGGTCTGAACGCGACTGATGCAGTGAACGTGAGCCAGTTGCAGTCGGAAGACGCAAAGGTGAACAACGTCTCGAACAACGTGTCGAACGTCGCGAACAACCTGTCGAACACCAACAACAACGTCGCGAACCTGAGCGGCAACGTCACCAACATCAACAACACGGTGAACAACATCGTGAATGGTGGCGGCATCAAGTACTTCCACGCTAACTCCACGCTGGCTGATTCGTCGGCAACGGGCACGAACGCGGTCGCAATCGGCGGTGCAGCGTCGGCGACGACGGCGAACTCGGTAGCACTGGGCTCGAACTCGGTGGCGAACTCGGCGACGCTGGCGACGGCAGGCTTCACGCCGACGGGTGGCACGGCGATCTCCGCAGGGACGGCTCTGGGCGGCGAAGTGTCGGTGGGCAAGGCAGGTGCAGAACGTCGCATCACGAACGTGGCAGCGGGTCTGAGCGCGACAGATGCAGTGAACGTGAGCCAGTTGCAGTCGGAAGACGCAAAGGTCAACAACGTTTCGAACAACCTGTCGAACACGAACAACAACGTTGCAAACCTGAGCGGTAATGTCACCAACATGAACAACACGGTGAACAACATCGTGAACGGTGGCGGCGTCAAGTACTTCCACGCGAATTCGACGCTGGCGGATTCGTCGGCAACGGGTACGGACGCAGTGGCGATCGGTGGCAACGCTCAGGCGACGACGGCGAACTCGGTGGCCTTGGGCTCGAACTCGGTGGCGAACTCGGCCACGCTGGCGACGGCAGGCTTCACGCCGGCTGGCGGCACGGCGATTTCGGCAGCCACTGCTGCTGGTGGTGAAGTGTCGGTGGGCGCGGCAGGTAAGGAACGTCGCATCACGAATGTGGCAGCGGGTCTGAACGCCACGGATGCAGTGAACGTGAGCCAGCTGCAGTCGGAAGACGCGAAGGTCAACACGGTCAACAACAACCTGAACAACCTGAGCAACACGGTGAACAACATCACCAACGGCGCGGGTACGAAGTATTTCCACGCTAACTCGACGCTGGTCGACTCCTCAGCAGTGGGTACGAACGCAGTGGCGATCGGTGGTGCAGCAACTGCGACGACGGCGAACTCGGTGGCACTGGGCTCCAACTCGGTGGCAAACTCGGCCACGTTGACGACGGCAGGCTTCACGCCGGTCGGTGGCACGGCGATCGCGGCAGCGACGGCTGCTGGCGGTGAAGTGTCGGTGGGTGCAGCGGGTGCAGAGCGTCGTATCACGAACGTGGCAGCGGGTCTGAACGCGACCGATGCAGTGAACGTGAGCCAGCTGCAGTCGGAAGACGCAAAGGTCAACAACGTTTCGAACAACCTGTCGAACACCAACAACAACGTCGCGAACCTGAGCGGCAATGTCACCAACATCAACAACACGGTGAACAACATCGTGAACGGTGGCGGCGTCAAGTACTTCCATGCGAACTCGACGCTGGCTGATTCGTCGGCAACGGGCACGAACGCGGTGGCAATCGGCGGTGCAGCCTCGGCGACGACGGCAAACTCGATGGCCCTCGGCTCGAACTCGGTGGCGAACTCGGCCACGCTGGCGACGGCAGGTTTCACGCCGGTCGGCGGCACGGCGATCTCGGCAGCGACGGCAGCCGGCGGCGAAGTGTCGGTGGGCGCAGCAGGTGCAGAGCGTCGCATCACGAACGTGGCAGCAGGTCTGAACGCTACGGACGCGGTGAACGTGAGCCAGTTGCAGTCGGAAGACGCGAAGGTGAACAACGTCAGCAACAACCTGAGCAACCTGGCAGGCAATGTCACCAACATGAACAACACGGTGAACAACATCGTGAACGGTGGCGGCGTCAAGTATTTCCACGCGAACTCGACGCTGGCGGATTCGTCGGCAACGGGTACGGACGCAGTGGCGATCGGCGGCAACGCTCAGGCAACGACGGCGAACTCGGTGGCACTGGGCTCGAACTCGGTGGCGAACTCGGCGACGCTGGCGACGGCAGGCTTCACGCCGGTTGGTGGCACGGCAATCGCGGCAGCCACGGCAGCAGGCGGTGAAGTGTCGGTGGGCAAGGCAGGTGCGGAGCGTCGTATCACGAACGTCGCAGCGGGTCTGAACGCAACGGATGCAGTGAACGTGAGCCAGTTGCAGTCGGAAGACGCGAAGGTGAACAACGTCTCGAACAACGTTTCGAACGTTTCGAACAACCTGGCCAACACCAACAACAACGTCGCGAACCTGAGCGGCAATGTCACCAACATCAACAACACGGTGAACAACATCGTGAATGGTGGCGGCATCAAGTACTTCCACGCCAACTCGACGCTGGCGGATTCGTCGGCAACGGGTACGGACGCAGTGGCGATCGGTGGTGCAGCCTCGGCGACGACCGCGAACTCGGTGGCACTGGGCTCGAACTCGGTGGCGAACTCGGCGACGCTGGCGACGGCAGGCTTCACGCCGGTTGGTGGCACGGCGATCGCAGCAGCCACGGCAGCGGGCGGTGAAGTGTCGGTGGGCGCGGCAGGTAAGGAGCGTCGCATCACGAACGTGGCAGCAGGTCTGAACGCCACGGATGCAGTGAACGTGAGCCAGTTGCAGTCGGAAGACGCGAAGGTGAACAACGTCTCGAACAACGTTTCGAACGTTTCGAACAACCTGTCCAACACCAACAACAACGTCGCGAACCTGAGCGGCAATGTCACCAACATCAACAACACGGTGAACAACATCGTGAATGGTGGCGGCATCAAGTACTTCCACGCCAACTCGACGCTGGCGGATTCGTCGGCAACGGGTACGGATGCAGTTGCGATCGGCGGCAACGCTCAAGCAACGACGGCGAACTCCGTAGCACTCGGTTCCAACTCGGTGGCGAACTCGAGCACGTTGACGACGGCAGGCTTCACGCCGGTCGGTGGCACGGCGATCGCAGCAGCGACGGCAGCCGGCGGCGAAGTGTCGGTGGGCAAGGCAGGTGCGGAGCGTCGTATCACGAACGTGGCAGCAGGTCTGAACGCTACGGATGCAGTGAACGTGAGCCAGTTGCAGTCGGAAGACGCGAAGGTGAACAACGTTTCGAACAACGTTTCGAACGTCGCCAACAATCTCGCGAACACCAACAACAACGTCGCGAACCTGAGCGGCAACGTCACGAACATCAACAACACGGTGAACAACATCGTGAACGGTGGCGGCATCAAGTACTTCCACGCGAACACCACGCTGGCGGATTCGTCGGCAACGGGTACGGACGCAGTGGCAATCGGCGGCAACGCGCAAGCGACGACGGCGAACTCGGTGGCACTGGGCTCCAACTCGGTGGCGAACTCGGCGACGTTGACGACGGCAGGCTTCACGCCGGTCGGCGGCACGGCGATCGCAGCAGCGACAGCAGCTGGTGGTGAAGTGTCGGTGGGCGCGGCAGGTAAGGAGCGTCGTATCACGAACGTCGCAGCCGGTCTGAACGCGACTGATGCAGTGAACGTGAGCCAGTTGCAGTCGGAAGACGCGAAGGTCAACAACGTTTCGAACAACCTGTCGAACACGAACAACAACGTCGCAAACCTGGCGGGCAACGTCACCAACATCAACAACACGGTGAACAACATCGTGAACGGTGGCGGCATCAAGTACTTCCACGCGAACACCGCGCTGGCGGATTCGTCGGCAGTGGGTACGAACGCAGTGGCGATCGGCGGCAACGCGCAAGCGACGACGGCGAACTCGGTGGCACTTGGCTCGAACTCGGTGGCCAACTCGAGCACGCTGGCGACGGCAGGCTTCAACCCGGGCGGCAGCGCGATCTCGGCAGCCACGGCAGCCGGTGAAGTGTCGGTGGGCGCAGCAGGTGCAGAGCGTCGTATCACGAACGTGGCAGCAGGTCTGAACGCCACGGACGCGGTGAACGTCAGCCAGCTGATGTCGGAAGACGCGAAGGTGAACCAGGTCGGCGCGAGCACGGCCTCGTCGCTGGGCGGTGGTTCGACCTACGATTCGACGACGGGCGCAATCACGGCTCCGACGTACTCGGTCGACGGCACGACGGTCCACACGGTGGGTGACGCGATCACCAACCTGGATGACCGCACAACGCAGAACACGACGAACATCGACAACCTGACGCAAAACATCGCCAACGGTTCGGTCGGTCTGGTGCAGCAAGACCCGACGTCGCGCAACATCACGGTGGCGAAGGATACCGACGGCACGGTGGTCGACTTCACGGGTACGGCAGGCACGCGTACGCTGACTGGTGTAACGGCTGGTGATCTGAGCGCATCGAGCACGGACGCAGTGAACGGCTCGCAGCTGTACGCGACGAACATGAACGTGTCGAACGTCGCGAACAACCTGTCGAACACCAATAACAACGTCGCAAACCTGGCAGGCAATGTCACCAACATCAACAACACGGTGAACAACATCGTGAATGGTGGCGGCATCAAGTACTTCCACGCCAACTCGACGCTGGCGGATTCGTCGGCAACGGGTACGGATGCGGTGGCGATCGGCGGCAACGCACAGGCTACGACGGCGAACTCGGTAGCACTGGGCTCGAACTCGGTGGCCAACTCGACCACGCTGACGACGGCAGGCTTCAACCCGGGCGGCAGCGCTATCTCTGCAGCCACGGCAGCCGGTGAAGTGTCGGTGGGTGCAGCAGGTGCTGAGCGTCGCATCACGAATGTGGCAGCAGGTCTGAACGCCACGGACGCGGTGAACGTGAGCCAGCTGATGTCGGAAGATGCGAAGGTCAACCAGATCGGCACGAGCACGGCCTCGTCGCTGGGTGGCGGTTCGACCTACGACTCGACGACGGGCGCAATCACGGCTCCGACGTACTCGGTGGGCGGCACGACGGTGAACACGGTGGGTGACGCAATCACCAACATCGACGGTCGTACGACGCAGAACACGACGAACATCGACAACCTGACGCAAAACATCGCCAACGGTTCGGTCGGTCTGGTGCAGCAGGACCCGACGTCGCGCAACATCACGGTGGCGAAGGATACCGACGGCACGGTGGTTGACTTCACGGGTACGGCAGGTTCGCGTACGTTGACTGGTGTAGCCGCAGGCGCGGTGAACGCCACGAGCGTGGATGCAGTGAACGGTTCGCAGCTCTACGGCGTGAGCCAGTCGGCGGCAGATGCCCTCGGCGGCGGCTCGACGGTGAACAGCGATGGCACGATCTCGGCCCCGACGTACTCGGTGGGCGGCACGACCGTGAACAGCGTGGGTGACGCGATCACCAACATCGACGGCCGTGTGACGCAGAACACGTCGGACATCACCAACATCAACAACACGCTGAACAACATCACCAGCGGCGGCACCGGTATCAAGTATTTCCACGCCAGCTCGACGTTGCCGGATTCACAGGCAACGGGCGCGGAATCGGTGGCGATCGGCGGTAATGCGCAGTCTCTGGCGACGAACTCGGTTGCACTGGGTTCGAACTCGGTGGCTGACCGTGCGAACACGGTGTCGGTGGGCTCGGCGGGCAACGAACGCCAGATCACCAACGTCGCAGCCGGTACGGCCGACACGGACGCAGTGAACGTCGCGCAGTTGAAGGCGTCGGGCATCATCAACCCGAACGGCACGACCAACGCGGCAGTCACGTACGACCACAACGCCGATGGTACGACCAACTACAGCAGCATTACGATGGGTAATGGTGCTGCGGGCGGCACGACGATCCACAACGTGGCAGCAGGCACGTCCGGTGACGACGCAGTCAACGTCGACCAGATGAACTCGGCGATCTCGACGGTGACGAACATTGCGCACGCCGCCAACAACCCGATGTTCGCAGCAGACGGCAACCGCGATACGGAAGCAGCAGTTGCAAGCGGTACGCATTCGACCGCAATGGGTGCGAATGCAAGCGCAACCGCGGCGAACTCGGTGGCGCTGGGTGCGAACTCGGTGGCTGATCGTGCGAACTCGGTGTCGGTGGGCTCGGCAGGTAACGAACGCCAGGTCACCAACGTCGCAGCCGGTACGGCAACGACCGACGCGGTCAACGTGGGTCAGTTGAACGACGCAATCGGCTCGGCGGTCGGCAATCTGCCGGCTGGCATGACCTCGAAGGCCTACACCGATCAGCAGATCAACTCGGTGCAGAACAGCGTGAGCCAGGTCGCCAAGAACGCGTACGCCGGTGTCGCAGCCGCTACGGCGCTGACGATGATCCCGGACGTCGATCAAGGCAAGACGATCGCGGTCGGTATCGGTGGCGGTTCGTATAAGGGTTCGCAGGCTGTCGCGCTCGGCGTCTCGGCACGTATCACCGAGAACCTGAAGATGAAGGCCGGCGCGGGCACCAGCTCGCAAGGCACGGCGATCGGCATCGGTGCTTCGTACCAGTGGTAAGCGCCGCGATGGATCGGACGCAAGTCCGGTCCATCAACCGGATCTGTCTTGACTAGAACTGTAAGCGCGCTCTTGTCCGCAGGACACGGGGCAAGGGCGCCGCTTCAATCACTGCATTCGTGAAAATGAACACTTCTCTTTTTAAATATCTCCGCGCGTTGGTCTCAGGCGCGTCTTTGGCGATCTTTGCAGCGTGCAGCACGCAATCTGGACCGTCCTACACGCTGCGTACGATCAGCCCGCCGAATCAAACCGTACCGACTTATCGGGTTAGCTGCCTTGGACTCCTCGACAGCTCGCAAACCTGCGTGCGCGTGGCCGAAGAAACCTGCCAGGCCAAGCCGATTACGTGGCTCGGCGCGGTCGACGGCGTGAGCAACAACCAGCCGGTGAAAGATGCGCGTGAAATGACGTTCATGTGCGGCGCGCCCGTCGCACAGCAGCCGGTCGCACAACAGCCGGTGCCGCAACAGCCGGTTCAGCAGCAAGAGGCTGCGCAGCCGCAAGCAAAGCCGGCGGCGCCGCAGGCCCGGCTGCTGCTGCAAGGCAACGCCAACTTTGCAACGGACAGCGCGACGCTCAGCCCGATCGCGAAGGAAAACCTGGATCACTTCATGGCCGCGAACAAGGGCGCGAATCTGCGCCGCGTGACGGTGACGGGCTACACCGACAAGACGGGTTCCGAAGCACACAACCTGGCGCTGTCGAAGGCTCGTGCCGAAGCGGTCGTGCAATATCTGCGCGATGGCGGTCTCGAGGGTGGGCAGTTCGTCGCACAAGGCCTCGGCAGCGCCGATCCGGTTGCGTCGAATGCAACGGCCGAAGGTCGTTCGCAGAACCGCCGCGTCGATGTTCGCGTGGTCGCCGAGTAACTGGCCGCGTGCATCGTTTGACCTGAGTTTGACCTGAAAAAGGCCTGCCATCGAGCAGGCATTTTTCATTTGCGCCTCTTCAGCTTTCGCCGTCGATTCTCAGCCGGCCGATCACTTCTTTCGCCTTACCCATCCGCTCGACAAGCTCGGGCCCGCGCTTGAGTGCGACGCCTACAGCGAGAATGTCGCCGATGGCGAGATGCGACATGCGCGACGTCATCGGCGAAAACACATCGCTTTCCTCGACGACATTTGAGAACAGACAGATCGACGCGAGCTTCGCGAGCGGCGACGATCCATGTGTAATCGCAATCACTTTGGCGCCGCAGTTTAGCGCGGAATGTGTCGCTTCGATGATGTCCCGGGTTCGACCGGTATTCGATACCGTCACGATCACATCGCCGGGGCCGAGCAGTGCGGCCGACATCGAGTAGGTGTGCGGATCGGAGTAGGCGACGCTCGGCATGCCGAGCCGGAAGAACTTGTGCTGGATGTCCTGCGCCGCAATACCTGAACCGCCCGCTCCGTAGAACTCGATGCGCGCCGCGTTCGCCAGCAAGTCGACGGCTGCTTCCACGCTATGCGGCGACAGGCTGTTGCGCACCTGGATCAGCGTGCCGATGGTCCGGTCGAAGACCTTGGCGATCAGACCCGGCGTACCCTCGTCCGGCCGCACATCCCGATAAACCGCCGGCACTTCGGTAGCGATGCCTTGCGCCAGCCGGATCTTGAACTCGCGAAACCCCGAAAAGCCGAGCGCATGACAGAACCGCGCGATAGTCGGCTGACTCACACCCGCGCGCGCCGCGACTTCCGTCATGGAGAGGTCGAGCACCTCGCGCGGCGCCTCGATCACATAGTCGGCCAGCTTGCGCTCCGACGGGCGCAACTGCTCGCGCATCTCTTCGACCTGGGACAGCATCATTGGAAAACTCGCACTATGCTGAAGAATGCGTGGACTATAGCTTGATTGGCTGGAAGGTACAAAAACTACATTATCGCCGTAGGTGTTATCCCTAGGTTCAGGTGTTATTCGTCCGATGCGCCGCCAGTAAAGGGCTTCGCGGCGTTTCGCCAAACTGCACTGCAGCAAGATTTCCAATTGCGGCCATGTAGTTTTTCTACTAAGATTCCTTTCGCCGGTCTCTCCGGCGACCCCGCGATACCCACCTGGCATAGCGCGCCCAATCTGCCGCCAGCGACGAAGGAGCTCCGATGGTTTCCCCGCATTCGCAATTGTTGAAAGTCACGCAGCGCGTGATCGAACGCAGCAAGCCCACTCGTGATGCGTATCTCTCCCGCATTCATCAGGCGCAGGGCCGGTTCCCGGCGCGCGGCGCGCTTTCCTGCGCGAATCTGGCGCACGGGTTCGCGGGCCTCGAAGGCAACGACAAGCTCGTCATCAAGCAGATTCGCGAGCCGAACATCGGCATCGTTTCGTCGTACAACGAGATGTTGTCGGCGCACGCGCCGTACAAAAACTACCCGGACATCATCAAGCAGGCCGCGCGTGAAAACGGCGGCGTCGCGCAATTCGCGGGCGGCGTGCCGGCCATGTGCGACGGCATCACCCAGGGCAACGCGGGCATGGAACTGTCGCTGTTCTCGCGCGAAGTCATCGCGATGAGCACGGCAGTCGCGCTCACGCACAACATGTTCGACGCGGCGTTGTGCCTCGGCATCTGCGACAAGATCGTGCCGGGCCTTCTGATCGGCGCGCTGCAGTTCGGCCATCTGCCGACCATCTTCGTGCCGGCCGGTCCGATGACGAGCGGCCTGTCGAACGACGACAAGGCCAAAACCCGCCAGCAGTTCGCAACCGGTCAATGTGGCCGCGACGCGCTGCTCGAAGCGGAAGCCGCCGCGTATCACGGCCACGGCACCTGCACGTTCTACGGGACGGCGAACAGCAATCAGATGCTGATGGAAATCATGGGCCTGCATCTGCCGGGCTCGGCTTTCGTGCATCCGCATACGCCGTTGCGCGACGCGCTGACCGCGCAGGCCGCGCGCCGCGTGCTCGATCTGACGGTCGAGCGCGGCAATTACACGCCGATCGGCCACGTGATCGACGAAAAGGCGATCGTCAACGGAATCGTCGCGTTGCTCGCGACGGGCGGCTCCACCAATCACACGCTGCACCTCGTCGCCATTGCGCGCGCGGCGGGCATCGTGATCGACTGGGACGATTTCGACACGCTGTCGCAAGCCGTGCCGCTGCTCGCCAAGATTTACCCGAACGGCAAGGCCGATGTGAACCATTTCCATGCGGCCGGCGGCGTCGCGTTCCTGGTGCGCAATCTGCTGGAAGGCGGTTTGCTGCACGAAGACGTCAACACGGTCGTCGGCCAGGGGCTGCATCGCTACACGGAAGAGCCGAAGCTGATCGACGGCAAGCTGCAATGGGTGCCGGGCGTGGATACCAGCGCGGACAAAGCGGTGTTGCGCGGCATCAAGGAGCCGTTCCAGCCGGACGGCGGCTTGCGTCTGATGCAGGGCAAGCTCGGCCGCGGCGTGATCAAGATTTCGGCGGTTGCGGCGCAGCATCGCAAGGTGAAGGCGCCGGCCATCGTGTTCGATTCGCAGGAAGCCGTGCAGGAGGCGTTCGACAACGGCGAGCTCAAGCGCGACTTTGTCGCCGTCGTGCGCTTCCAGGGCGCGCGGGCGAACGGCATGCCGGAACTGCATCGTTTGACGCCGCTGCTCGGCGTGTTGCAGGATCAGGGTTTCCATGTCGCACTCGTCACGGACGGCCGCATGTCGGGCGCGTCGGGTAAAGTGCCCGCGGTCATTCATCTGTCGCCGGAAGCGTTGCTGCAAGGGCCGATCGGCAAAGTGCACACGGGCGACATGCTGGTGATCGACGCCGAAGCCGGCGTGCTCGACGTCGAGATCGACGCCGCCGAATGGGCCGCGCGACCTAACGCCGCGCCGCTCAATCAGGCGGAAAACGAAGTGGGTTTCGGCCGCGAACTGTTCGGCGTATTCCGCGCGGCGGCGGCGCCGGCGGAGCAGGGCGCGTCGGTGTTCGGTCCGATGGTGGGCGAGCGTCCGGCAGCGCACGGCGAGCACGCGGCGTCTGCTGTGCAGCACGCCGCCGCACAGCACGGCGAAACGCGTACCAGCACCACTCAGGCAGGCTAGCAGTCTTCGCAAACAAGCCAACGGACAGTCGAACCAGGTCCAACGAAGTCCAACCGGGCAGCCCGACAAAGCCCGCCCGGCGACGCAACAGACGGTTGGCAGAAACAAGGAGTTTCACTATGACGTCGAAAACAGTAAGCGAGATCGTCCGCCTGGGTCCGGTGATTCCGGTGCTCGCGTTCGATTCGGTCGAGCAGGGCGAACACGTGTCGCGCGCGCTGCATGCGGGCGGCGTGAAGGTGCTGGAAATCACGCTGCGCACGGCGGCGGGGATCGCCGCGATCGAGCGCGCGAGCCAGTTGGCCGAAGACATCGTGGTGGGCGTCGGCACGATCACGAAGCCCGAGCATTGCGCGCAGGCGAAGAAAGCGGGCGCGCAGTTCGGCGTGTCGCCGGGACTCACGAAAGACATGCACAAGGCCGCGCAGGATGCCGGCCTGCCGCTTTTGCCGGGCGTGATGACGCCGAGCGACATCATCACCGCGCTCGAACTCGGCTATGAAATCGTGAAGTTTTTCCCGGCGCAGCAGGCGGGCGGCGTGCCGATGCTGCAAGCTTTTCATGGTCCGTTTCCGACGCTGAAGTTCTGCCCGACGGGCGGCATCACGGCGGAAACCGCCACGCACTTCCTGTCGCTGCCGAACGTGGTCTGCGTGGGCGGCTCCTGGCTGACGCCGAAAGCCGCGGTCGCCGCGCAAAACTGGGACGAAGTCACGCGCCTCGCGCGCGCGGCGAGCCAATTGGCCGCACCCGCTCACTAGTCGATAACCGCCGCGTTCTGGCGAACACAGACGCGGACGCAGACGCAGACACAGCAAGCTCTCAACCGGAGCCTCGCCGATACAGCCGCTTCAGGCTGTCGCAGCGAGGCTTCGTTGCAAAGATGCTGCGGGTTTCGCGGGCTTTTCAAGACAACAGACAGTAAAATTCAGCGACCGCGCGGTTTGCCGTCCTCGAGGCGCAGCGGTCGCCATGAGACGAGGTGGCTGCCGTCTTCGCACCCACAATCAATAACGCAAAGGAGGAGCTTCATGGAAGCTGTTCACGGCAGCATGCTGCTGGTTTACGGGGTGATCGCCATCGCCCTGCTGATCTTGTTGATCACGCGCTACAAGGTCTATCCGTTCCTCGTCCTGATCATCGTGTCGCTGCTGCTGGGGCTTGCCTCCGGCATGCCGATGGCGACCATCGTCAAGTCGTTCGAAACGGGCAACGGCAACACGCTCGGGCACATCGCGGTGGTGGTGGGTCTCGGCACGATGCTCGGCAAGATGATGGCCGAATCGGGCGGCGCGGAACGCATCGCCACGACGCTCATCGACTGGTTCGGCGAGAAGAATATTCACTGGGCGATGATGGTCGTCGCGATCATCGTCGGCTTGCCGGTGTTCTTCGAAGTCGGCTTCGTGCTGCTGATTCCCATCGCGTTCAACGTCGCCAAGCGCACCAACAAATCGCTGCTGCTCGTCGGCCTGCCGATGGTCGCGGGCCTGTCCGTCGTGCACGGGCTGATTCCGCCGCACCCGGCCGCGATGCTCGCCGTGCAGCAGTACCACGCGGACATTGGCAAGACGATTGCGTATGGTCTGATCGTCGGCGTGCCGACGGCTATCGTCGCCGGTCCGCTGTTTGCGCTGATGATCAACCGCTACATCAAGCTGCCGCAAGAGAACGCGCTCGCCGCGCAGTTTCTGAACAGGGACGACGTCGCGCTCTCCGGCACGCCGGGCGGCGCGAACGCAGCGCCGAAGCGCGAACTGCCGAGCTTCGGCATTACGCTGTTCACGGTGTTGCTGCCGGTGATCCTGATGCTGGTGGGCAGCTGGGCCGATCTGGTATTCACGCCGAAGACCTTGCCGAACGACCTGCTGCACTTCGTCGGCAATTCGGACGTCGCGCTGCTGATCGCCGTGCTGGTCAGCTTCTGGACCTTTGGTGCGAGCCGCGGTTTCAATCGCGACCAGATCCAGAAATTCTGCGGCGAATGTCTGGCGCCGATCGCGGGCATTACGCTGATCGTCGGCGCGGGCGGCGGTTTCGGACGCGTGCTGATGGATAGCGGCATTTCGAAGGAAATCGTGGCTGCTGCGACCTCCGCGCATTTGTCGCCGCTGCTGTTCGGCTGGCTCGTCGCCGCGCTGATCCGCCTCGCGACGGGTTCGGCGACGGTCGCAATGACCACCGCCTGCGGCATCGTTGCACCGATCGCGGCGGCCAGCGCGATCCAGGTGAAGCCGGAACTGCTGGTGCTGGCAACCGGCTCGGGCTCGCTGATCTTCTCGCATGTGAACGACGGCGGTTTCTGGCTGATCAAGGAATACTTCGGTATGACGGTGGGGCAGACCTTCAAGACATGGTCGCTCCTCGAGACCATCATTTCGTTGATGGGTTTGCTGTTGACCTTCGCGCTCGCGGCGGTCCTGTAAGGAGTTTTTGATGATTTTGATCGCAATGGGCGTGTCGGGCGCCGGCAAAACGAGAATTGGCGAGATGCTGGCGGAGCGCCTGCACTGCGCGTTCACCGACGGCGACGCGTTTCATAGCGCCGCAAACAAGGAGAAGATGCACCACGGCATTCCGCTCACCGACGAAGACCGGTGGCCGTGGCTCAAAACTATCCGCGCCGCGATCGAAGAAAAGCAGAAGGCGGGCGAGACGGCCGTGTTCACCTGTTCGTCGCTGAAGCGTTCGTATCGCGACATTTTGCGCGACGGCGACAAGGACGTCTGCTTCGTGTACCTGAAGGGTTCGCGCGAGGTGCTGCAAGAGCGTTTGACCACGCGCACGGGCCATTTTTTCGACCCGTCGCTGCTGCAAAGCCAGCTCGACACGCTCGAGGAACCGGGCGCTGACGAGGCGGTCACGGTGAGCATCGAACTGTCGCCGGAACAGATCGTCGACGATGTGTTGAAGCAGGTCGAGAAGCGTTAATCCGCCATCCTGAACTAACCGTTCAGACGAAGAAAAGCCGCTCCGGGGAGCGGCTTTTCTTTTGCTCGACGAGCAGAGCAGCGGATGAATCGGGCTTTAGCCGATGCGCTTCGCCAACTCGACTGCCTTGCCGATGTATGAACCCGGCGTCATCGCGAGCAAACGGTCTTTCGCGTCCTGCGGAATCGCAAGCCCGCCGACGAACGCCTGCAGCGCCTCACGCGTGATGCCCTTGCCGCGCGTCAGTTCCTTCAACTGCTCGTACGGATTTTCGATGCCGTAGCGGCGCATCACGGTTTGCACCGGCTCGGCCAGCACTTCCCAGCAGTTGTCGAGGTCTTCGTTCAGACGCTGCGCATTCACTTCGAGCTTGTCCAGACCGCGGATCAGCGAGTCGTACGCGAGCAGCGAATAACCGAACGCGACGCCCATGTTGCGCAGCACCGTCGAATCGGTCAGGTCGCGCTGCCAGCGCGACACCGGCAGCTTGTCGGCGAGGTGGCGCAGCGTTGCGTTCGCGAGTCCGAGATTGCCTTCGGAGTTTTCGAAGTCGATGGGGTTGACCTTGTGCGGCATCGTCGACGAACCGATCTCGCCGGCCTTCGTGCGCTGCTTGAAATAGCCGACCGAGATGTAGCCCCACACGTCGCGGTCGAGATCCAGCAGGATCGTGTTGGCGCGCGCGACGGCGTCGAACAGCTCGGCCATGTAATCGTGCGGCTCGATCTGGATCGTGTACGGATTGAACGTGAGCTTCAGACGCTGCTCGACCACTTCGCGCGAGAACGCTTCCCAGTCGAACTCCGGATACGCCGACAGATGCGCATTGAAGTTGCCGACCGCGCCGTTCATCTTGCCGAGCAGTTCGACCTTCGCGATGCGCTCGATCGCGCGTTCGAGACGCGCGGCGACATTGGCGATTTCCTTGCCGAGCGTCGTCGGGCTGGCCGGCTGGCCGTGCGTGCGCGAGAGCATCGGCTGTTCCGCGTGCGCGTGAGCGAGCGCGACGAGCTTCTGATGCACCGTGCGCAGCGCCGGCAGGATCACATGCTCGCGCGCGCCCGCCAGCATCAGGCCGTGCGACGTGTTGTTGATGTCTTCCGACGTGCACGCGAAATGGATGAACTCGCTTGCGCGCTCCAGTTCTTCCTGACCCTTGACCGATTCCTTCAGCCAGTATTCGACCGCCTTCACGTCGTGATTCGTCACGCGCTCGATGTCCTTGATGCGCGCGGCGTCATGCGCGGTGAAGCGCTCGGCCAGTTGCAGCAGGAATTGTTCGGCGGCGTCTGAAAAGCGCGGCACTTCGGCGAAACCGGCGCGCGAGAGCGCGATCAGCCAATGAATTTCGACCGTCACGCGATTGCGCATGAACGCGGCTTCCGAGAGCCAGTCGCGCAGGGCTTCGGTTTTCGACGCATAGCGGCCGTCGAGCGGGGAGAGCGCATTCAGCGCGAACAGAGTGTCGGGGCGGGTGTCGGACATGATGGCGGCTGGTCTAGGCGTTGAGCGCTCGCTGGAGTCACAGCGAGCGGATCGGAACGGAGGGAACCGCGAATTTTACCACCAGAGGCGGATTCGGCCGGAATAGGCCGGACGCGCGTGAGCCGCAGCGGACGATGCAAAGGCAAAGTCGGCTGCCGGGTGGAGCGTGAGCATTCGCATCGGCAGAGCCACTAGAATGCTGACTTCCTCTCTCTCGCCGGCAGCAGGCTTCGCATGGAACTGAAATGGCTCGAAGACTTCGTTTCGCTCGCGGAAACGCGCAGTTTCAGCCGCTCGGCTGAACTGCGTCACGTCACGCAGCCGGCGTTCTCGCGGCGCATCCAGGCGCTCGAGGCGTGGCTCGGCACGGAGCTCATCGACCGCTCGGTGTATCCGACGCGTCTCACGCCGGCGGGCCAGGTGTTCAACGAGCAGGCGCTCGCGATGCTTTCGCAGTTCCACGAGGCCCGCGCGCTGTTGCGCGGCCACACGGCGACGCCGCAAGCGACGATCGAGTTCGCGGTGCCGCACACGCTCTCGCTCACGTACTTTCCGCGCTGGCTGCAACGCATCGAGGCGCAGATGGGCCCGATTCATACGCGGTTGCGTGCGCTGAATGTGCACGACGCGGCGCTCTCTCTGGTGGAAGGCGGCTGCGATCTGATGATGGGTTATCACCATCCGAGCCATCCGGTCGCGCTCGATCCGGCCCGCTACGACATGCTGACGCTTGGCAACGAGCCGATCAGTCCGTTCTCGGCGCCGGGGCGCGCGGGCCGGCCGCGTCATACGCTGCCGGGCACCGCTGAGGCGCCCACGCCTTATCTGTCGTACACGCCGAATGCGTATCTGGGGCGCATGACCGAGGTGATTCTCGCCAACGCCCCGGAGCGTCTCAATCTGGACCGGCTCTACGAAACCGACATGGCCGAAGGTCTGAAGGCGATGGCGCTCGCCGGCCACGGCATCGCTTTTCTGCCGCACAGCGCTGTGGAAGACGCGGTCGCGGACGGCAAGCTGATTCGTCTGGACCGGGCGACGCGCGGCACGCCCGAAGGCCAGCTCACGCTCACGATGGAGATACGCCTCTACCGTGACAAGCTCGCCGCGAAAAGCGACGACGCGCGGCAGATTCTCGTGCGGCAGTTGTGGGACGTGGTGTCGGAAGAACTGGCGCAGCGCGGCGCGTAAGAGAGCCTCGCCAAACCTGCGCGCCCGCGACGCGAATTTGCGGCTTCCGAAGGGTTATGCAAAAAAGACATAATCGGATAAGGAAACGGCATTGGATTTCAAAACGGCCTTTTTCGACAATGCTGCTACTCGATCAACGCCGGAGCGTTCATGTCTTCCCAGCAGCAAGCCGCCCAATCTGCCCAATCAGCATTAACGTCGCAGTCCGTCCCCTCCTACCTGAATAGCGAAGACCTCGGCCCGTGGGGCAACTACCTGCGCCAGGTCGACCGCGTCGCGCCCTACCTCGGCTCGCTGTCACGCTGGCTGGAAACCCTGAAGCGCCCGAAGCGGATTCTGATCGTTGACGTGCCTATCGAACTCGATAACGGCACGGTCGCGCACTTCGAGGGCTACCGCGTGCAGCACAACGTGTCGCGCGGTCCAGGCAAGGGCGGCGTGCGTTATCACCAGGACGTGACGCTGTCGGAAGTGATGGCGCTGTCCGCGTGGATGTCGGTGAAAAACGCTGCGGTGAACGTTCCTTACGGCGGCGCGAAGGGCGGCATCCGCCTCGATCCGCGCAAGCTGTCGCGTGGTGAACTCGAGCGCGTCACGCGCCGCTACACCAGCGAAATCGGCATCATCATCGGACCGAACACCGACATTCCCGCGCCGGACGTGAACACGAACGAGCAGATCATGGCGTGGATGATGGACACGTACTCCATGAACCAGGGCCAAACGGCAACCGGCGTCGTGACCGGCAAGCCGATCACGCTCGGCGGTTCGCTCGGCCGCCGCGAAGCGACCGGCCGCGGCGTGTTCGTGGTCGGCTGCGAAGCGGCACGCCGCATCGGCTTCGATATCGAAGGCGCGCGCATTGCAGTGCAAGGTTTCGGCAACGTCGGCGGCATCGCGGCGCGTCTGTTCCAGGAAGCGGGTGCGAAGGTCGTCGCGGTGCAGGATCACACCGGCTCGCTGTACAAGTCGACCGGTATCGACGCCGTCGCGTTGCTGGAACATGTGGCGAAGACGGGCGGCGTGGGCGGTTTCGCCGAAGCCGACTCGGTGACGAACGAAGAGTTCTGGACCGTGGAATCGGACATCCTGATTCCGGCCGCGCTCGAAAACCAGATCACCGAAAAGAACGCCGGCAAGATCAAGACGAAGATCGTCGTGGAAGGCGCGAACGGCCCGACCACCACGGCCGCCGACGACATCCTGCACGACCGCGGCATCCTCGTGATTCCGGACGTGGTGGCCAACGCGGGCGGCGTGACGGTGTCGTACTTCGAATGGGTGCAGGATTTCTCGAGCTTCTTCTGGACCGAAGACGAGATCAACCAGCGCCTCGAGCGCGTGATGCGCGAAGCGTTTGCGGCCGTATGGCAAGTGTCGAGCGAGCAGAACGTTTCGGTGCGGACGGCGGCGTTTATCGTCGCGTGCAAGCGGATTTTGCAAGCGCGCGAAATGCGCGGTCTGTACCCCTGATCGCGGGCTTGTAAAGCGAACGGCGGATTCGCTACCTCGCGGATGCGCCGCGCATTTGAAGTAAATGCGCATGCCTGAACGCACTTCACAAGAGCGCGTGTTTTACCTGGCGGGCGGCATCGCGACGATGCTGCCCGCCTTTGCATATCCGGAAAGGTTGACCGGCTGCGCGAAGCCGCCGCCGACCAATAGCGGCGTGCACGCAACAACAATGGTTTATAGCCATACTTTCAGAATAATTACTTTGCTAAACTGGCGCCGGTTCTTGCCAAGGAGATCAAACATGAAGGTTAAAAAAGCTGCGCTGCTGCTCGCGACTCTCGGACTGTTTACGGTTGGCGCGCACGCGCAAGACGCCGGCACGCTGAAAAAGATCAAGGACACGGGCGTCATCGCGCTGGGTCATCGCGAGTCGTCGATTCCGTTTTCGTACTATGACGACAAGCAGGAAGTCATCGGCTATTCGCAGGAATTCGCGCTGAAGGTGGTCGAGGCGGTCAAGCAGAAGCTGAACGCGCCGAACCTGAAAGTGAAGCTGATTCCGGTTACGTCGCAAAACCGTATTCCGCTGGTGCAGAACGGCACCGTCGACATGGAATGCGGCTCAACCACGAATAACGCGGAACGCCAGCAACAAGTGGCGTTCTCTAACACGATCTTCGTGATCGGCACGCGTCTGATGACCAAGAAAGATTCGGGCATCAAGGACTGGGCCGACCTGAAGGGCAAGACGGTCGTCACGACCGCCGGCACCACGTCCGAGCGCCTGCTTCGCAAGATGAACCAGGACAAGAGCCTGGGCATGAACATCATCAGCGCGAAGGATCACGGCGAGTCGTTCCTGACGCTCTCCACCGGCCGCGCCGCTGCGTTCATGATGGACGACGCGCTGCTCGCCGGCGAGCGTGCAAAGTCGAACACGCCGAACGATTTCGTGATCGTCGGCGCGCCGCAGTCGCATGAAGCATACGGCTGCATGCTGCGCAAGAACGATCCGGAATTCAAGAAGGTCGTCGACGACGCAATCGCGAAGGTCGAAACTTCGGGCGAAGCCGACAAGATCTACAAGAAGTGGTTCGAATCGCCGATTCCGCCGAAGGGCTTGAACCTGAACTTCCCGGAAAGCGACGACATGAAGGCGCTTTACAAGAATCCGAATGACAAGGCAATCGATTAAACCTTAGCTGTTTTTTTGAAATGCTGAATGAAACGGAAGGGGCCACGCGCTTCTTCCGTTTCTTTTTGCTGGAGTCTTGGTCATGTCATATCACTGGAACTGGGGCATTCTGCTGAGTCCCGTCTCCACCGGCGAGCCGACCACTTATCTGGGCTGGCTGCTGTCGGGTTTCTGGGTGACGATTACCGTGTCGCTGTCGGCATGGGTGATCGCGCTGATCGTCGGCTCGTTGTTCGGTGTGCTGCGCACGGTGCCGAACAAGTGGGCGTCCGGCATCGGCACGCTCTACGTCGCGATTTTCCGCAATATTCCGCTGATCGTGCAGTTCTTTATCTGGTATCTGGTGATACCGGAGTTGCTGCCGGCATCCATCGGAAACTGGTTCAAGCAACTGCCGCCAGGCGCGCAGTTCTTTTCTTCCTCGATCATCTGTCTCGGGCTCTTCACCGCCGCGCGCGTGTGCGAGCAGGTGCGCTCGGGCATCAACGCGCTGCCGCGCGGCCAACGTGCCGCGGGGCTCGCGATGGGCTTCACGCAATGGCAGACGTATCGCTACGTGCTGCTGCCTGTCGCGTACCGGATCATCGTGCCGCCGCTCACGTCTGAGTTTCTGAATATCTTCAAGAACTCGGCGGTCGCGTCGACCATCGGTCTGCTCGATCTCTCCGCCCAGGCGCGACAGCTTGTCGACTACACGTCGCAGACCTACGAGTCGTTCATCGCTGTCACGCTCGCGTACGTGCTGATCAATCTGGTCGTCATGCAATTCATGCGCTGGGTCGAAGCCAAGACCCGGTTGCCCGGCTATATCGGAGGCAAGTGATGCACCATTTCGACTGGAGCGGTATTCCGGGCGCACTGCCTACGCTGTGGACGGGCGCGGTCGTCACCTTCAAGATCACGCTGATCGCGATCGTGATCGGCATTGTGTGGGGCACGGTTCTCGCCATGCTGCGGCTGTCGTCGTTCAAGCCTTTCGAGTGGTTCGCGAAGGGCTACGTGACGATTTTCCGTTCGATCCCGCTGGTCATGGTCCTGCTGTGGTTCTTCCTGATCGTGCCGCAACTGCTGCAGAACGTGCTCGGTCTGTCGGCGGATATCGACATTCGTCTCGCATCGGCAATGGTCGCTTTCTCGCTGTTCGAGGCGGCGTATTACTCCGAGATCATTCGCGCGGGGATTCAGTCCGTGCCGCGCGGGCAGGTCAACGCGTCGTTCGCGCTCGGCATGAACTACGCGCAGTCCATGCGTCTCGTGGTGCTGCCGCAGGCGTTCCGCGCGATGGTGCCGCTGCTGCTCACGCAGGGCATCGTGCTCTTCCAGGATACGTCGCTCGTCTACGTGATCAGCCTCGCCGACTTCTTCCGCACTGCCACGAATATTGGCGATCGTGACGGCACGAATGTCGAAATGGTACTGTTCGCGGGCGCGTGTTATTTCGTGATCTGCGTGGTCGCGTCGAGCCTTGTCAAAGGTCTTCAGAAAAAGGTCGCAAGATGATCTCTATCAAGAATGTTTCGAAGTGGTACGGCCAGTTTCAGGTGCTGACGGACTGCACGACGGAAGTCAAAAAGGGTGAAGTGGTGGTGGTGTGCGGACCGTCGGGTTCGGGCAAGTCCACGCTGATCAAGACCGTCAACGGACTCGAGCCGTTTCAGAAGGGCGAGATCGTCATCAACGGGCAGTCGCTGACGGACAAGAAAACCAATCTGTCGAAGCTGCGCTCGAAGGTCGGCATGGTGTTCCAGCACTTCGAACTGTTCCCGCATCTGTCGATCGTGCAAAACCTTACGCTCGCGCAGATCAAGGTGCTCGGCCGCTCGAAAGACGAAGCCTCGGCGAAGGGTCTGAAGCTGCTGGACCGCGTCGGCTTGCGCGCGCATGCGGACAAGTTTCCAGGGCAATTGTCGGGCGGTCAGCAGCAGCGTGTGGCGATTGCGCGCGCGTTGTCGATGGACCCGATTGCAATGCTGTTCGACGAGCCGACTTCGGCGCTTGATCCGGAAATGATCAACGAAGTGCTCGACGTGATGGTCGAACTCGCGCAGGAAGGCATGACCATGATGTGCGTCACGCACGAAATGGGCTTCGCGAAGAAGGTCGCGCATCGCGTGATCTTCATGGACAAGGGCTTGATCGTCGAGGACGACCGCAAGGACGACTTCTTCGACAATCCGAAGTCCGATCGCGCGAAGGATTTTCTGGCGAAGATCCTGCACTGAGCGCAAGCGTTGCCGCGTGGTTGTCGCGGTGGGCGCTTCAACGAAAAGCCGCTTGAAAAAGCGGCTTTTTTTATCGATGCGTGATCGCCGTGGCTACGACTTTCACGACTCGAAGGCGGCGGCGTCGTCGGCCGCTTCCAGATCGACTTCCAACTCAGCCGCGGCAGATTCGGCCGCCGCCGAAGCCGCAATCGTGCTCGCCGAAGCGGACGCGTCGAGCGCCGGATTGCGCAGCTTTTCCAGCACCGAGGCCGGCACCGGCACATTGACGCGGCCAATCACGTCGCCGTGCTGGAACATCAGCAGATCGCCTGGTTCGAACGCGGTCCACACTTCGTTGTCGGTCAGCGGCTGCGTCGCGATCACGGCGACGCGGTCTTCCGGCGTCGTGTACTTGGCGAAGTCGATGGACACGTCCGCGTCGACAAGATGCGCGGTGGAAAAGGGCCAGCGCCGCACGATGTAATGCAGATGCGTCGAGCAATGCGCAAATAGCGCCTGGCCGTTCGACATCAGGAAATTGAACACGCCGAATTGCGTGATTTCGCGCGTGAGCTTTTCGAGCGCGGCGAAGAGTTCGTTGAGCGGCGGTTGCTGCGCGCCGGGAAACGCCTTGCGCAAACCTTCGAGCAGCGCGCAGAAAGCGAGCTCGCTGTCGGTCGTGCCGACCGGCTGATACACGCCTGAGAGCACCGGCGAATAATCCTTCAGATCGCCGTTATGCGCGAAGATCCAGTGACGCCCCCACAGTTCGCGCATGAACGGGTGGCAGTTTTCCAGCAGAATGTGCCCTTGCGTCGCCTTGCGGATATGCGCGATCGTGTTCTTCGACTTGATCGGATAGCGCTTGACCATCTCGGCGATCGGCGAGGTAGCCGACGATTGATGGTCGATGAAAAGGCGACACGCTTTGTCTTCGAAGAAGGCGATACCCCAGCCGTCGGCATGGTGATCGGTGACGCCGCCGCGCGCCGCAAAGCCGGTGAACGAGAACGTGACGTCCGTCGGCGCGGCGCAGTTCATTCCTAGAAGTTGGCACATGTTGCGGGTAGGCCTGTGAACGGGGCGAGCCGTTACAATGATGATTTTCCAAGCATATCACCGAGCCACGAACGCCAAATTGCAAAATTGACGTGTGTTCAGGCCGCAACACGGCGGTTTGACCTCAGCGCCGGTGCATTGCTGGGGCGTTGTTCGCGCATCGTTCCGATTCGTCGTTGCGCCTTGTTCGGCTCTTATTCCGCTCCGTTCCGCTCTCGCTCTTTTCTCGCCATGACCGCTCCCAACGCTGCTTCCGCTTCCCTCGACTCCGTTACGCTCACCCGTCCTGACGACTGGCACCTGCACGTGCGCGACGGCGCCATGCTGGCGGCGGTGCTGCCGGATACCGCGCGCCAGTTCGGCCGCGCGATCATCATGCCGAACCTGAAGCCGCCGGTCACGACGACGGCGATGGCCCAGGCTTACCGCGAGCGGATCGTCGGCGCCATTCCGGCCGGCGCGCAGTTCGAGCCGCTGATGACGCTGTACCTGACCGACAACACGCCGCCCGATGAAATCCGCCGCGCGCGCGAAAGCGGCTTCGTGCACGGCGTGAAGCTCTATCCGGCCGGCGCGACGACGAACTCCGACGCGGGCGTGACCGACATCATGAAGTGCGCGAAAACGCTGGAAGTGATGCAGGAAACCGGCATGCCGCTGCTGGTGCACGGCGAAGTGACGGATTCGTCGATCGATCTGTTCGACCGCGAGAAGGTGTTCATCGACCGGGTCATGACGCCGCTGCGCCGCGAGTTTCCGGCGCTGAAGGTGGTGTTCGAGCACATCACCACGAAGGACGCCGTCGACTACATCCGCGAAGCCGGCGTCGCGCCGGAACTGCTGGGCGCGACGATCACCGCGCACCATCTGCTCTACAACCGCAACGCGATTTTCCAGGGCGGCATTCGCCCGCATTACTACTGCCTGCCGGTGCTCAAGCGTGAGACGCATCGGCTCGCGCTGGTCGAAGCGGCGACGTCGGGCAATCCGCGCTTCTTCCTCGGTACGGACAGCGCGCCGCATCCGAAGGGTTTGAAGGAACACGCGTGCGGCTGCGCGGGCTGCTACACGGCGCTGCACGCGCTCGAGTTGTACACCGAGGCTTTCGACAAAGCCGGCGCGCTCGACAAGCTCGAAGGCTTCGCGAGCTTCTACGGCGCGGATTTTTACGGTTTGCCGCGCAACGCGGGCAAGGTCACGCTGCGTCGCGAGGAATGGACGTTGCCGGCGGAATTGCCGGTCGGCGATACGCCGGTCGTGCCGCTGCGCGGCGGTGAATCGATTGGCTGGCGCCTGATCTGACGCGTGGGTGACGCGGAGATGGCGGAGCCCGAGGCGAGGCGCGAAACGGCGCCCGCAACGACTGAAGCGATACAACTCGACGTGAGCGCACGCCACGACGAAGGCCACGGCGCCGGCAATGAAGCGCTCTCGCCAGGCGCGCGGTCGGGCTTCGCCGCAATCGACTGGTCGAAGCCGTGGTTCGCGCCGTTCGCCGAGCGCGGCCAACGCTGGCAGCGCGCCGCGCTCACGAGCTACGCCGCGTTGCTCGCCGAAATGAACGCCGACGCGTCGAAGACGCGGCAAGTGACAGGCCGCGGCCAGCGGCTCGCGTTCATCGCGCAGGACGAGCTGCCGCCCGGCGCCGCCTACGAGGCGCACATTGCGTCCACCGGCTGCGTGCCGACGCGCCACAATCTGCACGACTTCTTCAACGCGTCGATGTGGTTTGCGTTTCCGCGCATCAAGGCGGCGCTGAACGCGCGGCAGTCGGCGGCCATCGACTTGCTGGGCGTCGGGCCGACGCGCGGCGGCGTGCGCGACGCGCTGACGCTCTTCGACGAAAACGCGCTGCTGTTTGCTTGCGCCGATCCGCGCTTGAGCGCTGCGCTGCGTCAGTTCGACTGGCGCACGCTGTTGCTCCAGCGGCGCGACGCATGGGGCGCATCGGGCGCGAGTTGCGAGGTGCGCTGCTTCGGCCACGCGCTGCTCGAAAAGCTGATCGCGCCGTTCAAGGCGTGCACCGGGCACGCGTGGATCGTCGACGTGCTGCCCGCGTACTTCGAATGGGACGCCGCTTCGCGCGACGCGTGGCTCGACGAGGCGGTCAGCGCCGCGTTGCTGAATACGGAAGCGTTGACGAGCCGTATGTTTGCGCCGCTTCCCGTGCTGGGCATCCCCGGCTGGTGGCCGGAAAACGAGACGCCGGCCTTCTATGACGACACGTCCGTATTCCGCGCGGGCCGGCGCGCAGATGTTAAAATCGGCGCCAGCAAAGCAGGCCAGGCAGTCGCGGCCTCGGCGGCTTCGGCCAAAGAGGGCGAGGAAAGTCCGGACTCCACAGGGCAGGGTGATGGCTAACGGCCATCCGTGGCGACACGCGGAACAGGGCAACAGAAAGCAAACCGCCGATGGCCCGGCGCAAGCCGGGATCAGGTAAGGGTGAAACGGTGCGGTAAGAGCGCACCGCGGCTGCTGCAAGGCAGACCGGCACGGTAACCTCCACCCGGAGCAATTCCAAGTAGGCAGGCGCGCATCTTCGAGATGCAGGACGGGGCCCCCGTCTCGTCTGCGGGTAGGAAGCTTGAGCGCGTCAGCAATGGCGCGCCTAGAGGAATGGCTGCCACGCGCGTCGCGTCTTCGGACGTTGCGCGTGCACAGAATCCGGCTTATCGGCCTGCTTTGCCACCACACAAACAAATGCCGGCGTCTTTTAGGGACGCCGGCATTTTTCGTTGATGCGGCCCGCGGGCCGCCACACTCAGTTCCGCTGGTTCAACTCGGCACGATATCGAACGAGTGGGTCAGTTCGGCCGTCTTCGCGATCATGATCGACGCCGAGCAATACTTGTCGTGCGACAGGTTGATCGCGCGCTCCACGGTCGCCGGGTTCAGGTTCTTGCCCGTCACAGTGAAGTGAAAATGAATCTTCGTGAACACCTTCGGATCTTCGCTGGCGCGCTCGGCCTTCAGCGTCACCGAGCAGCCGGCGATTTCCTGACGGCTTTTCTTCAGGATCATCACGACGTCGTAGGCCGTGCAACCGCCCGTGCCGAGCAAGACCATTTCCATCGGACGCGGCGCGAGATTGCGGCCGCCGCCTTCGGGCGCGCCGTCCATCGCGACCAGGTGGCCGCTGCCCGTCTCGGCCGCGAACGCCATCCCGTCTTGCCCCATCCAGCTTACTTTGCATTCCATGCTGTGCTCCACCGCGCTTCGACTATCGAGACGGCATTGTAGCCCGGCGTTTCGGTGTCCGCCCGAGGCGACGTCGGCGGGAAATTATGCGCAATCGCGGCTTGTATGTTGCGGCGCGGCATGGCGGGCGGCAGGGTGGAGTTCGAGATAAGTTTAGGGGTTTTACTCTAGAGGTCGCAGGCCACCCAAGCCGAAGCAGTCCACCGACGCCTTTATTTGCAAGTCCCACAACAAGCCGGGCCGCCGTCGCCATCCAACCACATTATGAAAATCGATTTCGCAATGCAAATGTTCTTGCGTCGCACAAGGATGCTTCATATAATTGCCTCATCGGTTGCAGCAGTGCGCAACCTCCGCTGTCTCCTCCACCTCCTCCTTTGGTGGATTAAACCCGAACCGCTAGTTCGGGTTTTTTTTCGCCCGCGCCGGCCTGCATGACGTGCGCTCGCGGGAGCCAATATCAGGCGGCTCCCGCACCAAATCCCGCACGTTTTGACTTGACGTCACAAATTCCTTTATAATTCAGGGCTTTTCCGCATCCGCGCCCGCGGAGGAAGAACCAGGGAGAGCCTGCACGCGCCTCGATGCGCACACTACAAGCAGGAAAAAATACATTGGGCGCAGCAATTTTTTTGGATCGATCATGAAGACGTTTTCCGCAAAAGCCCATGAGGTTACGCGTGAATGGTACGTGATTGACGCGACGGATAAGGTTCTCGGGCGTGTCGCCAGCGAAGTGGCACACCGTCTTCGCGGCAAGCACAAGCCTGAATTCACTCCGCACGTCGACACCGGTGATTTCATCATCGTTATCAACGCCGGCAAGCTGAAGGTCACGGGCAACAAGGCTACTGACAAGAAGTACTACCGTCACTCGGGCTACCCGGGCGGTATCTATGAAACGACGTTCGGCAAGATGCAGGAACGCTTCCCGGGCCGCGCGCTCGAGAAAGCGGTCAAGGGCATGCTGCCGAAGGGCCCGCTCGGCTACGCGATGATCAAGAAGCTGAAGGTCTACGCTGAAGCAACGCATCCGCATTCGGCACAACAGCCGAAAGCGCTCGAGATCTAAGGGGAGCCCACATGATCGGTAACTGGAATTACGGCACGGGCCGCCGCAAGAGCGCCGTCGCACGCGTCTTCATCAAGGCTGGCAAGGGCGAGATCATTGTCAACGGCAAGCCTATCGCCGATTACTTCTCGCGCGAAACGTCGCTGATGATCGTGCGTCAGCCGCTGGAACTCACGAACCACGGCGTCACGTTCGACATCAAGGTCAACGTGAACGGTGGCGGTGAAACGGGTCAAGCCGGTGCGGTTCGCCACGGCATCACCCGCGCGCTGATGGACTACGACGCAACGCTGAAGCCGGAACTGTCGAAGGCTGGCTTCGTTACGCGTGACGCTCGTGAAGTCGAACGTAAGAAGGTCGGCTTCCACAAGGCACGTCGCCGGAAGCAATTCTCGAAGCGTTAATCGTTTCGGGTGCGAACCGGCTTATCGCTGGAACGCAGCAAAAGCCGCCAACGCTATCGCGAAGGCGGCTTTTTTTATGGTGGCGGCACCCTGTAAGAACCCATTGATTTTGTGGGCATCAGCACGATATTGAGATCAGCCCTACAATAGCGGTTAGAAGCTTTCTGGAGAGTTCGAATGAACGCAGTCACCGACACACCCGTGACCGAGATGCCCGCCCCCTTCGTTTTTACCGACGCAGCGGCTGACAAGGTCAAGCAACTGATCGAAGAAGAAGGCAATGCGGACCTGAAACTGCGCGTTTTCGTGCAGGGCGGCGGCTGCTCGGGCTTTCAATACGGCTTTACGTTCGACGAAGCCGTCAACGAAGACGACACCGTCATGAACAAGAGCGGCGTGCAATTGTTGATCGATTCGATGAGCTACCAGTACCTGGTTGGCGCTGAGATCGACTACAAGGACGACATCAACGGCGCCCAGTTCGTGATCAAGAATCCGAACGCAAGCACCACTTGCGGTTGCGGTTCGTCGTTCTCGGTTTAAAGCCGGGTAGGCAGCGTATTGCATAAGAAACGGGGCTTCGGCCCCGTTTTTTTATTGGCGGCGCGGCAAAGCGAGAGCCTCCCTCCGCGCGAATCAACCGTCAGCGCGGATAAATCGCCCCCAGCACCCGCTCAGCGCTCGCACCCGTCACGGCCGGCAAACTGCCGGGCAGGCGCGCTACGCAGCGCATCGCGAGCCATGCAAACGCGAGCGGCTCGACCTGGCTCGGCGGCACGCCGAGCGCGTCGGTGGTCATCACCGGCACGCCGCTCGCGCCGCTATCGTCCAGCGCCTGCTGCAAGGCCTTCATGATCTCGGGATTTCGCGCGCCGCCGCCGCATACGTAGACCGCTTTCACATCCGATGCATGCCGTTCGATCTCTCGCGCCACCGACACCGCGGTCAGCGCGACGAGCGTCGCCTGCACATCGGCGGGTGCGAGTCCCGCGAACGGCTGCAGCCTGGCGTCGAGCCACTCGGCGTTGAACAGATCGCGCCCGGTGCTTTTGGGCGGCTGTTGCGCGAAGAACGGCTCGTCCAGCAGTGCATTCAGCAGCGGGCGGTCGACCTGGCCGCTGGCCGCGAAATGACCGTTTTCATCGAACGGCTTGCCGAGATGGCGTTGCGCCCATTCGTCGAGCAGCGCGTTTGCCGGCCCGCAATCGAAACCGCGCACGCTGCCGGTCGCATTCAGAATCGTGATATTGCTGATCCCGCCAAGATTGCAGACCACGCGCGTTTCATCCTTCGAGCCGAACACGGTTGCGTGAAACGCGGGCACGAGCGGCGCGCCCTGGCCGCCGGCGGCGACGTCGCGGCTGCGGAAATCGGCGATCACGTCGATATGCATCATTTCCGCGAGCAGCGCCGGGTTATTGATCTGCCGCGTATAGCCCTTTTCCGGCCGATGCCGCACCGTCTGCCCATGCACGCCGATCGCGCGTACCTCGGCGGCCGAGACGTGGCAGCCGCGCAGCAGCTCGTGACAGCACACGGTATATCGCGTGGCGAGCGCGTTGGCGGCGAGCGCCTCGCGTTCGATCTCGTTTTCGCCGGGCTGTTGCAGCGCGAACAGCGCCTCCCGCAGGCCCGCCGCGAAACCGACGAACGCCTCGGCCAGCACCACGGGCGGCTTCCCGTCGGCGAACCGGACGGCCACGCCGTCCACGCCGTCCATGCTCGTGCCTGACATCAATCCAAAGTAGACGCCGTCTGCGGGCTCTTGCGCCACGTTGCTGCTCCTGTCGATGATGAGTTGCGGGTTCATTGCCGCCAGCCGGCCGCTGTTTCTGCCGCCTGTTGGCGAAGGTTGTAGCAGATTATCGGCGCAAGCGCGGTCGAAGATGAAGCGCGTCGCCATGCTTCGCTGGTCGTCCGGCTGCGAATGCCACGCGTATACAGGCGCTCCAGCCCGCTTCAGTGGGCGCGGCGGCGCGCATCTATGGGACAATCTGTTTTTTTCGCGACTTCAAGTTTCCAGCATGAGCACCGAGTCCAACAAGCCGAACCCCGCCGCCCCCGCTTTTCCGATCACCGACGAAGTCCGTCACGCGCTCGCCGTCACGAAGCGCGGCGTCGACGAATTGCTGATCGAGGAAGAATTCGCGCAAAAACTCGCGAAGAGCGCGGCTACCGGCACGCCGCTGCGCATCAAGCTCGGGCTCGATCCGACCGCGCCGGACATCCACATCGGCCACACGGTCGTGCTGAACAAGATGCGCCAGTTGCAGGACCTCGGTCACACGGTGATTTTTCTGATCGGCGACTTCACGTCGCTGATCGGCGATCCGTCGGGCCGCAACGCCACGCGCCCGCCGCTCACGCGCGAGCAGATCGAATCGAACGCGAAGACGTATTTCGAGCAGGCTGCGCTCGTGCTCGATCGCGAGAAGACCGAGATCCGCTACAACAGCGAATGGTCGATGCCGCTCGGCGCCGACGGCATGATCAAGCTCGCGTCGCGCTACACGGTGGCGCGCATTCTCGAGCGAGAAGATTTCACCAAGCGTTTCCAGAGCGGCGTGCCGATTTCGATCCACGAATTCCTGTACCCGTTGATGCAGGGCTACGACTCGGTTGCGCTCAACGCCGACCTCGAACTCGGCGGCACCGATCAGAAGTTCAACCTGCTCGTTGGTCGCGAACTGCAGAAGCAGTACGGCCAGGAGCAGCAATGCATTCTGACGATGCCGCTGCTGGAAGGCCTCGACGGCGTCGAGAAAATGTCGAAGTCGAAGAACAACTACATCGGCATCAGCGAAAAACCGACAGACATGTTCGGCAAGCTGATGAGCATTTCCGACACGCTGATGTGGCGTTACTTCGAACTGCTGTCGTTCCGTCCGATGGACGAGATCGCTGCGTTCAAGCGTGAAGCCGAGGCAGGCCGCAATCCGCGCGATTTCAAGGTCATGCTGGGCCAGGAAATCGTCGCGCGTTTTCATTCGCCGGCTGACGCGGAGCGCGCGCTCGAAGACTTCAACCACCGCGCGAAGGGCGGTGTGCCGGACGATATTCCGGCGGTCGCGCTCGCCGGCGCGCCGCTCGCGATCGGCCAGTTGCTCAAGCAGGCGAACCTTGTGCCGTCGACGAGCGAAGCGCTGCGCAATATTGAGCAGGGCGGCGTGAAAATCGACGGCGCAACCATCTCGGACAAGGGCCTGAAAGTCGAGGCGGGCGAGTACGTCGTGCAGGTCGGCAAGCGCCGCTTTGCGCGCGTCACGCTGACCGCCTGACTATGACCGTGCGTGCGATGAACCGTAGCGCACAGCCGGAGCCCGCTCGATGATCGCGTTGATCCAACGCGTGCGGCGCGCCGAGGTGCGTGTCGTGGACGGTGACACCGAGCGCGTGACGGGTGCAATCGACGCGGGCCTGCTCGCGCTCGTCTGCGCGGAACGCGGCGACACCCAAGCCGCGGCCGACCGGCTGCTGGCGAAGGTGCTCGGCTACCGCGTGTTCAGCGACGCCGCCGGCAAGATGAATCTGTCAGTGCAAAACGTGGACGGCGCGGGGCGTGCGGGCGGCTTGCTGCTGGTGTCGCAGTTCACGCTGGCCGCGGACACGAACAGCGGGCTGCGTCCGAGCTTCACGCCCGCCGCGCCGCCGGACGAGGGCAAGCGTCTGTTCGACTATTTCGTGTCGGCGGCGCGCGCGAAACATCCCATCGTCGCGACCGGCGAATTTGGTGCGGACATGCAGGTGTCGCTCGTCAACGACGGCCCCGTCACCTTCTGGCTGCAAACCAACGCCTGAACGTCGCGCGGTTCTTGCGACAATAGCGGCCTGGCACAACCGGCGAACAGCGCCCACTTCGATCCCATGACCACGCAGATCCTGTTTATCCGGCACGGCGAGACCGACTGGAATCGCATCAAGCGCATTCAAGGGCATATCGACATTCCGCTCGCCGAAGCGGGTCTCGCCCAGGCGCAGAAACTAGCTCGCCGTATCGCCGATGAAGTGAAGCACGGCGCGCGGCTCGACGCGATTTATTCGAGCGACCTGCAACGCGCGCGGCAAACCGCGCAGCCCATCGCCGACGCGCTCGGCTTGCCCGTGCAGTTGCGCGAAGGCTTGCGTGAGCGTTCGTACGGCGCATTCCAGGGCCACGACAGCGACGAAATCGCCGCGCGTTTTCCCGACGAATACGCGCATTGGCAGACTCGCGATCCTGGCTTTGCGCCGCCCGAAGGCGAATCGCTGCGCGTGTTCTACCATCGCGTGCTGCATGCAATTGAGCCGCTTGTGGCCGCACATCCGGGCGGCCGGATCGCCTGCGTCGCGCATGGCGGCGTGCTCGATTGCGTGCGCCGCTTCGCGTGCGGCTTGCCGCTCGATGCGCCGCGCGACTACCCGCTGTTGAACACGAGCGTGAACGTGGTCGATTACGACGACGGGCGCGCGACGGTGGTGTCGTGGGGCGATGTATCGCATCTCGACGCACCGAGCGCCGACGACAGTTTCAAGAAGGTGCCGGAACCGGGGCGGTAATCAGGCGTTGGATGCGTCGGGCGGTGCGCGTTGCGCCGCCTGCGCGCAGGGCCATGCCGCACGCTGAACTGAACTCAGCCCTCACGCGGCTAAGCCGCACATTAACTGAACTCCCACACCCAATCCGCACTCAACTCGCAGCCGAGTCCCACAAGCCAGGCAGCCCGCTCGACGCTTCCGGCGCCGCAAGCCCGAAGTGCCGGTAAGTGAGCAGCGTGGCCACGCGGCCGCGCGGCGTGCGCTGCAGGAAGCCTTGCTGGATCAGATACGGCTCGAGCACGTCTTCGATCGTGTCACGTTCCTCGCCGATCGCCGCCGCCAGGTTGTCGACGCCGACCGGTCCGCCGTCGAACTTGTGCAGGATCGCTTCGAGCAGCTTGCGGTCCATCAGATCGAAGCCGACCGCGTCGACGTCGAGCATGCGCAGCGCCGCGTCGGCCACTTGCGCGGTGATGTTGCCGTCGGCCTTGACCTCGGCGAAATCGCGCACGCGCCGCAGCAGCCGGTTGGCGATACGCGGCGTGCCGCGCGCGCGCTTCGCAATTTCAAATGCGCCGTCCGGATGAATCTGCGCATTCAGCAGCGAAGCCGAACGCGTGACGATGCGCGCGAGTTCTTCGGCGTTATAAAACTCGAGCCGCGCAACGATGCCGAAGCGATCGCGCAGCGGATTCGTCAGCATGCCCGCGCGGGTGGTCGCGCCGACCAGCGTGAACGGCTGCAAGTCCAGCTTCACGCTGCGCGCGGCTGGCCCTTCGCCGATCATGATGTCGATTTGATAATCCTCGAGCGCGGGGTACAGGATTTCCTCGACGACCGGCGAGAGCCTGTGAATTTCGTCGATGAACAGTACGTCGTTGGCTTCGAGATTGGTGAGCAGCGCGGCGAGGTCGCCCGCGCGTTCGAGCACTGGTCCGGACGTCTGCCGCAGATTCACGCCCATTTCGCGCGCGATGATGTGCGCGAGCGTGGTTTTGCCAAGACCCGGCGGCCCGAACAGCAATACGTGATCGAGCGATTCCGAGCGGCGCTTCGCGGCTTCGATAAAGATTTCGAGCTGGCCGCGCACCTTTTCCTGCCCGACATATTCTTCGAGCTGACGCGGGCGCAACGCGCGTTCGAACGCTTCCTCGTTCGGCGAGACGGGCGTGGCCGCGATGATGCGCTCGGCGGCGAGTTTGTCGGTTTCGATCATCCGGTCATTGTACCGCGCGAGGCGCGCGGCGAAACCCGGCCGAATGGCCAGGGTGCGCGGCTTCGCGAACTGTGGAAAGCTTGCTGCATCGGTCGTGCGGCCCGCGCACTGTGAAAAAGCCTCAGGCCTTCGACAAGGCCTTCAACGCAAGCTTGATGCCTTCGGACACGCCCGTGCCGGCCGGCACGTTTTTGACTGCGGCGAGGGCTTCCTTCTCCGAGTAGCCCAACGCGAGCAGCGCATTGAGAATGTCCGACGCGTGACCGGATGCGGACACCGTGCCGGCCATCGCGCCCAGGTCGGCGCCGAGCTTGCCCTTCAACTCGAGCAGCAAGCGCTCGGCCGTCTTCTTGCCGATGCCCGGCACGCGCGTGAGGCGCGCGGCGTCCTGCAGCGTGACCGTCTGCGAGAGCTCGTGCACGCTCATGCCGGAGAGCACGGCGAGCGCCATGCGTGCGCCGATGCCGGAGATCTTCAGCAGCTCGCGGAAGGTCGAACGTTCCTCGGCGGTGCCGAAGCCGTACAACAGGTGCGCATCTTCGCGCACGATCATTTGCGTGAGCAGCACGACGCGCTCGCCAGTGGACGGCAGGTTGTAGAACGTGCTCATCGGCACGTCGACTTCATAACCGACGCCGTTGCAATCGACGAGCAGATGCGGCGGGTTTTTTTCCAGCAGAACGCCGGCAATGCGACCGATCATGGCGAGTTCGAACTTGTGAGAAAGGGCGAGTGTAGCGCAGCGCGTGCCGCGCACCTATCCCACGAGACGCCCGCGTCTGACCCGCAGCCCTTTCTTTGCAAGCGATGGCGCGATGCCGCCGAGCGTGCTCAACGTCGTGCCGCCGTGCGCGTGACAGATCGCCATGCCGAGCGCGTCGGCGGCGTCGGTGCCCGGCACGCCGGAAAGATTGAGCAGGCGCACGACCATCTGCTGCATCTGCTCCTTGGTCGCGCGGCCGTAGCCGACCACCGCCTGCTTCAACTGCAGCGCGGTGTATTCGGCCACTGGCACGCCGCCCGCGACGAGGCCGCAAATGGCCGCGCCGCGCGCCTGACCGAGCAGCAAGGTGGACTGCGGATTGACGTTGACGAACACTTTTTCGATCGCCGATTGATCCGGCGAGTGCTGGCGAATCAGCGTCGAAATGCCTTCGAAAATAGTGCCGAGGCGCGACGGCAGATCGGCGTCGGCGGTCTTGATAACGCCGCTCGCGACGTAGCTGAGCGTGTGTCCGCTTTGGTCGATCACGCCGAAGCCCGTCACGCGCAAGCCGGGGTCGATGCCAAGAATTCTCATGAAGTGCCGCACATGCGGTTAAAGCCAGGTGCCTGCGATACTACAACAGACGCGCCGCACGGCGGCCCGCAAAAGGCGGCGCGGGCGGAATAAAAACTGCTGCGTCTGTCGGAAGGAGGTGATCGGATATGCAGCGCTATGGAAACAGAAGCGGGACATCCGGCGTCGTGGCCTACGAAATCGGCGATAACTTTGTCGCTGCCCGCTTCAACTCGGGCACGACGTATTGGTACTCGAAAAAAAGCGTCGGCGTCAAACACGTCGCGGCGCTCAAGCGGCTGGCGAAACAGGGCGAGGGTCTCGGCACCTACATCAGTCAGCACCCCGAGGTGAGGGACGGTTACGAGCGCAAGGACCCACCGGACTGATCACCTATGACGCCTCACGAACGCCGACGGCCCAACGCTGACCGCCGCAGGAGCACCAAAACAAAACGGCCCGGCGGAAAATTCCACCGGGCCGTTCTATCGTCTCTTACCGCGGACACGCAAAACAACACGCCGCCGATCAAGCCAATATCAATGCCGGAAGTGACGCACGCCGGTCAGCACCATCGCAATGTTGTGCTCGTCCGCGGCGCTGACCACTTCGTCGTCGCGCATCGAGCCGCCCGGCTGGATCACGCACGTCGCGCCCGCTGCCACGACCACGTCGAGGCCGTCGCGGAACGGGAAGAACGCATCCGACGCCACCGCCGAACCGGTCAGCGCCAAGCCCGCGTTCTGCGCCTTGATGCTGGCGATGCGCGCCGAATCCACGCGGCTCATCTGACCCGCGCCGACGCCGAGCGTCATGCCGTTGCCGCAGAACACGATCGCGTTCGACTTCACGTACTTCGCGACGCGCCAGGCGAACAGCAGATCGTCCATCTCCTTCGGCGTGGGATGACGCTTCGTCACCACGCGCAATTCGCGCGGCTGCACGTTTTTCGAATCGAGCGATTGAACCAGCAGGCCGCCGCCCACGCGCTTCAGATCGAACGCGTTATGGCCTTCGCCCAGCGCGATTTCCAGCAGACGCACGTTCTGCTTCGCTGCGAAAACCTGGCGCGCTTCGGCGCTGAACGACGGCGCGATCAGCACTTCGACGAACTGCTTGGCCACTGCTTGCGCCGCGGTTTCGTCCACTTCGCGATTGAACGCGATGATGCCGCCGAACGCCGAAGTCGGATCGGTCTGGAACGCCTTCGAATACGCTTCGTTCGCGTCCGCGCCCACCGCCACGCCGCACGGATTCGCGTGCTTGACGATCACGCAGGCCGGCACGTCGAAGGTCTTCACGCATTCCCACGCCGCGTCCGAATCCGCGATGTTGTTGTACGACAGTTCCTTACCCTGCAACTGGTTGTAGTTCGCCAGCGCGCCCGCCGGCACCGACAGATCGCGATAGAACGCAGCGCTCTGATGCGGGTTTTCGCCGTAGCGCAAGTCCTGCACCTTGTCGAAGGCGAGGTTGAACGTAGCCGGATAAGCGTTGCGCGACGAGTGCTGCAGTTCGTCGGTGAGGCTGGTCAGATAGTTCGTGATCGCGCCGTCGTATTGCGCCGTGTGCGCGAACACCTTGGTCGCGAGACGGAAGTTCGTCTTGTACGAGACCGCGTTGCTGTTCGCGCGCATTTCGTCGAGCACGACCGCGTAATCAGCGGGATCGACCACCACGGTCACGTCGCGATGATTCTTCGCGGCCGAGCGCAGCATGGTCGGGCCGCCGATGTCGATGTTCTCGATCGCGTCTTCCAGCGAGCACTCTTCCTTCGACACCGTCTGCACGAACGGGTACAGGTTCACGACCAGCAGGTCGATGGTCGGAATGTCGTGCTTCTCGAGCGCCGCCATGTGTTCCGGCAGATCGCGGCGCGCGAGAATGCCGCCGTGCACCTTCGGATGCAGCGTTTTGACGCGCCCGTCCAGCATTTCCGGGAAGCCCGTGTAGTCGGCGACTTCGGTGACGGACAGACCCGCGTCCGCGAGCAGTTTCGCGGTGCCGCCGGTCGACAGGATCTTGACGCCGAGGTCCGACAGCGACTTGGCGAAGTCGACAATGCCGGACTTGTCGGAAACGGAGATGAGCGCTTGCTTGATCATGATGAAGACGAAAAGCCGAAGGGAAACGTGGCAGGGCGCGAGAAAACTACAACCCGCTACAACAGACCATGGTGTTGCAGCTTCTTGCGCAGCGTATTGCGGTTGATGCCGAGATACTCGGCGGCCAGCGACTGATTGCCGCCGGCCTGCTCGAGCACCACTTCGAGCAGGGGTTTTTCAACGCACGAAATCACCATGTCATAGACGTCGTGCGGATTCGAGCCGTCGAGATCCTGGAAATAGATGCCCAGGCTGTCGCGGACAGATTGTTCGATATTGTTCTTGCTCATGCAGCTAGTCGGTCGGTGTGGTTCTCGCCCTGGTTGTCGAGCCCGGCATCGCCGGGTGATTCGTCGACGTAGACGAGGCGGTCGGAGATCGCCTTCTGCGCGTCGAAAAATTCGTTGACGGCGAGGAGTTGTTCGCGCGTGCTGTCCAGCGTATTCATGCGATGCCGGAACAGGTTGGCGCCGGAAAGGCCGCGAGTGTACCAGCCGATGTGCTTGCGCGCAGTGCGAACGCCCGTAAATTCGCCGTAGAACCCGTAGTGATCTTCCAGGTGCTCGTTCATGACCTGCTGGATTTCGTCGATGCGCGGCGGCGGCAGCAACTCGCCCGTTTGCAGGAAATGCTCGATCTCGCGGAACAGCCACGGACGCCCCTGCGCCGCGCGGCCGATCATGATCGCGTCGGCGCCCGTCACGGCGAGCACATGGCGCGCTTTTTCCGGCGACGAAATGTCGCCGTTGGCCACGACCGGAATGCGCACCGCCGCCTTGACCGCGGCAATGGTCTCGTACTCGGCGTCGCCGTGATACAGGTCGGCGCGCGTGCGGCCGTGCACGGTCAGCATGGAGATGCCGGCGGCCTCGGCGAGACGCGCGACGTTCAGCGCGTTTTTGTTCTCGCGATTCCAGCCCGTGCGGATTTTCAGCGTGACCGGCACCGCGTCGGGACCGACGCCCACTGCCGCGACCACCGCCTCGACGATGCGCTGCACGAGCGGCTCGTTTTGCAGCAGCGCAGAACCGGCCGCGACGTTGCAGACTTTCTTGGCCGGACAGCCCATGTTGATGTCGATGATCTGCGCGCCGTTCGCGACGTTGTAGCGGGCGGCTTCGGCCATCATGTCGGGGTCGGCGCCGGCGATCTGCACGGCAATCGGCTCGACTTCGCCCGCGTGGTTCGCGCGGCGCATGGTTTTCTCGCTCTTCCACAGTTGCGCGTTCGACGCGACCATTTCCGACACCGCATAGCCCGCGCCGAGCCGTTTGCAAAGCTGGCGGAACGGACGATCGGTGACGCCGGCCATGGGCGCGACGAACAGGTTGTTACGCAGATTGTGCGAGCCGATGGTGGGCATGACGTGGACGCGCGCGCCGCCGATTGTTCGATTTCGTCAATCGGAGCATTCGCGAAATGCGAGGGAAAACCGCCATTTTAGCGTTAACAGATAGCCCGCACTTCAATTGCGGGCGTCGTAACCCATTAAATCTTCTATGAAAGTCGCCTGCGTCATAGAGTCGGCGCCGCTCGCGCGAGGGTTCGCGCGAGGGTTCCTGGTTAAGTGGCCCGCGCTTGTCAGCGGCGCTGGCCGAACATCATTTGACGCGCGAGCGCGGTCTTCACCGGCGGCACGAATTCCAACGCGGTGAGTGCAAGCCCGCGCATGATCGCGAGCGGCGCGAAGTCGACGGTGAAAAGGCGCGCGAGCGTGTCGGTGGCGCCGATCGTCAAGCGCCGGTCGAGCGCGCGACGCTGCGCGAAAGTGGCGAGCGCAAGCGTCGTCGGGCCTTCCGCCGACAATGCGTCGGCGAGCGCGTGCGCGTCGCGCAAACCCAGATTGAGCCCTTGGCCCGCAACCGGATGCAGCGTCTGCGCGGCATTGCCGATGGCGACGACCCGGCCGCTCACCTGCGTATCGACGGCGTTCAACCCGAGCGGGAACGACGCCCGTCCCTTGATGTGCGTGAAGCGTCCCATGCGTCCGCCGAATGCGGCGCCGAGTTCGCGCAGGAATTCGTCGTCGGGAAGCTGCGCGCGGCGCGCGGCTTCTTCGGGCGCGCAGCACCAGACGAGCGCGTAGTCGGCGCCGCGCACGCCGCCCATCGGCAGCAAGGCAATCGGGCCTTCCGGCGTGAAGCGTTCCCACGCGACATGCGGTTGCGGCGTCGACACGCTCACCGTGCCGACCAGCGCCGTTTGCCCGTAGTCGCGCGTGCCGGGCTTGTCCGCGCCATTTGTGGCGCTGTCTCCCTCGCGCTTTCCAGCCTTCTGCGCACCCCGCTGATCACCGAACAAACCGCCTTCCGCGCTCACCAGAATGCGCGTGCGCAGCCGGCGCGTGACGCCCGCGGTTTCGATCGGCAGCGTGACGCCGTCGTGTTCCTGAACCGGCGCCGCGGCGGACGTCGAACGGAACCAGTGGACTCGCGTTGCATGCACCGCTTCGGCCAGACCGTGCACGATCGAGCCGTAACGCAGCACGTAGCCGAGCGCCGGCAGCCCGTGCTCGCCGTGGTCGATCAGCGTGCGGCCGAAGTGTCCGCGCTGCGAGACATGGATGCGCTGGATCGCGGTTGCGTCGGCGGGCCAGCGCAGCGGTTCGAGAATCATGCGGCTGCCGTGCGAGACGGCGATCGCGCGCGGGTCCGCGATCGAATCTTCGGGCTCGCGCGCGTCGATCAGCGCGATCTTCAGCTCGCGCGTCGCGCTGCGGCGCGCGAGCCAACCGGCAAGCGCGAGTCCGACCGGCCCTGCGCCGACGATCGTCACGTCGAAATCGAAATGCTGATTGAGCGCCGCGGGCTTCAGGATGACCGTGGACGGAGAAGCATCGTTCATGGCCGGTTACGTCCTTGTCTGCTGAGCCGCGCGGGCTTCCTGCATCAGCGCCTCTATTTCGTCGGCGGCCACCGGCACGTCGCGGGTAATCAGTTCGCAGCCCGTTGGCGTGATGATCGCGTCGTCCTCGATGCGGATGCCGATGTTCCAGTAACGCTCGGGCACGCCTTCGGCCGGCCGGATGTACAGGCCCGGCTCGATAGTCAGCGTCATCGACGCCTGCAGTGTGCGCCACGGCAGCACGCCTGCCTCGTCGCGCGGCGCGCCGCGCTCGCGGTAGTCGCCGACATCGTGCACGTCCATGCCGAGCCAGTGGCCGGTGCGGTGCATATAGAAGGGTGCGTAGGCGCGCTCGGCGATCACGTCGTCGACGGAAGCGAACTTCGTGCGGTCGACGATGCCCGTGTCCAGCAAGCCTTGCGACAGCACGCGCACGGCCGCCTGATGCGGGTCGTCGAAGGTCGCGCCGGCGCGCGTCGCGTCGACGGCGGCCTGCTGCGCGGCCAGCACGATGTCGTACAGCTCGCGCTGCGCCGGCGTGAAGCGGCCGCTCGCCGGGAAAGTGCGCGTGATGTCGGACGCGTAGCCGTCGAGTTCGCAGGCCGCATCGATCAGAATCAGGTCGCCGTCCTGCGCAATCGCGTTGCCGGCCGGGTAGTGCAGCACGCACGCATTCGCGCCCGCGGCGACGATCGACGTGTACGCGGGCGCCTGTGCGCCGAACTTGCGGAACGTGTAGAGCAGCTCCGCTTCGAGTTGGTACTCGCGCACGCCGGGACGGCACGCGGCCATCGCCCGGCGGTGCGCCTGCGCGGAAATTTGTCCGGCGCGGCGCATGATGGCGAGCTCGTGGTCGTCCTTGATGAGCCGCATCTCGTCGAGTAACGGCAGCAGATCGCGCGCGGCCGTGGGCGCCGCGACGCCGCTGCGGCCCTGCGTCCGCACGGCTTCGAGCCAGCCGCGCACCTGGCCGTCGAGTTCGTCCGACGTGCCGAGCGCGTAGTGCAGCGACGGCTTGTCCGCGAGGAGCCGCGGCAGGTGTGCGTCGATTTCGTCGAAGGGAAACGCGGCGTCGAATCCGAACGCGACGCGTGCGCCCTCGGGCCCGAAACGGAAACCTTCCCAGATCTCGCGCTCGACGTTTTTCTCGCGGCAGAACAGGATCGACGCGGGCTCGCCGGGAGCGGCGCTTGCGTCGAGCACGAGCAGCGCCTCCGGTTCGGTGAAGCCGGTCAGGTAGTAGAAGTAGCTGTCGTGCCGGTAGGGGTAGTCGGCGTCCCGGTTGCGCAGCGCTTCGGGCGCGGTCGGCACGATGGCGACGCCGCCGCCCGCTGCACGCAGCGCGGCGAGTACGCGCTCGCGGCGCGTGCGGTAGACGTCGATGGCGATGGTGGGTTCGGTCGGCTGGTTCATCGTGCGATTGTAGCGCCCAATGCGCGGACGAATTTGCGCCGGCGCGTTGGGGCGGCACGTTGCGCGGGCGCGCGGGATTGGTCGGGGCCAAACCGCCCCTTGGCCATTCAGCCAGCTAGACGGCGCGCGCGCGGCGCGGCAATGTTGCAATCCATCCACAGCGACTGAGCGTGCGGCTCGCGAAGCGCGCGCGGGGCGCTCGCGCATGCCGCTCAGCACTTATACTTTCGCCGGATTCAGAAAAAGGCAGATGGCAATGATGAAACTCATCGGTTCGCTCGCCAGCCCGTTCGTGCGCAAAGCGCGCATCGTGCTGGCCGACAAGAAGATCGACTACGAGCTGGTGCCCGAGAACATCTGGGCGCCGGACACCCGCATTCATACCTTCAATCCGCTCGGCAAGGTGCCGTGCCTCGTGATGGAAGACGGCGAAGCGGTGTTCGACTCACGCGTGATCTGCGAGTACGTGGACACGCTGTCGCCGGTCGGCAAGCTGATCCCGCAATCGGGACGCGAGCGCATCGAGGTGCGCTGCTGGGAAGCGCTCGCAGACGGCCTCCTCGACGCCGCCGTGCTGATTCGCCTCGAAAGCACGCAGCGCACGCCGGAGCAGCGCGTCGACGCCTGGGTGGCGCGCCAGCAGCGCAAGATCGACGAAGCGCTCGTCGCCATGTCGCAAGGGCTCGCGGCCAAGCCGTGGTGCGCGGGCAATCACTACACGCTCGCCGATATCGCGGTGGGCTGCGCGTTGGGCTATCTGGATTTCCGCATGCCGGAGCTGAACTGGCGCGATGCGCATCCGAATCTCGACAAGCATTTTCAGAAGCTTTCGCTGCGCCAATCGTTTATCGATACTGCGCCGGCCAACTGACCTGCAAAATAAAAGCGAAGTTGCTAACGGTTAAGGCAAGTTTGCAAAATTGCGTTAATCGCACTTTCAAAGTCATGAATTAAAGCTTTCAGTTGTGGTAAAAAAGCGCCTGCCCTCAGGCGCTTTTTTTTCGTCTGTCGCGTGGGCAATGGTCATGCAGTCAACATATCCGGTCTTTTCGTGCGGATATGCGCCGTTGCAAATGGCGGCGAGTCCATCGCGCCGTCGAACGAATAACACCACAAAGAGACTTTCATAATGAAACCATATCGCCTTGTTATTGCCGCTTCCGTCTGCTCGCTGTTTGCCGCGTGTTCCAGCGTCAGCAACCTGGACCCGTCGTCGCTGATTCAGTCCGGCCAACTGGCCACGCAGGCCGCCACGCTGTCGGACGCAGACGTGCGCGCGCTCACCGACAAATCGTGCGCGCAACTCGACAGCGAAAACACAATTGCGCCGGCCAACAGCAAATACCAGAAGCGCCTGAACAAGATCGCCGCGCAACTGGGCGACAACATCAACGGCACGCCGGTGAATTACAAGGTGTATGTGACGAAGGACGTCAACGCGTGGGCGATGGCGAACGGCTGCGTGCGCGTCTACAGCGGCCTGATGGACATGATGAACGACAACGAAGTGCGCGGCGTGGTCGGCCATGAAATGGGCCACGTGGCGCTTGGCCACACGAAGAAGGCGATGCAGGTCGCGTATGCGACGTCGGCGGTGCGTTCGGTGGCGTCGTCGGCGGGTGGCGTTGCAGGCGCGCTGTCCGGCTCGCAATTGGGCGAGTTTTCGGAAAAGCTGATTAACGCGCAATTCTCGCAAACGCAGGAAAGCGCCGCCGACGATTACTCGTTCGATTTGCAGAAAAAGAAGAATCTCGATCCGTCGGGTCTCGTCACGGCGTTCAACAAACTCGCGCAAATGGACGGCGGAAAATCGAGCATGCTGAGTTCGCATCCGGCATCGCCGGCGCGTGCGCAGCATATTCAGCAGCGCATTGCGTCGAATCAGTAAGCCTGGTTTGAGCGGATGAAAAAACGCGCGCTGGCGGTTATGCCGCAGCGCGCGTTTTTATTGCTGTGCTTTTTATGGCTCTTTTATCGCTTACTGCCCGCCATTTCCCGCGTCACCGTTTTTGCGACGCCTGATGCCCGGCCCGAACGCAAAGCCGAATGCCAGCAGCAATAACGAAACCGCGAGCACCGTGTTATTGCCGCTCGTCACATACGGCGTGCGGCCGGCTGTGCCTTGCACGGTGACGTCGAGCGAGCCGATCGTGTAGGGCGCGAGCTTGCCAAGCACCTTGCCGTTGGCGTCGATGGCGGCCGTCGTGCCGGTGTTGGTCGCGCGCAGCATCGGCCGGCCGGTTTCCAGCGAACGCATGCGCGCAATCTGCAGATGCTGCTCGAGCGCGATCGTGTCGCCGAACCACGCGAGATTCGTCGAGTTGATCAGCACGCCCGGCGGCGTATCGCTCTCGCGGATCGTCCGCGCAATCTCTTCGCCGAAAATGTCCTCGTAGCAGATGTCGACCGCGACCGGCTGGTTATGCACGACGAACGGCTTCTGCACGGGGCCGCCGCGCGCGAAATCGCCGAGCGGAATATTCATCAGATTGACGAACCAGCGAAAGCCCCACGGCACGAATTCGCCGAACGGCACGAGGTGATGCTTGTCGTAGCGGTAAATATCGCGCGTGCCGGGCGTGACGCCGAACAGGCTGTTCGTGTAGTCGACCACGCGGCCCTCGGGCGTGACCGAGCCGCCGACAGCGCCGAACAGGATCGCGCTGCCCGTCGAATCGGCGAAGCTGCGCACCGCCGACGCGAACGGCACCGGCAGTTGCTGCGCGAGCACCGGAATGGCGGTTTCCGGCGTGACGATCAGATCGGCCGGCTTCGAGGTGATCATCTGCTGATACTGGTCGATGGCGGCGCGCACGCCCGCTTCCTCGAACTTCATGTCCTGCTTGACGTCGCCTTGCAGCAGACGCACGGTCAGCGGCGCGTTGGCCGGCACCGTCCACTTCGCGAGCGGCAGCAGCAGGCCGGCCGCGATTAACGCGACTGCGATGCCGGCCGGCACCGCGATACTCGCTGCGTTTGCGCTGCCGCGCGTGTCGCCGCTGCTTGCCGACGTTTCGCGAGACGCCCGCGAACGGCGCAGCAACGCGAGCAACGCCTGCACGATCAGCGCGGCCACGAGTGCGAGCATCCAGCCGACGCCGTACACACCCGCGAGCGGCGCGAATCCGGCGAACGGGCCGTCGACTTGCGCATAGCCGCTCGCGAGCCACGGAAAGCCGGTGAACACCGTGCCGCGCAGCCATTCGCCGATAGCCCATGCACTCGCGAAGGCGAGCGCGCCATGCCACGTCGGCGAAAACGGCATGTCGACCGCGGACTTGCCGTTGCGCGCGTGACCCGCGCAAAACGACCAGACGCCCGCGGCAAGAGCGGGATACAGCGCGAGGTAGAGCGAAAACAGCACGAGCGCAGCGCCCGCGAGCGGCGCGGGCATGCCGCCGAAATCATGCATGCTGACGTAGAGCCACCACACGCCGCTCACGAAGTTGCCGAAGCCGAACGCGCCGCCCGTCAACGCGGCGCTTTTCCAGCCGGTCGTGCGCGTCAGCCAGCCGAAGAGGAACACGAAGATTGCGAGTTCGAGCCAGCCGCCGTGCGGCGTGGGCGCGAACGACAACGTGTTGGCCGCGCCGGCCGCGAGCGCGACGAGGTAATGCCAGCGAGGCAGCGCACGCACGCCCGTCGGTCGCGCGGCGGTCGTGTTCACGCCGCGGCGCGAGGAGGAAGTGATCGGGTCGGCCATTGTTGCGCGGTCGGCGAGAGGAGTGACAAGTTGGAAAGGCTCGGGCGAAGGCCGAAGGTCGGCAGGCGGGAAGGACCGCTCAGGTCTGCACGTGCTGCGCTTCGCGCTCGCGCTGACCGGCAAGCGGATCGCGCCGCACGAGCAGCATGTGTATCTGGCGTGCGTCGCCGCGCAGAATTTCGAAGATCAGATCGTCGATGCGAACCTTCTCGCCCCGGTGCGGCACGCGCCCGAAATAATGCGTGACGAGCCCGCCGATCGTATCCACTTCTTCGTCTGAATAATGCGTGCCGAAGGCCTCGTTGAACTGCTCGATCTCGGTCAGCGCGCGCACGCGAAAGCGTCCGTCCGGCGACGCGATGATGTTGCCGCTTTCCTCGTCGAAATCGTATTCGTCCTCGATGTCGCCGACGATCTGCTCCAGCACGTCTTCAATCGTAATCAGGCCGGCCACGCCGCCGTATTCGTCGACGACCACCGCGAGGTGATTGCGATTCACGCGAAAGTCGTGGAGCAGCACATTCAACCGCTTCGATTCGGGGATGAACACGGCCGGCCGCAGCATGCCGCGCACGTCGAATTCTTCTTCGGCGTAGTAGCGCAGCAGGTCTTTCGCGAGCAGCACGCCGATCACGTTGTCGCGATTGCCCTCGTACACCGGATAGCGCGAGTGCGCTTTTTCCAGCACGTAAGGGATGAATTCGGCGGGGTTGTCCGCGATGTTGATCGCGTCCATCTGCGCGCGCGGCACCATGATGTCGCGTGCGCTTAGTTCGGAGACCTGGAATACGCCTTCGATCATCGACAGCGAGTCGGCGTCGATCAGGTTGCGCTCGTGCGCGTCCTGCAGGATTTCCAGAAGTTCGGCGCGCGAGTCGGGCTCGGGCGAGATGAAGTCGGTCAGACGCTCGAGCAGCGAGCGCTTTTCGTGCGGTTTGTCGGTTTGGCGTCGACTGGGATACGTGTCGTTCATGGTAGTGCGCCCGGCAAGACTGGGCGCGCTGTTGCAGAGCATTAAGGATACACCAGGCACATGGCAGGACCGTGTCCCACCCGGCCGGGCGATGAATGAAACCGGGCTGACAGGGTCCGACGCAAGCGACGGGCCGTGGGTCAATCCTAACTGATTACGCGGTGAAAAGCGTCCTGGAGAAAAAACCCGGGCGCTTCACGGAACAATCGCGGAACATTCGCGAAACGAACGGCGGAGCGAAGGGCGCTTTCTTTCATGCGATTTCGCGCGTGCTCGTTTGCTCGTGATTGCGGCGAAAAGAGTGCATCGCAGGTTCGATGGCGCGGCTATTCGCCAGTTGCGGTCTGCGCGTTGCATCCGCATGTGGCGCTTCGGCGTGCGCGCTCACAGCTTCGTCTGCGGCTGTGTGCGAAGCTCGCCGCCGCTTGAGTCACCGCTTGAGTCACCGCTTGAGTCGCCGCTTGAGTCGCCGCTTGCCTCGCCGTTCGCCTCCGTCCCATCACTCGCAGCCCGGCAGCGCGCGAGCAGCGCTTCCAGCGCGCGATCGGGCATGCCGCTTTCGCGCAGCGCGTGAACCGTGCGGCTCACGTACTCGAGCGTCGTGCCGTAGCGGCCGCGCGCGCAACCGAGCACCGTTTTGACGACCTCGTCGCCGAGCTTGCCGGTGTACGTCGGCACGTCGCGGCGCATCACGAACGCAAGTGCGTCGACGCGCCGGCCGTCGGCGAGCACACAGGGCAGCCACGCGGGCCGGTAGGAACCCATCGGCATTTCGCGGCGCCAGAGCGCCTCGAGATGCGGCATCGCGCCTTCTGCCGCGAGACGAAACGCGATGCCCGTGCACGAGCCGCCGCGATCGAGCGCGAGCACAAGCCCCGGCTGCTCCGGCGTGCCGCGATTCACGCGCGACCACAAATACAGCCCGCGGTGATAGCCGTGCACCTTCGAGCGCGTGGCTTCGACGGTGGGCAGTCCAGGGTTCCAGATCAGCGAGCCATAGCCGAAGAGCCACAAGTCGCTTTGCCGGTCCCAGTCACGCAGCGTGCATTCCAGCGACGCGCGCAGTTCTTCGTCAGTCAGCAGCCGCGACTCGCCGAGCGCCGGCGGATAGTCCGGGCAGGGCGGTCGGGCGTCAGTGTCGGCGTCGGAAGGAAAGGAACTCACGGTTCGGTTCGGGCAGCGTGCAGTGGTTAAAGGTTAGCGGCTAACAGTCAAGGGTCAACGGTAGGGGTCGGGAAAGCCGAGCTTGCCGAGAATCTCGGTTTCGAGCGCTTCCATTTCCTCGGCTTCTTCTTCGACTTCGTGGTCGTAGCCTTGCGCATGCAGCGTACCGTGCACGAGCAGATGCGCGTAATGGGCGACGAGCGGCTTGCCCTGCTCGGCGGCTTCCTTTTCGACAACCGGACAGCACAGGATCAGATCGCCAGTGACCGGATCGTCCTCCGACTCCGCGTATGCAAACGTCAGCACGTTCGTCGAATAGTCCTTGCCGCGATACGTGCGATTCAGCGTGCGGCCTTCCTCGGCGTCGACGAAACGCACGGTCAGCTCGCCGTCGGCGAAAAGCGCGGCCTTGATCCAGCCGGCCACCGTCGCGCGCGGCAGCACGGCCTTGTGTTCGGGCCACGCCTTCGCGGCCGGGAATTGCAGATTCAGCGTCAGTTTCGGGGCGCGGCTCATGCTTGTTCGATGTCTTATCAGGCGAGGTGTTGCGCGCTGCGCTGTGCGTCGGGCCGCATCAACGCGAATCCGCGGGGCTGGCGGTCTTCTGCGAATGCGCGTCGTAGGCCTCGACGATCCGCGCGACGAGCGGATGGCGCACCACGTCCGCGCTGGTAAAGCGCGTGAGCGCAATGCCGCGCACGTCCGACAGCACCTGCTGCGCCTCGATGAGCCCGCTCTTGTGGCCGCGCGGCAAGTCGACCTGCGTCGTGTCGCCGGTCACCACGGCCTTCGAGCCGAAGCCGATCCGCGTGAGAAACATCTTCATCTGCTCGGGCGTGGTGTTCTGCGCCTCGTCGAGAATGATGAACGCGTGATTCAGCGTGCGGCCGCGCATGTACGCGAGCGGCGCGATCTCGATCATCTGCCGCTCGAACATCTTCGCGGTCTTGTCGAAGCCGAGCAGATCGTAGAGCGCGTCGTACAGCGGACGCAGGTACGGATCGACCTTCTGCGCGAGATCGCCCGGCAGAAAGCCGAGCCGCTCGCCGGCTTCGACGGCCGGCCGCGTCAGCACGATGCGCTTGACCTGATCGCGCTCGAGCGCGTCCACCGCGCAGGCCACCGCCAGATACGTCTTGCCGGTGCCCGCCGGGCCGATGCCGAAGGTGACGTCGTGCGAGACGATCTGCTTCAGGTAGTCGCGCTGCGCCGGCGTGCGGCCGCGCAGATCGGCGCGCCGGGTGTAGAGCTTCGGACCGAGTTCCTCGGCGTCGTCTTCGAGAAGATCGGCGGGCTGGTCGAACGGATGGTCGGGGTTGCCCGGAAAGCCAGGCTCGCCAGCTTCGTCGCCATTGCCGTTGCCGTTCGTGCGATGCCGCGCCGGGTGCCGCACTTCGACGAGCGCGAGCTGGATGTCGTCGACAGACAGCGGATCGCGCGCGTTGTTGTAGAAGTTCTCGAGCGCGGTGAGCGCGAGTTTCGCGCCGCGCCCGCGGATCGTGATGCGGTGTCCGCGGCGTTGCAGCGTCACGTCGAGCGCCTGCTCGATCTGCCGCAGGTTTTCGTCGAGCGGTCCGCAGAGGTTGGCGAGCCGCGCGTTGTCGTCGCGCGGAGCGGTGAATTCCAGATGCGGCTGAGTGGTTTTCAAGGCGATGAGTCGATCCTGTCGGTTTCAGTACGCGGGCGGCGGCGGCCGGCTTGCGGTTTTACGTTCGCGTGGCGTCAATGGTCGGTCAATGGGTGGCGGCGCTCGCACCGTTTTCTGCATTGTCGTGCACCAGCACAAGCTCGCCACGCAGCGAATGTGGGTACGCTTTGACGATTTTCACGTCGACCATCTGACCGGTCAGCCGAGCATGCGAAGCCAACGGCGCCGGGAAATTCACCACGCGGTTGTTCTCCGTGCGGCCTGCGAGCTCGTTCGGGTCCTTGCGCGCCGGGCGCTCGACCAGAATACGCTCGACCTTGCCGACCATCGAATCGCTGATGCGCTGGACGTTTTCCTCGATCGTGGCTTGCAGGTGTTGCAGGCGCTTGAGCTTCACTTCGCGCGGCGTGTCGTCGTGCAGGTTCGCAGCCGGCGTGCCCGGACGCGGACTGTAGATGAACGAGAAGCTCGTGTCGTACTTCATCTCGTGCACGAGCGCCATCATCTTGTCGAAATCTTCTTCGGTCTCGCCGGGAAATCCGACGATCATGTCAGTGGACAGCGACAGGTCCGGGCGAATCGCCCGCAGCTTGCGGATCACGGACTTGTACTCGAGCACCGTGTAGCCGCGCTTCATCGCCATCAGAATGCGGTCCGAACCGTGTTGCACCGGCAGATGCAGATGGCTCACGAGCTTCGGCACCTTCGCGTAGGTGTCGATCAGACGCTGCGTGAATTCCTTCGGATGCGACGTGGTATAGCGAATCCGTTCGATGCCCGGAATATCGGCGACGTATTCGATCAGCGTCGCAAAGTCGGCGATTTCCGACGAGCCGACGGTCAGCGCGCCACGATAGGCGTTCACGTTCTGACCCAGCAAGGTGACTTCGCGCACGCCCTGATCGGCGAGACCGGCAATTTCCGTCAGAACGTCGTCAAGCGGACGGGAGACTTCTTCGCCGCGCGTGTAGGGCACGACGCAATAGCTGCAGTACTTGCTGCAACCTTCCATGATCGACACGAAAGCGCTCGGGCCTTCCACGCGCGCGGGCGGCAGATGGTCGAACTTTTCGATTTCGGGAAACGAGATGTCGACCTGCGCGCGGCCGCTTTCCCGGCGCTTGTCGATCATTTGCGGCAGACGGTGCAGCGTTTGCGGGCCGAACACCAGATCGACATAAGGCGCGCGCGCGACGATGGACGCGCCTTCCTGGCTCGCCACGCAGCCGCCCACGCCGATGATCAGGTTGGGATTCGCTTCCTTCAGCTCGCGCACGCGGCCGAGGTCGGAGAACACTTTTTCCTGGGCTTTTTCGCGCACCGAGCAGGTGTTGAACAGGATCACGTCCGCGTCTTCGGGCGTGTCGGTCTTGACGAGGCCCTCAGCCGCGCCGAGTACGTCGACCATCTTGTCGGAGTCGTACTCGTTCATCTGGCAGCCAAAGGTCTTTACATAAACTTTTTTGGTCATCGAATTTCGCCGGTCGCAGTGGTTAACCTGGGGGCGCTGTGTAAAGGGTCGAGGAGAGGCGAAAACGTGCGCGAGGTCCGTGGGACGGGGCTTCTGGTCGCCGTCGGCTGGGCTCTAGCCGCAGCCCGCGCGCGCTTGCCGCGTAACGCAATATTATAGCCCTTCGCCGGATAGGGCCTCGCGGCGCACATCGGCCTCCGGCGCCTCCAGCGCCTCGGGCGGCAAGCCGAGCAGGCCTTCCAGTTCGTCCGATACCTGCGCGAAGCGCTCGCTCAGAAAATCCAGCAGCACGCGCACGCGCGGCGCCATGAAGCGGTTGCGGTGGTATAGCGCGTGCAGCGGCGCGTCCGGATAGCGCCATTCGGGTAGCAGGATTTTCAGGCCGTCCGCGCGCAAATCCGCTTCCACGTCCCACATCGACTTGATCACGATGCCGTAGCCGCGCAGCGCCCATTCGCGGGCGACGGCGCCGTCGTTGGTCTCGCGCGCGGTTTCGAGCGGCACCGTGTAGTTCTGCACTTCGTCACCGCGCGTGAACCGCCATTCGTTGGCCGGCCCCGAGCCGGTGTTGAGCACGATGCAGTCGAAATTGGCGAGATCGTGCGGATCTTCGGGCTCGCCTTTGCGCGCGATGTAGTCCGGCGACGCGCACAGCACACGCCGGTTCGGCGCGAGCTTGCGGGCGACGAGCGAGCTGTCTTGCGGCACGCCGAAGCGGATCGCGAGGTCGATGTCCTCCTGCACGAGATTCGACAGCGAGTCCGACAGCGTGAGCGCGAACGTCACTTCAGGGTAGAGCGCGTTGAATTCGTCGAGCCAATGCATCAGCAGATTGCGGCCGAAGTCCGAAGTCGCCGACACGCGCACCTTGCCGCGCACCACGCCTTGCCCGGCCTGGAGCGCGGCCTTCGCGTCGTCCAGCGATTGCAGCGCCTGGCGGCAACAGTTCAGATAGAGACGGCCTTCGTCGGTGAGCCGCAACTGGCGGGTCGTGCGCTCGAAAAGCCGCGCCTTCAGGCCGGCTTCGAGTTTGGCGAGGCGCGCGCTCGCGGCGGCGGGCGTGAGCCCCATTTTGCGGCCCGCCGCGGACAAACTGCCTTGCTGCGCGGCCTCGACAAAGAGGCGAATGTCGCCGAGATTATCCATCGCTCGCTTCAAATGGCATTTGAAAATGCTTCAAATGCTACGCCAATTATCAAATGGCCGCCGCGCGCCGACAATTCGTTTCTCGAAAACTCATGCGGCGCTGAGCGCCGCCGGAAATCATGCAACTGGATCACGCGACCATCGTCACGGCCGATCTCGACGCGGCCCGCCGTTTCTTCGTCGATATTGCCGGCTTGACGCAAGGCGCGCGTCCGCCGTTTTCCGTCGACGGCTACTGGCTCTACGCGGACGGCCGGCCGGTCGTGCATCTGGTCGAGGCGAGCGCACCGGACCCGTCGCTACGCGCGGCGCCGCGCATCGACCATATCGCCTTCCGTCTGGAAAGCGCCGCCGAATGGCAGGCGCTGCTCGCGCGCCTGCGCGCATCCGGCGTCGTCTATCGAACGGCGCAAGTCCCGCCGATGGCCCCGCAAGAAGCCGCCATGCAGATTTTCGTGGCGCACGCGCCGGGCGTCGTCGTCGAGTTCGTGACGGCGCTTCATCACGCTCAACCGTAAAACCAACCGTAAAACTTCGAACCTGCAAGCTGGAGAACAACAATGCCGATTCCACTACTCGCGCTCGCGATCAGCGCCTTCGCGATCGGGACCACCGAGTTCGTCATCATGGGCCTGCTGCCCGAAGTCTCGCGCGATCTTGCCGTGTCGATTCCATCGGCAGGACTGCTCGTGAGCGGCTATGCGCTCGGCGTCGCGGTCGGCGCGCCGCTGCTTGCGGTCGTCACCAGCAGAATGCCGCGCAAGCTCGCGCTGCAGTTGCTGATGGGCGTGTTTATCGTCGGCAATACGCTGTGTGCGATTGCGTCGAGCTATTCGGTGCTGATGATCGCGCGCGTCGTGACCTCGTTCGCGCACGGCTCGTTCTTCGGCATCGGCGCGGTGGTGGCGGCGTCGCTCGTGCCGTCGGAAAAGCGCGCGAGCGCGATTGCGCTGATGTTCACCGGCCTCACGCTCGCGAACGTGCTCGGCGTGCCGTTCGGCACGTTCGTCGGCCAGGAGTTCGGCTGGCGCGTCGCCTTCTGGATTGTCAGCGCGTTCGGCGTGCTGTCGCTGGCGGGCGTGACGGCGCTCGTGCCGAATCGCCACGATTCCGCCCCGGCCGGTCTCGGCCATGAAGTGCGCGTGCTGAAGGACCCGCAAGTCTGGACCGCGCTCGCGATGACCGTGCTCGGCTTCGGCGGCGTGTTCGTCGTGTTCACGTACATCGCGCCGATTCTCGAGCAGGTGAGCGGCTTCTCGCCGCGCGCCGTCACGCTGATTCTCGTGCTGTTCGGCGTGGGACTGACGATCGGCAACACCGTGGGCGGCAAGCTTGCGGACCGCGCGCTGATGCCTTCGCTGATGGCGATTCTCGCGGCGCTTGCCGTCGTGATGGCGCTGTTCGCCCGCACCAGCCATTCGCAGGTGGCCGCGGCGGTCACCGTGTTCGTGTGGGGCATCGCCGCGTTCGCGACCGTGCCGCCGCTGCAGATGCGCGTGGTCGAGAAGGCGGCCAAGGCGCCGAATCTCGCGTCGACGCTGAACATCGGCGCGTTCAATGTCGGCAATGCGGGCGGCGCGTGGCTCGGCGGTCTCGTGATCGATCACGGCCATTCGCTCGATACGTTGCCGTGGGTCGCGGCGGCGGTGAGCTTGAGCGCGTTGCTGCTGACGTGGTTCGCATCGCGCATGGACACGCCGGCGTCCGATGAAGCACGAAGCGGCGTGCAGGTGCGCGAGCGGGCGTGAGTCCTGGCGAGGCGTGCACGCGGAGGCCGTTGCACGCCATCACAGCCGCAATCGCAATCGCGACCACAACGAAACGCGCACTGCACTCCGCATATGAAAAATGCGCACAAGCTTTGCGAAAAGCGTCCTCCGCAATACTGATAACAGTGTGAAGATAACTTCGTTGGGCGCTGCGGGGCGCGATGCTATCTTGCTTCCACTAACTGCTTGCCCGCCGCCCGGCGGCGCTTCTGGAGGCAATCATGCATTCCCCGCTTGCTCTGGTCCGCGATCCCACGGCCGATACCGATGCGCCGCCGCGTGCCGCTGAACCTTTCGACGCGCTCGAACATCTCGTCGGCGTGAATCTCGCGCGTTTGCGCGCGGAACGTCAGTTGTCGCTCGACGCATTGGCCCGCGCGTCCGGCGTATCGCGCGCGATGCTCGCGCAAATCGAATCGGCGCGCAGCGTGCCGTCCATCAAGGTGCTGTGCAAGGTGGCCGCCGCGTTGAAGGTGTCGGTCGCGGCCTTCCTGCGACGTCACGCGACGAACGGTTTCGAGCACTTGCCGGCGGAGCGTTCGTCGCGCGTCGTCAGTTCCAACGGACGCTATTCGGCTCGCCCGCTCTATCCCGACAACGAACCGACCGCCGCCGAATTTCACGAGCTGCGCATCGCGCCGTTGCACACCGAAGCGGGCGTGCGCCGCGCGCCTGGCACGACGGTCAATCTGGTCGTCAGCGAGGGCACGCTCGAGGTCAGCGTGCACGACCAGCGCCAGTTGCTGGCAACCGGCGACGCGATCGTATTCGACGCCGATCAGCCGCATAGTCTGCGCAATCCCGGCGACACCGAAGCGCGCGCGTTTCGCGTGACGCTGAAGGCCGAGACGCCGCCGCGCTGGGACGTGCCCGCGCAGCACGACACGTCGCGCGAGGCTGCGCCCGTTTGATCGAATGCGCCGCATAGGCGCCGCTCGGGCGCGAAACCCGTCCGGGCAGTAGGGGTTGCGCTGCGGTTCGCGCGCGACTGTTGTATGCTTGGCCCGCCGGTTCGTCCGGCAATCAGTGCGTCTTCAGGGCGGGGCGAAATTCCCCACCGGCGGTATGCCGGCAGCGCGAAAGCGCAGGCCGGCGAGCCCGCGAGCGCCCGCAATATTGCGGTTTTCAATCGACCGAAAGCCGCCGCGGGGTCAGCAGATCTGGTGAGAGGCCAGAGCCGACGGTCACAGTCCGGATGGAAGAAGATGTGCAGATAGTCATGTTCGTTTCCGTGGCGCCGCTCGCATGTCGGAGTGGTGCGCGAACGCCGCCTGCATCGTGAGGCGGCGCTGCACGGCGCGTCTTTGTCTGTTTGCAATGCCCTGAAACGTTTCTCGCCCAACTTTTGCGATGAGCGTTTCAACCATGTCCTTTGCTACTTTTCCCGCTCCTTCGACGCTTGCGCGCGACGCATTCGCCGATCTCCCGCTGCTCTCCACCGAAGCCGTTCCGCCGCGTATCGCCGCCGCCTTGCAAGCCATGCGCGAAGGCCGCGCCGTCGTGCTGCAAGACGACGACGACCGCGAGAACGAGGCCGATCTGATCGTGTCCGCCGAGCGTCTTTCCGTCGAAACCATGGCGCTGCTGATTCGCGAATGCAGCGGCATCGTGTGTCTGTGTCTGACCGACAACAAGGTCCGCGCGCTCGAACTTCCGCCGATGGCCGTCCATAACGAAAGCCGTCACGGCACCGCGTTCACGGTGTCGATCGAAGCGCGCGAGGGCGTGACGACCGGCGTGTCGGCACTCGACCGGCTGACGACGATCCGCGCGGCGATTGCCGATAACGCGAAGCCTGCCGACATCGTGAGCCCCGGCCATGTGTTCCCGTTGCGCGCGATGCCGGGCGGCGTGCTGGCGCGTCGCGGACATACGGAAGGCACCGTGGACCTCGCGATTCTGGCCGGGCTCAAGCCCGCCGGCGTGCTGTGCGAATTGATGAACGCCGACGGCACGATGACGCGCGGCGCCGACGTCGAACGCTTTGCCGCAAAACACAATCTGCCGATGCTGACGATTGCGGAGCTGGCCGAGTTTCGCCTGGCGCTGACGCAGGCGCGCGAATGCGTCGAAGCGGCTTAAGAGTGCGAACGTGAGCGGCGTGGCGCGTGAAGTGAGCGGTTCTGTGAACCGCTACGACTGCACGTCGCCGAACTCGCCGCGCACACCTGCGTCGATTAACGCCGGCAATTCGTCCATGTGCTGCATGATCCGCGTGATACCCATGTTGCGCAGCGCGTCCGCGTAGCCGTCGGGAATATGGCTCGCGCCGACAAACGCGATTGTCTTCATTCCCGCCGCGCGCGCCGCGTTCAAACCGGCCACACTGTCTTCCACGACGATGCATCGCGATGGATCGACGCCGAGCATTTGCGCGGCAAACAGGTACACGTCGGGGAACGGCTTCGGCCGCGCGACCTGTTCCGCGCTGAACACGCGATCGCCGAAAATCTGCTGCAATCCGGCGCGCCGCAGCGATGCGGCGACGCGCGACATGCGGCTGTTCGACACCACGGCGGCGGGCAGCGTCACGCGCTGCAGCGCGTCGCGCACACCGTTGATCGGACTAAGCGACGCAGCGAGCGCGAGCTCGACGTTGTGTTCGATCGTGTTCAGAAAATCCGCCGGCAGCGTGATGCCGAACGCGGTCTCGATGCCTTCGAGAAAGCGCGACGTTTGCTGGCCAAACGCCGTCTTGACGATAGGCTCGAAGTCGAGGCCCGGAAACGTAGCCGAGAGCGTCTCGTGCATGACGCGGTCGGCGATGACTTCACTGTCGACGAGTACGCCGTCGCAGTCGCAGATAAGGTGGTCGATCATGCGTGGAGGAACCGGAAAGCGGTGGCGCGCGCAGACGCCATAGCCATAAATAGCCGGCTCATGCGCGCGGTGTGAAAGCGCCATGATACGTGCTTCGGCGGCGCTTTCGCTCCATTGCATTGCTCCCGGTCCGCGAGCGCGCCGCGCTCAACGCGCGTGCAGATACAGATAAAGCCCCGCCGCGACCGCGCCGCCGACGAGCGGACCGCACACGGGAATCCACGCGTAGCGCCAGTCGCTGTCGCGCTTGCCGGGGATCGGCAGCAGCGCGTGCATCAAACGCGGCGACAGATCGCGCGCGGGACTCATCGCGTAACCAGTCGGTCCGCCGAGAGAAATGCCGATGCCGAGCACGAGGAGTCCGACCGGCAGCGCGTCCAGCGCGCCGAGGCCGACTTGCGGCGAAGCGAGATACAGCACGCCGAGAATCAGCACGAACGTGGCGATCATCTCTGTCAGCAGGTTGTGCGGCACGCTGCGAATCGCGGGCGCGGTGCAGAACACGCCGAGCTTGACGTCGGCGTCGCCTTCCTTCGCGAAGTGCTGCCGATACGCGACCCACACGAGCAGTGCGCCCGCCATGCCGCCGAGCATTTGCGCGGCCACATAACCGGGCACCTTGGCCCACGCGAACTTGCCCGCGAGCGCGAGGCTGATGGTCACCACCGGATTCAGGTGCGCGCCGCTGTACGAGGCCGTCACGTAGACCGCGATGAACACGGCCATCGCCCAGCCCATGACGATCACGATCAGGTCCGCGCCTTTGCCCTTGGTGCGTGCAAGCAGCACGTTGGCGACAGCGCCGTCGCCGAGCAGCACGACCAGTGCCGTGCCGATGAATTCCGCAATGTAAGGAGACATCGTTGGTTATCCGAAATATTGTTGTTAGGGAAGCCGCGAGGCGGGCGGCTTCGTTGCGGCTTTATCTCAGGTTTGTGTTAGCCCTGCAGAACGTCGATGCGTGAATAGCGCGCGCAAGCTCAGGATTTCGACGGCGTATCGGCCCAGGCTTTGGCAGCGCGAATCGCGCGCTGCCAGCCGTCGAGGCATTCCTTCACGTCCTCTTTGCCGAGCGCGGGCGTAAAGCGTCGATCGAGCTTCCATTGGCTTTGCAGTTCGCCGACGTCTTTCCAGTAGCCGACCGCGAGCCCCGCGAGATACGCGGCGCCGAGCGCCGTGGTTTCCGACACCTTGGGACGCACCGCGTCGACGCCGAGAATGTCGGCCTGGAATTGCATCAGCAGATTGTTCGCGCATGCGCCGCCGTCCACGCGCAATTCGCCGATGCGAATGCCGGAGTCGGCCTCCATCGCCTTCAGCACGTCGAGCGATTGATACGCGATCGAATCGAGCGCCGCGCGCGCGATATGCGCGGACGTCGTGCCGCGCGTCACGCCGAACAGCGTGCCGCGAGCCCGCGCATTCCAGTGCGGCGCGCCCAGGCCGGCGAACGCGGGCACCAGATACACGCCGTCGCAATGCGGCACGCCGCGCGCGAGCGTTTCGATTTCAGCCGCGTTCTTGATGATGCCGAGACCGTCGCGCAGCCATTGCACGACCGCGCCGCCGATGAAGATGCTGCCTTCGAGCGCGTAGTTGATCTGATCGCCGATCTGCCACGCAATCGTCGTGACGAGATTGTTCTTCGATTCAATTGGCTTGTCGCCGGTGTTCATCACGAGAAAGCAGCCGGTGCCGTAGGTGTTCTTCACCATGCCCGACTCCGTGCACATCTGGCCGAACAGCGCCGCATGCTGGTCGCCGGCGATGCCCGCGAGCGGAATCTTCGACGCGAACACCGTGGTCTTGGTCGGCCCATACACTTCCGACGAAGGACGCACTTCCGGCAACATGCTGCGCGGAATGTCGAGCGCGTCGAGCAATTCGTCGTCCCATTTCAGCGTGTGGATATTGAAGAGCATGGTGCGCGATGCATTCGTCACGTCGGTGACGTGCAGGCCGCCCTTGGTGAAATTCCACACGAGCCAGCTATCCACTGTGCCGAATGCGAGGCGGCCTTGCTTCGCCTTGTCGCGCGCCCCTTCCACGTTGTCGAGAATCCAGCGAATCTTGGTCGCCGAGAAATACGAGTCGACCGGCAAGCCGGTCTTCGCACGCACTCGGGCTTCGAGTCCCTGCTCCTTGAGCTGGTCGCAGAAGTCGGCGGTGCGGCGGTCCTGCCAGACGATCGCGTTGTAGATCGGATGCCCGGTTTCGCGGTCCCACACGATGGTCGTTTCGCGCTGATTCGTGATGCCGATGGCGGCAATCGACGTGCCGTTCATGCCGGCGCGCGTGACGGCTTCGGCGGCGACGCCCGCCTGCGTCGACCAGATTTCCTGCGGATCGTGCTCGACCCAGCCCGGCCGCGGATATATCTGCTCGAACTCCTTTTGCGCCGTCGACACGACATTGCCGAGGCGGTCGAACAGCATCGCACGCGAACTGGTGGTGCCCTGGTCAAGCGCGAGGATGTACTGATCCTGCATTGTCTCTTCTCCATGCATTTTATGAGTCGCCGTGACAGCTCGAATAGCTTAAGCGGTTCAGGCAGCTCGAGCAGTTCAGGCTGCGTGCCGGCGACGGGAACGGCTTATCGTTTCCAGCGCGCCGCAACGGAGTCCGCGCGTGCGCGTGGCCGAACGAGCCGAAGGGTAAAGCGGTTGTGTTCGGTCTTGTTCGGTTTTCTTGTTACGCGCGCTGTCGCTCGGGTTCGTGTGCGAACCATGCGTCGATGTCGCGCGTGATCGCGTCGAGCGTGCCCGGCTCGACGTGAAGGCCGAGTTTCGAGCGGCGCCAGAGGACGTCCTGCGCGCTGCGCGCCCATTCGACGTCGCGCAGATAAGTCAGCTCGGCCTCGTAAAGACCAGGCGCGAACGCGTGGCCGAGATCGGCGAGCGAATGCGCATGGCCGATCACCTTCGTCACACGCGTGCCGTAAGCGCGCGCGAGGCGATGCGCGAGATCGTCGGGCAACCATGCGTAACGTTGCTTCAGCTCGGCGAGGAAGCGCTCGAAGTTCGCATGCGCAATATCGCCGCCTGGCAACGACGCGCCGGCCGTCCACGACGGCGCGCCTTTGCCTAGCGCGGCCGCGAGTTTGTCGACGGCTTCTTCCGCGAGCTTGCGGAACGTCGTGATCTTGCCGCCGAACACCGATAGCAGCGGCGCTTCGCCCGCGGGCGCGTCGAGTTCGAGCGAGTAGTCGCGCGTGACGGCCGACGGGTTGTCGGCGCCTTCTTCCTCGAGCAGCGGCCGCACGCCCGAGTAGGTCCAGCGCACGTCGGCCGGCGAAATTTTCTGCCTGAAATAGCGGTTGATGGAGTCGCACAGGTACTGCGTCTCGTCGGCGGTGATCGCGACCTGCGCGGGGTCGCCGCGATATTCGATGTCGGTCGTGCCGATCAGCGTGTAGTCGTGCTCGTATGGAATCGCGAAGATGATCCGCTTGTCCGGGTTCTGGAAAATGTACGCATGGTCGTGCTCGAACAGCCTCCGCGTGACGATGTGGCTGCCCTTGACGAGCCGCACGCTGTGCGACGCCGCGCGGCCCAGCGCGCCTTGCAGCAGTTCGCCGACCCACGGGCCGGCGGCGTTCGCGATCGACGCGGCACGCACGTCGAGAGTGGTGCCGTCCGCGCGCCTGAGTTGCGCGCGCCATTCGCCGCCGGCGCGCACGGCGCTCAGCAGTTTCGTGCGCGTGAGAATCTTCGCCCCGTGCTCGGCGGCGTCGAGCGCGTTGAGCACGACGAGGCGCGCGTCGTTGACCCAGCCGTCCGAGTACACGAAGCCGCGCTTGATCGATTCGACGAGCGGCGCGCCGGCCGGATGATCGCGCATCACGATGCCGCGCGAGCCGGGAAGCAGCTCGCGCCGTGCGAGGTGATCGTAAAGAAAGAGGCCCGCGCGGATCAGCCAGGCCGGGCGCAGATCGGGCATGTGCGGCATCACGAAGCGCAGCGGCCACATGATGTGCGGCGCGGCGCGCAGCAAGGTCTCGCGTTCCTGCAATGCTTTGCGCACGAGCCCGAACTCGCGGTACTCGAGGTAGCGCAAGCCGCCGTGAATCAGCTTGGTGCTCGCGGACGATGTATGCGCCGCCAGGTCGTCCTGTTCGCAAAGCAGCACGGACAGTCCGCGGCCGGCCGCGTCGCGCGCGATGCCCGCGCCGTTGATCCCGCCGCCCACGACGAGCAAATCGTATTTCGTGCCTTGCGTCACCTGCTGCGTCTCCTGCGTCGTATGGGAACCGGTCTGAAAATCGACCGAACGGCTCGTGTTCGTTTTCGAACTTTAATGAACATATTCGAAAAAGTAAAGTTCGCTGCGCCCGAGCGCGACTCTATCGAATGGCCAGGGTAGTGGCGCGACGCGCGGCCACGGACGATACTCTTGGCACTGGCCATTTCTGGGTGAATTTCATGCGTGGACTTTTCATGGCGGGCGCCGCTGCGTTGCTCGCAGGGTGCGTCGCTTCGCCGAGCCTGACTGGAACGATGGGCGCACCGTCGTTCGTTTCATTGCAGCAGATGTGCAGCGCGCAGACCGTCGATTACGGCAACGACGCGCAGGGCGTGTATGCGACGCTGTTCGATGCGTATGTGGCGAACCGGCGCGGGCGCTTGTCGAAGGACGATTACTGCGCGTTCCAGGCGTCGATTGCGCAGCGCTACACGAGCCAGGGCGCAAGTGCGGACCCGCAGCTTCGTAATCAGTGGGTCGCGTTCTTTACCGAGCAGCGCGCGCGAGCGATCAGTTGGCGCGCGGCGGTGGACCCGACTTTGCGGAGTGGTTGAAGGCGCGGTGGGTCGCGTTGGGTTGTGTCGCGTTAGCGAACCAGGGCCGCAGGGCGCGAGCGTTTTGAAGCGTGCCAAATCGAAGCGGGCGCCGTTAAAGGCGCCCGCGTGGACACAAGCATAAAAGACGAAAGCGCTCAGCGATCAGCCGCCGCGGCATTGCGTTGCCGCGAGCCGCGTGCGGCGATCGCCGTTCACCGTTCGACCACAACCGGCGTCGAGCCCGACGATGCGCGGGTCGTTTTCAGGAAAGTCGTTTAATCGCTCGAAGTGCGCTATCGCCGGATTCCGTTACACGCCATTGTTCATTGCCCGAGGCGAGCCGCTCCAGTTGCACGAGCTGGCGTTCGAGGAGGGCGTCGAGTTCTTCTCGCTCCATGTCGACTTGATTGGGAGCGTCCTTGACGAGCAACAACGTGGCGAATTCGTGCGGACTCAGCATCGTTTCTCTCCATGTCAAGCAAACGCGGACAGCCTCGACGGCGACTGGCATCGAATGGCAGGGCCATTGCCAGGTGGTCCGCAAAAAATCGGGCGGGAGGTACGGCTTACGACAGTTTTGACTTCGCACCGGCGGCACGCGAGAGCGCAACGAACGCCGGGAACTGGAGTGTAGTCAAGCGAACGTTAAACACCAAACCGGCCCCTGCAAATTTTCCCTTTGACAATCAGGCGTCGCAGAGGCGGTTCGCGGCGGCGGGCAGATCCATGATTTCACTTGAAGTTCGGCGTGCACTGCAACATGCCGGCCAGCGCCGGGTCACGCGGCCACATACACCTGGCAATTGGCCGTATTGAGCGTTTCGACCATGTCGGCGGGCGGCGCGGCATCGGTGAAAAGTGCGTCGATCTGGTCGAGATGGCCCTGACGGACCAGCGCCGGGCGGCCGAACTTGGAACTGTCGGCGGCCAGGAATACGGTGCGCGCGTGCTGGATGATGGCTTCGGCGACGCGCACTTCGCGGGTGTCGAAATCGCGCAAGGTGCCGTCGGTCTCGATGCTCGAGGTGCCGATGATCGCGAAGTCGACCTTGAACTGACGGATGAAGTCGATCGCCAGTTCGCCGACGATGCCCTTGTCCCACGGTCGCACGATGCCGCCCGTGACGAGCACTTCGCAATCGGGATAGCCGCTCATCATGCTCGCGACGTTCAGATTGTTGGTGATCACGCGCAGGCCGCGGTGCCGGTTGAGCGCGCGCGCGACTTCCTCTGTGGTCGTGCCGAGATTGATGAAGAGCGATGCCTGATCGGGAATGTGCGTGGCGACTAACGCGGCGATGCGCCGTTTCTCGTCGTGGAACATGCGCTGACGCGCGGTGTACGAGACGTTCTCGGAACTGGTCGGCAAACTCGCGCCGCCGTGATAGCGGCGCAGCAGGTTCATGTCGGCGAGCCAGTTGACGTCGCGGCGGATCGTCTGCGGCGTCACGTCGAAGTGGGACGCGAGGTCGTCCACGGTCACGAAGCCGTCGCGTTGCACCCACTCCAGCAGTTCCTGTTGCCGGGCGTTCAGCGTGAGGCGGGGATCTCGGGTCATGGTCTCGGGTCGTGAGTTTGTTATGGCGTCTGCCCACGGCGGCGCGGGCAGGGCGGGAACGAGCGTGCGCGTATTGTAAGACCATCGCGGGGCGCGTCCGCCAACTCGGAGGATCGTCGCTATCTCGACGCCGTCATTCGCGAGCCGCCGTTACTCGCATTTCGCGAAGCACAGTCAGCTCGCCGAGTCGGCTTTTTTGCCGGGCGCTGCAATCGCGCTTGCCTCACTGAAACTTTCGTCTATCGTGGAATTGGAACTGCGGCCAATCGGCACGGTCTGTGCTGGGTTGTCTGCAGACTTGCGAAACAGAGGCTAAGATGCAGACACAAGGGGTTAACTCTAATTCACGGCGCTGTATCCGACACGGCGAACCGCAACGCGAGGCAGCGCAATAGCAGCGGTTGCGAGCATGCTCCACGAGTCGATACAGCTTTCGGAGCAAGACACGATGCACACAGAGCTGAACCATGTCATGCCCTGGCGAATCGAGGACATCGACCTCACTCGGATCGACCGCCAGAAAGCCGTCGCAAATGAAGACCTGTTGTTGCTGTTGTGCGCCGCTTCGTTTATTGAAAGCGGTACTGATCTTTACACCAGTAATCTCAGCCAGTTCTTTAACGACGATCCCGAAGTTTCCGCGTGGCTCAACAACGAATGGGAGCCCGAGGAAATGCAGCACGGCCGCGCGCTCAAGACGTATATCGCGTACGTGTGGCCCGAATACGACTGGGACACCGCGTTCCGCAATTTCATGGACGAGTATTCGCTGACCTGTTCCGTCGAAGATTTCGAAAAGACTCGCGCGCTGGAAATGGTGGCGCGCTGCGTCGTTGAAACAGGCACCGCGACGCTGTATCGCGCGATCGGCGAGTGTTCGGACGAACCGGTTCTCAAGCAGATCACGGACAACATTCGCACGGACGAAGTCCGCCATTACAAGCACTTTTTCAAGTACTTCAAGAAGTACAACAAGATCGAGGGCAATGGCCGGCTCGCGGTGCTCGGCGCACTAATGCGCCGCGTGATGGAGATCAAGAACGAAGATTCGGAGATCGCCTTGCGTCACGTGTTCGCGATTCGTTATCCGGAACGCGTGCGCGATCAGGCTTATAACCGCGAGCGCGCCGCGCGCATCAACGCGCTCGTGCGGCGCAATCTGTCGGCGGACATGTGCGTGAAGATGCTGCTCAAACCGCTCGATTTGCCCGCGAAGATTCAACCCGGCGTGCACTATCCGCTCGCGAAGATCACGCAGCATGTGTTCTTTCGGTGAGGGCGTAGCAGGTTAGTGACGCATTGCTTAGGTCACGCGCGCAAACGCGCCGTCAAAGAAATGGCCCGCTCGATGCGGGCCATCTGCTTTTCGAGGCATGATGACGAATGCTTGCCTCTTAACCGGACCTTTGCGATGAGCGATTCCTCTCAGCCACAGCGCGCACTCGATCAGACTGCATTCGACGAATGGCCCGACTCGATTCGCGCGCTCTTCGACGGCTCGTCGCTCGCGAGCAAGACCGGCTTCACCGCGTCGCTCCTGACCGTCGACGTGAACCAGCACATTCGCACGTCACTGCTCGGCATCGGCGAGTTATACGCGCCCGATTCGCGCACGCTATGCATCGCGCTGTGGCCGCAGGCGCGGGCGGCGCGCGCGATCGCACGGAGCGGGCGCGCGGCCTTGAGCTTCGTGTTCGACGACGCGTTTTACCAGGTGCAGTTGCTCGCCGCACCGCTGCCTTCCGCGGACGGCGACGACAGCGGTCTCGTCTATATGAGCTGCTCGATCGAGTCGGCGGAAACGCAAAGCGTGCAGTATGCGCGCCTGACGAGCGGCATCACGTTCGAGCTGGATGTTGGGAGAGAGAAGGTGCTCGACCGATGGGAACGGCAGGTCGAGCATTTGAAGCGAGCCGCGTCGTCGGGTGGGTGACTTGCGGCTCGCGTTCGTGTTGCGGCTGGGTTGTGGCTAAGCTTGGTTAGCGACCGCGCTGACCGCTGCGCGCCGGATTGCCACCGCGCGGCGAGTCGTTGCGTGACTTTGCGCCGCCGAGCAATGCGCCCGGATTGCCACCCTGAGGTTTGCGCGGCGCGTGCTGCGCGGCGCTACCTTCATGAGCAATCGCGCGCGGACGATCGTCCTGACGCTGACCGTCGCGGCGCGGCTGGCCGCCGTTGCCGGCCGGCTTTGCGCCTTGCGGCTTCGGCTGCTGCTGAGCGTTCGCCGGACGTTGCCCCGAGCGTTGCGCTGGCTTTGCCGCGCCGCCGTTGCCGCCCTTCGGCGCGCCTTGACCCTGGCGCGGCGAACGTCCGCCGCCACCGCCGCCGCCCTGGCCGCGGCGCAGAATCGGCTCCGGCTTCGCAGTCGGGTCCGGTTCGAAACCGGCGATCACTTCCTGCGGCACCGGACGCTTGATCAGCTTCTCGATGTCCTTCAGCAACTGCAATTCGTCGACGCACACGAGCGACACCGCTTCGCCCGTCGCGCCCGCGCGGCCCGTACGGCCGATGCGGTGCACGTAATCTTCCGGCACATTCGGCAAGTCGAAGTTGACGACGTGCGGCAACTGATCGATGTCGATGCCGCGCGCGGCGATATCGGTCGCCACCAGAACCTGCAGCGTGCCGTCCTTGAACTCGGCCAACGCGCGCGTGCGCGCCGACTGGCTCTTGTTGCCGTGAATGGCGAGCGCGCTGATGCCGTCCTTCGTCAACTGCTCGGCAAGGCGATTCGCGCCGTGCTTGGTGCGCGTGAACACCAGCACCTGAAACCAGTTGTGCTGCTTGATCAGGTGCGTGAGCAACTCGCGCTTCTTGTCGCGATCCACCGGGTGGATTTTTTGCGCGACGGTTTCCGCCGTCGTATTGCGGCGCGCGACTTCGATTAGCGCCGGCGAGTCGAGCAGGTTGTCGGCGAGCGTTTTGATCTCATCCGAGAACGTTGCCGAGAACAGCAGGTTCTGCCGCTTCGGAGGCAGCTTCGCGAGCACGCGCTTGATATCGTGGATGAAGCCCATGTCGAGCATGCGGTCCGCTTCGTCGAGCACGAGAATCTCGAGATGCGACAGGTCGATGGTCTTCTGCTGCATGTGGTCGAGCAAACGGCCCGGCGTCGCGACGACGATGTCGACGCCGCTCCGCAATGCACCGATCTGCGGATTGATGCCGACGCCGCCGAACATTACCGTCGACTTGAGCTTCAGATATTTGCCATAGGCACGCACGCTTTCTTCAACCTGCGCGGCCAGTTCGCGCGTGGGCGTGAGAATGAGCGCGCGCACGGCGCGCTTGCCCGACGCCGACGTGTTCGCCGGCATGGAGTTCAGACGCTGAAGGATCGGCAGCGTAAAGCCGGCCGTCTTGCCGGTGCCGGTTTGCGCGCCGGCCAGCAGATCGCCGCCGTTGAGCACAGCCGGAATCGCCTGAGTCTGGATAGGAGTCGGAGTGGTGTAGCCGAGTTCGTGTACAGCGCGGACCAACGGTTCGGACAAGCCGAGGGAATCAAAAGACATAAATGCTCTTTGCAATGCAGTTTCGCGAACGGCGCATGTAAGCGCCGGCGGGGCAGGAATGCGGCATCAATGCCGCACGTACGCGCCGCCTGGCGTGATCGAGATCAAGGCCGAGGCCCAGTTCCGTTCGCAGGGAAATCGGCGGCACGCTCGAGATGCGTGCCGGATGCTTCAACGCGCTATGCAGACACGTTGACTGGCCTTAAGTTGCATTTCGCCGCCGTGGACGTCACGCGACATAGCGCGCGACGCTGACGAATTGACACAGACTGCCCGCCAGTACGAACAGGTGCCAGATACCATGTCCGTGCCGGATGCGCTCGTCGTTGATGAAGAAGTAGATACCGGCGCTGTAGATGACCCCGCCGGCCACGAGCCAGGCAGTGCCCGCAGCCGGTAATGCTTCCAGCAGCGGGCGGACGGCAACGAGCGCGAGCCATCCCATCAGGACATACAGCACCATCGAAACGCTGCGGGTGCGTCGCCCGAGCGTCAGTTCCTGCACGATGCCAAGAGCGGCAAGCCCCCAGCTCACGCCGAACAGCGACCAGCCCCACGGCCCACGCAACGTGACAAGCGTGAACGGAGTATAGCTTCCGGCGATCAGCAGATAGATCGCCGAGTGGTCGCATTTCTGCAGCACCGCCTTGACGCGCGGGTTGCGCACGCTGTGGTAGAGCGTCGAGATAGCATACAGCACGAACAGCATCGCACCGTACACGCTGAAGCTGACCACCTTGTACGCGTCGCCTTCGACCGCGCCCATCGTCACGAGCGTCACCAGCCCCGCCACCGACAGCACGGCGCCGACGAGGTGGGTAATGCTGTTCAAACGCTCACCGACATGCACGGTCTTTTCTCCTGCACGGTTTCATTGGGGCAAAAGCTGCCGCGCTAATTACTCCATGATACCGGTCATCAAAAAACGAAGGGCGCGGCCGCGAATCTCGCAGGCCGCGCCCTTGATGCTACAAACGCTGCTTAGTCGAGCGGCGCCGAACGCAGATCGGACACTTGCTGCGGCGACACGGCCGTGCCGTGGTTGCCCCAGGACATACGGATGTACGTCACGACCGCTGCGACTTCCTGATTCGACAGCGACTGTGCGAACGGCGGCATGCCGTACGGATGCGGGTTCGCGTCCGTGCTCGGCGGATAACCGCCGTTCAGCACCATGCGGATCGGGTTGACCGCCGAAGGCATCTGGATCGACTGGTTGTTCGCGAGCGGCGGGAAGGCCGGCGGCATGCCGAGACCATTGTCCGCGTGGCACTTCGCGCAGTTGTCAGCGTAGATCTTTTGACCTTGCTTCAACAGTTCGCCGCCGAACTTTTCGGACGTTTCGAGCTGCATCGGCTCAGGTGCTTCGCTCTTCTGCGGAATCGTCTTCAGGTACGTGGCCATTGCGTTGATGTCCGCATCGCTCATGTACTGCAAGCTGTTGTGGACCACTTCCGCCATCGGGCCGAACACTGCGCCGCGGTTCGACACGCCGGTCTTCAGCAGATCGGCGATGTCTTTCGTTTCCCAGTCGCCGAGACCCGCTTCCTTGTTCGACGTGAGCGACGGCGCGTACCAGTTCTGCAGCGGGATCAGACCGCCGGCAAAGGCCGCCGAGCTGACCGGGCCGCCCATTGCGTTGATCGACGTGTGGCACATGCCGCAATGGCCGAGACCTTCTATCAGATAGGCGCCGCGGTTCCACTCGACCGACTTGGTCGGGTCCGGCTTGTACTCGCCTTCACGGAAGAACAGCGTGCGCCAGCCGATCAGCATGTTGCGCTGGTTGAACGGGAACTTGAGTTCGTGCGGACGGCTCGGCACGGCAACCGGCGGCACCGAACGCAGATACGCGTAGATCGCGTCCGAGTCGGCGCGCGTGACTTTCGTGTAGCTCGTGAACGGGAAGCCCGGATAGAGCAGGCTGCCGTCTTTCGAGCGGCCCGTGTGCATGGCGCGATAGAAGTCGTCCTGCGTCCACTTGCCGATGCCGTACTGGTCGTCAGGCGTGATGTTCGGCGTGAACATCGTGCCGAACGGCGTGGCCATGGGCAGACCGCCCGCGAACTGCTTGCCGCCGCGCACCGTGTGGCAGGCGATACAGTCGCCGGCGCGGGCGAGGTACTCGCCCTTCTTGACGAGCGCGGCCTGGTCGGCCGGCGTTGCCGCCACGGCCGAGCCGTTATGCAGATTGTCGCCGCCCGACCACAGGACGGGGACGAGTGCAGCAGCCGCGACAACGACAACTGCCGAGAGGGCGAACAAAGACTTGCGTTTCATTTGAGTGTCTCTCCCGGTGCCTTATTGCGGTTCGCTGCCGCAGGCAAGCGGAGTCTTCATCGAGCGGGCCGGAGCCGGCACGGGGTTTTGTGGAGCCTGTTGCGTGGAAAGCCACGCAGCGACCGCGTTGACGTCTTCGTCGGTGAGACGCGTGGCGATGGTGTGCATGCAATCAGGTGCGATTGCGTGGCGCGTGCCCGAACGCCATGCGCCGAGCTGCGCGCTGATGTAATCGGAGTGCAGACCGACCAGACCCGGAATGGCCGGCTCCATGCCGGTCAGGCTCTTGCCGTGGCAAGCCGCGCAAGCCGGAATCTGCTTCGACGCGTCGCCGTTCAGCACGATCTGCTGGCCGCGCGCGAGCGTGGTGGACGAAACCGTCGGCTTGGCCGGCGCCGGATACGGCGGGCGCTGCTTCGAGAAGTACGTGGCGATCTGATGCAGATAGTCGTCGGAGAGATACGTGACGAGGTAGTTCATGGGCGGATACTTGCGGCGCCCTTCGCGGAAATTCTGCAACTGGTTGTACAGATAGTCGGCCGGCTTGCCCGCGAGGCGCGGGAAGTAGTCGTTGTCCGTGCCTTGACCGTGTGTGCCGTGGCAGGCCGTGCAACCTTGCACGCGCGCTTCCATCGTATCGGGGGCCTTCGGTTGAGTCTGCGCTTTCGCAGCGCTATAGACACCCGCGGAGCCGATCAGCAGAAGGGCAAGCAACGGGCGGAAAATGCGTCTTGAAGACACGCGTAACTCCATCAAAATCGGGGACCTGACCGAACTTCGAGCGGCTCGGTGTGAAGGGCAGCCGGCGCTGCGGCGACGCAGCATTCTATCATCGAAGGGTGATGATGACTATTTGCCGCACGCGCGACGCTTGCGGATGTCACAGGCGTGCGACAGTTTGACGCGCATTGCCGCGCCCGAGCATGTTCATGCACGCCTTCTCGACTTTTTACTGCGTGGTCCACGGTTGCAAGCGCTGTACCCGGCGAACTTTTGCGCGCGATGTTGAACCCACGCGCACGCGGACCATCGAAGCGTACACTTCCGGGCGCGCCGGGTTGCGCGTTCGATCTGTTCGCGCGGCGCGCGCGGTCTGCTGCATTCCGCTCCAGCCTTGCCGGCCACTGCCGTTTTCCTGTTCACCGCTATCGGCCTTACATGAAGCTAATCCATATTATTCGTCCGGCGCGGCTTTCATTCGCGTTCGGCGCCGCGGCGCTCTTGCTGACGTCCACGGCATTCGCGCATGCGCATCTCGTTTCCAGCGAGCCGGCTGCCAACGCCGAAGTCGCCGCACCCGCCGAGGTCACGCTGCACTTCACCGAGCCGCTCGAACCGGCGTTCAGCAAGATCGCGCTCGCCGATGCCAACGGCAAGCCGGCCGCATCGGCTGCGTCGCAAGTCGATAAACAGGATGCGCGCGTCATGCATCTGCCGCTGCCGCAGTTGGGCGCGGGCCACTACGCGGTGCATTGGACCGCGGTTGCCACCGACGGTCATCGCACGCAAGGCGACTTTGCGTTCACTGTCAAATGAGCATCGACGGACTGTGGATCGGGCAGGTCGCGATGGCCGCGCTCATGAATGTCGCGTTTGCGTTTGCCGTCGGTTCGGCGTTGCTCGGCGCGTGGCTGGCGGACGATGCCAAGGCGAAGATCTCGCCCGCGCAACCCGCGTGGTTGCGCGCGCAACGGTCGTTGCTGACGGCGAGCGTCGTGCTGGTGCTCGCGGATCTCGGCTGGCTGCTGTATCAGGCGGCGTCGATGAGCGGCGTGGCGTTGCCCGCCGCGTTCGGCATGGTGCCGACCGTGCTTTCGCAAACGCATGTCGGCTATGGCTGGAGCGTTGCCTTCGCCGGCGCGCTGATTTTGCTCGGCACGGCCATGACGAGTCACGGCGGCATGCTGCGCAATGCGCTGCTGTGGCTCGCGGTGATCGTCATCGCGGCGGGCAAGGCGTCGCTCGGACATGCGGCGGACGCCGGCCTCGCGTCGGCGGCCATCGCGATGCAAACGCTGCATGTGCTCGTGACGACCGTCTGGGGCGGTCTCGCGATCACGGCCGGGCTCGTCGCGTTGCCGGCGCTGGGCGCGTCGACGGCGCGCGGCGTGCTGATCCGCACGGCGACGCAGGTGTCGAATGTGTCGCTGGTCGCGGTCGGGTTTGTCATCCTGTCCGGCATCTTCAATGCGGTGCGGGGTTCGGGCGGGTCGTTGCTGGCGATCGAGTCGAGCTCGTGGGGCCATGTGCTGATTCTCAAGCTCACGCTCGTCGGACTGGCGCTGGTGCTTGGCGGACTGAACCGCTTCCTCGCGCTGCCACGCCTGCGCCGCACGGCATCGACGATGGACGCGCATACCTTCGTCAACGTGCTTTACCTGGAAGCACTAGCGCTGATCGGCGTTTTTGTCGCGGCCGCCGTGCTGTCGCATAGCGTGCCGGCGTTTGCGGCGCTTGGGTGAGGGGTGGGTCGGTGGGTTTGGATGGGGCGAGGCGGCGGTGACGGTGCGCCTTGCCGCGTCACCTCGGGCGACGCGTAGTTCGCACGCGTCGCATAAAACGCCGCGCACTTCGACGCGCGGCGTCGTAGACACGGTCGCTGAACTCGGCAAGCGAATCCGCTAGTGTACCCGGCGATCCGCTACTGCCCAGCAGCCGGCAACCGCCTCTCCACTTGCGCCGGCTCCAGCGTTTCCTCGGGAAACATCTCCTGCATCAGTTCCCCCGTATCGGTGAACCATTGGCAGATCAGCCAGTTGCCTGACGCGAACAGCACGGGACCGCTCCATGTGACGGTCATCGGCGATCCGCCCGATTTCAGCCTCAGCACATCGCCGACGCCGTACACCGGCCTGGCGAGCCGGGCCGTTCTGGCGATGTGCGTCGACAGCATGTTCAGCATGTGGCCGCCCGATCGATTCATTCGAGGCCCAGCCGATGCCCGACGATCGGCGCGCTAAAGAGCGCGATCGCGCAGCCTGCGGCTTTGCCTTCGAGTTCGGCTGCGGCCGCGTGCGCGCCGTAGACATGCGCGAGCACGTCGAAAAGCTGCGGAATGCAATAGATGACGGCGGCGGCGATGAACCATTTTTCGAGCGCCGCGATGCGCCAGCCGCGTTCATACGCGACGGCCGCGCCGATGATGCGCAGCACGCCGAACAGCGCGAGCGCGCCGACGGCCGCCTGTTCGCGCAGCAGATAGTCCGGAATGAATTCGCCCATGAAGCCCCCGATGCATTTTGTTGTCGAGTGCATTTGAGCAAGGACCACGCCATGTGACTGTCTGATGCCGAACAAAGGGCGCGAGCGCCTTTGTCGACGGGGCTTTGCGGGGTGCGGAGGCAAGCGGCGCGAGCGTCTTGCGAGCGCTGCTGGAGCCGGTTTGGTCCCGGACGTTACGTTACTGAGACGGCCGCGCGTCACGTCACCGTAACGTGTGGCTGCGTCGCGCGAATCGCCCGGCTGTCGACGCACAAAAGAGAACGCCGCCCGCAGGCGGCGCTAGCCAGTTAGTCAGTTAGTCAGCAAACCGGCTCAGTCAGCAAAGCTCCGCTCACCACTCCGCGACGCTGCCGTCCGCGTGACGCCAGACAGGATTGCGCCAGCGGTGCCCGACCTTCGCCATCTCGCGCACTTTCTCTTCGTTCACTTCGATACCGAGGCCCGGACCTTGCGGAATCGACACGAAGCCGTCTTCGTATTTGAAGACTTCCGGGTTCCTGATGTAGTCGAGCAGGTCATTGCCCTGGTTGTAGTGAATGCCGAGGCTCTGTTCCTGGATGAACGCGTTGTAGCTCACCGCGTCGATCTGCAGGCAGGTGGCGAGCGCGATCGGACCGAGCGGGCAGTGCAGCGCGAGCGCGACGTCGTAGGCTTCCGCCATCGACGCGATCTTGCGGCACTCCGTAATCCCGCCCGCGTGCGACGCGTCCGGCTGGATGATGTCGACGTAGCCGCCCGACAGGATGTGCTTGAAGTCCCAGCGCGAGTACAGACGCTCGCCCAATGCGATCGGCGTGTTGGTCTGGTTGACGATGTCGCGCAGCGCCTCCGCGTTTTCCGACAGCACCGGCTCTTCGATGAACAGCAGCTTGTACGGGTCGAGCTCTTTCGCGAGCACCTTGGCCATCGGCTTGTGCACGCGGCCGTGGAAATCCACGCCGATGCCAATGTCCGGCCCCACCGCCTCGCGCACCGCGGCCACGTTGTTGATGACGCCTTGCACCTTGTCGAAGGTGTCGATGATCTGCAGTTCTTCCGAGCCGTTCATCTTCACGGCCTTGAAGCCGCGCTCGACCACGGCGCGCGCGTTGTTCGCAACGTCGCTCGGACGGTCGCCGCCGATCCACGAATACACCTTGATCCTGTCGCGCACCTGGCCGCCGAGCAGCGCGTGAATCGGCACGCCATGATGCTTGCCCTTGATGTCCCACAGCGCCTGATCCACGCCGGCGATCGCGCTCATCGTGATCGGACCGCCGCGATAAAAGCCCGCACGGTACATGACCTGCCAGTGGTCTTCGATCAGAAGCGGGTCTTTGCCGATCAGATAGTCCGACAGTTCTTCGACGGCCGCGGCCACCGTATGCGCGCGGCCCTCGACCACCGGCTCGCCCCAGCCGACGATGCCTTCGTCCGTCTCGATCTTGAGGAAGCACCAGCGCGGCGGAACGATGAACGTTTCAAGCTTGGTGATTTTCATGACGTGCGTCTCCACTCATTGCGAATTATTCGAGGGTTTCCATGCTACCGCACAATCGCATTAAAGTACTATTAATAGTACTATTCGCCACATATTGAGCGGCGCCGCCGCCGGGAGAAAGCTATTCAGCACGATCTGCATGGGCGCGTCGCGCATCTGCTGGGCACCGCGATTTTGCGTGGCGACTACGCGCCCGAATCGATCCTGCCGCGCGAGGCGGAGTTAATGGGCACTTTGGGGGTGAGCCGCACGGTGTTGCGCGAGGCGCTGCGCACGCTGACGTCGAAAGGGCTGATCGAATCGCGCCCGCGCGTGGGCACGCGTGTGCGCCCGCGGCACGCGTGGAATCTGCTCGATGTCGATGTGCTCGACTGGTATTCGCGCGTCGCCGAGCCGATGCAATTCGCGCTCAAGCTGCAGGAAATGCGCGAGATGATCGAGCCGTATGCCGCCGGTCTCGCGGCGGCTTCGCATGCGGACGACACGTTCGGCGCGCTGGCCGCCGCCCACGCGGCAATGGCCGCGGCGCGCAATGTCGACGAATGGGTGAGGGCGGATCTGCAGTTTCACCTGGGCGTGCTGATCGCGTGCAGCAACGAATTGCTGATTCCGCTCGGCACGCTGATCGAGCGTACGCTCGAGGCGCAGCTTCGGCTGAATGCGAAGCGCGCGGAGGTTTTCAATGCGTCGCTCGCGGAACATACGGCCGTGTTCGAGGCGATTCGCGAACGTGATGCCGCCGCCGCGCGCGACGCGATGGCGCGGCTGCTCGGCGTGACGCGCGGGCGCATCGAGGCGTGATCGCGCCGGCTCCCGGATGGCTCGCTTACTTGGCTTCCGGGCCCGTCGTGGCCGCGCCCGACGACGGCGCCAGTTCATAACAGCCGGGCGCTTTCTTGCTCGCCTCGGAGGCTTGCGAATCGATGCATTTGAAGGCGCTCTGATCGCGCTGCACGAAGATCGTATCGGCCGGGCCGCCGTCGGCGCGAGGCGTATTGACGACGGCGACGATCCTGTAGCCGTTCTGCAGAAGCGTCGACAAGGTGGTCTGGCTTGCGCGCCACTGGTTGTCGGTCGGAGTTTGCGCCTGGGCCACGGTCACGGAAGCGGCGCCCCAAAGCGCGATCGATGCGATGGCCACGGCGCGCGCGGCGGTGCGGAACGTCATCAACAATCCTCCTTGAAGTTGCGAGTGTCGGTGCCTGAATGAAAAATAGACAGCCAGAAACGAAAAAGCCGCTGAACCTTGTGGGTCAGCGGCTTTTTCTTGCAACTGGTGGCGAATCAGGGACTCGAACCCCGGACCTGCGGATTATGATTCCGTCGCTCTAACCAACTGAGCTAATTCGCCGAAAGAAGCGAGATTATGGGGATAGCGCCGAGGGCTGTCAACCCCCGGCGCGCAACTTTTTAAACTGCCGCCTCATGAGCCCGCAAGCGCGGGCCTGCGGGGCGGCGGGTCCCGGTCAATCCTTCGCGTAAATGTCCGAGTCTTTCGTTTCGCGGACGAACAGCATGCCGATCACAAACGTGATGAGCGCGATCACGATCGGATACCACAAGCCCGAGTAGATGTTGCCCTTCGCCGCGACGATCGCGAACGCGGTGGCCGGCAGGAAGCCGCCGAACCAGCCATTGCCGATGTGATACGGCAGCGACATCGACGTATAGCGGATACGCGTCGGGAACATCTCCACCAGCATTGCCGCGATCGGTCCGTAGACCATCGTCACGTAGATCACGAGGATCGTCAGGATCACCACGCTCATCGGCCAGTTGATCTGCGACGAGTCGGCCTTCGGCGGATAGCCCGCGGACTTCAGCGTCGTGGCGAGCGTCTTGTCGAACGTCTTGCCCTGTTCCTTGGCGTCGGCGGCCTTGCCGTCATACGTGTTCACCACCGTATCGCCGACCTTGATCTGCGCCGCCGTGCCCGCCGGCGCCGCGACGTTCTCGTAGTTCAGGCCGGCCTTCGAAAGCGCGCTCTTCGCGATGTCGCAGGAACTCGTGAACTTCGACGTGCCGACCGGGTTGAACTGGAACGAGCATTCGTCGGGATTCGCGATCACGACGATCGGCGCCTTGGCCGTAGCCGTTTCCAGCGCCGGGTTCACATAGTGCGTGAGCGCCTTGAAGAGCGGGAAGTACGTCAGCGCGGCGATCAGCAGCCCGGCCATGATGATCGGCTTGCGGCCGATGCGGTCCGACAGCGAGCCGAAGAACAGGAAGAACGGCGTGCCGATCAGCAGCGCGATGGCGATCATGATGTTGGCCGTCGCGCCGTCGACCTTCAGCGTCTGCGTCAGGAAGAACAGGCTGTAGAACTGGCCCGTGTACCACACCACGGCCTGGCCGGCGGTCAGGCCGATCAGCGCGAGAATCACGATCTTCAGGTTCTTCCACTGGCCGAACGCTTCGGTAAGCGGCGCCTTCGACGTCTTGCCTTCGGCCTTGATGCGCTCGAACACCGGCGATTCATGCAGTTGCAGGCGAATCCACACCGAAATGGCCAGCAGCACGATCGACGCGATGAACGGAATGCGCCAGCCCCATGCGCCGAACGCGTCTTCGCCCATCGCCGTACGCACGCCGAGAATCACGAGCAACGAGAGGAAGAGGCCGAGCGTGGCCGTCGTCTGGATCCAGGCAGTGTAGAAGCCGCGGCGTCCCGGCGGCGCATGTTCCGCCACGTAGGTCGCGGCGCCGCCGTACTCGCCGCCGAGCGCCAGGCCCTGCAGCATCCGCATCGCGATGAAGATGACCGGCGATGCGATGCCGATCGCCGCATAGCCGGGCAAGAAGCCGACGAGGAACGTCGACACGCCCATGATCACGATCGTGACGAGGAACGTGTACTTGCGGCCGACCATATCGCCGAGCCGCCCGAACACCACCGCGCCGAACGGCCGGACCGCGAAACCCGCGGCGAAGCTGAGCAGCGTGAAAATGAAGCCGGCAGTCGGATTGACGCCGGAGAAAAAGCTCTTGCTGATGAAGGCGGCCAGCGAGCCGGCCAGATAAAAGTCGTACCACTCGAAAACCGTACCTAGCGACGATGCGAAGATCACCCGCTTCTCATCGCGCGTCATGGGCACGGGCGAAATGTGTCCGCCTACGGTAGCCATATGTCGTCTCCAATATTGATATGCACGCGGTGCGCCGGCCCGCGGCGTTCCGTGCAACCGATTATTGGAGTGAAAACTTACGGCCTACTGACGTGAATGGTTACGCCGACGGCTTGCTGACCCGCGACGAAGGTTCGTGAAAATAGGTCAATTCTGGTTCAACGCCGTGCAATATGCTGTGAACGCCGGACAACTTGGCTTTGGCGGCTTATGGCTGTCAGTCCGCGTTAGGGTAAGTCCTGCCCCGCTCGAGCACATGCAAACTGACACGCACCAGCGTTCCCGCGAGCCGCGGCGCGGTTTGATAGACGTTGTCGTCGATGGTCAGCTCGCCGCCGTGCATCGTCGCGATTTCGCGGACGATCGCAAGCCCGAGGCCGCTGCCGTCGCCTTCGCGGCCGAGAATCCGGTAAAAGCGCTCGACGACCCGCGAACGTTCGGCGGCTGGAATGCCGATACCGGTGTCTTCCACTTCGAGATGCACGAGCCGCGCGGCTGCGTCGTGCCTCACTCTTACGGTGATGCGGCCGCCCGCCGGCGTGTAGCGGATCGCGTTGTCGATCAGGTTCGACAACATCTCGCGCAGCATGACCGGATTGCCGTCGACCTCGACGGGTTCTTCCGGCGCCTCGTAACCCAAATCCATCTGCTTGGCGAGCGCGGCCTGCACCCAGTCGCGCACGGCATTGCGCGCGACTTCCGTCACTTCCACCGGCGTGAAGATCTGTCCGGACATGCGGTTTTCGGCGCGCGCGAGCGCAAGCAGTTGCGTGACGAGCCGCGCCGCGTGCTCCGAACTCGTCGCGATCTGCTCGAGCGAGCGATGCACTTCCGCCGACGCGTCTTGCCGCAGCGCCAGCTCGGCCTGAGTGCGCAGGCCGGCGAGCGGCGTTTTCATCTGATGCGCGGCGTCGGCGATAAAGCGCTTTTGCAGCTCCATGTTCTGCTCAAGACGCGTCAGCAGATCATTGAACGACGTGACGAGCGGCTCGATTTCCGGCGGCGCGCGACGCGCCTCGAGCGGCGACAGATCGTCGGGCCGACGCGCGCGGATGTGCGCCTGCAGCGCGTGCAGCGGCGCGAGGCCGCGCGAAAGGCCGAACCACACGAGCAGGATCGCGAGCGGCAGGATCACGAACTGCGGCAGGATCACGCCTTTGATGATGTCGTTGGCGAGCTGGCTGCGTTTGTCGAGCGTCTCGGCGACCTGCACGAGCACCGGCTCTGCGCCGGGCGTCTGCGGGAATTCGACCGTCGTATAGGCCACGCGGATGTCGTTGCCGCGCAGCATGTCGTCCCGGAAAGCGACAAGGCCCGGTTGCGGCCGGTCGTCTTCGTGCGGCAGCGGCATGTCGCGCTCGCCCGCCACCAGCTCGCCCCGCGTGCCGAGCACCTGATAGAAAACACTGTCGACGTTGTCCGTCCGCAAAAAGTCGCGCGTGGAATCGGGCAGCGTCAGTTCGGCCACGCCGTTGACCGGATGAATCTGCCGAGCGAGCACGTAGGCGTCGGTTTCCAGCGCGCGGTCGAACGGCCCGTTCGCGATCGATTTGGCGACCAGATACGTGACCGCGAGGCTCATTGGCCAGAGCAGCAGCAAAGGCGCGAGCATCCAGTCGAGAATTTCGCCGAATAGCGAGCGGGGGCGCGCCTCGGCGGCGGCTTCGGTTTCGTCGGGCGGGGCGAACGGATTGGCGTAGCGCTCGTCGCGCGCCTCGTCGAGGTCCGCCGCGCGGGCCGTCGCGCGATCTGCGCGTGCGGACATGATGTGCTCTATTTGTAGTGGTGACTCGCCGGCATTCCTCCGGCCGGCGTTGACGGCGATGGTGCCGGTTCGGGCTCGGCGGGTGTGGTTGCCGCGGCATTCGCGCCGGCATTCGCACTCGCATTCGCACTCGCACTCGCATTCGCACTCGCACTCGCATTCGCGGGCGCGACCGCTTTCTCGAGGCAGTAGCCGAGCCCTCGCACGGTGATGATGCGCACGCCGCTCGGCTCGATTTTCTTGCGCAGCCGGTGCACGTAGACCTCGATTGCGTTGTTGCTGACTTCCTCGCCCCATTCGCAAAGATGGTCGACGAGCTGTTCCTTCGAAACCAGCCGGCCGATCCGTTGCAGCAGCACTTCGAGAAGACCCAGTTCGCGCGCGGACAGGTCGATCACCTGATCGTTGATATAGGCGATCCGGCCCACCTGATCGAAGCCCAGCGAACCGTGCCGCACGATCGTCGGACCGCCGCCCGCGCCGCGCCGCGTGAGCGCGCGCACACGCGCTTCGAGTTCGTTAAGGGCAAACGGTTTAGCCATGTAGTCGTCCGCGCCGAGGTCTAGGCCCTTGACGCGTTCGTCGACGCTGTCCGCGGCGGTCAGAATCAGCACCGGCAGGTTCGAATTGCGCGCGCGCAGGCGGCGCAGCACTTCGAGCCCGGACATGCGCGGCAGGCCGAGATCGAGAATCAGCAGATCGAAACTTTGCATCGACAGCGCGGTGTCGGCCTCGACGCCGCTCTTCACGTGATCCACGGCATAGGCCGATTGGCGGAGTGATCGAACGAGACCGTCCGCGAGTATGCTGTCGTCTTCGGCAATCAGAATTCGCATGATGCGCCAGCTCAGGGCCTTGGCCGGCACCTCGGGTGTCCCCGCGGCGCACAGCGGTCTCCGAATCATTGTGGGTGGTTGGGCGGCGCGACAGTAAAAATGCGCGTTCGCATCAGAATCACGCTTGCCAAAACCACTGTTTTTTTATACAGTGTCTGAGTTTCGTGTGCTGTCCTTCAAAACTGGACGACACATCTGCCTCAGACGCCGTTCATCATAGCAAAGGACGATTCATGGAAGAAAGCAAGAAAGGCTCGGCTGGACTGACTGCTGAAAAGAGCAAGGCACTCGCTGCCGCCCTCGCGCAGATCGAAAAGCAGTTCGGCAAAGGGTCGGTCATGCGGCTCGGCGCAGGTGAGGTAGTCGAAGACATCCAGGTCGTTTCCACCGGATCGCTCGGCCTCGACATCGCGTTGGGCGTCGGCGGTTTGCCGCGTGGCCGCGTGGTCGAAATCTATGGTCCGGAGTCGTCGGGTAAGACCACGCTGACGCTGCAAGTCATCGCCGAAATGCAGAAGATCGGCGGCACGGCAGCGTTTATCGACGCGGAACACGCGCTCGACATTCAATACGCAGGCAAGCTCGGCGTGAACGTGAACGACCTGCTGGTGTCGCAGCCGGACACGGGCGAGCAGGCGCTGGAAATTGCCGACGCACTGGTACGCTCGGGCTCGATCGACATGATCGTGATCGACTCGGTCGCGGCGCTCGTGCCGAAGGCTGAAATCGAAGGCGAAATGGGCGACTCGCTGCCGGGTCTGCAAGCGCGTCTTATGTCGCAAGCGCTGCGCAAGCTCACGGGCACGATCAAGCGCACCAACTGCCTCGTGATCTTCATCAACCAGATCCGCATGAAGATCGGCGTGATGTTCGGTAATCCGGAAACCACCACCGGCGGTAATGCGCTGAAGTTCTATGCGTCGGTGCGTCTGGACATTCGCCGCATTGGCTCGATCAAGAAGAACGACGAAGTGATCGGCAACGAAACGCGCGTGAAGGTGGTCAAGAACAAGGTTTCGCCACCGTTCCGCGAGGCGATCTTCGACATTCTGTACGGCGAGGGTATTTCGCGTCAGGGCGAAATTATCGACCTGGGCGTGCAGGCCAAAATCGTCGACAAGGCCGGCGCGTGGTACAGCTATAGCGGTGAGCGGATCGGCCAGGGCAAGGACAATGCGCGTGAATTCCTGCGCGAAAATCCGGACATTGCTCGTGAGATCGAGAACCGCATCCGCGAATCGCTGGGTGTGAATGCAATGGCCGAGGCAGTGACCGGCGCAGGCGCAGAAGTCGCGGACGAAGAGTAACCACTACGTGATACGCAAGGGCCGGCCATTGTCCAATTCTGGACGCAACGTGGGCGGCCCGCGTAATGACGGGAGCGATTCGCCCGAACGTTCGGCGCACGCGGATCTATCCGAAACATCGGATCGCTTTGATCCGTTCGATCGGCCTGAATCGTTCGACGCACACGATCGCGCCGCAGGCCGTGGCCCGCGGCGCGCGCTGTCTTCAAGCCAGCCCGACCAGTCCGCTGAGCCTACCTACACGCGCTCGAGTGAGTCGCGCGGCTCACGCAACTCGCGCGGCTCGCTTCGTTCGCACGGGGCAGGCCGCTTAGGTAACTCCGGCAGCACCTCACGCAGCACATCTGCCTCAGACCAAACACCCGGCGACGCAGATCCCGCCCCAAGCGAAGCAAAAAAATCCCAACGCCCAGCACGTTCGCTCAAAGGACGCGCGCTCGGCTATCTATCGCGCCGCGAGTACAGCCGCAGCGAACTTGCACGCAAGCTGAAGCCCTTCGTCGAAGAAAACGATTCGCTCGAGACGCTGCTCGACACGCTCGAAGCCGAAAACTGGCTATCCGATTCCCGCTTCGCCGAAAGCCTGATTCATCGTCGTTCGTCGCGGCTGGGTGCAAGCCGCATCGTTGGCGAATTGAAGCAACACGCGGTGGATCGCACGCTCGTCGACGAAGCGAGCGCTCAATTACGCGAAACGGAACTGGCGCGCGCCCAGGCCGTATGGCGCAAGAAGTTCGGTCAGCTTCCGGAGACCGCGGCTGAGCGCGCGAAGCAGGCGCGCTTTCTCGCGTCGCGCGGTTTTTCTGGCGCGACGATCGGCAAAATCCTCAAAGGTATCGACGAAGAATGGAGCAGTGAATAACGGTGAAGGGCGCGGAATGACGCGAAACGGCGGAAAGTGCCGCGAAGCGCCAGAACCAGGACAAGCGCCAGAAGCACCACAAGTCCCACCAAACCGCATCACCCGCACTAACGCTTCAACGCAACCTTCCCACCACCAACTCCAGCCATAACCCCACCCATAACCGGCCAGCAGGCCGTCCCCGCCGCATTCCGGGCTGTCCCGAATACCCAGTATGCTAAAATTCACGCGTTTTCCAATTCGGCCTTTCCTTTCCGCATGCCGCTTTCCTCGTCAGTGCCCCGTCAATTGCGCCATCGTCGCGCAATCCGGGCGGAAGCTTATGAACGAGCCGATGGCCTGTGGGATGTGGAAGCGTGCTTGACCGACGAAAAGCCACGCGACGTGGTCCTTGCGTCGGGCGTCCGGCCCAATGGTCAACCGATCCATGAACTCTGGCTTCGCATCACCATCGATCGCAAGCTCAATGTCGTCGACGCCGAAGCGTCGTCCGACTGGGTGCCCTATCCTGGGCTCTGCCAAGCCAGCAATCCCGCCTATCGTGCCCTCATCGGGCTCAATCTGTTCCACAACTTCCGTCGCGATGCTGCCCGTTTGCTGGCCGGCACGGCGGGTTGCACGCATCTCACCGAGCTGTGCGCGATCCTGCCGACCGCAGCGATCCAGGCGTTCGCCGGCGACGTATGGAACACCGGTGACAGCACGCCAGGCGCGAGTGCAAGTTCAGAAAGCGAGTCGACCGACGGCACCGCCGAACGTCTAAACGAAAAACCGCCATTCCAGTTGGGACGCTGCCACGCGCTGCGTTTCGACGGGGAGGCAGTGCAGCAGTTTTACCCGCGCTGGTATGGCCATGCGCCACGCCCAGCAGACCGCCCGGCATCGCCAGACAACGGGGCGGCCCGCCACGAAGGCAGGGGCAATGCGCCCGGCATGTTGGACGGTAGCGGAAGCGATGTTTAATCCAACTCTCAGACTGAAGGGAATCACGCATGAAGATTCACGAGTACCAGGGTAAGGAAATCCTGCGGAAATTCGGCGTCGCGGTACCGCGCGGCAAGCCGGTCTTCTCGGTGGATGATGCGGTCAAGGCCGCGGAAGAGCTCGGCGGCCCGGTGTGGGTCGTGAAGGCTCAGATCCATGCGGGTGGCCGTGGCAAGGGTGGCGGCGTGAAGGTTGCCAAGTCGCTGGATCAGGTTCGTGAGTACTCGAACCAGATCCTCGGCATGCAGCTCGTCACACACCAGACTGGTCCGGAAGGCCAGAAGGTGAACCGTCTGTTGATCGAGGAAGGCGCGGACATCAAGAAGGAACTGTATGTCGGCCTCGTGATCGATCGTGTTTCGCAGAAGATCGTCGTGATGGCGTCGAGCGAAGGCGGCATGGACGTCGAGGAAGTCGCGGAAAAGACGCCCGAGCTGATCCACAAGGTTGCCGTCGATCCGTCGACCGGCCTGAAGGACGCCGAAGCAGACGACCTCGCGAAGAAGATCGGCGTGCCCGACGCGTCGATCCCGCAAGCACGCGCGATCCTGCAAGGCCTCTACAAGGCGTTCTGGGAAACCGACGCATCGCTCGCCGAAATCAACCCGCTGATCCTGACGGGCGACGGCAAGGTCATCGCACTCGACGCCAAGTTCAACTTCGATTCGAACGCACTGTTCCGTCATCCGGAAATCGTCGCGTATCGCGATCTGGACGAAGAAGATCCGGCTGAAGTCGAAGCGTCGAAGTTCGACCTCGCGTACATCTCGCTCGACGGCAACATCGGCTGTCTGGTGAACGGCGCGGGCCTCGCAATGGCGACGATGGACACCATCAAGCTGTTCGGCGGCGAACCGGCGAACTTCCTCGACGTGGGCGGTGGCGCCACGACGGAGAAGGTCACGGAAGCGTTCAAGATCATGCTGAAGAACCCGAACCTGACCGCGATTCTGGTCAACATCTTCGGCGGCATCATGCGCTGCGACGTGATCGCGGAAGGCGTGATCGCGGCGTCGAAGGCCGTGTCGCTGAAGGTGCCGCTCGTGGTCCGCATGAAGGGCACGAACGAAGACCTGGGCAAGAAGATGCTCGCCGATTCCGGTCTGCCGATCATCTCGGCTGACAGCATGGAAGAAGCGGCTCAGAAGGTCGTCGCGGCTGCCGCGGGCAAGGCGTAATCAGCCTCCCACGGCGTTTACCAGGATTACGAATGGCGGCGCACGGTAGCGCACGGGCAACGCGGGCGAGAACGTTCCGCTTCGTTGCTCGTCGCGCCATCGTGTGACGCCAAACGAACAGAGGTCAATACATGTCGATTCTGATTAACAAAGACACCAAGGTCATCACGCAGGGCATCACCGGCAAGACCGGTCAGTTCCATACGCGTGCTTGCCGTGAATACGCAAACGGCCGCGAAGCGTACGTCGCAGGCGTGAACCCGAAGAAGGCCGGCGAAGATTTCGAAGGCATTCCTATCTACGCAAGCGTCGCTGAAGCCAAGGCTGAAACGGGCGCGACCGTGTCGGTGATTTACGTTCCGCCGGCAGGCGCTGCTGCTGCAATCTGGGAAGCAGTCGAAGCCGACCTGGATCTCGCGATCTGCATCACGGAAGGCATTCCCGTCCGTGACATGATCGAGATCAAGGACCGCATGCGTCGCGAAAACCGCAAGACGCTGCTGCTCGGACCGAACTGCCCCGGCACGATCACGCCGGACGAGCTGAAGATCGGCATCATGCCGGGTCACATCCACCGCAAGGGCCGCATCGGCGTCGTGTCGCGTTCGGGCACGCTGACGTATGAAGCAGTCGGCCAGTTGACGGCGATCGGCCTCGGCCAGTCGTCGGCAGTCGGTATCGGCGGCGATCCGATCAACGGCCTGAAGCACATCGACGTGATGAAGATGTTCAACGACGATCCGGATACGGACGCCGTCATCATGATCGGCGAGATCGGCGGTCCGGACGAAGCGAACGCGGCTGAGTGGATCAAGGGCAACATGAAGAAGCCGGTGGTTGGCTTCATCGCTGGCGTCACGGCGCCTCCGGGCAAGCGCATGGGTCACGCCGGCGCGCTGATCTCGGGCGGTGCGGATACGGCCGAAGCGAAGCTGGAAATCATGGACGCCTGCGGTATCAAGGTCACGAAGAACCCGTCGGAAATGGCGCGTCTTCTGAAGGCAATGCTGTAAATCGAAACTGGCGCCCAGGTCGAGCGCCTTTTTTGATACGCTTACGAGATCCTTTCGTAGCGTGCGTTCTCAAAAGCGGGGGAGTTAAACACTCCTCCGCTTTTTTATTGGCCGCGCGTCCGCTTCCTTCTTATTCTTTTGCTCATGCTCGAGTTCCTCGCCACGCTCCATTGGGGCGCAGTCATTCAGATCATCGTCATCGACATTCTGCTCGGTGGCGACAATGCCGTCGTGATCGCGCTGGCCTGCCGCAACCTGCCGCCCGCGCAGCGCACGAAGGGCGTGCTGTGGGGCACGGCGGGCGCGATCCTGCTGCGCGTGATACTGATTGCTTTCGCCGTCGCGCTGCTCGACGTGCCGTTGCTGAAGTTCGCGGGCGGGCTGTTGCTGCTGTGGATCGGCGTCCGGCTGATGGCGCCGGCGCACGACGCGCACGAAAACGTGAAGCCCGCCGATAAGCTCATCTCGGCGATCAAGACGATCATCGTCGCCGATGCCGTGATGAGTCTCGACAACGTGATCGCCATCGCGGGCGCGGCCGAAGCCGCTGACCCGGAGCATCGCCTCGCGCTGGTGATCTTCGGCCTCGTGGTGAGTATCCCGTTGATCGTATGGGGCAGCCAGATCGTGCTGAAACTGCTGGACCGGTTCCCGATCGTCATCACGCTCGGCGCCGCATTGCTCGGCTGGATTGCTGGCGGGCTCATCATCAACGATCCGGCCGGCGACCGTTGGCCGGTCCTCGACACGCCGCTCGCCGAATACGGCATGAGCATCGCAGGCGCGCTGTTCGTCGTGATCCTGGGTTATGTGATCAAGCGCCGCAACGCGAAATCCGCGGCGGCCTGAAGCGGCGCGAAGCATCGGACTCGTGCGCGGTTGACTGAGGCTCAACGTTAGCCATTCGGCTGACTGTCCGAGACGAGCGTCGCTCGCTACGATCAAAGCGCCTGTTCCCGATTCGTGGAGCAGGCGCTTTTCGTTTCAGGAGCCTGCCGATGATCGTCACCTTGCCTTATTCCCCTTATTCGCAATCCACGCTGGCGCACTCGCGATTCGCGCGAGCGCGCTGGTCCGCAACACTCGCGCGAGCGTGCCGCCGCGTCGGCTCGCGCCTCGGTCTCGGCTTCACGCTGATCGAACTGATGATCGTGCTGGCGATCGTCGGCGTGATCGCGGCCTACGCGATTCCCGCGTATCAGGACTACCTCGCACGCAGCCGCGTGGGCGAGGGACTGTCGCTGGCGTCGTCGGCGCGTCTTGCCGTGTCGGAAAACGCGGCGAGCGGCAACGCGTTCGGTGGCGGCTACGCGTCGCCGCCCGCGACGCGCAACGTCGAGTCGGTTCATGTCGACGACGACAGCGGGCAGATCACCGTCGCCTTCACGACGCGCGTGGCGCCTGCCGGTTCCAACACGATCACGCTGGTGCCGTCGGTGCCCGACAACATCGATGCGCCCACTGCGCGTGTCTCGTTGGCGAAGGGCTCGGTGCAGGCGGGCGCGCTCGCGTGGGAATGCTTTGCCGGCGGCAAGACGGCGTCGTCGTTGCCGGCACCGGGCGCAGGTCCGATGCCCGCGCAGGCGCCGACCTTGCCCTCACACCTCGCACCTCCCGAGTGCCGCGCGTAATGCGACATGCGCGATGCGAGGCGCGCGACGCATGCACGCACGGATAACTAGCCGTTCAAACGTAAATCGCTGATTTTCGGGATATTTCGGCCCAGCCGGCGCACAGCGCAAGGATTTTTTTGTATAGTGCGCCGGTTGCTGACGCCCATCCGCTTACTCGATGCCCACACCTTTCGCGCGCTACCTTTCTCTCATTCTGTTGGCTCTCGCGTTGGTGCTGCCTTATGCAGTCGTCAACCATACTTATCCGATTCCGACGTTCTACGCTGAATTCACAGCGCTCGCTTTGTACCTGCTGATGGGCGCCGGCGTGGTCTTGCTGGTCGCGGGCTCGCAGCCGCGCATCGGCTTTGCGTCGCCCGTGGTGGCGCTCGTGCCGCTGCTGTTCGGGCTGTTGCTGGTCGCGCAGTCGGTGCTGCTGCCGGTCTCGCAGCCGTCGATGAACTGGCTCGGCGGCGGCTTTCTGTTGGCTGCATTCATGGCGACACACGCGGGCTACGGCTTCGCGCGCGCGAAGCTCAGCGAGACCGCGTTGCGCTGGGCGGCTTGCGCGCTGGTCGTCGGCGGGCTGTTTGCGGTGTTCTGCCAGGTCATCCAGCTCTTTCACCTGGAGACGCGCGTGTCGCCGCTCGTGGTCGCGTATAACGTGACGGTCGAGCGCCGGCCGTTCGGCAACATGGCGCAGGCGAACCACCTCGCCACGTATATCGCGTTCGCGATGGCCGGCGCGCTGTTCCTCGTGCAGACGCGCCGGATCGCCGTCCCGATCTGGGCTCTCGTCTCCACCATCTTTGCAGTGGGGCTCGCGTTGACGGTCTCGCGCGGCCCGTGGCTGCAAATGGGTGTGATCGTCGTGGCCGGTTTCTGGATGGCGTTCGCGCAGACCCGCGCCGAACCGCAGTTGCGCCGCAGTCATCGGCAATGGCTGATTCCCATTGCGCTCGCTGTGCTGTTCTTCGTCGTCAATGCGCTGATTCGCTGGGCCAACGTGCGCTATCACCTCGAACTCGGGCAGTCGGCGGCGGATCGTTTCAAGGACGCCGGCCAGATCGCGCCGCGGCTCGCGCTGTGGAAATACGGCTGGACGATGTTCCGCACGCATCCGTTGCTGGGCGTCGGCTGGGGCGAGTTTCCGAGCTACCAGTATCAGTACGCGAAGACGCTCGGCGGCGTCGAGATCGCCAATAATTCGCACGACGTCTTTATCGATCTGCTCGCAAAAACCGGCCTGATTGGTCTTGCTATCGTGCTGTTCGGCCTCGTCACGTGGCTGGTGCGTGCGGTGCGCGCGCCGCAGAGCGCCGGGCGCGTATTCGGCATTGCGCTGATCGGCGTGCTCGTCATGCATGCACTCGTCGAATATCCGCAGCAGTACATGTTCTTCCTGCTGCCGGCCATGTTCGTGTTCGGCTTGCTCGAGACGCGTCCGTTGCGGCTCGTGCCTGCGCGTCTGTCGTTTGGCGTATTCGCGGCGATCGTGTTCGGCGGCATTGCCGCGCTTTATCCGGTGTACCGCGATTACGCGCGCGCCGAGGTGCTGTACTACGGCTCGCGTCCGGCCGAGCAATATCGCGCGGACCCGTCGTTCCTTTTCCGGGCGTGGGGCGGGTACGGCATGGCAACGCTGTTGCCGATGAACTCGATGGATCTTCAGCACAAGCTCGCGATGCATCGTCAGGCGATGGCGCTGTTGCCAGGCGAAACCGTGCTGCGTCGTTATGCGGTGCTACAGGCGTTGAGCGGAGACACGGCCGCGGCATTCGATACCGTCGAGCGACTGAAGATTTTCGCCGAGGAACTGAAAGACTGGCCGTCGCAGTTGAGCTATCTGTATCAACTCTGCGATGAGCAGAAGACGCTCGCCGGCTTCAAGGCGGAACTCGTCAAGCGTTACGGTCTGCCGTCGGGCGATGTCGAGCAGGAAGACGACGAGGAGTGAGGCGGGTCTTTGGTGGAAGCGCGAAGCAGTGAAAAGGGCAGCGTGATCGCGCGCTTACTCCGGCACCCAATCCCCCGACTTCCCACCATGCTTCTCCATCACCCGCACATCGGTGATCGTCATCCCGCGATCCACCGCCTTGCACATGTCGTACACCGTCAGCAGCCCGACCTGCACGGCGGTGAGCGCTTCCATCTCGACCCCGGTTCTGCCTAGCGTTTCCACCTGCGCGGTGCAATGCACGGCGGGCGTCTTGTCGTCCAGTTCGAAGTCCACCTTCACGCGTGTCAGCGCGAGCGGATGACACAGCGGAATCAGATCCGCCGTGCGCTTTGCGCCTTGAATCGCGGCGATACGCGCAACGCCGATCACGTCGCCCTTTTTTGCGTTGCCGTCGCGGATCAGCGCGAAGGTTTCGGGCAGCATGCGGATCGAGCCGCGCGCGATGGCGATGCGCTTGGTCTCCTGCTTGCCGCCGACGTCCACCATATGCGCGTCGCCGGCAGCGTCGAAATGAGTGAGTTCAGGCATGGTTGGCTCCTTCAGAGGGCGCCTATCATAGCAGTGCGGTGCGCCCGTCCGGCCCTGCGCCGGCCTGCCGGATGGGTGCGTCGACTGATTACAATTGCGCCATGCCCGCTATCTTAGTCGCGCGATGATCCGAGCGGCGGGCGTCGCTTTCGACTCCGTCATACGAACTCGCGATGCGTCTGAAACGGTCTCTTGCTGCGTTGCTCTGTGTTGCGCTGGCCGCGCCGCCTGGCGCGTTCGCGCAGACACGCGCGGCGTCGGGCGCCGCTCCGATGCAGTCCGCTGAGCCGCCGCTCGTCAGCGGGCCGGTCGAGTCATACGCCGATCCGATCGTGCCGCCGGACATCGCACAAGGCGTATTCGGCGTGTACGGCGGCGCGCAAAGCCGCTTCTCCGGCAACTCGGGCGCGAACCGCGGTAGCAACGGTGGTGGCACCGGCGGCTGGCGTGCGCCGATCGTCGCGCAGCAATTGCCCGACCTCGGCAGCGGCGGCGCGGGGACGCTCACGCCACAAGCCGAGCGCAAGCTAGGCGAACGCGTGATGCGCGACTTGCGGCGCGACCCCGACTATCTCGACGACTGGCTGGTGCGCGACTATCTGAATTCGGTCGCCGCGAAACTCGCCGCAGCGGCGAACGCGCTGTATATCGGCGGCTATCGGCCGGACTTCGATCTGTTCGCCGTGCGCGACGCGCAGATCAACGCGTTTTCGCTGCCCGGCGGTTTCATCGGCGTGAACACGGGGCTGATCGTCGCGACGCAAACCGAATCCGAACTCGCGTCCGTGCTCGGCCACGAGATGGGCCACGTCCTGCAACGCCATATCTCGCGGATGATCACCACCGGCGAGCGCAGCGGCTACGCGGCGCTCGCGGGCATGCTGTTCGGCGTTCTCGCGGGCGTGCTTGCGCATAGCGGCGACCTGGGCAGCGCGATTGCGATCGGCGGTCAGGCTTACGCCGTCGACAATCAATTGCGCTTTTCGCGCTCCGCCGAGCACGAGGCGGACCGCGTCGGCTTTTTGCTGCTCGCCGGCGCGGGCTACGATCCGTACGCGATGACGGCGTTCTTCGCCCGTCTCGACCGTGCGGCGATGAGCGATACCGGCATTCCGGCCTACGCGCGCACGCACCCGCTGACCGGCGAGCGGATCGCCGACATGGAAGATCGCGCGCGGCGTGCGCCATACCGGCAACCGCATCAGGTGGCCGAGTACGGTTTCGTGCGCGCGCGGGCGCGCTTGCTGCAGGACCGCTCGCGCAGCGAATACGCCGACGAGATTTCGCGCATGCGCTCCGAAATCGAAGACCGCACGGCGCTGAACGTCGCGGCGAACTGGTATGGCATCGCGTATGGCCAGATGCTGCTCGAGCGTTACGACGACGCGGCTTCGTCGCTGGCGTCGTCGCGTGCGGTGTTTTCGGCTGGGGCACAGGCGGACGGCGACGCCGCGCGCACTTCCCCAAGTCTCGACGTGCTCGCCGCCGACATCGCGCGGCGTGCCGGCCGCGACGAAGACGCCGTGCGTCTTGCCGATCTCGCGCAAAAGCGCTGGCCGCAATCGAACGCCGCCATCGACATGCACATTCGTACCTTGCTGAGCTTGCGGCGATTCACCGAGGCGCAGGCGCTGGCGCAGAAAGAGACGCGCGCGCAGCCGGATCAGCCGGCCTGGTGGTTGTATCTGGCGCAGGCGAGCGCGGGGACGGGCGATGCGCTCACGCGTCATCGCGCGCTCGCCGAGAAGTTTGCGCTGGAAGGCGCGTGGCCGTCCGCGATTCGTCAATTGAAGGACGCGCGCGATATGAAGACGATCGGCTATTACGATCTGGCTACCGTCGACGCGAGGCTGCACGAGATGGAGAACCGCTACAAGGAAGAGCGGCTGGATGAGAAGGGTTAGGCGCGAAGTTCATGAACCCGCTCCTCTGAAGCATGCAAGCTGCGCGACGAGATGCCGAACCTCAAACCATCGCCGCCGGACTCGCCACAAACCCAAAGCGCGACGCAACTTCTTCGCTCCGTATCGGCTGAAGCGGCAACGTGACGCCGCCGTTCCAGTGGAACTCGCCGCTTATGGAGTCGTCGGCGAGCGTCGCGTGGTCCGCGAAAACTTCCAGATCGTGGTCGTGCAGAACGGCGATGCGCGGCGGCGCTGAGGGATTGCCAGGATCGGAAGCACCGGCGAACAGAATCCCGCCCTCATCGTCGGCAAACACGGCCGACGGTTCGAAACCATTGCCCGCCTGATCTTTCAGCGCGAGCGCGCCGTCCGCCTCGACCGACAAACGCACGACCCACGGCGTATAGCCCAGCTCGACATACACGCGCTGCGGTCCATTCTGAAAGAACCACTGCCCGCGTTCGTCGCGCTCGTAATTGCGATTGATGAAGCCGAGCAGCGCTTCGTGACGGATCGGCGTGCCGGCCGAGCCGCTCGCCTGCGCGGCTTCGTCGCGCATGCGCCACTGGCCGCGCCGGTCGAGCATCAGCCAGCCGGTGCAAGCCGGTACGTTCGGCCACTTGGCCAACGCCTGTTTGACGATGTCATCCATGATCGACGTGCTGCTCCAGATAGCCGAACACGCGCCGCGACAACCAGTCGATCCGGCCAGGAAACGGTCCGGTCATGAAGCCGGCGTGACCGCCATGCCTCGGCTGATCGAGTTCCACCGCCGCCGACACCTCATGCCGCGACGGCAGCGCCTCGGCGGGCAGAAACGGATCGTTGCGCGCGTTCAGGACGAGCGTGGGCACCTGAATGTGCGGCAGCAACGGCCGCGTGGTGGCGACGCTCCAGTACTCGTCGGTATCGCGAAAGCCGTGCAGCGGCGCGGTCACGACGTTGTCGAACTCGTACATCGTACGGCTCGCGAGCATCGCGCCGCGGTCGAACAGGCCGGGAAACTGCACGAGCTTCTGCTCGGCTTTCTGCTTGAGCGTCTTGAGGAAGCTGCGCGTATAGATCATGCCGAAGCCTTGCGACAACGCGCGGCCCCCGGCGTGCACGTCGATGGGCGTCGAGATCGCAGCGGCGGCGTGGACGACCGACGCCGCATCTTCGCGCCGCTCGCCGAGCCAGCGCAACAGCACATTGCCGCCGAGCGACACGCCCGCGGCGACGAGCGGCCCGCGATGCGCGGCGCGCAGGCGTCGCAAAATCCAGTCGACTTCGTTGCTGTCGGCCAGATGATAGAAGCGCGGCAAGCGGTTCAGCGCGCCGCTGCAACTGCGAAAGTGCGGCACCACGCCGTGCCAGCCATATTCGCGCGCGGCCGCCATCAACGACGATGCGTAATGCGAGGCGGAGCTGCCTTCCAGGCCGTGGAACAGGACGAGCAACGGCGCTTCGGCTGAGGGACTCTGACTAAGCGCCGCGTCTGCTGTCATGACCGAGGCTGGCGCGTTGTCGTGCCGAACCCAGTCGACGTCGATGAAATCGCCGTCAGGCGTGTCCCAGCGCTCGCGGCGAAACGACACGGCCGGGCGGCGCGCGAACAGCGACGGCACGATGGTTTGAACGTGCTTGTTCGGCAACCAGAGCGGCGCACGATAGAGCAGGTCTTTGGCGACCTCGACGGTGGCTTCGATTGTGGCTTCGACGCTTGCTTGCACAGTGGCTTCGACAGCCGCCGCAGGGCGAGCCGCGTCATCGGGAGCGGGGCGCTCTTGTGGCGTCCCCCACGGGGACTTGCTGCGGGGCGTGCTCATGCCGGCTTCGAAGCGAGAGTGTGGCGGCGCGGAGCGCGCGTCAGTGAAGCGACCCTTGGCCGTGCCGCATCTTGGTCGCGAACTGGCTGGCTGCTTCATTGGGCATCGGGCTCGCGTGAATGTGCGCGATGCGCCATTCGCCGCGTTCATGGACCATCACGTAGGTGGTGAAGACCATCGCCGGCGTGGCTTTCGGATCGACCGGACGATGCGCTTCCGCGATCGCATAAACGACGGTGCCGAGACTGTCGTAGACGCGAATGTCGAGCGGCTCGATCGAGACCGGCGCGGTTTCCAACTGGATCTGCAAGCCCGTGCGGATGCTTTCGAGGCCGTGCAGATGCGAGCCGTCGGCGCAAATGCAGCTCACGAACTCCTCATCGATCCACAGGCCCATCAGGCTGTCGATATTGACCTCGGCGACGGCCTGGTAATAGGCGTTGAGGGTATCGGCGGCGGCTTCGAAGATATGGGCAAAACGTGGCATGGCTCGTCAGTCTCTTGTGCGCGGCGCGCGGTTGCAAGGCAGCGGTCAGCGGGACAGTCCGGTGCGCCGGACATTCGCACCCGAGCGCCAGAATGCCCGCGCCGCAAGGCGCGAACATGACGCGACGCGCTCAGGGGCGTGCGGTGTTGCGTGCAAGTGTCAGCCGGCTCAGCGGTGCGCGAGCAACATGCCGCGCAAATCGCCGAAAACCTGCTCGGCGCTCAACTGCTTCAGGCAGTTCAGATGACCCAGCGGACACTCGCGCTGAAAACAGGGGCTGCATTCGAGATGAAGCCATTGTACCTTCGCAAGCTCCGACAAGGGCGGCGTGTGCCGCGGATCGGTCGAGCCGTAGACGGCCACGAGCGGCCGGCGCAGCGCGGCCGCGACGTGCATCAGCCCGGAATCGTTGGTGACGACTGCATTGGCCCGCGAGATCAGCGCGCACGCTTCGCCGAGCGCCGTCTGGCCGCACAGATTGCGCACGTTCGGCGCTTTTTCGGCGATGGCCTGCGCAAGCGGCGCATCTTTCGGCGAACCGAGCGCGACGATCTGCGTGTACGGGAACGACTGGCCGACCATTTGCGCGAGCGCCGCGAAGTGCTCCGGCGGCCAGCGCTTGGCCGGGCCGTATTCCGCGCCGGGGCAGAACACGAGCAACGGCACCCGCGTGTCGAGATTGAAGCGCGCCGATACGCGCGCCGCCTCGTTCAGATCGGCGTCGAGCCGCGGCATCGGCAGGTCGTCGGGAATCTTCGCGCCGGGCGCGTAGGCGAGAGCGGCGTAATGGCCGACCATCGGCGGACGCTCGTCCTTGCGCGGATTCGCGTGGCGCACGTTCAACAGGCCGATGCGGCTTTCGCCGGTATAGCCGATGCGCAGCCGGATGCCGGCCATCCACGGAATCAGCGCGGATTTCAGCGAGTTCGGCAGCACATAGGCCGCGTCGTAGCCGACGTCGCGCAAGTCGCTCGCGAGCTGCCAGCGACGCAGCATCTGCAGCTTGCCGTGCGCGAGATCGGTCGCGTAGACGTCGCGGATTTCCGGCATGCGTTCGAGCACGGGCGCGACCCACGAGGGCGCGACCGCGTCGATCGCCATGCGGGGATGCAGTTTCACGAGGCGCGCAAAAAGCGGCTGCGCCATCAATGCGTCACCGATCCAGTTCGGTGCGATAACCAACGCGCGACGCATCAGAGTGGGTGTCCGGTGTCGAAACGAAGCGCCGCGCGCGATGCGCGTGGCGCTTCGTTTAAATGAAAGTAAAGGGAAAAGGCCGTCGGCCGCGGGCACGCCGCAACGGCGCGCCCGCAATCAGTCGACAGCCGATGACGCAGACGAACGGCGCTCAGGTGTGAGGTTCAGTGACCTTTGATCACTTCGCCGTCGCGCAGCTTGTAACGCGTGCTGCAATAAGGGCAGCGCGCCTCGCCGTGCGAGACGTCGATAAAGACGCGCGGGTGCGCGCTCCAGCGCGGCATGGCCGGATTCGGGCAGTACGCCGGGAGGTCCTTTGCCGTGAGTTCGACCAGCGGCATTTCCTTGATATCGCTCATGAGACTTTCTCGTTGTATGCAGGGTGCGCGCGGTGCAATGCGCGTTAAATCTTGGTCAGCCAGTGCGCGTACTTGTCGCTCTTGCCGTTGACGATGTCGAAGAAGCCCGACTGCAGCTTCTCCGTGATCGGGCCGCGGGCGCCCGCGCCGATGGTGCGGTTATCCAGTTCGCGGATCGGCGTGACTTCCGCGGCGGTGCCCGTGAAGAACGCTTCGTCGCAGGTGTAGACCTCGTCGCGCGTGATGCGCTTTTCGATCACCTGGATGCCCGCGTCGCGCGCCAGCGTGATGACTGTGTCGCGCGTGATGCCGTCGAGGCACGACGACAGGTCCGGCGTGTACAGCTTGCCGTTGTTCACGAGGAAGAAGTTCTCGCCCGAGCCTTCCGACACGTAGCCGTCCACGTCGAGCAGCAGCGCTTCGTCGTAACCGTCGGCGACGGCTTCCTGGTTCGCGAGGATCGAGTTCACGTACCAGCCCGACGCCTTCGCGCGGACCATCGACACGTTCACGTGATGACGCGTGAACGACGACGTCTTCACGCGGATGCCCTTGGCAAGCCCGTCTTCACCGAGGTAAGCGCCCCACGGCCACGCCGCGATCGCGACATGAATGGTATTGCCCTTGGCCGACACGCCGAGCTTTTCCGATCCGACCCAGATGATCGGGCGCAGATAGCACGACTCGAGCCTGTTTTCGCGGACCACTTCGCGCTGCGCGGCGGCGAGCGTTTCATGGTCGAACGGCACGTCCATCTGAAAAATCTTGGCCGAGTTCAGAAGACGCTTGGTGTGTTCCTGCAGACGGAAAATCGCGGTGCCGCCGTCTGCCGTCTTATAGGCGCGCACGCCTTCGAAAACGCCCATGCCGTAATGCAGCGTGTGGGTCAGCACATGGATCTTGGCATCGCGCCAGTCGATCAGCTTGCCATCCATCCAGATCTTGCCGTCGCGGTCGGCCATTGACATACGGTTCTCCAGCAGGTGCGTGTTGGTGTGGAACCCCAAGCCCGTCGACTCGCGCGGGCGCCCGAAGCGCGGGAAAGCCGGGACGCGCCCGAAATTTCCGATGGGGTGCAGCGAAGAGCGTTATTTTAGCGTCTTTTGCACACGAAACGGGCATTTGGACGCAGGTCGGGCGCTATAATTCGGCGCACGCATAATTCACATCCGGCCGCGCCAGCGGGTGCTTCACGACCTGGCGCCGATTTCGCTCCATTTCCTCATCGCGGCCTTCGGCCGCCCGCGCTTTTCGCCTCATGCTCGCTCGCCTGTCAGACACCGATCGCCGCGCTTTCCTCGAGGGCGCGCGCGCCTATTCGCCCACGCTCATGGCGATCTGCTCGTGGGGGCTCGTCACCGGCATCGCGATGAGCAAGTCCGTGCTCACGCTGCCGCAGGCGCTCGCCATGTCGCTGCTGTGTTACGCCGGTTCGTCGCAACTCGCGGTGCTGCCGCTCCTCGCCGCCAAGCTGCCCATGTGGACGGTGCTGCTCACGGCCGCGATGGTGAATACGCGTTTCGTGATCTTCAGCGTCGGCCTTGCCCCGCATTTTTCCTATCTGTCGATGTGGCGGCGCATCGCGCTCGGCTACTTCAACGGCGATGTGATCTATCTGCTGTTCCTCAAGAAGAACTTCCCGACCGGCTACGTGCCCGGCAAGGAGGCGTACTTCTGGGGCATGGCGGTGAGCAGCTGGCTGTCGTGGCAGGTGGCGTCGATAGCGGGCATTCTGCTGGCGAGCCTGATTCCGGATAACTGGGGACTCGCGCTCGCGGGCACGCTGGCGCTGCTGCCCATCATGGTCGCGGCGATCGCCACGCGTTCCACGCTAGTGGCCGTGTGCATCGCGGGCATCGTGTCGTTGCTCGCGTTCGATTTGCCGTATCGCCTCGGGCTGCCGCTTGCGGTCATCGCGGCGATTCTCGCGGGGAGCGCGGCCGATCTGATGGCCGAGCGCGCCGACTTGCGCCGCGTTCGCAACAGCGCGGGAGATTCGCGATGACGTCCGTGGAAGTGTGGCTCGCCATTCTCGGCATGACCGTCGTCACCGCGGTGACACGCGCGATGTTTCTAATCGGCGGCGAACGCACGGTTTTGCCGGCGCGCGTGCAGCGCATGCTGCGCTACGCACCCGCCGCGGCGCTCGCCGCCGTCGTACTGCCGGACGTGCTCGGCACGCCCGACGGCCTGTCGTTCGCGCCGTCGAACCATGAGTTCTATGCGGCGCTCGCCGGCCTCGGCTGGTTTTTTTGGCGGCGCACCATGCTTGGTACGATCGTCGTCGGAATGATCGTATTCACGGTCTTGCGCCTTTTGATGTAGTTTCCGGCGTTGCGATGTTGCATTGCGGCACGCGCCGCGCGGCATTCGAATACGGGAGATTCGCCCGCGGGCGGGTCAGAAGGCTGTGCGGATCAGTTAAAATGCCCCTTTCCGGGATGACCGCGCCAACGCCTGGCGCCTGCGCCGCGGCGTTCGCACCGGCCTCCCGCTTCGTGGGGCCGCCGTGCCGACGCGCCGCAGTTGCTGCGCCGAAAGCCGTGTGCGCCGTCCGCCATCGCCTTCCATCAACTCGCACACAAACGCCCATGAACAAGGTACTGCGTCTCTCCGATCTGATCGCCGAAGGCAAGCTGTCCGGCAAACGAGTGTTCATCCGCGCCGATCTCAACGTGCCGCAGGACGATCAGGGCAACATCACCGAAGACACCCGCATCCGCGCCTCGGTGCCGGCGGTCAAGGCCGCGCTCGACGCGGGCGCCGCGGTGATGGTCACGTCGCACCTGGGCCGTCCGACCGAAGGCGATTTCAAGCCGGAAGACTCGCTCGCGCCGGTCGCGAAGCGTTTTGCCGAACTGCTCGGCCGCGACGTGCCGCTGGTGGCGAACTGGGTCGAAAACGGCGTGAACGTCGCGCCGGGCCAGGTCGTGCTGCTGGAAAACTGCCGCGTCAACAAGGGCGAAAAGAAGGATTCCGACGAGCTCGCGCAGAAAATGGCGAAGCTCTGCGACATCTACGTGAACGACGCGTTCGGCACCGCGCACCGCGCCGAAGCGACCACGCACGGCATCGCTAAATATGCGCCCGTGGCTTGCGCCGGTCCTCTCCTGGCCGCCGAACTCGAAGCGCTCGGCCAGGCGCTGGGCGCGCCGAAGCGCCCGCTGGTCGCGATCGTCGCGGGCTCCAAGGTTTCGACGAAGCTGACCATTCTGAAGTCGCTCGCCGAGAAGGTGGATCAGCTGATCGTCGGCGGCGGCATTGCGAACACGTTCATGCTGGCCGCGGGCCTGAAGATCGGCAAATCGCTGGCCGAAGCCGATCTGGTGAGCGAAGCCAAAGCCATTATCGACGCAGCGAAGGCGCGCGGCGCATCGGTGCCGATTCCGACCGACGTGGTCACGGCCAAGGAGTTTTCACCGACCGCCAAGGCCGAAATCAAAGCCGTCGCGGACGTCGAAGACGACGACATGATCCTCGACATCGGACCGGACACCGCGAAGGCGCTCGCCGCGCAACTCGAAAAGGCCGGCACCATCGTGTGGAACGGGCCGGTCGGCGTGTTCGAGTTCGACCAGTTCGGCAACGGCACCAAGACGCTGGCCGACGCGATCGCGAGGTCGTCGGCGTTTTCGATTGCGGGCGGCGGCGATACGCTCGCTGCGATCGCCAAGTACGGCATCCACGACAAGGTCAGCTATATCTCGACGGGCGGCGGCGCTTTCCTCGAGTTCCTGGAAGGCAAGAAGCTGCCGGCGGTCGAAGTTCTGGAATCGCGGGCTTAACGTGGCGGCGCGCTCCCCAACGGCGAAGTCTGCGAAAGCGAACGGTCAGCGCGGCAAGCCGCGCGACACCGCGGCAGCAACGGCGGGGGAGCGTACAGCGCGCCCCGACGCCGCGACGGCGGCCAAGGAGTCCGAGCTTGCCGGCACGGTTGCCGCCGCGCTGGCCACCGCACTCGAAGCTGCTGCCGGCGAAGCCACCCCGGCGGTCAGCGAATCGGAACAATCCGTCGCACCCACATCTCCACCCGCGCCCCCCGCGCCGGTGTCGAATACCGCTTCACCCCATAAAGCGACGCTGGTTTCAACCGGCGCGCAGCCCCTGGCAGCATCTTTCGGTGCGCAGCCTCCGCATCCGACTCGCAGCGCTCTTTCCAGCGATCCTATCCAGACGAGGAGACTCATGCATCGCGCCACCAAGATTGTCGCTACCATCGGACCGGCTTCCAGCACGCCGGAGATCCTGCTGCAAATGATTCAGGCAGGCGCCGACGTGGTGCGGCTCAATTTCTCGCATGGCACCGCGGACGACCACCGCCAGCGCGCCGAATTCGTGCGCGAGGCGGCTCGCCAGGCGGGCCGCGAGGTCGCCATCATGGCGGACCTGCAAGGCCCGAAGATCCGGGTCGGCAAATTCGAAAACGGCAAGGTCACGCTCGTCTCCGGCGAGCCGTTCATCCTCGACGCCGACTGCGAGCTCGGCAACCAGGAACGCGCGGGTCTCGATTATAAGGACCTGCCGCGCGACCTGAAGCCGGGCGACGTGCTGCTGCTCAACGACGGCCTGATCGTGCTGAACGTTCAGCGCGTGCTCGGAAACGAGATCCACACGATCGTGAAGATCGGCGGCGACCTGTCGAACAACAAGGGCATCAACCGCCAGGGCGGCGGCCTGACAGCGCCCGCGCTGACCGCCAAGGACATGGAAGACATCCGCACGGCCATGTCGCTCGGTGTCGATTTCGTCGCGGTGTCGTTCCCGAAGAACGCGACCGATATGGAAATGGCCCGTCAGCTCGCGAACATCGCCGGCGCGCCGTATGGCATCAAGCCGAAGATGATCGCCAAGATCGAGCGCGCGGAAGCCATTCCGGCGCTGCAAGGCATTCTCGACGCATCGGACGGCATCATGGTCGCGCGCGGCGATCTCGCCGTGGAAGTGGGGAATGCCGCAGTCCCCGCGCTGCAAAAGCGCATGATTCGGATGGCGCGCGAATCGAACAAGTTCGTGATTACCGCGACGCAGATGATGGAGTCGATGATCTACGCGCCGGTGCCGACGCGCGCCGAAGTGTCGGACGTCGCGAACGCAGTGCTCGACGGCACGGACGCGGTGATGCTGTCGGCGGAATCGGCGGCGGGCAAGTATCCGGTGCAGACCATCGAGACAATGGCCGCGATTTGCGTCGAAGCCGAGAAGTCGGAGCAGTCGGAACTGGACAAGGATTTCCTCGACCGCACGTTCACGCGCATCGACCAGTCCATCGCGATGGGCGCGCTGTTCACGGCGTTTCATCTGGGCGCGAAGGCGATTGTCGCGTTGACCGAGTCCGGCTCGACCGCGCTGTGGATGTCGCGTCACTGGACGCACGTGCCGATTTTCGCGCTCACGCCGCGCGTCGGCAGCGAGCGGGCCATGGCGCTGTACCGCAACGTGACGTCGCTGCATCTGGACACGAACACCGACCGCGACACGGCGTTGCAACAGGCGTTGGAGACGGTCGTCGGCAAGGGTTATGCGTCGCGCGGCGACATGGTCGTGCTGACCGTCGGCGAGCCGATGGGCCAGGCCGGCGGCACCAACACGCTGAAGATCGTGCGCGTCGGCGAGCCGTATTGACCGGCGGTACTGGCCGACTGGCGCAGGCTTGATCGAGCGAAGCAGGCTGGCCGACAGGTATGCGGCTTGCTTCGCTTTCTGATCGCCCAAAAGATGCCGGCGGCAAAAGAATTCGTTTCAATCTAAGGAGTACAGCATGCCTCTCGTATCAATGCGTCAACTGCTGGACCACGCCGCTGAAAACGGCTACGGCCTTCCGGCATTCAACGTGAACAACCTGGAGCAGGTGCAGGCGATCATGGCGGCGGCCGACAAGGTCAACGCTCCGGTCATCATGCAGGCATCGGCCGGCGCGCGTAAGTACGCGGGCGAAGCGTTCCTGCGCCATCTGATCGAAGCAGCGGTCGAGTCCTATCCGCACATTCCCGTCGTGATGCATCAGGACCACGGCCAGTCGCCGGCGGTCTGCATGGCGGCGATCCGCAGCGGCTTCACCAGCGTGATGATGGACGGCTCGCTGGAAGCCGACGGCAAAACCGTCGCTTCGTACGAGTACAACGTCGAAGTGTCGCGCAAGGTGGTGGAAGCGGCGCACTCGATCGGCGTGACGGTCGAAGCCGAACTCGGTGTGCTGGGCTCGCTGGAAACCATGAAGGGCGACAAGGAAGACGGCCACGGCGCGGAAGGCACGATGACCCGCGAGCAACTGCTGACCGACCCGGAGCAGGCCGCCGACTTCGTCAAGCTCACGCAATGCGACGCGCTGGCCATCGCCATCGGCACCTCGCACGGCGCGTACAAGTTCAGCAAGAAGCCGACGGGCGATATTCTGTCGATCCAGCGCATCAAGGAAATTCACCAGCGCATTCCGAACACGCACCTGGTGATGCACGGTTCGTCGTCGGTGCCGCAGGAACTGCTGGCCGAGATCCGCGAATTCGGCGGCGACATGAAGGAAACCTACGGCGTGCCCGTCGAGGAAATCCAGGAAGGCATCAAGCACGGCGTGCGCAAGGTCAATATCGACACCGACCTGCGTCTCGCGATCACCGGCGCGATTCGCCGCTACATGGCGACCAATCCGGGCAAGTTCGATCCGCGCGATTATCTGAAGCCGGCGCGCGAAGCCGCGATGAAGATTTGTATCGAGCGCTACACGCAATTCGGCTGCGAAGGCCAGGCCGGCAAGATCAAGCCGGTTTCGCTTGATAAAATCGCGGAGAAGTACAAGTCGGGCGAACTCGCGCAAGTCGTCCGTTAAGCTCCCGGTTGCGTCATTTTTTGCTGTGCGCCTGGCCGTTTGGCCAGGTTGTCGTCAGATCGCCGTTCCCGCATCATCCGGGGAACGGCGTTTCCCTTTTGTTCCGCTCACACTTTTTTGCCTCACTTTTAGCGAACCACGACGATGTCTACCCTTTACGAATCCACGCTCCGCTCGCTGCCGCTGCTCGGCCGCGGTAAAGTCCGCGACAACTATGCGGTGGGCAACGACCAGTTGCTGATCGTCACGACCGACCGTCTGTCGGCGTTCGACGTCATCATGGGCGAGCCGATTCCGAACAAGGGTCGCGTGCTCAACGAAATGGCCAACTTCTGGTTCGAGAAGCTCAAGCACGTCGTGCCGAATCACCTGACGGGCGTGGCGCCCGAGTCGGTCGTGGCGGCTGACGAAGTCGAGCAGGTCAAGGGCCGCGCGGTGGTCGTCAAGCGCCTGGAGCCGATTCTCGTCGAAGCCGTGGTGCGCGGTTATCTGGCCGGCAGCGGCTGGAAAGACTACCAGGCCACCGGTTCGGTCTGCGGCGTGGAATTGCCGCCGGGGCTGCAAAACGCGCAGAAGCTGCCCGAGCCGATTTTCACGCCGGCAGCCAAGGCCGAAATGGGCCATCACGACGAAAACATCACCTACAACGAGATGGAACGCCGCATCGGCACCGAACTGTCGGCCACGATCCGCGACATCTCGATCCGGCTGTACAAGGAAGCCGCGGACTATGCGGCGACGCGCGGCATCATCATCGCGGATACGAAGTTCGAGTTCGGTCTGGACAACCACGGCAAGCTGTACCTGATGGACGAGGCGCTTACCGCCGATTCGTCGCGCTTCTGGCCGGCCGACCAGTATCAGGTCGGCACGAATCCGCCGTCGTTCGACAAGCAGTTCGTGCGCGACTGGCTCGAAACGCAGGATTGGGCGAAAGAGCCGCCCGCGCCGAAGCTGCCGGACGACGTGGTCCAGAAGACGGGCGAAAAATACGAGGAAGCGCTCGAACGTCTGACCGGGCACAAGCTCGCCTGACCGCTTCCGACCCGCCAACCCGTAGCAGCGAAGCCGCAAGAGGAAAGCCGCAAGATGAGTGAAGCACAGACCGCCCATACGCATGGCGCGCCGGTTGTCGGCGTGCTGATGGGCTCCAGCTCCGACTGGGAAGTGATGAAGAACGCCGTCGCGATTCTGCAGGAATTCGGCGTGCCGTACGAAGCGAAGGTCGTGTCGGCGCACCGCATGCCGGACGAAATGTTCGCCTATGCTGAAAGCGCGCGCGAGCGCGGCATCCGCGCGATCATCGCGGGTGCGGGCGGCGCGGCGCATCTGCCGGGCATGCTGGCCGCCAAGACCACGGTGCCGGTGCTCGGCGTGCCGGTGGCGAGCAAGTATCTGAAGGGCGTCGACTCGTTGCATTCGATCGTGCAGATGCCCAAGGGCGTGCCTGTCGCGACCTTTGCGATCGGCGAGGCGGGCGCGGCGAATGCAGCGCTCTTCGCCGTGTCGATTCTGAGCGGCACGAGCGCGGAATATGCGGAGAAGCTGGCGGCGTTCCGCGTGCGCCAGAACGAAGCGGCTCACGCGATGGTGCTGCCGGCGCTGTGAGCGCCAACTGACCCGCGATTGCTACACGACGTCCCCTGTCCGACCTACCCGCCGGGTGTTTGCCACTGCTGAACCGCATGCACGCCCGGCCGCGACCGACCACCAAGATGAACCCAGACAACACACCGGTTTCACCGATTCTGCCAGGCGCATGGCTTGGCATGGTCGGTGGCGGCCAGCTCGGCCGCATGTTCTGCTTTGCCGCACAGGCCATGGGCTACCGCGTCGCCGTGCTCGATCCGGACGAAAACAGCCCGGCAGGCTCGGTCGCTGACCGCCATCTGCGCGCGGCTTACGACGACGAAGCGTCGTTGACCGAACTCGCGCGGCTATGCGCGGCGGTGTCCACTGAATTCGAGAACGTCCCGGCCGCCAGTCTCGACTTCCTCGCGAAGACCACGTTCGTGAGCCCGGCCGGCCGCTGCGTGGCCGTCGCGCAGGACCGCATCGCCGAAAAGCGCTTTATCGCGTCGTCGGGCGTGGCGGTCGCGCCGCACGTCGTGATCGAATCATCGGACGCGCTCGCCGCAATGGACGATGCGCAGCTCGACGCCGTGCTGCCCGGCATCGTCAAAACGGCGCGCATGGGCTACGACGGCAAAGGCCAGATCCGCGTGCGCAATGCCGAGGAAGTGCGCGAGGCGCACGCGTCGCTCGGCGGCGTGCCGTGCGTGCTCGAAAAGCGTTTGCCGCTCAAGTTCGAAGTCTCCGCATTGATAGCGCGCGGCTCGAGCGGCACGTCGGCCGTCTATCCGCTCGCGCAGAACACGCACCGCGACGGCGTGCTGTCGCACACCATCGTGCCCGCGCCGGACGCGAGCGCGACGCTTGTTCAGCAGGCGCAACAGGCCGCGCTGCAAATCGCCGACAAGCTCGGTTATGTCGGCGTGCTGTGCGTCGAATTCTTCATTCTCGAAGACGGTTCGCTGGTGGCCAACGAAATGGCGCCGCGTCCGCACAATTCGGGGCACTACACGGTCGACGCCTGCGCGACCAGCCAGTTCGAACAGCAAGTGCGCGCGATGACCGGCATGCCGCTTGGCGACACGCGTCAGCATTCGCCGGCCGTCATGCTGAACATTCTCGGCGACGTGTGGTTCCCAAGCGGGCCGAAGGGCGCGTCGGTCACGCCGCCCTGGCACGAGGTGGCGGCGATGCCGGCCGCGCGCCTGCATCTGTACGGCAAGGAAGAAGCGCGTTGCGGCCGCAAGATGGGCCACGTGAACTTCACTGCCGCGACGCTCGAAGAAGCCCGCACGGCGGCACGCGATTGCGCGCGGCTTCTGCATATCCCCACGAGCTGACGCGCGCGCCATGCCCGATCCACAGACACCCGGCCAGGCCGGCCATTCCGACCAATCCGGCGAAAGCGCCGCGAACACGCTGCCGGTCAGCGCCGCGCAGATCGAGCATGCGGCGGCGCTTCTCGACGCGGGCGGTCTCGTCGCGTTTCCGACGGAGACGGTCTATGGCCTCGGCGGCGACGCCGAAAATCCCGACGCCGTCGCGCGCATCTACGCGGCAAAGGGCCGGCCGGCCAATCATCCGGTGATCGTGCATCTCGCGCCGCAGGGCGATCCGAACTATTGGGTCGAGCACTTGCCGCAAGAGGCGCAGCGTCTGATCGACGCCTTCTGGCCGGGGCCGCTCACGCTGATTCTGAAGCGCGCGGCGCGCATCCCGGCGGCCGTCAGCGGCGGGCAGGATTCCGTTGGCTTGCGCTGTCCGTCGCATCCTGTGGCGCAGGCGCTGCTCGAAGCGTTCAGCACGTTGCGCGCCGGGCACGGCGGCGTGGCGGCGCCGTCGGCGAATCGTTTTGGGCATGTGAGCCCGACCACCGCGCAGCATGTGCGCGACGAGTTCGGCAGTGCGATTCATGTGCTCGACGGCGGCGCGTCCGACGTCGGCATCGAGTCGACCATTGTGGATTTGTCGCGCGGATTCCCCGCGTTGCTGAGGCCGGGCCGCGTCACGCCGCAAGATATCGCCGATGTGCTCGGCGAAGCGCCGCGCCTGCCCGATGGTTCCGACGCCACCGCGCCACGTGCGTCCGGCACGCTGAAGGCGCATTACGCGCCGCGCACGCCGCTCGCATTGCTGCCGTTCAATGCGCTCGAGCCGTTGCTCGCCGCGCGCGCAGCCGGCGAGCGCGTTGCGCTCGTCGCGCGGGCATCGCGAGCGGGGCATTGGGCCGACGCCGAGGGCGTGCACTTCATCGCCGCGCCGGAAGATCCGCATGTGTATGCACGCGAGCTGTACGGCTTGCTGCGCGCGCTGGATCGCGCGAACGTCGCGCGTATTCTGATTGAGAAGCTGCCGGATACGATCGAATGGATCGCCGTGAACGATCGGCTCGGCCGCGCCGCGGCCGCGTTCGAGGCGCAAGGGCACTGAGCTTCGCTTGGCTGTTGCTTCGCAAGCGCTTGATCGAAGTCGCAATAAACACGCAATAAAAAAACGCCTGGCTACTCAATCGACAGAATCGATAAGCCAGGCGTTGCTCAATCCTTCCTTCGCGGAAAGCGACCGCGCGCCGCGCGGCCGAACTCCACTCACTCCACTTACTTACCCAGTCCCGTCGCCGCGATCTGCTGCTGAACGTACTGCGCGAACAGCGCGTGCATGTGCGAGCTCGGGTGAACCGTGTCCGCGAACATGTAGGTCTGATCCGCGCCGGCCACCGTGTACGTCTGCGGCGAGCAGAACAGCGAAGAGCCGAACTGCGCGCCGTACTGCTCCGGCGTCAACCCGTTCGTCGCGCTCGGATTGGCGCGGGCGTAAGCGGTTGCGTTGGTCTGCATCGCGGTGAGGTTGCAGGCCGTGCCGGTGTTCGACACCGTGAAGCCGAGCGCCTTGTAGTTCGGCAACTGCTGATCCTGCCAGGTGAACGCATCGACCACGATCACCTTGCCCGTTCCGAGCAGGCCGAGCGCCGTGAGGTTCTGCACGAACAGATAGTTATACGCCGCGGAGATTCCCGACAGCAGCGCGGCCGAGCCGGGCGTGCTCGCGTTGGCCGCGACGCCGAGCGGCGTATTGCCGATGTCCGGCACCGTCGACACCACGACGTGCGTCGCGCCCGCGTTGACGATGGTCTTGACTTGCGCGGCGAGCTGGCTGGCAGCCTGAGCAACCTGGGGATTGGACAATTGCTGCAGATAGCCGACGATGAACGCAACCTGGCCCGCCTGCGTATTCGGCAGCTTGCCCGCCTGCACGAGCAACGGGAACTGCGTCTGCAGCGCGGCGCCGAGCGCCGTGAGATTCGCGGTGTTTTCGGCGAACTGGAAGATGTCGTTCGCGCCGCCGTTCACGAGCACGAGCTGGTTCGCATTGAAGCTCGTATGGGCGCTCAGGTAGTTCTGCACCTGACCCACGATAGGCACGGTCGTGGCCGCCATATTGTTCGGCGCCCAGCCTTTGCCTTGAGCATTGACGACGTCCGAGCCGCCCTGCGCGTAACCGAAGCCGCCTGCCGCGGCGAGCGGCTTACCGAAGCCGCCGAGGTAGGCGGGCTTCAACGTGTCGCCGTAATACTCGGCGACTTTTTGCGTCCACACTTCGCCGGGGTTGGTCGTGAAGCGGCCGCCGCCGAAGCTTCCCTGGATGACCGGCGCATACGTGCCGACATCCGACAGGCTGTCGCCGAACGAGACGACCTGCAATTTGACGCCGCCTGCCGGCGTGCTGCTGCTGGCGTTGTTGTTGTCATCGCCGCCACCGCCGCAAGCGGCGAGCAGCGCAAACGCGGCGCTGGCTACGGCAATTTGCGTGACGCGCAACCAATCCTGTTTCCTCGATGCTGTTTGCTTCATGTTGGCTACATCTCCTCGTATGTTTGGCCCTTGCGCCATGTATTGCAGGCCGCGTCCGCCGCGTCGGCGGCGTGACGACAGCTTACAGAATCTTCCAGGGTCTGCGTCGTGCTGATAACGCGGCCTTGTTGTTGTTTTCGTTGTCGTTGAGCGTTGTGTGGGCCGTTGAAGCAGCCATGCGCCGCGCATGATAATCGGCGGCCCACGCAGGCGGCGCGAACAGCGCGCGCAGCTTGTCGGGCACACTGCGCGCGCTCGCGAAGTCGCGCGCCATCGACGCCCATTCGTGAAACGTCGCCCTCAGCGGGTTGTAGGTATGAAGCGGCTCGACGATGCCGTAGACCGGCGGCTCGCGCGGGTCTTCGTCGACGAAACTGCCGAACAGCCGGTCCCAGATCACCAGCACGCCGGCATAGTTGCGGTCGATATAGCGGTCGTTGCGCGCGTGATGCACGCGATGAATCGACGGCGTGTTGAACAGGTATTCGATCCACGCAAACTTGCCGCCGATCTTGCCGATCGCCTGCGTATGCACGAAAAACTGGAAGCCGAGATTAATCAGCACGATCGCGACGATCTGCTTCGGCGGAAAGCCGAGCACGGCAAGCGGAATCCAGAAGAGCCACATGCCCGCAACCGGATACATGAGGCTCTGCCGGAACGCGGTCGAAAAATTCATCCGCTCCGACGAGTGATGCACGACATGCGCGGCCCACAACCAGCGCACGCGATGACTGCAACGGTGAAACACGTAGTAGAGCAGATCCTGCGCGACGAACAGCAGCGCAAACGAGAGCCAGCCCGCGTGCCACGTGTGCACGCGGTAGTGATCGTAGAAGAATGCATAGACGGGGAGAATCGCGAGCCACGCGAGCTTGTCGGCGGCTTGCTGCATGAGCGCGAGCGCTGCATTGCAGAGCGTGTCGCGCCAGCTATAAAGCCGTGCGCCGGGGCGCGTTCGCCGCAGGTGCCACGCCTCCCAGCCGATACATGCGAGAAAGACTGGCGCCATGGCGAGCAGCAGCAATTCGGCATCGAATTGCATGGTGTCTTCCTCCGTGGTCCCTTGCCGCCGCGTGACATGCCGCGGTGTTCTGCCGTGGGTTGTTGTTATGGTTCGGGCTCGACATGCGGCCTGAACACTGCCCGACAGCGTACACGGTTACGCGCGTGGCGCGCGCGGCCTTCGCTAGAAGGAATCCTCAATGGGCGCCGCGCGTGCGCGGGTTTTTCCTGGGCTTGCCGCGGGGTGCCGCGCTCGCCGGTTCGGCGGCGGGCGCGGAGATTTTGCTGAAGCCCGTGGCCGGTCCTTGATAAACCCATTCGAGCAGCGCGTCGTGCGCCGCGCGCGCGGCTTCCGAATGCGGATCGTTGATGAAGCTCACCACGACATAGCTGTTGCCGTCCGCGGATGCCACATAGCCCGCGATCGCGCGCACGTCGCGCAAGGTGCCGGTCTTGATCTGCGCGTTGCCGCCCGCGCCCTGGTTGGTCAGGCGGTTGCGCATCGTGCCGTCGACACCCGCAATCGGCAGCGACTGCACGAACACCTGCGCCACCGGGCTCGCGTTCGCCCGTTGCAGCAAATCGGCGAGCGAGAGCGCCGTGATGTGCTCGTCACGCGAGAGGCCCGAGCCGTTGTCGAGCGTCAGGTATTCCATGTCGATGCTGTCGCGCCGCAGGAACGCTTCGATCGCGCGCGCCGATTTGGCGGGCGTGGCGGGCGGCTTTTCTTCGGCCGCGCCGATCGACAGGAACAGGTTGCGCGCCATCGTGTTGTTGCTGAACTTGTTGATGTCGCGCACGACGTCCGACAGTATCGGCCCCTGATGCGTGGCGACGAGCTTCGCGCCGACGGGGACCGCCCCTTCGCGTGTCGTGCCGCTGAACGTGCCGCCGGTTTGCTGCCACAGCGCAAGGAAGCCGCCCGCGAAGAACGCCGAATGATCGAGCACCGCGACGTTGATCGTGCGCGGGCCGCAGCGCACCGAATAGTCGCCGGCGAACGACGCGACGACCGTGCCGTTCGGCGTCGGCGTGACGGTGGGCGAGACGGACGCCGCTTCGCCGCGGCACGGGCCGTTGACCGCGCGCATCTGATTGTCGATCTGCAACTGCGCGAGGGCGGGCAGCACGTCGATGGCGACCGTGCCGTCCGGCGAAGGCGTCAGCGTGAACGACAGCGACTTGAACGCGTACAGCAGCGGATCGGGACCGACGTTGTACGGCGCGTTGGCGTCGTCGTCGAAGGCGGGCAGGTCGCGCGTCGACGGATCGAAGTAGCGCTTGTCGAGCACGAGCGCGCCGTCGATGCCGCGAATCCCGGCCTTGTGGATCTTCTCCACGAGGTCGATCAGTTCCTCGGGCACGAGCTTCGGGTCGCCCGTGCCCTGAATGTACAGATTGCCGTGCAGCACGCCGTTGGCGTCGATTGTGCCGTCGCTATAGGCGCTCGTGCGCCAGCGGTAATCGGGGCCGAGAATGGACAGGCCGGCGTAAGTGGTGACCAGCTTCATCGTCGATGCGGGCATCATCGGCTTGCCGGCGTTCAACGCGACGATCGGCGTGCGGTCGCCGACTTTCTCGACGACCACGCTGATCGACGACAACGGTACGTGCGCGCGCTGCAAGCCGATCATGACGGACTGCGGCAACACGGTGCTGACGTTCACGCTCGGATGCGTGGCCCTGACGCGCGCCTCGGCGGCGAGCGGCAACGATGCGGAGCCGACGAGCGCCGCGCAGACGAACAGCCACGCCGCGTTCGCGCGCGTCGCAATGCGGCGTGGCGATACTGAAGGCGGCGTCGAAACGGAAGCGTCAGCCGAACAGGCGATGAAAGCGATGAAAGCGGAACTCAGGCGCGAACGCAGCGCCGCGTAATGAAAACGGCGTGCGACGGAAGACATGAAAGCGTGCGTCATGAACGGGCGAGAAAGCAAAATGTCAGGGCGTTGTGCGACGCAAAGCGCCCATTGTAGTGACATGCGTGCAGCCTGCGGCGAAAAATGCGTCGTCGGGCGCGCAGTGCGAAGCGGGCGCTAGAATGCGGCATCATCGAATGTTGAGGAATGTGACCATGCGCATCTTGCTAGTCGAAGACGACCGGATGATTGCCGAAGGCGTGCGCAAGGCGCTGCGCGGCGAAGGCTTCGCGGTCGACTGGGTGGAAGACGGCGAAGCGGCGCTCAGCGCGGCGTCGAGCCAGCCCTACGATCTCGTGCTGCTCGACCTCGGCCTGCCCAAGCGCGACGGTCTCGACGTGTTGCGCACGCTGCGTGCGCGCGGCCACGCGTTGCCGGTGCTGATCGTCACCGCGCGCGATGCGGTGGCCGACCGCGTGAAGGGCCTCGACGCCGGCGCAGACGATTACCTCGTCAAGCCGTTCGATCTCGACGAACTCGGCGCGCGCATGCGGGCGCTGATTCGCCGCCAGTCGGGACGCAGCGATTCGACCATCCGCCACGGCAATCTGACGCTCGATCCCGCGTCGCATCAGGTCACGCTCGACGGCGCGCCGGTCGCGTTGTCGGCGCGCGAATTTGCCTTGCTCGAAGCGCTGCTCGCGCGGCCAGGCGCGGTGCTGTCGAAGAGTCAGCTCGAGGAAAAAATGTACGGCTGGGGCGAGGAGATCGGCAGCAATACGGTCGAGGTCTACATTCACGCGCTGCGCAAGAAACTCGGCGCGGAGCTGATCCGCAACGTGCGCGGCCTCGGCTACATGATCGCGAAGGAAGCCTGAGCCGATGCGATCCATCCGCCGTCAATTGCTGGTCTGGCTGCTTGCGCTCGTGCTGCTCGGCGTCGGCATCGCGGGCTGGCTGATCTATCGCCAGGCGCTTGCCGAAGCCAACGAACTGTTCGATTACCAGCTGGAGCAGATCGCGGCGGCGCTGCCCGCCGAACCTTTCTCGCAAGTGCTCGGCTCGCGCGATACCGGCGACGAAGGCATCGTGCTGCAAATCTGGAATCGCAACGGCGTGCTGATGTACTACTCGCGTCCGCGTGCGCCGCTCGCGCCGCGCGCCGAACTCGGCTTCTCGACCGAGCACACGGAACGCGGCGAGTGGCGCGTGTATGGCGCGATCGTCGGCGATAACGTCGTGCAGCTGGCGCAGCCGCTCTCGGTGCGCAACCGCCTTGCCGCCGACGTCGCGTTGCGCACGCTGTGGCCGCTGATCGTGCTGTTGCCGGTGCTCGGGCTCGCGGTGTGGGTCATCATCGGACGCGGGCTGCGTCCTTTGCGGCGCGTGACGAGTGCGCTCGACACGCGGCATCCCGAAGCGCTCGATCCGTTGCCCGATCAACGTCTGCCGCTCGAAGTGCAGCCGCTCGTTCGCGCGCTGAACGGCTTGTTGCAGCGGCTCGCCACCGCGCTCGACATCCAGAAGGCTTTCGTCGCCGATGCGGCGCACGAACTGCGCACGCCGCTCGCCGCCGTGCAGATTCAGGCGCAACTGGTGTCGCGTGCGAAAGACGACGCCGCGCGCGGCGAAGCGCTCGCCGATCTGCAAGCCGGCGTGACGCGCGCGACGCGCCTCGCCGAGCAACTGCTCGCGCTCGCGCGCTCGGAGCCGGACGGCCTTGCCGCGACCGATGCGATCGATTTGCGCGCGCTGCTCTCGGACTGCGTGCTCGCGTATGCGCCGCTTGCGCAGGATCGCGGCGTCGATCTCGGCATCGAGGCGAGCGAGTCGGCCACGGTGATCGGCGACCCCGAATCGCTGCGCGTGATGTTCAACAATCTCGTGGACAACGCAACCAAGTACACGCCGCGAGGCGGGCGCGTCGACGTGAGCCTGCATGTGGAAGGCGGGCATCCGGTCGTGCGTATCGCCGACAGCGGACCGGGCATCGAGCCGGCCGAACGCGAGCGCGTGTTCAACCGTTTCTACCGCGCGGGAGCCGGCGAGAATCGCGTGCGTACCGACGTCGCCGGCAGCGGATTGGGCCTCGCAATCGTGCGGCGCATCGCGACCCAGCATCAGGCGGCGATATCGCTCGACGAATCGCCGGCGGGCGGGCTCCAGGTCACAGTGCGTTTCTGACCAGCAAGGTTTCAACTTCCTTTCTAAAGAAAAGCCCCTGAAACAAGGGCTAAACTAGTCGAACGCGATCTGTCGCTGCTTAAGTCTCCTTTAAGCGATAACGCTTACGCTTCCTGACATCCGAGTTTCTTTCTCCAGTCAGGAGCACACAATGAACGCGAAAACCTTGTCCCGCAGCGCCGTCGCGGCTGCTGTCGCCGTAGCGCTTTCCGCCGGCTATGTGGCGGGCCATCGCGACGTGCCGGCGCCGCAGGTCATCACGCCGGCGCAAGCCGCGATGATGCCCGCCGAAGCCGCTGCGAAAACCGGCATTCCCGATTTCTCCGGTCTCGTCGAAACCTACGGGCCGGCCGTCGTCAACATCAGCGCGAAGCATGTCGTGAAGCGCGCTGCGCTGCGCGGCAACGGTGGCAATGGCGGCAACCAGTTGCCGATCGATCCGAGCGATCCGTTTTATCAGTTCTACAAGCACTTTTTCGGCGGCATGCCGGGCATGCAAGGCGGCGACGGCGGCGATGTGCCCGACCAGCCGAGCGCGAGCCTCGGCTCGGGCTTCATCGTCAGCAGCGACGGTTATATTCTGACCAACGCGCATGTGGTGGACGGCGCCAATGTCGTCACCGTGAAGCTCACCGACAAGCGCGAATTCAAGGCCAAGGTGGTCGGCGCCGACAAGCAGTCCGACGTGGCCGTGCTGAAGATCGATGCGGGCAATCTGCCCACGGTCAAGATCGGCGATCCGCGTCAGAGCAAGGTCGGGCAGTGGGTCGTCGCCATCGGCTCGCCGTATGGTTTCGACAATACGGTGACCTCGGGCATCATCAGCGCGAAGTCGCGTTCGCTGCCGAACGAAAACTACACGCCGTTTATCCAGACCGACGTGCCGGTGAATCCGGGCAATTCGGGCGGACCGCTCTTTAATCTGCAGGGCGAAGTGATCGGCATCAATTCGATGATCTACTCGCAGACGGGCGGCTTCCAGGGACTTTCGTTCGCAATCCCGATCAACGAGGCGATCAAGGTCAAGGACGACATCGTCAAGACCGGTCACGTGAGCCGCGGACGCCTCGGCGTCGCGGTGCAGGGCATGAACCAGACGCTGGCGAACTCGTTCGGCATGCAGAAGCCGCAAGGCGCGCTCGTCAGCTCCGTCGATCCGGGCGGCCCCGCCGCGAAGGCCGGCTTGCAGCCGGGCGACGTGATTCTCTCGGTAAACGGCGAGCAAGTGACGGATTCGTCGGCGCTGCCCTCGCAGATCGCCGGTCTCGCGCCTGGCAGCACGGCCGCGGTTCAAGTGTGGCGCGACAAGGGCACGAAGGATCTGAAGGTGACGATCGGCTCGTTGTCCGACAGCAAGGTCGCCTCCGACAAGGCCGACCAGCCGACGCAACTGCAAGGGCGTCTGGGCGTCGCCGTGCGTCCGCTGACGCCGGAAGAAAAGAGCAGCGCTGCGATCTCGCACGGGCTCCTGGTGCAGCAGTCGGGCGGCGCGGCGGAAAGCGCGGGCATCCAGCCGGGCGACGTGATTCTCGCGGTCAACGGCCGGCCCGTCGCGAGCGTCGATCAGTTGAAGCAGATGGTTGCGGGCGCAGGCAATAGCATCGCGCTGCTGATCCAGCGCGACAACGCGCAGATCTTCGTGCCGGTGGACCTCGGCTGATCGACGGCGCAGGCCGAGTTCCGATCTGACGTATCGCATGAAGTAAGGCTTGCCGGTCTGTTTGCAGTTACTGCACACAGACCGGCATTTTTGTTTTCAGGGCTGAAGCCGCGAGGCAGGCGCTTTGCGGCAGGGGGCGTGCACGGCGGCGGTTTGCCGGCCTGGCGAGCGGCCGTGTGGCACGCAGGTTGCATCCATCCTGAATCCGGCCCCATCGACGGGCGCCGGACGAAGATGTCAATAAGGAGCAAACCGATGAAAAACCAACGCACTCAGCGAAAGATCGTAGCCGCCGCGGCCAGCGTGGCGCTCACTCTCGGTCTGGTGGGCGGCGCGTACGCGCAGCAGGCGAGCGACGTAACCGGTGGCACCACCACCGACCAGACGAGCGCAGGCAACGTCAACGGCGGAGGTCTGCCGCAAATCCAGCAGCAAGGCGACGTTTCGTTCGTCTCGGGCGGCGTCGGTCTCGACGAGTCGAAGGCGCTGCAGCAGGCGCAAAGCCAGTGGCCGCTGTCGCTGCGCTTCACGGGGCCGGGCTCGGACTTTCTCGCCGACGTCCATGTGCGGATCGTCGACGCGCATAACGGCGAGGTGTTGAGCACGACGTCGCGCGGTCCGTACATGCTCGTGAAGCTGCGGCCGGGCCGCTACACGGTGCATGCGGCCTACAAGGACCGCGACCAGTCGAAGGCCCTGACTGTTCCGGCGAAGGGCACGGCGAAAGCGGCGTTCTACTGGAACACCCAGTAAACCCGAGGCTGACGGGGTATCCGCATGGACGCCGCGCAATCGTGAGAACTTTGACAGATAATGAAGCCACGGGCCTGTCCCGTGGCTTTGCTGTTTGCACGACCGCACACTTTCACGGAGCCGAGACATGAGCGATGCCTTGACACCCCACGGAAGCCGGGACAAGTCCGCCGGCGGACATGCCATCGCGATCACCGGCAACGATCACCGCGTCCGCGTGATCCACGGCGGCGTGACGATGGCCGACACGCACGCCGCGCTGACACTCAGCGAAACCGGCTTGCCCGACGTGTTCTACTTTCCGCGCGAAGACGTGAACATGGCGCGGCTCGAGCGCTCGACGCACACCACGCACTGCCCGTTCAAGGGCGACGCGTCGTACTTTCATCTGCGCACCGAAGACGGCCTGATCGAAAACGCCGTATGGAGTTACGAGACGCCGTTCGAGCAGGCGGGCCGAATCAAGGGCTATCTCGCGTTTTACTCATCGCGCGTCGACCGCATCGATCAGACGTCCTGATCGGCTGTCGCGCGTTCGTCGGGAGGCTGGGATGGAACTGAACGACGCGTTGCGGATTCCACTTGCGCCGTCCGATGTCTGGGACGCGTTGCAAGACCTCGCGCTCCTGCGCGCCAGCCTCGATAACTGCGAGTCGTTCACGCGCTTTGCGCACGGCGAATACGCGCTGACCATGACGGTTCCGCTCGGGCCGCTGCGCGCGCGTTACGAAGTTCGCGCGCACGTCGCCGGCCAGGATTCGGGCCCCGCCGATGCGGAACGCCGCACCATCAACTTCAAGGCGCGCGCCGACGGTGTCGGGTCGCTGCGCGGACAGATCGAAGTGCGGCTGCGCGCGGAAGAGGGCGCGGCGGGCGGCCGTGAGCGCGGCACGCGGATCGACTACACGATCTGGGCGACGTCGTCGGGACCGCTCGCGCAACTGCCCACACGCCAACTCGAAAATGCGCTGCGTCAACTCGCCGACGATTTCTTCGCCGAATTCAGCGCGGTCGTGTGCGCGAAGCACGGCCAGGGTCCGAATCGCGCGCGCGGTTCGGCGGCGCGTCGCCAGCATGTGTTTTTGCGGCCGATCACGTTGGGCGGCATCGCGCGGCGCACTCGCGGCGAGGATGGCGGCGCGCTCGGCGGACGGGCGGCGAGCGTATCGCACAGCGTCTCGCATCACGAACCGACGCCGCATGCCGTGCCGAACTGGGCGTGGGCGGCGATGATTTTTCTTGTCGCGTTGTTGTTGTATGTCGCGCGGTGGATTAGTGAGCGGTGAGGGCCGCTTAGGCCGTGGCGTGTTGACGCATGACGTGTGATGCGCAACGCGCAACCCATGACGACGACTGTCGCGCCGACGCGACTACGAAATCGCGGTGCGCGCCTACGAAAGGACGTCGTTCCGGGCCGCGCTTCGTCTTGTCGCGCGCTCGTTGCCGGACGGGGGTTGCTTTCTCGCTGAGCGCCTGATGCGTCGCGAGCTTCATCCCCTGCGCGCCGGGCAGCGCGAGCTTCGCCCATCGCGCCACTCACATCGGCTACACAGCGTCACGCACCGCGAAACTCCCTTCGCCACGCCGACGGCGACGTGCGAAACGCGTCCGCGAAATGCTGGCGCAACGATGCCGCCGACCCAAACCCGGCCATGCCCGCGATCGCCTCCACCGACTCATCCGTGCTCTCGAGCAACTGCTGCGCGCGCCCGAGCCGCTGCGCGAGCAGCCATGCGCCGACAGTCGTGCCCGTGGCGAGCCTGAAGCGCCGCGTGAAAGTGCGGCGGCTCATCAGCGTGCGCGCCGCGAGGCTGTCGAGCGTGTGCGCCGCGTCGAGATTGCCGCGCACCCAGTCGAGCAGGCCCGACAGCCGGTCTTCGCGGATGTTCGGCGGCACCGGCTGCTGAATGTATTGCGCCTGCCCCCCTTGCCGATGCGGCGACACCACCAGCCGGCGCGCGACGAAGTTCGCCACTTCCGCGCCGCACATCTTGCGCAGCACATGCAGGCAGCAATCGAGTCCCGCCGCCGTTCCCGCCGATGTCAGCACGTTGCCGTCGTCGACATACAGCACGTCGCGGTCGAGCCTCACGCGCGGGTAGCGGCGCGCGAAGTCGTCGGCCCACGCCCAGTGCGTCGACGCCGGGCGCTCGTCGAGAATGCCGGCCGCGGCCAGCACGAACGCGCCGAGGCATAGTCCGACGAGTTGCGCGCCGCGCGCATGGGCCGCGCGCAGCGCGTCGAGCAAGGCCGCGGGCGGCGGCTCATCGGGATCGCGCCAGCTCGGCACGATGATCGTGTGGGCTTCGGCGAGCGCTTCGAGGCCATGCGTGACGGCGATCGAGAAACCCGCAGTCGTCGTCAGCGGGCCGGTTTCGGCCGCGCACACGCGAAAGTCGAAATGCGGCACGCCGCCGCTGCGGTCCTCGCCGAAAACCACGCACGGCACCGAGAGGTGAAATGGACTGATGCGGTCGAAAGCGATCACCGCGACGATGTGCGCGTGCTGTGGATCGGAACAAGCGGCCAGCGCAGCCGATGCGGCGGATGCAGCCATGAGTCGGGCACCTGGTGGAATGACAGCGTCGATGGGAAAACCAATGGCCCGATTCTAGCGAAGATTGTCAAACGGGCCGCTGTTGTCGAAGGCGCGGTGGAGGAACAATGCGTCATCGCCGCTGCCGTTGCGGCTTGCAGCCCGGTCTTCCGCGCTCGCAGCAACGGCGGCGCGCGACCTCGATCAACATCCACAGGAGTCTTGCCATGACCAGCCCGCGCCGCGCGCTCATCGTCATCGACGTGCAGAACGAATACGTGAGCGGCGATCTGCCGATCGAATATCCGGAGGTCCAAAGCTCGCTCGCCAACATCGGCCGCGCGATGGATGCGGCGCGCGCGGCCGGCGTGCCGGTCGTCGTCGTGCAGAATTTCGCGCCGGGCGGCTCGCCGATCTTCGCGCGCGGCAGCGACGGCGCGGAACTGCACCCGGTGGTCGCCTCGCGCGAGCACGATCACTACGTGGAAAAGTCGCTGCCAAGCGCCTTCACCGGCACGGATCTCGCCGAGTGGCTGACCGCGCGTCAGATCGACACGCTGACGGTCGCCGGCTATATGACGCACAACTGCGATGCGTCGACGATCAACCACGCGGTCCACGCCGGGCTCACGGTCGAGTTTCTGCATGACGCGACGGGCTCGGTCCCGTACGAAAACAGCGCGGGCTTTGCGAGCGCAGAGGACATCCACCGGGTATTTTGCGTGGTGCTGCAGTCGCGCTTCGCGGCGGTCGCGAGCACGGACGAATGGCTTGCCGCGGTGAAAAGCGGCGTGCCGCTGGAACGCGGCAATATCTATGCGTCGAATCAGAAAGCGCGCAGCAGAAACCGCTGACACGCAGAGCCGCGGACGCGGCTGAAAAGCCGCGACGAGCCCGAGCCGCCGACAGCCTTACGCCAACTTGCGCAGCGCCGGGCTCATGCGCAGCGCATCGAAGATGCCTTCGACCATGCGTTCGCCGAGCGCGGCGAAATCGGTCGCATCGGGCAGGAACAGCATGTCGCGCAACGATCCGCCGACAAACGCATGCACCATCGCCGCGGCCAGCTTCGTGTCGAGGTCCGCGGGCAATTGCCCCTTCGAGATCGCATTGCGCAAGCCGCCTTCGATCTTGACCAGCGCCTCGCGCATGTTGGTCTGATAGCGGACCATCACCGGTCCCATTTCCTCGACCAGCTCGCACTTCAGAAACAGGATGTCGAACACGCGGCGGCGGCGCGGATCGTTCGCGGTGTCGCGCACGCACACAATACAGATTTCCATCAGACGGCCGAGCGGATCGGGCTCGTTGGGGTCCAGCGACGCGGCCTTGAGTTCGTCGAGCGGCAGCAGCACCCGGTCGAACATCTCCGTGAACAGGTCGCTCTTGTGCGAGAAATGCCAATAGATGGCGCCGCGCGTGACGCCGGCCGCTTGCGCGATGTCCGCGAGCGACGTGCGCGATACGCCTTTTTCGAAAAACACTCTTTCTGCCGCGTCGAGAATGCTATTGCGCGTCTCCAGCGCTTCTTCCTTGGTTCGTCGCACCATGGTTATATGACCTGCCCTGATTGTGGGGTTTTCCCGAGCTTTTTTAAGTACGCCCGGTGACAATCCGTCTGCTCTTGAGTGTTTGCCGAAGCATTCTTGCCGGTCCCCGCCCTGCACGAGAAGCAACGCACTTTTACATTCATTCTTGAATGTATATATAATAGCACCCCACGATCGGATAGCCCAAGCCGTGACGACCAGTTAATATCCGTCACTGTTGCCTTTCAAAACGCTCTTTGCGTCGCGCCCGAACGGGCGGCGCCGTGCGGCATTTCCCGGTTTGGCGCATATCGCCCAGGTGCCTCGTAACTTCGGTACGTCTTCACGGGCTTCCGGTCGAGCGTCGCAAGACGCATGTGTGCGCTGCTGTCCCCGGGGTAGGGATGCGCGCACTTTTTCATTCTCAGTCATAGACAGAGGTCGCTCCATGCGCGTCGAACGGGTTCCATTCCGCTTAATCAGTGCCGCGACGGCTGCCATATTGCTGGCAGCATGCGGACCAAAACAATCTGCCCCGCCGCAACAGACGCCCGAGGTTGGCGTCGTCACCGTCCAGCCGACTACCGTACCTGTCGTCACCGAATTGCCCGGCCGCACCAGCGCCTTCCTCGTCGCGCAAGTGCGCGCGCGGGTCGACGGCATCGTGCTGCGCCGCGAGTTCACGGAAGGCGGTCAGGTCAAGGCGGGTCAACGTCTGTACAAGATCGATCCGGCGCCTTATATCGCCGCGCTGAATAACGCGAAGGCCTCGCTCGCCAAGGCGCAGGCCAACCTTGCGTCGACCACGGCGCAGGCCAGCCGCTTCAAGGTGCTGGTCGCCGCCAACGCGGTCAGCAAGCAGGACTACGACAACGCGGTGGCCGCGCAAGGCCAGGCCGCGGCCGACGTCGCCGCCGGCAAGGCCGCGGTCGAGACGGCGCAGATCAACCTCGGCTATACGGACGTCACCTCGCCGGTGACCGGCCAGGTCGGTGTGTCGCAAGTCACGCCGGGCGCGTATGTGCAGGCGAGCGCCGCGACGTTGCTCGCCACCGTCCAGCAGCTCGACCCGGTCTACGTCGACCTGACGCAATCGAGCCTCGACGGTCTGAAGCTGCGCCGCGAAATTCAGGAAGGTCGTCTCAAGACGAACGGACCTGACGCAGCGAAGGTGTCGCTGATTCTCGAAGACGGCCGCACCTATTCGGAAAAGGGCAAGCTGCAGTTCACCGACGTCACGGTCGACCAGAGCACCGGTTCCGTCACCGTCCGCGCGATCTTCCAGAACAAGGACAAGGTGCTGCTGCCGGGTATGTTCGTGCGCGCGAAGATCGAGGAAGGCGTGAACGAGAACGCGCTCGTCGTGCCGCAAGTCGGTATCACGCATGACCAGAAGGGTCAGCCGACCGCGCTCGTCGTCGGCGAAGACAACAAGGTCGCGCTGCGCCAGCTTGTCACGTCGGGTACGTACGGTTCGAACTGGGTGGTCGAGAACGGCCTGAAGCCGGGCGACCGCGTGATCGTGCAGGGCACCGACAAGGCGAAGCCCGGCATGCAGGTCAAAGCCGTTGCCGCACAACTTCCCGCCTCGCCAGCCTCGGGCGCAGCCGCCCAGGGCGCGCCGGCCGCCAGCGGCGCTGCGCAGACGGCTCAACCCGCTTCCGCAGCATCGGGCGCGTAATAACAGGGAGCCCGCCACATGGCAAAGTTCTTTATTGATCGCCCGATTTTTGCATGGGTGATCGCCATCATCCTGATGCTCGCGGGCATTGCGTCGGTGTTTACATTGCCGATCGCGCAATACCCGACCATCGCACCGCCGGCTGTGCAGATCAGCGCAACCTATCCGGGCGCGTCGGCGAAGACGGTCGAAAACACCGTCACGCAGGTGATCGAGCAGTCGATGAGTGGTCTCGACCACTTGCTGTATCTGTCGTCCACTTCGGACGACTCGGGTGCGGCAACCATCACGCTGACGTTCGCGGCCGGCACCAATCCTGACATCGCGCAGGTGCAGGTGCAGAACAAGCTGCAGCTCGCCACGCCGCTGTTGCCGCAAGCCGTGCAGCAGCTGGGTACGAAAGTCACGAAGTCGAGCAGCAGCTTCTTGCTGGTCATGGCGTTCGTGTCCGAAGACGGCAGCATGAACAAGTACGACCTCGCGAACTACGTAGCGTCGAACGTGCAGGACCCGGTCAGCCGTATCGACGGCGTGGGCACGGTCACGCTGTTCGGCTCGCAGTACGCGATGCGCATCTGGCTCGACGCGAACAAGCTCACCAACTTCGGCCTCACGCCGGTGGATGTGCAGAGCGCGTTGCAGGCGCAGAACGTTCAGGTCGCGGGCGGCTCGCTCGGCGGCACGCCGTCGGTGCCGGGGCAGGTGTTGCAGGCGACCATCACGGAAGCCACGCTGCTTAATACGCCGGAACAGTTCAGCAACATTCTGCTGAAGGTGAATCCGGACGGCTCGCAAGTCCGCATCAAGGACGTGGGGCGTGTTGAGCTGGGCGGCGAGAACTACAACTTCGACACGAAGTACAACGGTCAGCCGACCGCGGGCTTCGGTATCCAGCTCGCCACGGGCGCGAATGCGCTGGCTACCGCGAAGGCGGTGCGCGCGAAGGTCGACGAGTTGTCGAAGTACTTCCCGCACGGTCTCGTCGTGAAGTACCCGTACGACACCACGCCGTTCGTGCGTCTGTCGATCGAGGAAGTGGTCAAGACGCTGCTCGAAGGTATCGTGCTGGTGTTCCTGGTCATGTACCTGTTCCTGCAGAACCTGCGCGCCACGCTGATCCCGACGATCGCCGTGCCGGTGGTGCTGCTGGGCACGTTCGCGGTCATGAGCGTGGTGGGCTTTTCCATCAACACGCTGTCGATGTTCGGTCTCGTGCTGGCCATTGGCCTGTTGGTGGACGACGCGATCGTGGTGGTGGAAAACGTCGAGCGGGTGATGGCGGAAGAGGGCTTATCGCCTCGCGACGCGACCCGCAAGGCGATGGACCAGATTACCGGCGCGCTCGTCGGCGTGGCGCTCGTGCTGTCGGCGGTGTTCGTGCCGGTGGCGTTCTCGGGCGGCTCGGTCGGCGCGATTTACCGGCAGTTCTCGCTGACGATCGTGGCGGCGATGGTGCTGTCCGTGCTGGTCGCGCTGATTCTCACGCCGGCCTTGTGCGCGACGATTCTCAAGCCGATTCCGCAAGGTCATCACGAGGAGAAGAAGGGCTTCTTCGGCTGGTTCAACCGCACCTTCAACAAGAGCCGCGACAAGTATCACTCGGGCGTGCACCACGTGATCAAGCGCTCGGGCCGCTGGCTCATCATCTATATGGTGGTGATTTTCGCGGTTGGCCTGCTGTTCGTGAAATTGCCGAAGTCGTTCCTGCCTGACGAAGACCAGGGCACGATGTTCGTGCTCGTGCAAACGCCGTCCGGCTCGACGCAGGAAACCACGGCGCGCGCGTTGAAGGACGTGTCGGACTACCTGCTCAACGGCGAGAAGGCGATTGTCGAATCGACATTCACGGTGAACGGCTTCAGCTTCGCGGGCCGCGGTCAGAACGCGGGTCTCGTGTTCGTGCGGATGAAGGACTACGCGCAGCGTCAGCATGCGGACGAAAAGGTGCAGGCGCTGGTGGGCCGTCTTTTCATGCACTTCGGCAGCTATAAGGGCGCGCTGGTGTACCCGGTGAATCCGCCGTCGATTCCGGAACTCGGCACGGCCGCGGGCTTCGACTTCGAGCTGCAGGACCGCGCGGGTGTCGGTCACGCCAAGCTGATGGAAGCGCGCAACATGCTGCTCGGCATGGCCGCGCAAGATCCGACGCTGGCTCAGGTTCGTCCGAACGGGTTGAACGATACGCCGCAGTTCAAGGTGAATATCGACCACGAAAAGGCGGCGGCGCTCGGCGTGTCGTTGTCGGCGATCGACCAGACGTTCTCGATCGCGTGGGCGTCGCAGTACGTCAACAACTTCCTCGATACCGACGGCCGGATCAAGAAGGTCTACATGCAGGGCGATGCCCAGTTCCGCATGAAGCCCGAAGACCTGAACGCCTGGTACGTGCGCAACACGGGTGGCGGCATGGTGCCGTTCTCGTCGTTCGCAAGCGGGGAGTGGACTTACGGTTCGCCGAAGCTCGAGCGCTACAACGGTATTTCCGCGGTGGAAATCCAGGGCGCGGCGGCGGCGGGCAAGTCGACCGGTCAGGCAATGACCGCGATGGAAGCGCTCGTGGCGAAGCTGCCCGCGGGTATCGGCTACGAGTGGACGGGTCTGTCGCTGCAGGAGCGTCAGTCCGGTTCGCAGGCGCCGATCCTCTACGGCATCTCGATCCTCGTCGTGTTCCTGTGTCTCGCGGCGCTGTATGAAAGCTGGTCGATCCCGTTCTCGGTGATCATGGTGGTGCCGCTCGGCGTGATCGGCGCACTGCTGGCCGCGACGCTGCGCGGGCTCGAAAACGACGTGTTCTTCCAGGTCGGTCTGCTGACCACGGTGGGGCTGTCGGCGAAGAACGCGATTCTGATCGTGGAATTCGCGCGCGAGTTGCAGCAGAGCGAAGGCATGGGCCCGATCGAGGCCGCGCTGGAAGCGGCGCGTCTGCGGCTGCGCCCGATCCTGATGACCTCGCTCGCGTTCATTCTCGGCGTGATGCCGCTCGCGATCAGCAACGGCGCCGGCTCGGCGAGCCAGCACGCAATCGGTACGGGCGTGATCGGCGGCATGTTGACGGCGACCTTCCTAGCGATTTTCATGATCCCGATGTTCTTCGTCGTGATTCGCGCGAAGTTCGGCGGCGAGACGGAAGACCCGGATGTGGCGCTTGCACACTACAACCAGCACCATCCGCATGATCCGGACAGCAATGCCTCGGGCAAGGACGGACATTGAGATGCAAAAACACTCTTTGATTGCAGTAGCGGTCGCGCTGTTCGCCGCCGGTTGCACGATGGCGCCGAAGTACGAGCGCCCCGCCGCGCCGGTGACGAGCAACTTCCCGACCGGCGGCGTCTACGAGACGCAGCCGGGCGCGACTCAACCGGGCCAGTCGGGCGCGCGCAGCGCGAACGGCGTGGCCGCGGCGGACATCGGCTGGCGCGATTTCTTCGTCGATCCGCGCATGCAGCGGCTGATCGACATCGCGCTGAAGAACAACCGCGATTTGCGCGTGTCGGTGCTGAACATGCAGGCGTCGCAGGCGCAGTTCCGCATCGTTCGCGCGGGTCTGTTCCCCACGCTCGACGCCGCGGCTTCGCAAAGCAAATCGCGCACGCCGGAGAATCTGTCGGTGGCCGGCAGGACGATTAGCAACTCGTATTCGGTCGGTCTGAACGCTTCGTGGGAAATCGACTTCTTCGGCCGCATTCAGAGCCTGAAGGATCAGGCGTTGGCGCAGTACCTGGCTACCGCGCAGGCGCGCAAGGCGGCTGAAATCGCGCTGGTTTCGCAGGTCGCGAATCAGTATCTGACGGTGCTCGAACTCGACGATCTGCTGAAAGTCACGCAAGGCACGCTGAAGACCGCCGAGGAGTCGTACCGGATCACGAAGCTGCAGTTCGACAACGGCACGGGCTCCGAACTCGATCTGCGTCAGGCGCAGACCGTGGTCGAGCAAGCGGGCGCGAACCTGCAGGCGCAGGAGCGCTTGCGCGCACAGGCCGAGAATGCGCTCGTGCTGCTGCTCGGCGAGCCGCTGCCGGCCGATCTGCCGCCGGGCCTCACGCTCAGCGACCAGAATCTGCTGACGGACATTCCGGCGGGCTTGCCGTCCGATCTGCTGACGCGTCGTCCGGACATCATGGAGGCCGAGGAGAATCTGCTCGCGGCCAACGCGAATATCGGCGCGGCACGGGCGGCGTTCTTCCCGAGGGTCTCGCTCACGGGCAGCTTCGGCACGCTGAGCCCGACGCTCGGCGGATTGTTCAAGCCGGGTTCGGCCGCGTGGAGTTTTGCGCCGTCCATCACGTTGCCGATTTTCGAAGGCGGCCAGAACAAGGCCAACCTCGACCTCGCCAACATCCAGAAGAACGCGCAAATCGCCACGTACGAAAAAGCGATCCAGACGGCCTTCCGCGAAGTGGCGGACGGGCTCGCCGCGCGGGGCACGTACGATCAGCAGATCCGGTCGCTCGAGCGCAATGCGTTTGCAGAACAGCGCCGGCTGGATCTGTCGACTCTGCGTTATACGAACGGCGTCGATAGTTATCTGTCGGTGCTGACCGCGCAGACCGATCTGTATTCGGCGCAGCAGTCGTTGATCACCGCGCGCATGCAGCGCCTGCAGAACCTGGTCACGCTGTACCAGGCGCTCGGCGGCGGGTGGATCGAGCATAACGGCGATCAGCCGCGTCCGCCCGATGCCCCGGTCGACTACGGCGCGGCCAGCGCGCCGGCGGCGGCTTCCGCTGCTACCGCGGGCTGAGCGTTGCGGTAATCGACGCTTGAAAAGCACAACGCCACGGCATGCCGTGGCGTTGTTTTTTGTGGCGGCTCTCTGACAGACAGCGGCTCGCGTGGCTAGCGTGGCTTCGCGACTGAGCGGCGCTCAGCGCTTCGCCGCCATAAGCCGCGAAGCCATAAGCCTCGGAGCCATAAACCGCAGAGCCACGAGCCTCAATGCAAATCCGCCGCCCGCAGCATTTCATCGCGCGGCGGCTCCTTGCCGCCGCGTCCGTCGAAATCATGGCCGGCCGCACGGATTTCGCACTGCGCCTTCTTCTCGCTTTTTACGCCGTTAAAAATCAGATTCAGCACGACCGCGGACACCGAAGCCAGCAGAATCCCGCTGTGCAGAAGCGGCGACAGCGCAGCCGGCAGCCTCGCGAAGAAGTGCGGCGACACCACCGGCACGAGCCCGAGGCCGACACTCACCGCGACGATGAACAGGTTGTGGTGATTCTTCACGAAGTCCACCTTCGACAGCACCTTGATGCCGTTGGCCGCGACCATCCCGAACATCACGATGCCCGCGCCGCCCAACACGAAAGCCGGCACGGAGGCGACCACTTGCGCCATCTTCGGAAAGAGGCCCAGCATGACGAGAATCACGCCGCCCATCGCGCAGACGAAGCGGCTTTTCACGCCCGTCACGCCGATCAAGCCGACGTTCTGCGAGAACGACGTATGCGGAAACGAGTTGAAGATGCCGCCGATCAGCGTGCCGAGTCCATCCACGCGCAGGCCGCGCACCAGCGTTTTCTGATCGACCGGCCGGTCGACCATGTCGCCGACCGCGAGGAACATGCCGGTCGATTCGATGAAGGTGACGAACATCACCGTCACCATCGTCGCGATGGAAAGCGGATCGAAGTGCGGCAGGCCGAAGTGGAACGGCATCACGAAGCCGACCCACGGCGCATGCGTGACGCCGTCCATATCGACGCGGCCGAGCGCGAGCGCGATTGCAAAGCCCGCGACGATGCCGAGCAGCACCGAGATGTTGGCGACAAAACCCTTCGCAAACTTGTTGATGAGCAGAATCAGCATCAGCACGATCAGCGACAGGCCGAGGTACACCGGATTGCCGTAGTCGGGATTGCCGACGCCGCCCGCTGCCCAGTTGATGCCGACGCCCATCAGCGAGAGGCCGATCACCGAAATCACCACGCCGATCACGACCGGCGGGAAGAAGCGCAGCAGCTTGCCGACTGCGGGCGCAAGCAGAATGCCGATCACGCCAGCGGCGATCGTCGAGCCGAAGATGTCGAGAATGCCGAGCGAGGGGTTCGTGCCGATCGCGACCATCGGGCCGACCGCGGCGAACGTGCAGCCCATGATGACCGGCAGGCGGATGCCGAAGATCCACAAGCCGAGCGTCTGGATCAGCGTGGCTATGCCGCAGGAGAACAGATCGGCGCTGATCAGGAACGCGATCTGGTCTTTCGGCAGCTTGAGCGCCGCGCCGACGATCAGCGGCACGGCGACGGCGCCGGCGTACATCACCAGGACGTGCTGGATGCCGAGGGTGAGCAACTGGCCTGCGGGCAGCCGCTCGTCGCACGGGTGAACCGTGTTCGATTGCATAACGTCTCTCTCCACCGTCTGAGTTTTGGGATGGACTCCAAGGTATCGGGGACGAAAAAGCGCAACAAGACCGCTGGCGCCTATTCCGGCATTCCCGGTCACGATATGGGTATCTCCGCTGTGAGGCTTCAAATCGCGCCGAAGAGCGGTTTCATCGGCGGTCAGCCCCTTGTGGCGGCGCTGCGTGCGCGCTCGCGCCGCGTGCCCGAGCCACGGCGATATATGTGAGAATCGATGACGTGTATCCGGCCGCGCGCATAGTCGTATTTTGGCGCGGCTCGCCGCGGGGCGGGGTTAACCCGCGATTTGCCGACTTTTCAGCTCGCGGCCACGCGGCCAGGTGGCCACGCAAAGCGCGCGTGCGGCGGGCAATACCAGGCGACTTGCCGCATCTCCAGCGCGCGCTTCTTCGCGCCTCAACCGACCACATTGACCCCTCATGAGTTTTCTCGGCATCGACCTCGGCACCGGTTCCCTCAAAGTCGCAATCGTCGATGAAGACGGTCATGAGCAGGCGGTCGCAAGCGTCGCTTATGCGCTCGAGACGCCGCATGCCGGCTGGGCGGAAACGTCGGTGCAAACATGGTGGCGCGCGCTCACCGAAGCCGCGGCGCGCTTGCCCGAAGCGCTGCGCCGCGAGGTCAAGGCGATAGGCTTGTCGGGGCAGATGCACGGCGTCGTGTTGATCGACGAAACAGGCAATGCCGTGCGGCCCGCGATGCTGTGGCCCGACACGCGCGCGCTTTCCCTGCTCGACGCGTGGCCCGAGCCGCAGCCGAATCCGGTCGCGCCGGGCATGGCCGGTCCGTTGCTGCGCTGGATCGTGCGGCACGAACCGGAGTCGGCGCGCCGCACGCGTTGGGCGCTGCAGCCGAAAGACTGGCTGCGCGTGGCGCTGGGCGGCGCGGTCGCGACCGATCCTTCCGACGCGTGCGCGACCGCGCTCGCCGATCCTGACGGCGCGTGGGACACAGCGCTGCTTGAGCGCCTCGGTATTCCGCATGAATGGTTCGCGCCTGTGGGGCCGTCGTATGCCGCTGCCGGCGTGCTCTCGCCGGATGCTGCGCAGGCGTTGGGACTGCGCGCGGGTATCGTGCTCGCGACAGGCGCCGCCGACACGCCCTGCGCCGCGCTCGGCAGCGGCCTTGCTCGCGACGGCGACGCGCTGCTGACCACCGGCACTGGCGGCCAGATCGTCGTGCTCGCCGAGCATGAGCCTGCCGCGGTCAGAGGCTTGCATCGTTATCGGGCGGCGAGCGATCACTGGTATCGGATGGCCGCGATGCAAAACGTCGGCATCGCGCTGGAACGCGCTCGCGGATGGCTGTCGTATGAATGGGCCGATGCTTATAACGAGGCGTTTGGCGATTGTGTCAGCCTGAGCCCTGAGGGCAACGCGCACGCGAACAACGTCGCGCCTGGTGCACCGCTCACCTTCCTCCCCTACCTCACAGGCGAGCGCACGCCCTGGCTCAACGCATCGGCGCGGGGCGGCTGGCTCGGACTTGCGCTCGATCACACGCGCGGCGCGATGATGCGCGCGGCATTCGAAGGCGTCGCCTTTTCGCTGCGAGCAGGGCTCGATGCGATTCGCGCGAGCGGCGCAACGGTGACGGCGTCGAAGCTCGCAGGAGGCGGTTCCGTCGATGCGCGCTGGCGGCAGTTGCTCGCCGATGCGCTGAACGCCGAACTGCATGCGGTCGATTGCCCGAATGCGGCGCCGCGCGGCGCGGCGATTCTCGGCGGCATCGCGAGCGGTTACTGGCATGTGCACGATCTCGCCGCGCTCGCGCCGGGCGCGACGCACGTGGCGAGCCCGCGAGGCGATCGCGCGCTTGCCGATCGCTATGCGCGTTTTCTCGATCTGTATGGCCGCGTCGAGACATGGTTCGACGCACCGGCGCCTTAAGGACAAAGCCGCGATGTCACGTGCTAACAATGCCGTGACGCACTTTGCAATACCATGACGCTTTTCATGCGTTAGCCTGTAGCGCGCGCAGCACGGCATCGACCGTAGCCTTCCCGGACATTCGCGCGCCTTAACGCACTGCAAACGCACTGCCACACTAGACGGCGCGACGTTCAACGCATTCACCGACTCACAGGAGCATTCACGATGAAGACCAAAGCAGCAATCGCATGGAAAGCCGGCGCACCGTTGACGATCGAGGAAGTCGATCTCGAAGGCCCGCGCGCCGGCGAAGTCCTGATCGAAGTGAAAGCGACCGGCATCTGCCACACCGACTACTACACGCTCTCTGGCGCGGACCCCGAAGGCATCTTCCCGGCGATTCTCGGCCACGAAGGTGCGGGCGTGATCGTCGATACGGGCCCGGGCGTCGGCACGCTGAAGAAGGGCGATCACGTGATCCCGCTCTACACGCCGGAATGCCGTCAGTGCAAGTTCTGTCTGTCGCGCAAGACGAATCTTTGTCAGGCGATCCGCGCGACGCAAGGCAAGGGTTTGATGCCCGATGCGACCTCACGCTTTTCGCTCGACGGCAAGCCTCTGTTTCACTACATGGGCACGTCTACGTTTTCGAACTACATCGTCGTGCCGGAAATCGCGGTGGCGAAGGTGCGTGAAGACGCGCCGTTCGACAAGATCTGCTACATCGGCTGCGGCGTGACGACCGGCGTCGGCGCAGTCGTGTATTCGGCGAAGGTGGAAGCGGGCGCGAACGTCGTCGTGTTCGGCCTGGGCGGCATCGGTCTCAATGTGATTCAGGGCGCGAAGATGGTCGGCGCGGACAAGATCATCGGCGTGGACATCAATCCGGGCCGCGTCGAACTGGCGAAGAAGTTCGGCATGACGCACTTCATCAACCCGAACGATGTCGAGAACGTGGTCGATCACATCGTGCAGCTCACCGATGGCGGCGCGGACTATTCATTCGAGTGCGTCGGCAATGTGAAGCTGATGCGTCAGGCGCTCGAATGCACGCATAAGGGCTGGGGTCAGTCGTTCATCATCGGCGTGGCGGCGGCGGGCGAGGAGATCAGCACGCGTCCGTTCCAGCTCGTGACGGGCCGCGAGTGGAAAGGCTCCGCATTCGGCGGCGCGCGCGGTCGCACGGACGTGCCGAAGATCGTCGACTGGTACATGGAAGGCAAGATCAATATCGACGATCTGATCACGCACCGTCTGCCGCTCGAGCGCATCAACGAAGGCTTCGATCTGATGAAGAAGGGCGAGTCGATCCGCTCGGTCGTGCTGTACTAACGCGGCTCATTCAGAGCGCTTGAACAAGGAGCAAGACGATGCTTGAGCTATTGTCGTCGCACGCCTGTCATGGCGGCGAGCAGCGTTTTTACCGCCACGAGTCGCATACCATCGGCCTGCCGATGCGCTTTTCGGTGTACTTGCCGCCGCAGGCGTTGCAAGCGTCGCAGGCAAATGCAAACGCGAGGGTGCCCGCGCTCTTTTATCTCGCGGGCCTCACTTGCACCGAAGAGACCTTCGCGATCAAGGCGGGCGCACAGCGCTTCGCTGCGCAACACGGCGTGGCGCTCGTCGCGCCGGACACGAGTCCGCGCGGCGCGGGCATTCCGGGCGAGAGCGCGGCGTGGGACTTCGGCGTCGGCGCGGGCTTTTACATCGACGCGACGCAGGAGCCTTGGGCGCGGCACTATCGGATGTACTCGTATGTGCGCGACGAGCTTCGCGAGACGGTGTTGAACGAACTGCCCGTCGACGCTTCGCGGCTCGGCATCTTCGGTCATTCAATGGGCGGCCACGGCGCGCTGATGCTGGCGCTGCGCAATCCGGACATCTATCGCTCGGTGTCGGCGTTCGCGCCGATTGCCGCGCCCACGCGCTGCCCGTGGGGCGAAAAAGCGTTCACCGGCTATCTCGGCGACGACCGCGAGGCGTGGAAGGAGTACGACGCGAGCGAACTTGTGGCGCGCGCGTCGAGCAAGTTTGCAGAGGGCATTCTGGTCGATCAGGGACTCGCCGATCAGTTCCTCGCCGAGCAGTTGTACCCGGACGTGTTCGAGGCAGCCTGTCGTGACGCGGGCCAGCCGCTGACGTTGCGCCGTCATGCGGGCTATGACCACGGCTATTACTTCATCTCGACGTTCATCGAGGATCACATCGCGCATCACGCGAAGGTGCTGCTCGGCTGACTTTAGTCGTGCAGGCAGATGGCGGCGCCGTTGCGGGCCGCCATCGCGTGCTTTGCGTTAAAGCGGTTTCAGCGGCGCTTCAGCAGACTCGCGCCATACACGACGGCGGAGAGCGCGGTGATCCAGAAGCTCGTCGGCCAGTCGGTATAGAACGCGAGCGTCACGCCGAGCCAGGCTTGCAGCAGCGCGAGGCCGGCGGCCAGCACGAGACCGGCCGAGAGCCGCGTCGTCATGTTTTGCGCGGCGGCGGCGGGCCCGACCATCAGCGTAAAGACCAGCAATACGCCGACAATCTGCGTGCACGCCGCCACCGCGAGCGCGGCAATCGCGAGAAACAGCACGGACACGAGGCGCAACGACACGCCCTTGGCTTCGGCCAGTTCGGGTTGCAACGAAGCGAACAGCAACGGCCGCATGATGGCCGCGAGCGCGACCAGGCTGACCACGCCCAGGCCCGCGAGCACAGCGAGCGTCGATTCGTTCACGCCGAGCACGTTGCCGAACAGCAGCGCGGTGACCTGCGTTGCATAGGCCGTGAAGAAGTGCAGAAACAGCAGGCCGAAGCCGAGCGACAACGACAGAATCACGCCGATGGCCACGTCGCGTCCGGCGAGGCGTTCGCCGAGCGCGCCCATGCCGATGCCCGCCGCCAGCGTGAAGCCGACCATGCCCCAGATCGGCGAGATGCCGATCAGCACCGCGCCGGTCGCGCCGGTGAAGCCGACATGCGAGAGCGCGTGGCCCGCGAAGGTCTGTCCGCGCATCACGAGAAAATAGCCGACCACGCCGGCGAGCACCGCGACGATCCCCGACGCGGCAAACGCGTTCACCATGAAGTCGTATTCAAACATCGTGTTTGTGCCCGTCGCGTGAGTCGTGCTGATGCTGCTCGTGTGAGTGGCCGTGCGCATTGTGAGAATGGCTGTGCGAATGCGTGTGTCCGCCGTTCTCGTCGTGCTCGTGTTCGTGATCGTGCTTTTCCACTTCGACGCCGCCCGACATCACGAAGATGCGGCCGTTCACGCGCATCACGTCGATCGGCGAGCCATAGAGGCGCGACAGCACGGGCCGCGTGATGACTTCGTCGACGGTGCCGAGCGCCGCCACGCCGCTGCCGAGATACAGCACGCGATCGAGCGAGTTCAGCAGCGGATTCAGTTCGTGCGCGGAGAACAGCACGGCAATGCCGAGTTCGCGCTGCACGCGGCGCACCAGTTCGACAACGCTTTTCTGATGATGTGGATCGAGGCTGATCAGCGGTTCATCGAGCAGCAGCAGTTTCGGCGAGCCGAGCAGACATTGCGCGAGCAGAAGGCGCTGACGCTCGCCGCCCGAGAGCTCGGACAGCGGCCGCTCGGCGAGCTTGCGGCCGTCCACGAGTTCAAGCACGCGCTCGACATCCGCGCGCGTTTTCGCGTCGGCGTGAGGTAGGCCCCAGCGGTGACCGTCGGCCGCCATCGCGACGAAATCGCGGCCGCGCACGCGCCGTCCCGCGAGCGCGCTGCGCGTTTGCGGCATATAACCGATCGATGCGTTGCCGCGTTCCACCGGCTGGCCCAGCACGCGAATCGTGCCGCTTGCCGCCGGCACGAGGCCGAGCACCGCGCGCATCAGCGTGGTCTTGCCCGCGCCGTTCGGCCCGAGCACGCCGATGAATTCGCCCTGATTCACGACGAAGCCGGTATCGCGCAGAATCGTGCGGCCGCCGAGTTCCAGCGTGACGTGATCGAGTTCGAGCACGGGCGCGCGGCTTGCCGCGGGCGTGTCGGTGGACGCCGCCGTTGACGCCGTGGTTGACGGATAGGCTGGCGTGCCGCGGCCAGTGACATTCATTGGCTTTTTCCTTTGACGCCGCCAGGCACATTGCCCGCATTGTCCGCGCCGCCTTTTGCCAAAGCTGCGCCGAGTGCGTCGAGCTGCGACAGCATCCACGTCTGATAGGTGGTGCCCGCGGGTTGCGTTTCGGTGACGCTCACCGTCGGCACCGTGGATTGCTGCGCGAGTTTCAACATGCGTTTGGTCAGGGCCTCGGTTGCCTGGCTGTTATAGATCAGAACACGCACACGCTTCTCGCGCAGATCGCGTTCGAACGCGACGATGTCCGACGCGCTCGCCTCCGTCTCGTTCATGGCCGCCATCTGGAAGCGCATGTTGCGCATGGCGAGCCCGATGGCGTCCGACATATAGCCGAACACCGGCTCCGTTGCCGTGACCGGCGTGCCCGCATAACGGCCATGCAGTTCGGCGACCTTGGCCTCGACGGGTTTCAACGAGTCGAGAAACTTCGCGAGGTTCGCATCGTACGCCGACTTGTGCGCCGGGTCAGCCGCGACGAGCGCCTCGTTCACCGCGCGCGCCACCTTCGGCATGGTCGCAAGGTCGTACCAGAGGTGCGGATTGTCGCCGCTTTTCCTGCCGGTCAACTGCGCGGCGACGATCGTCGTGCGCTTGCCGCTTTGCGCGCTCTTCGAGGCTGCCAGCAATTTTGCCATCCACGGATCGTAGTCGGCGCCGTTGTACACGACAAGGCGCGCATGCTGCAAAGCGCGCGCCGTCTTCGCGCTCGCTTCGAACAGATGCGGGTCCTCGTCCGGATTGCTGAGAATGCTCGTCACGTCGACACGGTCGCCGCCTAGTTGCTGCACCACGTCGCCGTAGAAGTTTTCCGCGGCGACCACCGGAATTTTCGCATCCGCCGCGAAGGCTGCATGGCTTAACGCGAACGCGGCTGTGACTGCGGCGACATACTTCGCGAGCGACATCGTGACGAGCTTCTTCATGGTGTGTCCTGCTGCAAGAGGTTGAGTGGATCGCGGACATGACGGTGATGGTTCAGCCGATGTCATGTAGCCGTAAGCACGGGCCGTCCGACGAGGCCGAAATGATATAACGTATCTCGTTTTCGTGTCATCCCGGACTCGACAGAAGCTGGCAAGCAGGCGATGCACTCGTTGCGCGCTGCACCATCGAAATCTGATAGAGCGCCTTGACATGACCCGGTGCGTATCCGATCATTCGATCACAAACAGAGCAATTGATCACGTAATGAGCGTTCGCTCACTGTGCGTCGAAAAGCGAAACGAACCGGAGACAAAGCGTGGCGGCACGACTGCAAGACAAGGTGGCCATTCTGACGGGCGCGGCAAGCGGAATCGGTGAAGCCGTCGCGCGGCGCTACCTGGATGAAGGCGCGCAATGCGTGCTCGTCGACGTCAAGCCGGCGGACAGTTTCGGCCAGGCGCTGCGCGCCTCGCATGGCGAGCGCGTGCTGACCGTCACCGCGGACGTCACGCGCCGCGACGACATCGAGCGCATCGTCTCGAGCACGGTCGAGCGTTTCGGCCACATCGACATTCTCTTCAACAACGCGGCGCTGTTCGATATGCGTCCGATTCTCGACGAATCCTGGGACGTGTTCGATCGCCTCTTCGCGGTCAATGTGAAGGGCATGTTCTTTCTCATGCAAGCCGTCGCGCGGCGGATGGTCGAGCAAGGCCGCGGCGGCAAGATCATCAATATGTCGTCGCAAGCGGGGCGGCGCGGCGAAGCGCTCGTGTCGCATTACTGCGCGACGAAGGCCGCGGTGCTCAGCTATACGCAATCCGCGGCGCTGGCGCTTGCGCCGCACAAGATCAATGTGAACGGCATTGCGCCAGGTGTCGTCGATACGCCGATGTGGAACGAAGTCGACGCGCTCTTCGCCCGCTATGAAAACCGGCCGCTCGGCGAGAAGAAGCGCCTCGTCGGCGAAGCGGTGCCGCTCGGGCGCATGGGCGTGCCGGAAGATCTGACGGGCGCCGCGCTGTTCCTCGCCTCCGCGGACGCGGACTACATCACCGCGCAAACGCTTAATGTGGACGGCGGTAACTGGATGAGTTGAGGGTTTGCCCGCGCGCTTATCTCTGTCATTCAGCGCCATTTCGTAGAACAAACGCAGCATCACATAACGCACGAGAAAGGAGACAACACACATGAAACCAGCCCTCAAGTCCGCGCTCAAGATGGTGAGCGCAGGCGCCGCTACCTGCTTTGCGCTAAGCGCATCGGCGGCCACGGTGACGATCGCGACGCTGAACAATCCGGACATGATCGAACTGAAGAAGCTCTCGCCAGAATTCGAAAAGGCGAATCCGGACATCAAGCTGAACTGGGTGATTCTCGAGGAAAACGTGCTGCGTCAGCGCGCCACCACCGACATCACGACCGGCAGCGGCCAGTTCGATGTGATGACGATCGGCGCCTATGAAACCCCGCAGTGGGGCAAGCGCGGCTGGCTCACGCCGCTCACGAACCTGCCCGCCGACTACGATCTCAACGACGTCGTGAAGACGGCCCGCGACGGACTTTCCTCCGGCGGCCAGTTGTACGCGCTGCCGTTTTACGTCGAAAGCTCGATGACGTATTACCGCAAGGACCTGTTCGCAGCGAAGGGCCTGAAAATGCCCGATCAACCGACCTACGACCAGATCGCGCAATTCGCCGACAAGCTCACCGACAAAGCCAACGGCCTGTACGGCATCTGCCTGCGTGGCAAGGCCGGCTGGGGCGAGAACATGGCCTACGGCACGACGGTCGTGAACACGTTCGGCGGCCGCTGGTTCGACGAAAAGTGGCATGCGCAACTCACGTCGCCGGAATGGAAGAAGGCGATCACGTTCTATGTCGATCTGCTGAAGAAGAACGGCCCGCCCGGAGCTAGCTCCAACGGCTTCAACGAAAACCTCACGCTGATGTCCTCGGGCAAATGCGCGATGTGGATCGACGCGACCGTGGCAGCCGGCATGCTTTATAACAAGCAGCAATCGCAGATCGCGGACAAGGTCGGCTTCGCGGCCGCGCCGGTCGCGGTGACGCCGAAGGGTTCGCACTGGCTGTGGGCGTGGGCGCTGGCGATTCCGAAGTCGTCGAAGCAGGCCGATGCGGCGAAGAAGTTCATCGCGTGGGCGACGTCGAAGCAGTACATCGAACTCGTCGCGAAGGATGAAGGCTGGGCTTCGGTGCCGCCGGGAACGCGTCAATCAACCTATGCGCGTCCGGAATACAAGCAGGCCGCGCCGTTTGGCGACTTCGTGCTGAAGGCGATCGAGACGGCCGATCCGGAACATCCGACGTTAAAGCCCGTGCCGTACACCGGCGTGCAGTTCGTTGGGATTCCTGAGTTCCAGTCCTTCGGCACGGTGGTCGGTCAGAGCATCTCCGGCGCGATTGCCGGTCAGATGACCGTCGACCAGGCGTTGGCGGCAGGGCAGGCCACCGCGGATCGCGCAGTGAAGCAGGCCGGCTACCAGAAGTAATGCCGAAGTCGGTCGCACTTCGCGACTGACTGAAGCAACGGAACTGAACCACGGAACCGAAGCACGGAACCGAACCACGGAACCGAAGCACGGAACCGAAGCACGGAAACAAGCCCTGTGGCACGCGCCGGCTGACGCCCGTCAGCCGGCTCACGCAGTACAGCGGGCCGTCACGGCCGCACTAAGCCGTCACGCCGTTTTGTCCTCGCATCAAAAGCGACATGGCGATTCATGCGGCTCGTGCCGCCCGCGCATTACCGAACAGGTGGTCAATCATGCGTCCTCTGCGCCTGCCTCTCATGCATGCCCATCCTCAGACAGAAAAAGAACGCGAAGTCCGCAAAGCCAACTCGGCGCGCTGGCTCGTGTCGCCGTCGGTCGCGGTTCTGTTGCTGTGGATGACGATTCCGCTCGCGATGACGATCTGGTTTTCGTTCTCGCGCTATAACCTGCTGAACCCGGACCTGAAGGGTTTCGCCGGCTTCGACAATTATCAGTATCTTGCCAGTGACCCGTCGTTCGGTCCGTCGATTGGTCATACGCTGCAATTGATCGTGGCGGTGCTGGTGATCACGGTGGTGGGCGGCGTGCTGATGGCGATTCTGTTCGATCGCAAGTTCTACGGCCAGGGCGTTGCGCGGCTGCTTGCAATCGCGCCGTTCTTCGTGATGCCGACGGTGAGCGCGCTGATCTGGAAGAACATGATCCTGCATCCGGTGTATGGCCTGATTGCGAGCGGCATGCGCGCAATCGGCCTGCAACCAATCGACTGGTTCGCCGAATATCCGTTGACCGCGGTCATCATGATCGTCGCGTGGCAATGGCTGCCGTTCGCGTTTCTGATTCTGTTCACGGCGATCCAGTCGCTCGATCAGGAGCAGAAAGAAGCGGCGCGCATCGACGGCGCGGGGCCGTTCGCGATGTTCTTCTATATCACGCTGCCGCATCTGAAACGCGCGATTGCCGTGGTCGTGATGATGGAGACGATTTTCCTGCTGTCGATCTTCGCCGAAATCTATACAACGACGGGCGGCGGTCCGGGCACCGCGACCACTAACCTGTCGTACCTGATCTATTCGCTCGGCCTGCAACAGTTCGACGTCGGTCTCGCATCGGCGGGCGGCATTCTCGCTGTCGTGCTGGCCAACATCGTGTCCTTCTTCCTCGTGCGCATGCTCGCGAAGAACCTCAAAGGGGAGTACGAAAAATGAGCCACGTTGCCTCTACTCCGGCGTCGACCACGGCGCCCGTCACCGTGCATGCGAAGTCGCCGTTCGATACGATCCGCCGCGCAATTCCCGGCGTGCTCGCCTGGCTCGTCGCATTGCTGCTGTTTTTCCCGATCTTCTGGATGACGATCACCGCATTCAAGACCGAGCAGCAGGCGTATTCGTCGTCGCTATTTTTCACGCCGACGTTCGACAGCTTTCGTGAAGTGTTTGCGCGCAGCAACTACTTTTCGTTTGCGTGGAATTCGATTCTGATCTCGGTCGGCGTCACGGTGCTGTGCCTGATTCTGGCTGTGCCCGCCGCGTATGCGATGGCCTTTTTCCCGACGCGCCGCACGCAAAAAGTTCTGCTGTGGATGCTGTCGACGAAGATGATGCCGTCCGTCGGCGTGCTCGTGCCGATCTATCTGCTGTGGAAAAACAGCGGCCTGCTCGATACCGTGTCGGGTCTCGTGATCGTCTATACGCTGATCAATCTGCCGATTGCGGTGTGGATGTCGTTCACGTACTTCGCTGAAATTCCGCGCGATATTCTCGAGGCAGGACGCATCGACGGCGCGGCGACCTGGCAGGAAATCGTCTATCTGCTGATGCCGATGGCGCTGCCGGGGCTTGCTTCCACCGCGCTGCTGCTCGTGATTCTTTCGTGGAACGAAGCATTCTGGAGCATCAATCTGTCCAGTTCCAATGCCGCGCCGCTGACTGTGTTCATCGCGTCGTATTCGAGTCCGGAAGGGCTCTTCTGGGCCAAGCTGTCCGCGGCTTCGCTGCTTGCCGTGGCGCCGATTCTGATCGTCGGCTGGTTGTCGCAGAAGCAGCTCGTGCGCGGCCTCACGTTCGGGGCGGTCAAATGACGGCAGACACGCGTGCAGCAAATCTCGCGCTGATCTGCGATTGCGACGGTGTGTTGATCGACAGCGAAGCGGTGGCCGCGCGCATGCTCGTGCAGGAACTCGAGGCGCGCTGGCCCGGCGCGAATGTCGAACCGGTCGTGCTGCCGCTGCTCGGTCTACGCATCGAAAGCGTGCTGACGGGCACGGCGATGCAACTCGGCAAGAGCCTCGGCCTCGACGACATCGACGCGATTCGCCGTTCTGTCGAAGCCGCCGCGATGCAGGCGCCGGCAGTGGAAGGCATCGAGCAGGCGCTCGCGCAAGTGCCGCTCGTGAAGGGCTGCGCGAGCAACAGTTTTCGGCCTTATGTGGAGACGGTTCTGGCTCGCACGGGCCTCGTGCGGTTCTTCGGCGATCGCCTCTTTTGCGCCGACAGCGTCGCCAATCCGAAGCCCGCGCCCGACGTTTATCTCGCGGCGGCGCAGGGTTTGCGGCTCGCGCCGTCGGCGTGCCTCGTGGTGGAAGACAGCGTAACCGGCGTCACGGCCGCAAGCGCGGCGGGCATGACGGTGCTTGGCTTTATCGGCGGCGGCCATGCAAGCGATGCGCAGATCGACAAGCTGCATAAAGCCGGCGCGCGTCACGTATTCGACGACATGCAGCAGTTGCCGGAACTCGTCGCGCAATGGACGCTGAGTGCAACGGCTGCGGCGCCTTGAACGCACAAGCAACGCAATAGCACCACACAAGCAACACGCAAGCATTACACGGAGACACATCATGGCAAGCGTAACTCTGCGCAATATCCGGAAGGCTTACGACGACACCGAGGTGATGCGCGACATCAACCTCGACATCGCGGACGGCGAGTTCGTCGTGTTCGTGGGCCCAAGCGGCTGCGGTAAATCGACCCTGATGCGGATGATCGCCGGCCTCGAAGACATCAGCGCCGGCGATCTCACCATCGACGGGACACGCATGAACGATGTGCCGCCGGCCAAGCGCGGCATTGCGATGGTGTTTCAGTCGTACGCGCTGTATCCGCACATGACGCTGTACGACAACATGGCGTTCGGCCTGAAACTCGCGGGCACGAAGAAGCCTGAGATCGACGCGGCCGTGCGCAATGCGGCGAAGATTCTGCATATCGATCACCTGCTCGATCGCAAGCCGAAACAGCTTTCGGGCGGCCAGCGTCAGCGCGTTGCGATTGGCCGCGCGATCACGCGTAAGCCGAAGGTCTTTCTGTTCGACGAACCGCTGTCGAATCTCGACGCCGCTCTGCGCGTGAAGATGCGCCTCGAATTCGCGCGTCTGCATGACGAACTGAAGACCACGATGATCTACGTGACGCACGATCAGGTCGAAGCGATGACGCTTGCGGACAAGATCGTCGTCCTGTCCGCAGGCAATCTCGAACAGGTGGGCAGTCCGACAATGCTGTATCACGCGCCGGCCAATCGTTTTGTCGCGGGCTTTATCGGCTCGCCGAAAATGAATTTCATGGAAGGCGTGGTGCAGTCGGTCACGCACGACGGCGTGACGGTGCGCTACGAAACCGGCGAGACGCAGCGCGTCGCTGTTGAACCGGCTTCGGTAAAGCAGGGCGACAAGGTGACGGTGGGCATTCGTCCTGAGCATCTGCATGTCGGCATGACGGATGACGGCGTGTCGGCCCGCACGATGGCCGTCGAATCGCTCGGCGACGCCGCGTATTTGTATGCGGAGTCGAGCGTGGCGCCGGATGGTTTGATCGCGCGCATTCCGCCGCTCGAACGGCATGCGAAGGGCGAGACGCAGAAGCTCGGCGCGACGCCCGAGCATTGTCATCTGTTCGATAGCGACGGTAAGGCGTTCCAGCGCAAGATCGTCGAAGTGCTGGCGGCCTGAGTTCTACGCGCTAGAAGAGGGGCGTGCGCCGCTTCACGCCTCCAGCGCGGCTCGCGCGCACAGCTCATCGGTGACGAGCCCTGACAGCCAGCCGCCCTTGAGCACGGCGATCAGCGCCTCGCGCTTGCGCTTGCCGCCCGCGAAGCCAATGGTGGGCCGCTGCGGCGGCGAGTCGATTGAAATGCTGGTCACGCGCCGGCCTGTGGGCGACTCGACACGCGCGCCGGCGGCATTAATTGGCAGTCCGAGCATTTCCGCCACCGCACCGCCTTGCACCAGCTCTTTTACTTCCGCCGACGTAATAAAGCCGTCTTCGTGCAGCGGACATTTCGGCCCGATATTGCCGATGCCGACAAACGCGACGTCCGCCTCGGCCGACAACGATTCGACGATCCGATACAGCCGGTGATTGCACCACTGCGCGCGTTCGGCCTCGCTATCGGCGATCAACGGCGCGGGCAGCAGGAAGTGCTTGCCGCCCGTCTTCTCCGAAATGTGCAGCGCGACGTCATAGCGGTTCGAGGAGCCGTCCTGGGCGATCGCTCCGACCATCGATACCAACCGATGCTGCGGACGGTCTAGCTGCGCGATCTGATCGACCGCGGCTTTGAGCGTCCGGCCGCTGCTGACGGCGACCACCATCGGCTTTTCTTCCGTGAGGTAACGCTCCATCACCTGCGCGCCGGCTACCGCGAGTTTGCGGTCGACTTCCTCGGGCGTGTCGCTGTCGATGGGCACGACTTCGCACATCGACAGGCCATAGCGTTTGGACAATTGGTCCGCAAGCGACAGGCAGTCCGCCAGTTGATGATCGACGCGCACGCGGATCAGGTTCTTTTCCACCGCGAACGCGACGAGCCGCTGCGCAACCGGGCGCGACACCTGGAGCTTCTCGGCGATCTCGTTCTGCGTATTGCCCGCGACGTAGTAAAGCCACGCGGCGCGAGTAGCAAGGTCTAATTTTTCTGTGGACTTGGGCACGGTGACGATCCGCTTGAGGGGCGCCGATGATAGCAGCCGGTTCATGCATGCCGATGCATCACGATGCATGGCGGCACGGCCGGCTGCGGTTTGCGCTGCGTTGCTATGCGCCTGGATGAGCGCCTAGATGAGCCGCTCGCGAGCGGAGTCGAAGAGCGGCCGCACATGACGGTACAGCGCACGATAAGCGTCGAGCCGCGCGCGCAATTCGGCATGACGGCGCGCGTTCGGCGTGAACTCTTTTTCGATCGGCGGTTTGGCGAGCACGATCGCCGGATCGCCGCCCGCTGCGAGCCAGCCGAGGCGCGCCGCGCCGAGCGCCGCGCCCGTCTCGCCGCCGCCGTGCTTGCGCGTCGCGGTGTCGAGCGCGTCGGCGAGCAGTTGCGCCCAGTAGTCGCTGCGCGCGCCGCCGCCTAACAGCGAGAACGCTTTCGCTTCGGTGCCGGCCGCGCGCAGTGCGTCGAGGCCGTCGGTGAGCGCGAGCGTCACACCTTCGAGCACCGCGTAGCCGAGCAACGCGCGATCCGTCGCGTGATTCATGCCGAAGAAAACGCCCTGCGCGTAGGGGTCGTTGTGCGGCGTGCGTTCGCCCGACAGATACGGCAAGAAGAGCGGCGCGGTGTTGAGCGCATCCGCGGGCAGCGCTTCGATTTCGGCGAGCAGCGTGGGTTCGTCGGTCGAGGTCAGCTTGCAGACCCAGCGCAAACAGCTCGCCGCGGAGAGCACCACGCTCATCTGATGCCAGCGGTCGGGAATCGCGTGGCAGAACGCGTGGACAGCGGACGCGGGATTCGGCCGGAAGCTGTCGCCCACCACGCACAACACGCCCGACGTGCCGAGCGACACGAAGCCGTCGCCCGGCTGCGTCGCGCCGATGCCGATGGCACTCGTCGCATTGTCGCCGCCGCCGGCCGCGACGATCACGCCGTCGCTCAAGCCCAGTTCGCGCGCGACCTCGGGCAGCAATGTGCCGGACGGCGCGCTGCCTTCGGCGAGCGCCGGCATCTGCGCGCGCGTCATGTTGCAGGCGGCGAGCAGCGAATCGGACCAGTCGCGTTTCGCGACATCGAGCCACAACGTGCCGGCCGCATCCGATGGATCGGACACCTTGCCGCCGGTGAGTTGCAGACGCAAGTAGTCTTTCGGCAGCAGCACGCAGGCGGTGCGCGCAAAGATGTCCGGTTCGTGACGCGCGACCCACAGCAGCTTCGGCGCGGTGAAACCGGGCATCGCAAGATTGCCGGCCACGCTATGCAAATCGGGCGCGCGCTCCGTGAGCTCGGCGCACTCCTTGTCGCTGCGCATGTCGTTCCACAGGATCGCGGGCCGCAGCACGCGGTTCTCCGCGTCGAGCAGCACCGCGCCGTGCATCTGCCCGGACAGGCCGATGCCGCGAATCTGCGCGAACTCGTCGGGATGCTTCGCGCGCAGTGCGGCGAGCGCGCTTTGCGTGCCCGTCCACCAGTCTTCGGGATTCTGCTCGGCCCAGCGCTGATGCGGGCGCGAAACGGTGAATGGCGAGCCGGCGGTGCCGATCACGCGTCCCGTCGACGCGAGCAGCAGGACTTTCACTTCGGACGTGCCGAGGTCGATGCCGAGATACATGGGCGCGAAACCTTCGTCGTTGGAGATGCGCTACTTTAGCCGCACGCCGCGCGCGGTGCCATGCGCATTAAGCCTGGCACCGCGCGAATCCGGCTGGTGTGTTTGCGGCGCGGCTTACGCCTGACCGCGTTTTGCGAGCCACACGTCGACGCGCGCGAGCGCGCCGGCCAGCGCCGATTCGAGTTCCTGCGTCGCGGCCATGCTGCCCCACAGCAGACGGTCGGCGGCGAACGCCTGCAACGGATCGGGCGCCGCGAAGAAGCCGCGCGCGACGCGCTCGTCCATCACGCCGTCCTGATACGTGTAGGGCAGCGTGCCCGTCTGCCAGCGTTCGAGGAAGCGGAAGAACAGCGCGGGCAGCATCGCGGTGGCCGCGGGCGTGACGCCTCGCTCGAAACATTCGGCGAGCGTCGGCGCGATGAAGCCAGGCAGTTTGGAGAAGCCGTCCGCCGCGACGCGCTGGTTCGTGTCCTGGATATAAGGATTGCCGAAGCGCTCGAGCACGACATCGCGATAGCGTTCGAGATCGAGCGGACTCGGCGAGAGACAGGGGATCACATCCTGCGTCACGTAATCGAACGCGAACTGGCGGATGTCGGCGTCGTGCGTGCCTTCGTGAATGTAGTCGAGACCGACGAGCGTGCCCGCCCACGCAATGCAGCTATGCGTCGCGTTGAGAATGCGGATCTTCGCTTCTTCATAGGGCAGCACGGAGTCGACCAGTTCCGCGCCGACTTTTTCCCACGCGGGACGCCCGGCGATGAAGTGCTCCTCGATCACCCATTGGATAAACGCTTCGCCCATCACCGGGCATGCGTCGTCGACACCGGTTGCGGCCTTTACGCGTTCGCGCACGTCCGGCGTCGGACGCGGCGTGATGCGGTCGACCATCGAACTCGGGCACGCGGTGTTGTCGTCGAACCACTGCGCGAGTTCGTCCGCGCCGCGCAGCTCCAGAAACGCGGTCATGCCCGCATGGAAACGTTCGCCGTTGCGGCGCAGGTTGTCGCAGGTTTGCAGCGTGACGGGGCCCGCGCCGGCTTTCATGCGCGCGTCGAGAATGGCCGCCAGCGCGCCGTAGATGGTCGTGTGTCCACCTTTGAGATCGGTTGCGAGATCGGGATTCGCGGTGTCGAGCTGGTCGTGTTCGTCGAGGTAATAGCCGCCTTCGGTGACGGTGAACGCAATGATCTTGCACGCGGGATCGGCGCCGGCTTCGATCAGCGTGTCGAGGCTTTGCGTCCACGGCAGCACGCGCTCGATCGAGCGGATCGTCTCGTAAGCGCGCTCGCCTTGCGGCGTGACGGTCTCGAGCGTATAGACGCCGTCTTGCGCGGCCAGTGCTTCGAGCACCGCGTTCATGTCGCTGCGAATGTTACCGACGGTGAGCGACCAGTGCGGTTCGCCCGGCAGCTTCGCTTCGTTCAATCTATGGAGATACCACGCCTGATGCGCGCGATGAAACGACCCCGCGCCGATATGCAGGATCACCTGTGCGGCGTCGCCGCTGCCTTGCCCGCTGCTCATTGTGCGTCTCCATCTGTCTGGGCTGTTGCGCGGCTTGTCGCGCGCATTTATTGGTCGTTAGAGCATTTGCTCTGTATGTGAGCGAATGATCGTACCCGCTGAAACGAAAGTCAAGGCGGCCACAGGATGTTTTCGTGGCGCGGCGCGGCGGCGCATGGCTGCAACGCATCACGAATCGCGTCGATACATGCTTCGTGGCGCGCTTCATCGGCTCTTTTGCATTGCATCATTCTTGACCTTGCGCGCGTCGGGACTTACCCGAATGCAAAAAAGTATCGGTACGCGGTTTCATTTTTAGTGGTGGCGCGCGCGTTTCAAGACTACTTTTCGCTATACAAGACGAAGACGAGCGGCATCTCCCTTGAGCCGCTCCATGGAGGCAGACAGTGCAACCCGATCTGGAGATCGTGGCCGTACGCCGCGACGAGTCGTTCAAAGTGTGGTCGCACGGCTATCCGTATCGCACGGTACGCTGGCACTTTCATCCCGAGTACGAGATTCATCTGATCGTGGCGACGACCGGGAAGATGTTCGTCGGCGATCACATCAGCAGCTTCGCGCCCGGCAATCTCGTGTTGATGGGTCCGAACCTGCCGCATAACTGGGTGAGCGATGTGCCCGAAGGCGAGAACATCGCGCAGCGCAATCTCGTCGTGCAGTTCGGCCAGGAGTTCGTGTCGAGTTGTCTTGAGAGCTTTCCCGAGTGGCGTCAGGTGGAGGCGCTCCTTGCGGACTCGCGCCGCGGCGTGTCGTTCGGCGCGCGCACGAGTGCGGCGATTCAGCCGCTTTTTCTCGAACTATTGGGCGCGCGGGGATTGCGCCGCCTCGTGCTCTTCATGTCGATGCTCGAAATCCTTATGAGCGCCGAAGACCGCGAGACGCTCGCGAGTCCCGCGTATCAGGCCGATCCGACGGGCTTCGCGTCGACGCGCATCAACCATGTGCTTTCGTATATCGGCAAGAACCTCGCGAACGATTTGCGCGAATCGGATCTCGCGCAACTGGCCGGCCAAAGTGTGAGTGCGTTTTCGCGTTATTTCCGCCGGCACACGGGCCTGCCGTTCGTGCAGTACGTGAACCGCATGCGCATCAATCTCGCGTGCCAGTTGCTGACCGATAGCGAACTGAGCGTGACCGACATCTGCTTCAAGGCTGGCTTTAACAACCTGTCGAATTTCAACCGGCAGTTTCTCGCGGTGAAGGGCATGGCGCCTTCGAAGTTTCGCCGCTATCAGCAATTGAACGACGCGAGCCGCGATGCTTCGGAAGAAGCGGCCGCGCGCGGAAGGGGCGTCGACGACGCGCCCGCCATCGTGCTCGCGCCAGGCTTGCCGCGTGCTGCCGCCGCCGCCGCTTATCCGTCAACCTATCCACCGACGTAGCCTCTGCATATTTCACCGCCGCGCTTTTCAGCAAGGCGCTTTGTTTCACCCGCGTTTCAACACGTATCGCGCTGTCCGCCGACAGCGTGACGGACGTGCTCACTTCAAAAACGGAGACAACCATGACGCAAACCCTCGTGACGCAATCCATCATCAAACAGGCATCGTTGAAGACATTCGCGAGCCTTGCATTCGGCTTCGCGCTGATCGCCGCGCCTGCCGCACAGGCCGCACCGCTGAAGATCGGCATGACGTTTCAGGAACTGAACAATCCATATTTCGTGACGATGCAGAAGGCGTTGAACGACGCCGCTGCGTCGACCGGTGCAACGGTAGTCGTCACCGACGCGCATCACGACGTGAGCAAACAGGTGAGCGACGTCGAAGACATGCTGCAGAAGAAGATCGACATTCTGCTCGTGAATCCGACCGATTCGACGGGCATTCAATCGGCGGTGACGTCGGCGAAAAAAGCGGGCGTGGTGGTGGTCGCAGTGGACGCGAACGCGAACGGTCCCGTCGATTCGTTCGTCGGCTCGAAGAACTTCGACGCGGGACAGATAGCCTGCGAGTACCTCGCCAAGTCGATTGGCGGCAGCGGCGAAGTGGCGATTCTCGACGGCATTCCGGTCGTGCCGATTCTCGAACGCGTGCGCGGCTGCAAGGCAGCGCTTGCGAAGGCGCCGGGCGTCAAGCTCGTGGATACGCAGAACGGCAAGCAGGAACGCGCGACCGCACTGTCCGTCACCGAGAACATGATTCAGGCGCACCCGAACCTGAAGGGCATCTTCAGCGTGAACGACGGTGGATCGATGGGCGCGCTATCCGCAATTGAGTCATCGGGTAAGGACATCAAGCTGACGAGCGTCGACGGCGCACCCGAAGCGATTGCCGCGATTCAAAAGCCTAATTCGAAATTCATCGAGACGTCAGCGCAGTTTCCTGCCGACCAGGTGCGCATTGCACTCGGCATCGCGTACGCGAAGAAGTGGGGCGCCAATGTGCCGAAAGCGATTCCGGTCGACGTGAAGATGATCGACAAGAGCAACGCGAAGGGTTTTAGCTGGTAAGCCCAATGCCCGCCGCGCTGTGTTTGCGGTGGTCGATGCGAACACGGCGGCGGGCAGTGATGGAGCACCCGATGGACACGATATTGAAACTCGAGAACATCAGCAAAAGCTTTCCCGGCGTGAAGGCGCTGCAAGGCATTCACCTGGAGATTGCGCGCGGCGAAATCCACGCGCTGCTCGGCGAAAACGGCGCGGGCAAGTCGACGCTGATGAAGATTCTGTGCGGCATTTATCAGCCGGACGAAGGCGCGATCACGATCGACGGCGAGCCGCGGCACTTTGCGAATTATCACGACGCGGTCGCTGCGGGCGTCGGCATCGTGTTTCAGGAATTCAGCCTGATTCCGTACTTGAATGCAGTGGAGAACATCTTTCTCGGCCGCGAAATGAAGAACGGCCTGGGCCTGCTCGAACGCGGCAAGATGCGGCGCGCGGCGGCCGATATATTCGCGCGGCTCGGCGTGTCGATTGATCTGTCCGTGCCGATTCGTGAACTGTCGGTTGCGCAGCAGCAGTTCGTCGAGATCGGCAAGGCGTTGTCGCTCGAAGCGCGCATTCTTATTCTTGACGAACCGACCGCGACACTCACGCCCGCCGAAGCCGAGCATCTCTTTGCCATCATGCGCGACCTGAAAAAGCAGGGCGTGGCGATGATTTTCATCTCGCATCACCTGGAAGAAATCTTCGAGGTCTGCGACCGCATCACCGTGCTGCGCGACGGTCAGTACGTGGGCATGACCGATGTCGCGCAGTCCGACGTGAGCCGGCTTGTCGAGATGATGGTGGGACGCCGCATCGAAAACAGTTTTCCGCCGAAGCCGCCGCTGTGCTCCGACGCGAAGATCGTGCTGGACGTACAGAAGCTGCAGTTGCATAAAGACAGCCCGGTGCTGCAATTCACGCTGCGCGAAGGCGAGATTCTCGGTTTCGCGGGACTGGTCGGTTCGGGCCGCACCGAGACCGCGCTCGCCGTGATCGGCGCGGACGCGGCCTATGCGAAGGAGATTCGCATCAACGGCGAGGCCGCGAAACTGTCGGACCCGGCGGATGCGTTGCGCGCGGGCGTCGGCATTCTTCCTGAAAGCCGCAAAACGGAAGGGCTGATTACGGACTTCTCGATCAAGCAGAACATCTCGATCAATAACCTCGGCAAATACCGCTCGCTGCGATTTTTTATCGATCAGCGCAGCGAAGCGCGCGCCACCGCCGACATCATGAAACGCGTCGGCGTGAAAGCGCCGACCATGCATACGGAAGTCGCCACGCTGTCGGGCGGCAACCAGCAGAAAGTCGTGATCGCGCGCTGGCTGAACCACCACACCAACATCCTCATCTTCGACGAACCGACGCGCGGCATCGACGTCGGCGCGAAGGCGGAAATCTATCTGCTGATGCGCGAACTCACCGCGCGCGGCTATTCGATCATCATGATTTCGTCGGAACTGCCGGAGATCGTGGGCATGTGCGACCGCGTCGCCGTGTTCCGGCAAGGCCGCATCGAAGCGCTGCTCGAAGGCGATCAGATCGACTCGAACGCCGTGATGACCTATGCAACCGCCGGCACTCGTGGAGCCCTGCATGAACACGCCTAATCCCTCTTCGCCGCCGAAAACGTCGAGCGTCAGCGGCAATACGCCCGGCGCACCCGTGCGCTTCACCTGGGCCGCGTTGAAGCGCTCGACGCTCTTCTATCCGTTCGTCGGTTTGCTCGTGGTTTGCATCGTGATGGTGTTCGCGAGCGACAGCTTTCTCTCCGGCGCGAACATCGAGAACGTGCTGCGCCAGGTGTCGATCAACGCGATCATCGCCGTCGGCATGACGTGCGTGATTCTCACGGGCGGCATCGATCTGTCGGTCGGCTCGGTGATGGCGCTTTCGGGCACGCTCGCCGCGGGACTGATGGTGGCCGGCATGAACGCAGTTGCCGCGTTGGCGGTTGGCGTTGCGGTGGGTCTCGGCTTCGGCGCGGCCAACGGGTTCTTCGTCGCGTTCGCCGGCATGCCGCCGATCATCGTCACGCTCGCGACGATGGGCATCGCGCGCGGCCTCGCGCTGATTTACACCGGCGGCTATCCGATCGACGGCTTGCCCGAGTGGGTCAGCTTCTTCGGCAGCGGCAAGATTCTCGGCATTCAGGCGCCCGTCGTGATCATGGCGGTGATCTATGTGATCGCGTGGGTGCTGCTCGAACGCATGCCGTTTGGCCGCTACGTGTACGCGATTGGCGGCAATGAACAGGCGACGCGTCTGTCGGGCGTGCGCGTCGCGCGCGTGAAGCTGATCGTCTACACGATTGCAGGTTTGACGTCTTCGTTTGCCGCCATCGTGTTGACCGCGCGTTTGATGAGCGGCCAGCCGAATGCGGGCGTGGGCTTCGAACTCGACGCCATCGCGGCCGTCGTGATGGGCGGCACGTCGATCTCCGGCGGACGCGGTTCGATTATCGGCACGTTGATCGGCGCGCTGCTGCTCGGTGTGCTGAACAACGGACTCAACATGGTCGGCGTGAATCCGTATGTGCAGAACGTGATCAAAGGCGGAATCATTCTGCTCGCGATTTACATCAGCCGTGACCGCAGAAAGTAACGCTTTCTTCTCCATTGATTTTCACTTCCGGCAGGACCATGCAATGACGAATGAATTCACTCCATCCGACAAGCAGGACATGACGGCGATTGTCTGCCACGCACCGAAAGACTATCGCGTCGAACAGGTAGCGAAGCCGCGCGCGCGAGCGCATGAACTGGTGATTCGCATCGCCGCATGCGGGATCTGCGCGAGCGATTGCAAATGCCATTCGGGCGCGAAGATGTTCTGGGGCGGGCCGAGTCCGTGGGTTAAAGCGCCGGTGATTCCGGGGCACGAGTTCTTCGGCTTCGTGCAGGAACTCGGCGAAGGCGCGGCAGAACATTTCGGCGTGAAGATCGGCGACCGCGTGATCGCCGAGCAGATCGTGCCTTGCGGCAAGTGCCGTTATTGCAAATCCGGCCAGTACTGGATGTGCGAAGTGCACAACATCTTCGGCTTTCAGCGTGAAGTCGCCGACGGCGGCATGGCCGAGTACATGCGTATTCCGCCGACCGCCATCGTTCACAAGATTCCGGACGGCATTTCACTCGAAGACGCCGCTATCATCGAACCGCTGGCGTGCGCGATTCACACGGTCAATCGCGGCGATGTGCAGTTGGATGACGTCGTCGTGATTGCAGGCGCGGGTCCGCTCGGTTTGATGATGACGCAAGTCGCGCATCTGAAAACGCCGAAGAAACTCGTCGTGATAGATCTGGTGGAAGAGCGCCTCGCACTCGCGCGCGAGTATGGCGCGGACGTGACGATCAACCCGAAACAGGACGACGCGCTCGCGATCATCCATTCGCTCACTGACGGCTACGGCTGCGACGTCTATATTGAAACGACCGGCGCGCCGGTCGGCGTCAATCAGGGCATGGATCTGATCCGCAAGCTCGGGCGCTTCGTCGAGTTCTCCGTGTTCGGCGCGGATACGACACTCGACTGGTCGGTGATCGGCGACCGCAAGGAACTCGATGTACGCGGCGCGCACCTCGGACCGTATTGCTATCCGATTGCAATCGATCTGCTCGCGCGCGGACTCGTGACGTCGAAAGGCATCGTCACACACGGCTTTTCTCTGGAAGAATGGGACGAGGCGATCAAGGTCGCCGATTCGCTGGATTCGATCAAGGTGCTGATGAAGCCGCGCGCGTAAGCGCCGGCATCTACTGAAGCGCAGCGCTACAACAACGGAGACTGTATGGAATACGTCATCGGCGTCGATATCGGCACGCAGAGCACGAAGGCGCTGCTCGTCGATCGGCACGGCGCTATCGTTGCGCAACACGCGTCGAGCTATCAGCCGGATACGCCGAAGCCGTTATGGGCCGAGCAATGGCCGGCGGTGTGGCTCAAGGCGGTCACCGAATGCATTGCCGCGTGCGTGCAGAAGGCGAAACAGGCGGGCGTCGCGGCGGATTCCATCAAGGCCGTGTGCGTGAGCAGCCTGTATGGCGGCTCGGGCATTCCTGTGGATAGCGAGATGCGGCCGCTTTATCCGTGTCTGATATGGATGGACCGGCGCGCAACCGATCAGGTCGAATGGGTGCGCCGCAACGTCGACCTCGAGCGGCTGTACGCGATCACCGGCAATGGCGTGGACAGCTACTACGGCTACACGAAGATGCTGTGGCTGCGCGATCACGAGCCCGACGTATGGGCGCAAACGCGTTACTTCCTGCCGCCGAACGCGTATGTGATCTACATGCTGACGGGCGAAGTCGCGGTCGATCACAGCTCCGCGGGCAACATCGGCGGCATCTACGATATTGCGCAGCGCGACTGGTCCGACGAGGCGCTCGACATGCTCGGCATTCCCGCGACGATGATGCCGGAGCGGCTCGTCGATTCGTCGGAAGTCGTCGGCGGGTTGCTGTCGCAATGGACCGGACAGCTCGGACTCGCGGCAGGCACGTCGATCGTGGCGGGCGGCGTGGACGCCGCGGTCGCGACGTTCGCCGCGGGCGTGAGCCGAGCAGGGCAACATGTCGCGATGATCGGCACGAGCATGTGCTGGGGCTACATCAATCAGACGGTCGATGCGCGCCACGGATTGATCAGCATGCCTCACGTTTTCAACGGGCAGCGCGACATCTATGTGTTCGGCGGCGCGATTACCGCGGGCGCGTCAGTGACGTGGTATCGCGATCAGTTCTGTCATGCCGAAATGGAAGCCGCGCGCGCGACGCCGCATGGCGATCCACATCGTCTGCTCGAAGACAATGCCGCGAAAGTGCCGGCGGGATCGGACGGCGTGATGTTTCTGCCTTATCTGATGGGCGAACGCAGCCCCGTGTGGGACGCGAAGGCGAGCGGCGCGTTCGTCGGCCTGAGCCTTTTTCATACGCGGGCGCACTTGTATCGCGCGGTGCTCGAGGGCGTGTCGTTTGCGTTGAAGCACAACATCGAGGCCGGACGCCAGGGAGCGCAGTCGTTGGAGGACAAGCTGATGGTGGTCGGCGGCGCCGCGCATTCCGATTTGTGGATGCAGATCATCGCGGACATCACCGGCTATCCGGTCTATACGATCGAGCAGGAAGTGGAGGCGGCGATGGGCGCCGCGTTGCTCGCCGCGCTCGGCGTCGGGCTGATTTCGCGCGAGGCGGCGCAGGGCGGCTGGATCACGCTGATCGAGCGCGCACAACCGGACGCCGCGCGAATGGCGCGTTACGATGAGCGCTTCGGCATCTATAAAGACCTGTATCCGGCATTGAAGCCGGTCATGCATCGCTTGCAAACATCATGAATGCTACTTTCGATTTTTCCGGCCGCTCGATATTCGTAACGGGCGCATCGAGTGGAATAGGGCGCGCGACGGTCGAGATGTTGTGCGCGAGCGGTGCCGATGTCGTCGCGGCGGCACGCAATGCGAACGAGCTTGCGCGTCTCGCCGAGGAGACCGGCTGCGAGCCGTTGAAGCTCGACGTCAGCGACGAAGCCGCAATCAACGAAGCGTTTCTATCGCTCGGCGCTTTCGACGGTCTGGTGAATTGCGCGGGCATTGCGTTGCTCGAGCGAGCGGTGGAGACAACGGCCGCGAGTTTCGATCGCGTGATGGCGGTGAACGCGCGCGGCGCGGCGCTGGTGGCGAAGCATGTGGCGCGAGGGATGATCGACGCGAAGCGGGCCGGCAGTATCGTGAACGTTTCGAGCCAGGCGGCGCTTGTCGCGCTTGACGATCACCTGAGCTATTCGGCTTCGAAGGCCGCGCTCGATGCGATCACGCGGGCTTTGTGCATCGAGTTGGGACCGTTTGGGATTCGTGTGAATAGTGTGAATCCAACCGTCACGCTGACGCCGATGGCCGTGCAGGCGTGGAGCGATCCTATCAAGCGCGAGCCTGCACTTAAGGCTATTCCGCTTGGGAGGTTTGCCGAGCCGGTTGAAGTGGCTTCGGTGGTGGCGTTCTTGTTGAGCGATGCGGCTTCTATGGTGAGTGGGGTTTCGCTGGCGGTTGATGGGGGATTTGTGGCGCGGTGACATTTACTGGTGCGGCGCGTGCGGCGCCGCTCGAGACATGACTGTCTTGTCACTAACGAGCGAAGCGGGTTAGACAAAAACCCGCCGCAGCTCGTCCCTACAACACCGTCCTGACATGCCAAAGCTCGGGAAACAAAACCACATCGAGCATCTTGCGCAGATAAGGCGCGCCACTGGTCCCACCCGTCCCCTGCTTGAAGCCGATAATCCTCTCGACAGTAGTAACGTGCCGGAACCGCCACTGCCGGAAAGCATCCTCGAGATCGACCAGTTCCTCGGCCATCTCGTACAACTCCCAATGCTGCGAAGGATTGCGATACACCTCGAGCCAGGCCGCTTCGACGGAAGCATCGTGAACCGTGGGCTGCGTCCAGTCGCGCGCGAGCCGCGACGGCGAAATCGCAAAGCCGCGACGCGCAAGCAGCTTCACCACTTCGTCGTAGAACGACGGCGCTTCCAGTGACGCCTTCACCTCCGCAAGCACATCGGCACGATGCGCATGCGGCTTGAGCATCTGCTCGTTCTTGTTGCCGAGCAGAAACTCGATCTGCCGGTACTGATACGACTGAAACCCCGACGAGCTGCCAAGGTAAGGCCGCATCGCCGTGTATTCGGACGGCGTCATTGTCGCGAGCACGCTCCAGGCCTGCACGAGCTGCTCCATGATCCGCGAGACGCGCGCGAGCATCTTGAACGCCGGCGGCAACTCGTCGCGATGCACGGCGTCGAGCGCGGCGCGCAACTCGTACAGCGCGAGCTTCATCCACAATTCGCTGGTCTGATGCTGAATGATGAACAGCATCTCGTTGTGATCGGGCGACAACGGATGCTGCGCATTCAGCACCGTCCCGAGCGACAGATAATCGCCGTAACTCATCGAGCCGGAGAAGTCGAGCTGCGCGTCGTGCCAGCCATCTTCGGCTGAAGAAGCGTTCGTAGCAGCAGTCGCAGCGTCGGCGGACGCAGCGCTCCCATGACCGAACGGGCAACCTTGCGCGGGCTTTTCTTCGGGCAAGCCCGGCGTTTGCATGTGATCGTTCATCGTGCGCTCCTCAGGTCACGGCGCCGCGCGCGGCAAATTCCGGCGCGCGCCAGGTCTCGCGTGCGAGCGCGTCGCGCAAGGTTTCGACGGCGTCCCATACATCCACGAAGCGCGTATAAAGCGGCGTAAAGCCGAAGCGCAGCACATGCGGCTCGCGATAATCGCCGATCACCCCACGCGCGATCAACGCCTGCATCACCTCATAGCCATGCGGATGCTCGAAGCTCGCATGTGAGCCGCGCTGCGAGTGCGCGCGCGGCGTGACGAGCTTCAGCGGAAACTCGCTGCAACGCGCTTCGACGAGTTCGATAAAGAGATCGGTCAGCGCCAGCGACTTGCGGCGAATGGCCTGCATGTCGGTCTGCAGAAACACGTCGAGCCCGCATTCGACGAGCGCCATCGACACCATCGGCTGCGTGCCACACAAATAGCGGCCGACGCCCTGATCCGGCCGATACGTCGGGTTCATCTCGAACGGCGCGGCATGTCCCCACCAGCCGGACAGCGGCTGCGCGAAATTATTCTGATGGCGCTTCGGCACCCACACGAAGGCAGGCGAGCCCGGACCGCCGTTCAGATACTTGTACGTGCAGCCGACTGCGTAGTCGGCGCCGACGCCGTTCAGGTCGACCGGCACCGCGCCCGCCGAATGCGCGAGATCCCACAGCGCGAGCGCGCCCTTGTCGTGAATCAGCTTCGTCAGCGCGGCCATGTCGTGCATGTAGCCGGTGCGGTAGTTCACATGCGTGATCATCGCGATCGCGGTGTCGTCGCCGATTGCTTCCGGCAGCTCCGACGGGTCGTCGACGAGGCGCAGTTTATAGCCGCGGTCGAGCTGCTCGATCACGCCCTGCGCGATGTACAGGTCGGACGGGAAATTCGAACGCTCGGACACGATCACACGCCGCTTGGGGTCGCGCGCGTCGGCGAGCCGCAGTGCGGCGGACAGCACCTTGAAGAGGTTGATCGAAATCGTATCGGTGACGACGACTTCGTCCTCGGCGGCGCCGATCAGCGGCGCGAGTTTATTGCCCAAGCGACGCGGCAGCGCGAACCAGCCCGCCGCGTTCCAGCTGCGGATCAAACCCTCGCCCCATTCGGCGGCGATCACGGTTTGCGCGCGTTGTGCGGCGGCGGCCGGCGGCACGCCGAGCGAATTGCCGTCGAGGTAGATAGTGGTCGACGACAGCGCGAACTGGTCGCGCAGTGGTGCGAGCGGGTCGGCGCTGTCGAGCGCCAAGGCTTCTTCGCGATGATTCATGGTGGTCTCGTTCGTTCGCGTATTGCGGATTGGAAGTCAGTGCGCGTCGGGCAGCGCGCGCAGGACCGCGCGCACGGGGCTCGCGTCGAGCGTGGTCAGCTTGAGCGGCAGCGCGATCAGTTCGTAGTCGCCGGGCGCGACATCGTCGAGCACGATGCCCTCGAGAATCGCCATGCCGTGCGCGCGAATACGGTGATGCGCGTCCATCGTCTTCGATTCCTGCGGGTCGAGCGACGGCGTGTCGATGCCTATCAGCTTCACGCCGTTGGCCGCGAGCAGGTCGATCGTTTCGGGCGCGACGGCGCAGAAGCCGCTGTCCCACGCCGCGGTCGGCGCGTTTCTGTAAGTGCGCAGTAAGACTCGCGGCGGCAACCCGGCCAGCGAGTCACGCAGATGTTGTGGCATGACAACAGGCGACGCGCCGATGCAATGAATCACGCGGCATCGTCCGAGATAGGCGTCGAGCGGCACCTGGCCGATTGCGGCGCCCTCGGCGTCGTAGTGCAGGGGCGCGTCCGTGTGCGCGCCGGTATGCGGCGAGAGCGTCAGCCGCGCGACGTTGACGGGCGAGCCGGCCTCCATCCGCCAGACGCGCTCGATGCCGACGGGCGTGTCGCCTGGCCAGACGGGCGTCGCCGTATCGACGGCGGGGGTGATGTCCCAGAGTGTTTGCATGTCCGCATGGAAGATAGAGGTCTATACGGAATGATAGGTGGCCAGCCGCGAAATGTGATTGCGAAAAAATCTCCTTCTAAGCCCGGTCTTGGAACATAATTTGAGTTAAATGGGAAAGGGAGACCGAATATGAACGCGATCTCGCTCGACGCCACCGATTGCCGTATCTTGACGGTGCTTCAGCAGGAAGGACGAATCAGCAATCTCGATCTCGCGGAGCGCATCTCGCTGTCGCCGTCGGCGTGTCTGCGGCGCTTGCGTCTACTGGAAGAACAGGGCGTCATCGAGCACTATCGCGCGTGTCTGAACCGCGAAGTGCTGGGCTTCGAGCTGGAGGCGTTCGTTCAGGTGTCGATGCGCAATGAACAGCAGAATTGGCACGAGCGCTTCGCTGAAGCGCTGCGCGACTGGCCGGAAGTGGTCGGCGCTTTTGTCGTGACGGGCGAGACGCACTATCTGCTGCGCGTTCTCGCGCACAACCTCAAGCACTATTCGGATTTTGTGTTGCAGCGTCTCTATAAGGCGCCGGGCGTGCTGGATATTCGCTCGAATATCGTGCTGCAGACCTTGAAGGAAGATTCGGGCGTGCCGGTTTCGCTGGTCACGCGCAATAACACCCACGGCGCGCCGCACAACGATCGCTGAGGCGCCTCTGGCGCACAGCGCCGCCCCTGGCCCTGGCAAGGGCGGTTGCAAGCGCCGCGTGCGCTTACAACGACTTGAGGCCGTGGAACTGGCCGTTCTGGAAAACGAGCGGCGCCATGTCGGCGGCATTCTCGTGCACGCCGCAGCGCTCCACCTCGCCGACGAAAATCACGTGATCGCCTTCTTCGTAACGGCTGCGGTTATGGCATTCGAACCACGCGAGCGCGCCGTCGAGCACCGGCATGCCGCTGTCGCCCGCCGCGTGCGATACGCCTTCGAAGCGGTCGCCCTTCACCGTGGCGAAGCGCTTGCATAGATCGAGTTGCGACGCCGCCAGCACGTTGACCACGTAGTGACTGTTCGCGCGGAACACCGACATCGACGCCGAGCGCGTGGCGAGGCTCCACAGCACGAGCGGCGGCTCGAGCGAAACCGAATTGAACGAGCTGGCGGTGATGCCGATCAACTGGCCGGACGGCGCGCGCGTCGTGATGACGGTGACGCCCGTGGCGAACTGGCTGAGCGCCTGCCTGAAGGCCGGCTGGTCGAAGTTGGGCGGGCTGGCGTGCTTCATTGCGCGCAAGCCGCCGATGCGTGGCGGCCGGAAGCCGCGCCGAAGCTCTCGCGCGCACGGCGGGAAACAGTTGATTCGAAAGTCATAGTGAAAATCGTCGATTTGCCCCAATTTTAACTGCAATCGCGGTGCACTGACCGCGACGCAACCGGCGCATCGCAAAACCCGCTAAGCTGGAACGCTACCGCCGATGGCATGGGCGTTGCGGCAAAGCGAATGCGGCATCGGCCGATCACGAGTGAGAAGGAGCGAGCAGCATGAGTCAGACAGGCGAAGTCGCCACCTTGGGTGGCGGGTGTTTCTGGTGCCTCGAAGCGGTTTATCTGGGCGTCGACGGCGTCAACTCGGTGGAGTCGGGCTATGCGGGCGGCCACACGCAGCGTCCGACCTACGAGCAGGTGTGCGACGGCGCGACGGGGCACGCGGAAGTGGTGAAGGTCGAGTTCGATCCGTCGAAGATCAGCTACCGCGAGATCCTCGAAATCTTCTTCGCGATCCACGATCCCACGCAGTTGAACCGGCAAGGTAACGATGTCGGCCCGCAATACCGCTCGGTCATCTTCACGCATTCCGACGCGCAGCGTGAAGCCGCTTTGCAGGTGATCCGCGAAATCGGCGAGCAGGGCATTCACGACGGCCAGATCGTCACGCAGGTGCTGCCGCTCGACGGCAACTACTGGCCTGCCGAGGCCTATCATCAGAATTATTTCGCGCAGCATCCGGAGCAGGGCTACTGCTCGTTCGTGGTCGCGCCGAAGGTGGCCAAGTTCCGGCAGAAATTTGCGCATCGGATCAAGGCGGGTTGAGGCGGGCCGGCGCGGGTCGGCGCGGGGTCGGCGTTCAGTGCGGCTCGCTGCTGTTCGAGTCGCTGGTCTGAGCGCGGCTCGCGTCGCCCGGCGGATCTGGTAGGCGCGGCTCCTGAGGTTCACTGTGTTGCATCGCTGCGGCATTCACGGCGTCTGCTTGCTGCTGTGAGGGCTCCTGCTCGCGGCGGTGGCCGTGCTCGTGTTCCTCCTGTTCGTGCTCGTGCTCATTCGCGAGCCGCGCATACGCTTCAATGATCTCGCGCGCCAACTCGACGCAACTGAGCGGCGCCGAACCTTCCGCCTTGTTATTCACCGCGATCACCACCGGCTGGCCGGCCAGCGCATAGCGCGCGGCTAGTTCCGCGAGCGACGCACGCGTGGCCGGATCGCGGTCGACGAGCTTATCGAACGGCTCGTATTTCGCCTTCGCCTGCTCGTATTTGAAGCCGCCGTGCAGGCTCCAGCGCACGACCAGCGGACCGGCCGGCTCGCCGTCCAATAGTGCGAGCGCCGCCGCCTGCCGCAGCGGATCGGGCATCCGCGCGTGAATGCCGACGCAGTAGCGCACGCCCGCCGCTTTCAGCGTACGAATGAAACGCGGCGTGAGCAAACTGGCGTCGCGGATTTCGACTGCGTAGCAGGTGCCTTGCGGCAGCGTGGGCAAGGCCGCGAGGAACTCGGCCAGCCGTTCGATGAAAACCGCGGGCTGCGCGAGCATCTGGTCGGGCAGCGGCGACAACTGGAACACGAGCGCGCCGGCCTTCGCGCCCAGGCCTTCGAGACACGGCGTCACGAAGTCGTCGATCGCCATTTGCGCGTTCAGAAAACACGGATTCAGCGCCACCGGCTCGCCGCGTTCTGCGCGCACGGTGGCGTCGGTGATCGTCATCGGCGCTTTGACGATGAAGCGGAAATGCTCGGGCACCTGCTGCGCGTAGCGCAGGTATTCGGTGACGGTGAGCGCCTGATAAAACGACCGGTCGATGCTGACCGTCTTCAGCAGCGGATGCCCGCCGTAGGCGGTCAGGCCGTCGCGCGACAGTTTGCTGTTGCTGTATTCGTCGCCGTAGACGATGCCGTTCCAGCCGGGAAACGACCACGTCGATGTGCCGAGGTGCACTTGCGGCGGCAGTTGTGAGGCGAGCGCGAGTATGTCCGGCGAGGGCGGGGCCGCGAGGATTTCGCGAGTGCGGCGCTTTCTGGGGGCGTCGGTGGCCGCGCCCGTTGGTGTGGCCATAAGCGTCGGCTCGGGTGCTGCTTCTTCTTGCCAGAGCGAGGTGGCGGCTGTCGTAGAGCGGGCGGGTTGCCGGCTTTCGATTTTCGGCGCGTGAGTTACAAAAGGCGCATCGGCTTGCGCGTCCAACGGTGCTTGAGCGCCTGAACGAGCGCGCGACGGTTTCGCGCGGGCTTCGGCTTTCGGCGCTGCGGGCGCCGCTTGCACCGGCATCCCGAACAGATCGAACTGCGCCGCTTCGCCTGGCGCTTCCGCTTCGCTCGACGCCTCGCCTCCGCTCCGCACTCCCACGTCGCTTTGCTCGCCGCGTTCGTTCAGCGCCTCTTCCTCTTCTCTTGTCCCGCTCTGACCCATCGAGATTTTCACTAGTAAGCACCGCGACCGCCCGCGCTAGCACGACGCCGCGGCGCTCACCTCACAGCGGCTTCTCGTACATGTAGCGGCGCGACCACGGCAGGGTTTTCGCACTGCGGCCGGCCCTGCGGCAGACGACCTGATAGATGGAGACGTCGTCGTTTTCGAATGCATACGCGCAGCCGGCCAGGTACACGCGCCAGATGCGGAATTTTTCGTCGTCGACGAGCTTGCGGGCTTCTTCCGCGTGCGCCTCGAAATTTTCCGCCCAGATGTCGAGCGTGTGCGCATAGTGACGGCGCAGGCTTTCCACGTCAACCGCTTCGAGCCCGCCGCGCTGCATCGATTCGAGCGCGAGGCTGATGTGCGGCAGTTCGCCGTCCGGAAACACATAACGGTCGATGAACTCGCCGCCGCCCAGCGCCGTTTCGCCGCTGTCCGCATCGCTCGACGTGATGCCGTGATTCATCGCGATGCCGTCGTCGGCGAGAAGGTCGTGCACTTTCTTGAAGTAGCCCGGCAGGTTCTTGCGGCCCACGTGCTCGAACATGCCGACGCTCGTGATGCGGTCGAATCGCCCTTCGACGTCGCGATAATCCTGCAGACGAATCTCGATCTGATTCTCGAGGCCCGCGGCTTTCACGCGCGCCGTCGCGAGGTCGAACTGGTTTTGCGACAGCGTCACGCCCACGCATTGCGCGCCGAATTTTTGCGCCGCGCGCAGCACGAGCGCGCCCCAGCCGCAGCCGATGTCGAGCAGCCGCTGACCCGGCTGCACCTGAATCTTCGTGAGGATGTGGTCGATCTTCTTGATCTGCGCGGTGGCGAGATCTTCGTCGCCGTTCTCGAAATAGGCGCACGAGTAGACCATGTTCTCGTCGAGCCAAAGCTTGTAGAACTCGTTCGAGACATCGTAGTGATACTGGATGGCCTTTTTATCCGACGCCTTCGAATGCTGGAAATAGCGCCGCACGCGCGCGAGCTTGCCCGCACTATTGACGGTGTTGCGCGCGAGCTGATAACCGACGTTGATGATGTCCGAGAGCTTGCCCTCGATGTCGATCTTGCCCTTGACGTACGCCTCGCCCAGGTTGTCGAGGCTCGGTTCGAGCAGATAAGGCAACGCCGTTGCGCTCTTGACGTGCAGCGTGACCTGCGGCGCGGCGAACCGCCCGAAGTCGTGCTGCTGGCCGTCCCACAGCACGAGACGCGCCGGCAAATCAGCCTTGGTTTTTACTTCTTCCACCCACTGCGCCAGCTTTTTCTCCCAGAACATGCGATTTCTCCGTGTCCGTTGAATTAAAGCGAAGCTTGTGTGGATCGCAGCCCGATGCGGCGCAACTCCCATGCCGCGAGACGCGATCCTTGCGCCGCGCGCTGCTACGTCGGCAACGCGCTGACGACATTGTTAGTGCTGGTTCAGGGCGACAGACGGCAGATTTGCCAGTCGCTGTTTTCGCTCGAACGCGTGTAAAGCAGACGGTCGTGCAAACGCGACGGCCGGCCCTGCCAGAATTCGATTGCTTCGGGCACCAAACGATAACCGCCCCAATGCGGCGGACGCGGCGGTTCATCGCCGTATTGCAGGCGCATTTCGCGTTCGCGCGTTTCGAGCTGCGAACGGCTTTCAATCACCTGACTTTGATTCGACGCCCATGCGCCGATACGCGAACCGGGCGGACGCGACGCGAAATAGGCGTCGCTCTCGGCCGCGCTCGTTTTGACGACGCGCCCCTCGATGCGCACCTGGCGCTCGAGCTCGATCCAGTAGAAGAGCAGGCTCGCGTACGGATTCGCGGCCAGCTCGCGGCCCTTGCGGCTTTCGTAGTTGGTGAAGAACACGAAGCCTCGTTCGTCGACGCCCTTGATCAGCACGATGCGCGCTGAAGGCCGGCCGCGCGAGTCAACGGTGGCGAGCGTCATCGTATTCGGTTCGGGCAGTTTCGCCTCGACGGCCTGCTGAAACCAGACGTCGAATTGCCGGAACGGGTCGCGGTCGACGTCGCCGATGTCCAGAGAACCCAGCGAATAATTTTTTCGAAGTTCGGCGAGTGAGGTCATGTTCTTATGCGCACGCTACAGTCAGCCCAGTATAGCTAAGGCGCCAATTTTTTGCCCGCAGCCAGATCAAGCGCGATGCACCGGTGCCGCGCTTTCGCGGGTTTTCGAACGGCGACTTTCTCACGGTGATTGCCGCGGCAATGCTGATTCATGCGTTCAGGCAAAATACGGACTGCGCGATTCACATGCGCTTTCTGCCTTGCGCTTTCTGCTTTTTTGCCTTCAACGAGTTCCATCATGTCGACCACCGCGCAATCCGATCTTACTACCAGCCTCGACGGGCATGAAGCCGCCGACCGCGCGCGACGCTTCGGCGGCATTGCGCGTTTGTACGGCGCGCCCGCGCTTGCCGCTTTCGAGGGCGCGCATGTGGCGGTAATCGGTATCGGCGGAGTGGGCTCGTGGGTCGCAGAAGCATTGGCGCGCAGCGCCGTCGGCACGCTGACGCTGATCGACCTCGACAATGTTGCTGAAAGCAATACGAACCGGCAGATTCATGCGCTCGACGGCAACTACGGAAAACCGAAGGTCGAAGCGATGGCCGAGCGCATCGCCGCGATCAATCCGTCGTGCGATGTGCGTCTCGTGGAAGACTTCGTGGAGCCCGACAACTTCGCGGCGACGCTCGGCGGCGGCTTCGATTATGTGATCGATGCGATCGACAGCGTGCGCACCAAGACCGCGCTGATCGCATGGTGTGTCGAGCGCAAGCAGCCGTTGATCACGATCGGCGGCGCGGGCGGCCAGCTCGATCCCACGCGCATTCGCATCGACGATCTTGCAGCGACGATTCAGGACCCGTTGCTGTCCAAAGTGCGCGGACAGTTGCGCAAGCAGCATGGTTTTCCGCGTGGGCCGAAAGCGAAATTCAAGGTGAGCGCCGTGTATTCGGACGAGCCGCTGATCTATCCCGAAGCCGCCGTCTGCGACATCGATGCGGAAGCGGAACACGTCGCGACATCGCCGGGATATGCGGGGCCGGTCGGTCTGAATTGCGCGGGCTTTGGTTCGAGCGTGTGCGTGACGGCGAGCTTTGGCTTCGCCGCGGCCGCGTATGTGTTGCGGGCGCTGGCGAAGCAGGCGGTGTGACCTTTAGTGCGCAGCGGGTGCGCAAGGCACCGGATCTGGTATCTAGTACAGCGCGGCGCTCAGCTTGCGGCGCCATTGCGCGACGAGTTCCGGCTGATGCGCGGCCAGATCGAACACCGAGAGCATCGTCTTGCGGCCGATGTCGTCGCGGAACGTGCGATCGCGCTGCACGATTGCCAGCAAATGCTCGAGCGCGCCCGCATATTTGCGGCGTGCGATCAGCGCGCTCGCGAGATCGAAGCGAGCTTCCAGATCGTCGGGATGGCTCGCGACGCGCGCTTCGAGCGCGTCGGTCGGCGGCAGATCGGCCGCGGCATCCACGGCGTCCAGACGCGTCTTGATCGCGTTGAAGCGCGCGTCGATGCCTTGCGTCGTTTTCGGCGACAGCAAATCGACCTCGTCGCGCGCTTCGTCGATACGGTTGTCATCAAGCAGCATCTCGATGCGGTCGAGGCGCGCTTCGTCGAAAGCCGGGTCGATCGCGAGCGCGGCCTGCAACGCCTCGTAAGCGTCCTCGCGGCGGCCTTCGGCCAAGGCGGCCTGCGCGTCGAGACGCGCGGCATCCGCGCCTTGCGGCACGAGCCGTTCGATGAATTCGCGCAGTTGCCCTTCAGGCAGCACGCCGACGAACTGATCGACCGGCCGGCCGTCCGCGAATGCCATGACGTGCGGAATGCTGCGGACCTGGAAGTGCGCGGCAAGTTCCTGGTTCTCGTCCACGTTCACCTTGACGAGCTTCCATTTGCCGGCGCCTTCGGCTTCGAGCTTTTCCAGCATCGGGCCGAGCGTTTTGCAGGGGCCGCACCACGGCGCCCAGAAATCGACCAGCACAGGGGCCAGTGTCGACGCCGTGATGACGTCCTTTTCGAATGTGGCCAGAGTGGTGTCCATTACGTCCTCGTCGATAAAACGGTTTGTCTGTTAGCTGGGGCCGAACTGCGCGGATTCAATGCGTGTTGACGCCGCGCCCGCGCCTGAAATCCGCCGTCATTTCCGCCGTCACTTTTTTAGCGGCAGCGGTATCCATTCGGTTTCGCCCGGCACTGTGCCCATTTCCTGATTCGTCCACGCGAGTTTCGCGGCTTCGATCTTCTCACGCGAACTCGCGACGAAATTCCATTCGATAAAGCGTTCGCCGTCGAGCTTTTCGCCGCCGAGCACCATCACGCGCGCGCCGTGCGTGCTCGCGAGCGTGACGGTTTCGTCGAGCGCGAGCACGGCCATCTGACCGACTTCGAGCGGCGTGCCGTCGATCTCCAGATCGCCTTCCACCAGATACACGCCGCGCTCCTCGTGCTCCGGTTCGAGCGCGAACGCGCTGCCCGGCGCGAACTCGCCCGCGACATACAGCGTGCCGGAAAACGTGCTGACGGGCGATCGCTGGCCGAACGCGGTGCCGGCGATCACGCGCAACGTGACGCCGTTGCGCTCGACCACCGGCAGCGTGTCCGCGCTGTGATGCGCGAACGACGGCTCCACCTCTTCGTCGTCGAGCGGCAGCGCGACCCAGGTCTGAATGCCGTGGATGGTCTGGCCGCGCGCGCGGTCTTCGGCGGGCGTGCGCTCGGAATGGACGATGCCGCGTCCGGCCGTCATCCAGTTGACGTCGCCGGGGACGATTTTCTGCTCCGAGCCGAGACTGTCGCGATGCATGATCGCGCCTTCGAACAGAAACGTCACCGTGGCGAGGCCGATATGCGGATGCGGACGCACGTCGAGGCCGACGCCGGGTTCGAGCGTCGCCGGGCCCATGTGATCGAAGAAGATGAACGGTCCGATCAGACGCGCGGCCATTGCAGGCAGCACGCGCCGCACAGTCAGACTGCCGACATCGCGCAGATGCGGTTTGAGAACTGCTTTGATCGAAGAGGACATGGGGCGCTCGGCAAGAAGGGATGAGGAAAATTCTTAATGGATGATTCTACTGCGTTGGCTCAGCCAGCGCCTCAAGCCAGGCTCGGCGTACACACATGTATTTACATCGCGCCGCTGCCCGTCTATAGTGATGTATGTACATTGGATGTACATCATCGTACGAGGAGCGCAATATGCTGACCAAGGTTTTTCGCAATGGCAATTCGCAGGCCGTGCGCATTCCGGCTGAACTGGCGTTTAGCAGCGTCGACATGGAAGTGGAAATCGAGCGGGTCGGCGACGAACTGCGCATTCGTCCCACGCGCCGCCCGCTCGCCGGCGTACTAAAAAAATTCTCGAAGTTCAGCCCGGATTTCATGGCGGAAGGCCGCGGCGACCACGAGCAGGCTGAGCGCGAGGATCTGTAATGCCGCGCTACATGCTGGACACCCACATGTGCATCTACCTGATGAAGAATCAGCCGGAGCAGGTTGCGAAGCGTTTTGCGGAATGCTTCGTCGGCGACGTCGTGATGTCCGCCATTACTTTCGCCGAGCTGGAGTACGGCGTGGCGGTCTCGGCCAATCGTGCGCGCGAGCGTCGCAACCTTGCGGCGCTTGTCGAAGACATCCTGGTTGCGCCGTTCGACAGCGCGGCGGCGACTGCCTACGGCTCGATCCGGGAAGCCACGCGCGAGCGCAAGAAGGACCAGCTCGACAAGCTGATCGCGGCCCACGCGGTCTCGCTCGACGTCGTGCTCGTCACCAACAATGAGCGCGATTTCACGGCCTATCCCGGCCTGCGTATCGAAAACTGGCTCAATACCTGAGCGCACGGCGACTGCGCTTTCGGTCCCGTGCGAATTTCCCACGCTCCGCTAAACTGACGGGTTCAACACTTTATTGGAGACCGGCATGTCGCCGAGGGACCTGCTGCTCGCGCTCGTCGTCGTCATTGCGTGGGGCGTCAATTTCGTCGTTATCAAGGTCGGCTTGCATGGCGTGCCGCCGATGCTGCTCGGCGCGCTGCGCTTCACGCTCGCGGCAATACCGGCGGTGTTTTTCGTCAAGCGTCCGCAATTGGCATGGCGCTGGTTGCTGGCCTATGGCTTGACGATCTCGCTCGGGCAGTTCGCGTTTCTGTTCTCGGCGATGTACGTCGGCATGCCGGCCGGACTCGCATCGCTCGTGTTGCAGGCGCAGGCGTTTTTCACGCTGATCTTTGCCGCGTTCTTTTTGCATGAGCGTTTTCGCTTACCGAATGTCGCCGGTTTGCTGATCGCCGCCGCGGGCCTCGCCGTGATCGGCATGCAGGGCGGCCATGCGATGACGCTCGCCGGCTTCCTGCTGACGCTGTGCGCCGCGTGTTCGTGGGCGCTCGGCAACATCGTCACGAAGAAGGTCGGCAAGGTCGACCTCGTCGGCCTCGTGGTGTGGGGCAGTCTGATTCCGCCGCTGCCTTTCTTCGCGCTGTCGTATGCGTTCGAGGGTCCGCAGCGGATCGCGGCGGCGCTTTTCGGCATCAGCGCGATGTCGATTTTCGCGGTCGTCTATCTCGCGTTTATCGCCACGCTGCTCGGCTATGGATTATGGAGCCGTCTGTTGTCGCGCTATCCGGCGAGCCAGGTCGCGCCGTTTTCGCTGCTCGTGCCGATCGTCGGTCTGGCATCGGCGGCGGTCTTTCTCGACGAGCGGCTCTCCACCGCGCAGATCGCCGGTGCGGTGCTGGTGATGGTGGGGCTCGCGGTGAACGTATTCGGCGGCTGGGTCGTGCAGCGCTTGTCGCTGGCGCGTTGAAACGGGTGCATGATCGAAAACGGCCGCATTGCTGCGGCCGTTTTTTTGTTGGAGCGCTGAACGAGAACAACGCGCTAAAGACACATCGTCACGTCATGCGATTCTTGGCAAGCGGCGGATTCGCCGCGAAATAACGCTTGATGCCGGTCATGATCGCATCGGCCATTTTCTCGCGATACGCGTCGTCGTTCAGGCGCCGTTCCTCGTCCGGATTGCTGATGAACGCCGTTTCCACGAGGATCGACGGAATATCCGGCGCCTTCAACACCGCAAAGCCCGCCTGTTCGACCGAACCTTTGTGCAGCTTGTTGATCCCGCCGATTTCCTTCAGCACGAAGTTGCCGTAGCGCATGGAGTCGCGAATCTGCGCGGTGGTGGACATGTCGAACAACGCGCGATTCACGGTGGCGTCGGCGGATTTGATGTTGATGCCGCCAATCTGGTCCGACGCGTTCTCCTTGTTCGCCATCCAGCGCGCGGCCGCGCTCGACGCGCCGTGCTCCGACAACGCAAACACCGACGAGCCGCGCGCCTCGGGCGTGGTGAACGCATCGGCGTGAATCGACACGAACAGGTCCGCGCCGACGCGCCGCGCTTTTTGCACGCGCACGTTCAGCGGCACGAAGAAGTCGGCGTCGCGCGTCATCATCGCGCGCATGTTCGGCTGCGCGTCGATCTTCGCGCGCAGTTTCTTCGCGATGTCGAGCGCGACGTGCTTCTCGTAAGTGCCCGAGCCGCCGATCGCGCCGGGGTCTTCGCCGCCGTGCCCCGGATCGATCGCGACGGTCAACAGGCGCACCGTGTTGCTCTTGCCTGACTTCGGCGTGGTGAACGCGTAGGTGTCGTCGCCGCTGTCGTCGTTATCCAGACTTTTGGCGCTGTTGGCGCCGCTGCCGCTGCCCTTGTTGCGCGCGATCGCCGTGGGCGGCGTGGCCGGAGTGGGCGGCACGCCAGGCGTTGGCGTCTTCGCAATGATCGGCGGCAAACCTGGCGACCCGGACGTCGAGCCGGACGGCGACCCACTGTGCGCCGGCGCATGCTGCGCGCCCGCCGCGGACCCGCTGCCGCCGTTCTGCGCATAGCGCTCGAAGAACGCCTCGCTGTTGTCGGCGGCCGGCGGCGTCGTGCCGGGGCCGCTCAACGTGGCGGGCGGCGCGCTGTTTTCTTCGTTCAGCGTTTGCTGCTTGCGCTCGCTTTGCGCGAGCAGTTCCATCAACGGATCGGGCGCGACGGCCGGATACAGGTCGAACACGAGCCGGTACTTGTACGCGCCGACGGGGGGCAGCGTGAACACCTGCGGCTTCACCGAGCCCTTCAGATCGAACACCATGCGCACGACGTGCGGCTGGAATTGCCCCACACGCACCGATTGAATTTGCGGATCGTTCGGCGTGATCTTCGATACGAGATCCTTCAACGCCTGGTCGAGATCCAGGCCGCTCAGATCGACGACGAGCCGGTCAGGGCCCTGAAGCAACTGCTGCGCGTTTTGCAGAGGCTGATCGGATTCGATGGTGACGCGCGTGTAGTCGCGCGCCGGCCACACGCGCACGCCGAGCACCGAACTCGCCAGCGCGAGACGCGGCGCGACGAGGCCGAGCACGAGCGTGGACGCGCCCGCGCACAGAATCTGCCGGCGCCGCCAGTTATGCGTCGCGGTGGCTGCCGATTCAATCGAACGGAACGGTTTGATCAACATCTTTCGAGACATGCCTTTCCTGTTTCGCTGTATGCCTGTGCGACGAGTGTGCGGCCGTCGCCCTCGCCAGCCAGGTCGAGCGAGAAGACGAGATCCGGCACGCCGAGCAGCGCGCCGGCGCGTTGCGGCCATTCGACGAGGCAAACCGCGCCGCTGTCGAAATACTCGCGAAAGCCCGCGTCGGCCCATTCGGCCGGATCGGCGAACCTGTAGAGATCGAAGTGGTAAAGCGCGAGTTCCCCGATGGGCCGCTCGAGTACATAAGGCTCGACGAGCGTGTACGTGGGACTGCGCACGCGACCGGTGTGACCGAGGCCGCGCAAGGTGGCGCGCACGAGTGTGGTCTTGCCGGCGCCGAGATCGCCGACCAGTTGTACTTGCAGACCGTGGAATGCCTGAGCGTTCGCGTTGCCGTCATGCGCGACGGCGACGCTTTCGATGGCCCGCGCGAAGCGCTCGCCAAATGCGAGCGTGGCGGCTTCGTCCGCAAACGAGAAGACGCGTTCGAGCAGAACTTCGGCGGGCGGCGCGATCGCGCGATCGGGATGGTCAGGCATTCTCGTAAAATGACGTGATGAACCGAAGTCCGGAGTCCCCCGTGTGCCCTGTGTCCAATGCGCCTGCAACTGGCGACGAGGCGCGTGCCGAGCGTCAATTCGATGAAGCGGCGCTGCATGCGCTCGCGCAAAACATCAAAACGTGGGGCCGTGAACTGGGTTTCGGGGCGATCGGCATTAGCGATACCGACCTCTCCGCTGCCGAAGCGCCGCTTGCAGCCTGGCTGGAAGCGGGTTGCCACGGCGAGATGGATTATATGGCCAAACACGGTATGAAACGCGCGCGGCCTGCCGAGCTTGTGGCCGGCACGCTACGTGTGATTACCGCTCGCATCGCCTATTTGCCCGCTGATGTACTGAACGGAAAGCAGCCCGAAAGCGACTCGTCCGAAGGGCCGCTCAACCAGGACTGGCGGGGCGCCGAGCATGCGCGGCTTGCCGATCCTGCTGCTGCCGTCGTGTCGATTTATGCGCGCGGCCGCGACTATCACAAGGTGATGCGTAACCGTCTGCAACATCTGTCAGAGAAAATTCAGGCGGAGATCGGCGCGTTCGGTTATCGCGTGTTTACCGACTCGGCGCCGGTGCTCGAAGTCGAGCTTGCGCAGAAGGCCGGCATCGGCTGGCGCGGCAAACATACGCTGCTTTTGCAACGCGACGCGGGCTCGCTGTTTTTTCTCGGCGAAATCTACGTCGATGTGCCGTTGCCGACCGACGCCGAGACATCGCCCGAAGTCGCGCCCGAAACGCCGGGCTCGCATTGCGGCAGTTGCTCGCGCTGCATCGACGCATGTCCGACAGGAGCGATCGTCGGTCCTTACAAAGTGGATGCGCGTCTGTGTATCTCCTATCTGACGATCGAACTGAAGGGCAGCATTCCTGTGGAGATGCGTCCGCTGATCGGCAACCGCGTGTATGGCTGCGACGATTGTCAGCTCGTGTGTCCGTGGAACAAGTTTGCGCAGGCCGCGCCGGTCGCCGATTTCGACGTGCGTCATGGGCTCGACCGCGCGTCGCTGGTGGAGCTGTTCGGCTGGAGCGCGGACGATTTCGACACGCGCATGCAGGGCAGCGCGATACGGCGCATCGGTTACGAGAGCTGGTTGCGCAACCTTGCGGTCGGGATGGGCAATGCACTGCGTGCATCGCGCGACGCGTTGAGCGCGCAGGCACGCGAGGCGATTGTCGAGGCGCTCAGGCGCCGTGCCGACGATCCTTCGGCGCTCGTGCGCGAGCATGTGCAATGGGCGCTCGAAGCGGCGTAAACTATCGGCAATTCATGGCTTACGTTGTGGTGTGCGAGGAGGCGACATGTTCAACGCAGTGATCGATGCGCCGTTCGGCAAGGTCGGCATTCGCACCGAAGGCGAAGCGGTGCGCGAGATCGTCTATCTGCCGGAGTCGATGCAAAACGTCGCGCCGGACACGCCGTTGGCGCAACGCGCTGTCGAGCAGATCGAGCGGTATTTCGCGGAGCCGTCGGCGAAATTCGACTTGCCGCTCGCGACGGCGGGCACCGCGTTCCGGCGGCGTGTGTGGCAGGCGCTGTGCGAGATTCCGCCCGGCGCGGTCGTCACGTATGGGCAACTGGCAAGGCAGCTCGGCAGTGTGCCGCGCGCGGTCGGGCAGGCGTGCGGCGACAATTGTTTTCCTATCGTGATTCCGTGTCATCGCGTGGTGAGTTCGAGCGGCATCGGCGGATTCGCGCATCATGCCGACGACGGCTTCTTTCGCAACGTCAAGCGCTGGCTGCTCGCGCACGAAGGCATTCCCTACGCATGAGCGATACCCTGGTTGACGACGCAAGCGCGGACCCAGGCGCGGGCTTCGCGCAGTCGCCTTTGTTCGTCGCGAGTTCCGCGTCGATCGACGCATTCTGCGACGCGCTATGGCTCGAACACGGCCTTTCGCGCAACACGCTAGACGCGTATCGCCGCGACCTGCGTCTCTTCAGCGAGTGGCTCGCGCAAACGCGCGGCGCATCGCTCGACATCGCCAGCGAGGCCGATCTGAACGCGTACAGCGCGGCGCGTCGGAAGGACAAATCGACGTCGGCGAACCGGCGCCTCTCGGTGTTTCGCCGCTATTACGGTTGGGCTGTGCGCGAGCATCGCGCGAAGGTTGATCCGACGCTGCGCATTCGCTCGGCGAAACAACCGCCGCGTTTTCCGTCGACGCTCAGCGAAGCGCAAGTCGAGGCGCTGCTCGGCGCGCCCGACATCGACACGCCGTTGGGATTGCGCGATCGCACCATGCTCGAGCTGATGTACGCGAGCGGCTTGCGCGTCACCGAACTCGTCACGCTAAAGACCGTTGAAGTCGGCCTGAACGAAGGCGTGGTCCGCGTGATGGGCAAGGGCTCGAAAGAGCGCCTGATTCCGTTCGGCGAAGAAGCGCACGGCTGGATCGAACGTTATTTGCGCGACGCGCGGCCGGCGCTCCTCGGCGCGCGCGCCGCCGATGCGCTGTTCGTCACGAATCGCGCCGAGGGCATGACGCGCCAGCAGTTCTGGAACATCATCAAGCGGCATGCGGCGGCGGCCGGCGTGCATGCACCGTTGTCGCCGCACACGTTGCGGCACGCGTTCGCGACGCATCTGCTCAATCACGGCGCCGACCTGCGCGTGGTGCAGCTACTGCTCGGCCACACCGACATTTCGACCACGCAGATTTATACGCACGTCGCGCGCGAGCGGCTCAAGTCGCTGCATGCGGTGCATCATCCGCGCGGTTGACGCACACGCACCTTCAAAGCAATTCGCGCAGCCGGTGCTTGAGAATTTTTCCCGTCGATGCCGCGGGCAATGCCGCAAGCACCTTCACTTCGGCGGGGCGCTTGTAGGGCGCAAGGCGTTCGGCGCACCACGCGGCAAGCTCAACCGGTGTAACGGTCGCGTGAGCCGCCAGTTCGACGAACGCGATCACTTCCTCGTTGCCCTCGACTGCGCGCCCGATCACCGCCGACTGCACGACTTGCGGATGCGCGTTGAGCACATGCTCGACCTCGGCGGGATAAACATTGAAGCCGGAGCGGATGATCAGGTCCTTGCTGCGCCCGACGATATGCAGCGCGCCATCGGCGTCCTGCCGCGCGAGATCGCCGGTTTTCAGCCAGCCGTCTTCGGTTACTGCGGCGCGCGTTTGCTCCGGGTTGCGGTAGTAGCCGAGCATTACGTTCGGGCCGCGCACCCATAGCTCGCCGATTGCGCCGGGCGCGGCGTCCGCGCCGTCGAGTTCGACAAAGCGCACTTCGACGCCCGGAATCACTTCGCCAACCGAACAGTCCGCGCGCGGCGCATCGAGCATGGTCTGCGAGACAGTCGGACTGCTTTCGGTCATGCCGTAGCCGTTATGCAGCGGCAAACCGTACACGCTTTCGACGTGGGCTTTCAGCGCCGCGTCGAGCGGCGAGCCGCCCGAATACACAAAGCGCAGATGCGGCGCGCGCCATTCATGCCCGTGCGTCTGCAAATGCTCGAGCAGTTTGGCGTGCATCGCGGGCACGCACTGAAAGATCGACACGCGTTCGTCGGCGAGCGCGCGGCGCACGGCTTCGGGCGCGAAGCGCGGCGCGAGCCGCAAGGTCGCGCCGGCGTGCAGACTGCCGAGGCACACCGACGCGAAGCCGTACACGTGCGAGATGGGCAGCACCGCATAGACCACGTCGTCGGGACGAACCTGGCGCAGCCGGCTCGACACGGTGGCGATAAAAAGCAGATTGCGATGCGACAGCATCACGCCCTTTGGCGCGCCCGTCGTGCCGGTTGTGTAGATCAGCGCCGCGCATTGGCGTTCGCTCGCGGCTTCGACCGGTTCGGCTTGCGCTTGCGCCGAGTCGTCCACCACGTAGGACCACGCGCCGATGTCCGGCGTCATGTCCGGCGCCGTACGTGCCTGATGACGCTCTGCATGCTGACCCGCATCGACCGAGCTTTCGACCATATACGCGGTGACGCGCGGCTTCGCGTGCGCGCGGATCGCGTCCAATTCCGCCGCCGACAGACGTGCGTTCGACACCAGCGCCCACGCGTCGAGCCGCGCCGTGGCGAACAGCAGCACGATCTGCGCGATGCTGTTCTCGGCGACGATCATCACGCGGTCGCCGCCTCGCACGCCCCACTCGCGCAGCAACGCGGCGGCGGCGTCCACGGCCTCCATGAGCTGCGCATTGGTGAGGCGGCGCGCGTCCTCGATCAACGCAATGTGTTGCGGATCGCGCGCGGCGGCCAGCGCGGGAATATCGGAGATGCGCGCGGGCAGGGCGGCAAGCAGCGCGGGAACGTCGATCGTGGAGCGTAAAGCCGAAGCGGTGGTCAAGTGCGTCTCCTAAGGGCGATTGTGTCACCGGCGTGCATCGCGCCGGAAGATTTTCGAACGATCGTGCCACAATGCCCGAAGCCGCACAATTGGCCATTCGGCAAATAGCCGTTGTGCAAAGTCGCCATTACAATGCGCCGATGAGCAAATCCAGACACGTTTCCGAAACGCCCGCCACGCAGTTTCTGCGTCGGCACGGCGTGGCTTTCGGCGAGCATCCGTACGATTATGTGGAGCATGGCGGCACCGGCGAATCGGCGCGTCAGCTTGGCGTAGACGAGCATCAGGTCGTGAAGACGCTCGTCATGGAGGACGAGCACGCGAAGCCGTTGATCGTCCTCATGCACGGCGACCGCACGGTCAGCACGAAGAACCTCGCGCGGCAGATCGGCGCGAAGCGCGTCGAGCCGTGCAAGCCCGAAGTGGCGAACCGTCATTCCGGCTATCTGATCGGCGGCACGTCGCCGTTCGGCACGCGCAAGCAGATGCCGGTGTACGTCGAGTCGACCATTCTGGAGATGGAGCGCATCTGGCTGAACGGCGGCCGGCGCGGTTTTCTCGTCAGTATCGAGCCGAAAGTGCTGACCGGATTGCTGGGCGCGAAGCCGGTGCAGTGCGCGAGCGTCGATTGACGTTTGCCTGAATGTTTCCGCGGTGCGCGCGTTCGGTAGAATGTGCGCCGCTTCGGTTCGCCGCCGCGTGCTGCGTGCCGGCTTTCGTTCCCTGTTGCGGTTGAGGTATCCAGTTGCAGACCGCCGATCCTTATAAGAGTCACAGATGCAAAACCTGATCGTTGCTGTCGTTGCCTACCTGATCGGTTCGGTGTCGTTCGCCGTGATCGTGAGCGCCGCGATGGGGCTCGACGACCCGCGCTCGTACGGCTCGGGCAATCCCGGCGCGACCAACGTGCTGCGCAGCGGCAGCAAGAAGGCCGCGATTCTCACGTTGATCGGCGACGCCTTCAAGGGCTGGTTGCCCGTGTGGTTCGTCGCGCATTTCGGTGCGCGCTACGGGTTCGACGATACGTCCGTGGCAATTGCGTGCGTCGCCGTGTTTCTCGGCCACCTGTATCCGGTGTTCTTCCGCTTCAAGGGTGGCAAGGGCGTGGCGACGGCCGCCGGCGTGTTGCTCGCGATCAATCCGGTTCTCGGCCTCGCCACGCTTCTGACGTGGCTGATCGTGGCGTTCTTCACGCGCTATTCGTCGCTGGCGGCGTTGGCTGCGGCAGTGTTCGCGCCGATCTTCGACGGCTTTCTGTTCGGGCCGCACGTCATCGCGCTGGCGATCGTCGTGATGAGCTCGCTGCTCGTGTGGCGTCATCGCGGCAATATCGGCAAGCTGATGCGCGGCGAGGAAAGCCGGATCGGCGATAAGAAGAAGGCGGCGGCTGCCAGTGCGGTGAGCGGCGAGGATCGTTGAGCGGGTGGCAGTGCGGAGTGCTGCTACGTGCGAAGTGCGCTCTGCGCCCTACGCGCTCGACTTTCGATGCGCTGCGGCGCTCCCGCTTGTCAATGCAGCGCCGCTGAAACCGGCGCTGCGTCGATGACATAAACGTTCAGTCGCGGAAGTTATTGAAGTCGAGCGGCGTGTCCGTCACGTCCTTGCGCAGCATCGCGATCACGCTTTGCAGGTCGTCGCGTTTTCCCCCGGTGATGCGCACCGCGTCGCCCTGAATGCTCGCCTGAACCTTGATCTTGCTGTCCTTCACGAGGCGCACGATTTTCTTCGACAGATCGCCCGACACGCCCTTCTTGATCTTGATGACCTGCTTGACCTTGTCGCCGCCGATCTTCTCGATCTTGCCGTAGTCGAGGAAGCGCACGTCGACGTTGCGCTTGGCCATTTTGGAGATCAGCACGTCTGTGACCTGGCCGAGCTTGAAGTCGTCGTCGGCGTAGGCGGTGATTTCGTTTTCCTTGTGTTCGACGCGCGCGTCCGACCCCTTGAAGTCGAAGCGGGTTGAGATTTCCTTGTTGGACTGCTCGATCGCGTTCTTGACTTCGATCATGTTCGCTTCGCAGACGACGTCAAACGATGGCATTGCATTCTCCCAATAGTGCGGCGGTGCGCGACGCGGCCGGCGGCTCGTCGCGGGGCACTCGCTATAATCACGGACCAGCGTCATTTTACCGACGCAACCCTCATTTGCCCAAGGCCGCCGCGCGGGCCCGCAGCCCACGGCAGTTTGCCCGCCCATAGTTCCGATTCCAATGTCTCAAACCGATTCCGCCGAGTTCATTGCCGGCTATCCGCTGAAGGCGCACAACACCTTTGGTTTCGACGTCCACGCGCAGTGGGCGTGCCGCATCGAGCGTGAAGCGCAGTTGCCGGCCGCGGCGCACGATCCGCGCATTGCTGGTTTGCCGCGGCTCGTGCTCGGCGGCGGCAGCAATGTGGTGCTGACGCGCGACTTCGCGGGACTGGTGCTGCTCGTGGCGCTGCGCGGACGCCGCGTCGTCGGCGAGGACGACGAAGCCGTCTATGTCGAGGCAGCCGCCGGCGAGCCGTGGCACGAGTTCGTCGGATGGACGCTGTCGCAGGGTTTGCCGGGCCTCGAAAACCTCGCATTGATTCCAGGCACGGTGGGCGCCGCGCCGATTCAGAACATCGGCGCGTACGGGCTGGAAATGTGCGAGCGCTTTGCGTGGCTGCGCGCCGTGGAACTGGCTTCCGGCGAGTCGGTCGAGTTCGATGCGCGGGCCTGCGCATTCGGCTACCGCGACAGCTTTTTCAAGCGGGAAGGGCGCGACCGTTTCGTCATCACGTCGGTTACGTTCCGTTTGCCGAAAGCCTGGCAACCGCGCGCGAACTATGCGGATCTCGCTCGCCAGCTCGCTGCTGACGGCTACCACGCGGACGGCAAGGAGCCGGATGCGCAAGCCATCTTCGATGCGGTCGTCGCCGTGCGGCGCGCCAAACTTCCCGATCCGCTGGAACTCGGCAACGCGGGCAGCTTCTTCAAGAATCCCGTGGTGAACGCCGATCAGTTCGAGGCGTTAAAAAGCCGGGAGCCGGATGTCGTGTCCTACGCGCAACCGGACGGGCGCGTGAAGCTCGCGGCGGGCTGGCTGATCGACCGATGCGGCTGGAAGGGCCGCTCGATCGGCGCCGCCGCCGTGCACGAGCGCCAGGCGCTGGTGCTGGTGAATCGCGGCGGCGCGAGCGGGGCGGACGTGCTGGCCCTCGCGCGTGCGATCCAGCATGACGTGCTGGAGAGATTCGGCGTCGAGTTGGAGGCGGAGCCGGTTTGCTTGTGAGCGTGCGGGCTAGCGAGTGGAGCGGCCTTGTCGGCGTTTGCAGTGCGCATGAAGAAAGGCGCCGCGAGTTTCCTCGCGGCGCCTTTCTTTTCGTTGGATCTATCGCGCTAGCGGGAAGCCCTGTTTAACCGCAAGGTTTCCGCCCAGCCGCGCCTCGACGGCGCTCCGCTTAACCGCGCTGACGGCGCGCGTTCTCCGCGATCCGCATACGCAACGCGTTCAGCTTGATGAAGCCGCCGGCGTCGGCCTGGTTGTACGCGCCGCCGTCGTCGTCGAAGGTGGCGATGGTCTTGTCGAACAGCGTTTCCTTCGAATCGCGAGCGACAACCGACACGCTGCCCTTGTAGAGCTTCACGCGCACCCAGCCGTTGACCTTCTCCTGCGTGTGGTCGATCAGCACCTGAATCGCGCGGCGCTCCGGGCTCCACCAGTAGCCGTTATAAATCAGCGCGGCGTAGCGAGCCATCAGGTCGTCCTTCAGGTGCGCGACTTCGCGGTCGAGCGTGATCGACTCGATGCCGCGGTGCGCCTTCAGCATGATCGTGCCGCCCGGCGTTTCATAGCAGCCGCGCGACTTCATGCCGACATAGCGGTTTTCCACCAGATCCAGACGGCCAATGCCGTGCTTGCCGCCAAGACTGTTCAGTTCAGTCAGCATTTCCGCCGCCGACAGGCGCTTGCCGTTGATCGCGACCGGATCGCCGTGCTCGTATTCGATGTCGACGTACTCGGCCTGATCCGGCGCCTGCTCCGGCGACACGGTCCAGCGCCACATGTCGGCTTCCGCCTCGGCCTTCGGGTCTTCGAGGTGACGGCCTTCGAACGAAATGTGCAGCAGGTTCGCGTCCATCGAGTACGGCGCGCCGCCTTGCTTGTGCTTCATTTCAATGGGAATGCCGGCTTTTTCCGCGTAGGCGAGCAGCTTTTCGCGCGACAGCAGATCCCATTCGCGCCACGGCGCGATCACCTTGATGCCCGGCTCGAGCGCGTAGTAGCCCAGTTCGAAGCGAACCTGGTCGTTGCCCTTGCCGGTCGCGCCGTGCGACACGGCCTGCGCGCCGGTGGCGCGGGCAATCTCGATCTGACGCTTCGCGATCAGCGGACGCGCGATCGACGTGCCCAGCAGATATTCGCCTTCGTAAATCGTGTTGGCGCGGAACATTGGGAACACGAAGTCGCGCACGAATTCTTCACGCAGGTCTTCGATAAAGATGTTGTCCTGCTTGATGCCCAGTTGCAGTGCCTTCTTGCGCGCCGGTTCCAGCTCTTCGCCCTGGCCGATGTCGGCCGTGAACGTGACGACTTCGGCGTCGTAGTTGTCCTGCAACCACTTCAGGATGACGGAGGTGTCGAGGCCGCCCGAATAGGCGAGCACGACTTTCTTGATATCGCTCATGGTGAACTCGTAGCTGGAGAAAGCGGGAAAACAAGGCGCGCCGGCGGTTCCGGAGCGCGGAAAACAACTATTTTGACACTAAAACGGCGCGCGTCCGCGTTTTTGGCTGTTGCGGCGAATATTGCGGAGCGCTGGTGAGGCTGCTGCGGGCCGAAGCGAGGTGCGCGATACGCGGTCCCGGCGTGGACGGCTTGCGTCGTACTCAAGGCCGAAGGCCGCGCCGCGCTTCGCGCAAATGCCGCGCGGCAATGCGCTCAGTGATTGAGCTTGCCGAGCAGCAGATATTCCATCAGCGCCTTCTGTACGTGCAGACGGTTTTCCGCTTCGTCCCACACGACGCTTTGCGGGCCGTCGATCACTTCCGCGCTCACTTCTTCGCCGCGATGAGCCGGCAGGCAGTGCATGAAGAGCGCGTCGGCGTGCGCGCGCGACATCATTTCCGCGTCGACGCACCAGTCGGCGAAGGCTTTCTTGCGCGCTTCGTTTTCGGCCTCGAAGCCCATGCTGGTCCACACGTCAGTCGTGACGAGATCGGCGCCCGCGCACGCTTCGTTCGGATCGTCGAATTCCTCGTAGAACGGCGCGCTTTCCGCGGCGACGAAGCCGCGGTCGAGCTTGTAGCCCGGCGGCGTGGAGAGGCGCAGCTTGAAGCCGAGAATCTGCGCGGCTTCGATCCACGTGTAGAGCATGTTGTTCGCGTCGCCGACCCACGCGACCGTCTTGCCGCGAATCGGACCGCGATGCTCGAAATACGTGAAGATGTCGGCCAGCACCTGGCACGGGTGATATTCGTTTGTCAGCCCGTTGATCACCGGCACGCGCGAATTTTCGGCAAAGCGCTGAATGATGTCCTGACCGAACGTGCGGATCATGATGATGTCGACCATGCGCGAGATGACCTGCGCAGCGTCTTCGATAGGTTCGCCGCGGCCGAGCTGCGTGTCGCGCGTGCTCATGAAAACGGCGTGCCCGCCCAACTGGAAAATGCCGGCTTCGAACGACAGGCGCGTGCGCGTCGAATTCTTTTCGAAGATCATGGCGAGCGTGCGGTCGTGCAGCGGATGGTAAGTCTCGTAGTTCTTGAACTTGCGCTTCAGAATTCGCGCGCGCTCCAGCACGTACTCGTAGTCGTCTAGCGAGAAATCCTTGAACTGCAGATAGTGGCGAATTTTCTTGGCGGTCATGAAACAAATACGGCGGTCTCACCCGGCAGGATTGCCGGACGGCGCCGCCGTCGTTTTGTGGTAACTCAATGCAGCATAAAGGATTTCGCCTCATTTGACGAGTCGGCCAAAAGGCCGGGAAAGCGCTTTGAAAGCCGCGCTGCGCTGCCGAAACAAGCTTGTGTGCAGTGCGGAAAAAGGTCCGCTGCGCTATAATCTGCGGGTTATTCAAAGGCCCAGCAGGCCCGTGCTTCGTGGTGAGGGCACAGGCGTCGCGTGGCGGCTCGAGCGGTTCGCAAGGCGCCGCCTTTGCGCGTGGTGCTTCGTTAGTGCGCCGTTTGGAGCTAGGCACACCGCGTGCGTCATACCGCGCACGTCATAGCGGCCAAACCGCTTTGCACGATGCTGCGGCGGCGCTCTCTGGAGCGGTTCACTCGCCGGGCACAGCGTTTCGAAATCCGTTTTGTTGCTTGCTGTCGCCGTCATCCGCTGGGCAGTCACACAGGTATTTCTACATGGCCGAAGCAGCTCCAACCGAATACTTCATTCAGGGCATCACGTCGACGGGAAAAAGATTCCGGCCGAGCGACTGGTCGGAGCGTCTCGCAGGTGTGATGTCATCTTTCGGACCGGGTGCCAGAAAGGGCCCCAACGCCTACATGCAGTACTCGGTGTACGTCCGGCCGACCATGATCGGCGACCTCAAGTGCGTGATTCTCGATTCGCGCCTGCGCGACATCGAACCCATGGCGTTCGACTTCGTCATGAACTTCGCCAAAGACAACGACCTCGTGGTGACGGAAGCGTGCGAGCTGGAACTGGAGCATGCGCCGCCGCCGCAGACGAAGCGGCACATCATCTAGCGCCAGCGAAACGGCTCGCAGAAAAGCAAAAACCCGCCACATCGGCGGGTTTTTTCATGCTGGCGTTGCTGCGCCAATCGGCCATTCTCTTCCGCTATGCGCGCGTGGCAAACAAAAAAGCCCGCCAAAGCGGGCCTTCATGCGCAGCGGAAACAGGAGGTAGCCCGCCGGAGCGGGCCGACCGGAATTACTGGGCTGCGGGAGCCTGCAGACCCTTGATGGCTGCGGCGAGGCGGCTCTTATGGCGAGCTGCCTTGTTCTTGTGAACGATTTTCTTGTCGGCAATGATGTCGATGGTCTTCGACGATGCCTGGAAGATTTCAGCGGCCTTGGCCTTGTCGCCGGCGTCGATTGCCTTGCGCACTGCCTTGATGGCCGTGCGGAACTTCGAGCGCAGTGCCGAGTTGTGCGAGTTTGCCTTGGCGGCCTGGCGGGCGCGCTTGCGTGCTTGTGCGGAGTTAGCCATGACGGTTCCTTATCCTGTTCCTGTTTCCAGTACCTGACCTTCAAGTGGTGAGGCGCTGCTTTTAGATCCGAACTCTTGGAAGCGATTGCCCAAGAGCGCAAAAGTGTCGAAAAACGATCGAACTACGCGAAGACGGGCCCGTGTTTGCGGCGCCATGTTCCGGCATATCTGAAGGAAGTGGCGGCCCATATTCGTTCACATTCGTGACACCTGGCGCCGACCTCGACCCTCGTCCGGAAGCCGTCCGAGAACTGAGCGAGCTTCGAAACCGGCGATTATAGCAACAAAATCAGGGACGTGGCAACGGGAATGCATGCCGCGCCGCCGGCTCGGGGGAGGCCAGACCCGCCCGCGCGAGTCGGATTGCTGCCCGGCCGCGGTTCACCGCGCCCGAGCGCGGCCCGTTTGCACAAGCCCTTGCCGGCCGCCCGCGGCGCGCGCGAAAAAATGCAGCGGAATTCGCTGCCCCAACCGAACGTCTCTAGAGGAAATCGGTCCGAATCGCTTCCTGGCTCGTCGTCCGCCTTTGCGGCACCCTTATAATAAGCGCCCCATGAATCTATTCCGAGCCCTGCTGACGGTCAGCGGTTTCACGCTGTTGTCGCGCGTGACCGGACTGGCCCGCGAAACGCTGATCGCGCGCGCGTTCGGCGCCAGTCAATACACTGACGCGTTCTACGTCGCCTTCCGCATTCCCAACCTGCTGCGCCGCATTTCCGCCGAAGGCGCGTTTTCGCAGGCCTTCGTGCCGATCCTCGCCGAGTTCAAGAACCAGCAGGGACATGACGCCACCAAGGCGCTCGTCGATGCCACATCGACCGTGCTCGCCTGGGCGCTCGCCGTGCTGTCGCTCGCCGGCGTGCTGGGCGCGTCGGGCGTCGTGTTCGTGGTCGCGTCGGGCCTCGCTCACGAAGGCCAGGCCTACGCGCTCGCGGTCACGATGACGCGCATCATGTTCCCGTACATCATCTTCATTTCGCTGACGTCGCTCGCGTCCGGCGTGCTGAACACGTACAAGAACTTCTCACTGCCCGCGTTCGCGCCGGTTTTGCTGAACGTGTCGTTCATTGTCGCCGCGGTGTTTTTCGCGCCGCGCATGCACACGCCGGTCTATGCGCTTGCGTGGGCGGTGATCGCGGGCGGGTTGTTGCAGTTCGTCGTGCAACTGCCGGGCCTCAAGAAGATCGACATGGTGCCGCGCATCGGCGTGAATCCGCTGCGCGCGCTCGCGCATCGCGGCGTGAAGCGCGTGCTGTGGAAGATGGTGCCGGCCATGTTCGCCGTCTCCGTCGCGCAAATCAGCCTCATCATCAATACGAATATCGCGTCGCGCATCGGGCCGGGCGCCGTCTCGTGGATCAATTACGCGGACCGGCTGATGGAATTTCCGACCGCGCTGCTCGGCGTCGCGCTCGGCACGATCCTGCTGCCGAGTCTATCGAAGGCGCACGTCGATGCCGATCCTCACGAATATTCGTCGCTGCTCGACTGGGGTTTGCGCGTCACGTTTCTGCTCGCTGCGCCGAGCGCGGTTGCGCTGTTCTTTTTTGCTGAGCCGTTGACGGCCACGCTGTTTCACTACGGCAAGTTCGACGGCAACGCGGTCGTGATGGTGGCGCGCGCGCTGGCCGCTTACGGCGTCGGCCTGATCGGCCTGATTCTGATCAAGATCCTCGCGCCCGGCTTCTACGCGAAGCAGGACATCAAGACGCCGGTGAAGATCGGCATCGGCGTGCTGATTCTTACGCAGTTGAGCAACTACGTGTTCGTGCCGATCTTCGCGCATGCGGGGCTCACGCTGAGCGTCGGGCTCGGCGCTTGCGGCAACGCGCTGTTGCTGTTCCTCGGATTGCGCAAGCGCGGCATCTATACGCCGTCGAGCGGCTGGCTCAAGTTCTTCGCGCAGTTGTTCGGCGCGTGTCTGGTCCTCGCGGGCACCATGCGTTGGCTGTCCATCAGCTTCGACTGGATCGGCATGCATGACCGGCCCATCGACCGCATGGCGCTGCTCGCTGCCTGCCTCGTGCTGTTCGCGGCGCTATATTTCGGTATGCTTTGGCTGATGGGCTTCAAGTACGCGTATTTCAAAAGGCGAGTGAAGTGATGACGATCACGCGGGTTCTCGACTATTTCAGCACGCTCGTCGCCGAAGACGAGAGCTTGCCGCTGACAGAGGCGGCGCTCTCGCTCGCGCAGGACGCTTACCCGGACCTCGATCTGCAAGGCACGCTGGCCGAGATCGACGAACTGGTGGTGCGCCTGCAGCGCCGCATGCCGGATGACGCGGACATCCGCCAGAAGGTCGGCATTCTGAACCGGTTCTTCTTCCGCGAGTTGGGTTTTGCCAGCAATCTGAACGACTATTACGACCCCGACAACAGCCATCTGAACGCGGTGCTCAAGCGTCGCCGCGGCATTCCGATTTCGCTCGCGGTGCTGTACCTGGAGATGGCCGAGCAGATCGGCATTCCGGCGCGCGGCGTATCGTTTCCCGGTCATTTCCTGTTGCGTGTCACGACACCCGACGGCGACGTGATGCTCGATCCGACGAGCGGGCATTCGCTGTCGGAATCGGAAATGGTCGACATGCTGGAGCCGTATGTGGCGTCGGCCGGCGAGTCGGTGAGCCGGGCGCTGCGCATGCTGCTGCAGCCGGCCACGCGGCGCGAGATCATCGCGCGTATGTTGCGCAATCTGAAGTCCACGTATTTGCAGACCGAGCGCTGGCAGCGCCTGCTTGCCGTGCAGCAGCGTCTCGTGATCCTGTTGCCCGACAGTATCGACGAGATTCGCGACCGCGGTTTTGCGTATGCGCGTCTGGACTATTTGCGCCCGGCGCTCGAAGACCTCGAGCGTTATCTCGGCGAGTGCCCCGATGCGGAAGACGCAACCGTTGTGGAATCGCAGTTGCAGGAATTGCGTCAGCGCACGCAGCATAACGATCGCGACTAGCGAGCAGCAAAGCCGTCAACGGTCGTTAGGCCGCGCGCTAAAAACAGAACGCCTGCACGGGATTCGCGTGCAGGCGTTTTTCGTTATTGCGGCGGCAAATCGCAACGGCAATTCGCGGCGCGTCGTTACTTCGGCTGCATGCGAATCGCGCCGTCGAGACGAATCACTTCGCCGTTAAGCATCGGATTGTCGAGAATCTGCTTCGCGAGCATCGCGTATTCGATCGGTTTGCCGAGGCGCGGCGGGAACGGCACCATCGCGCCGAGCGCGTCCTGCACTTCCTGCGGCATGCCGAGCAGCATCGGCGTTTCGAAGATGCCGGGCGCGATCGTCATCACGCGGATCGCGTTGCGCGACAGGTCGCGTGCGATAGGCAGCGTCATGCCGACCACGCCGCCTTTGGACGCCGCGTAGGCCGCCTGTCCGATCTGGCCGTCGTAGGCCGCGACCGACGCCGTGTTGATGATCACGCCGCGTTCGCCGTTCGCATTCGGCTCGTTCTTCGACATCGCAGTGGCCGCGAGGCGAATCATGTTGAACGTGCCGATCAGATTGATCGAGATGGTGCGCGCGAACGCGTCGAGCGGATGCGGGCCGTCCTTGCCGACGGTCTTCGCGGCGGGCGCGACGCCCGCGCAATTGATGAGGCCGCGCAGCGTGCCGAGTTTCGTCGCGGCTTCGACGGCTCGCGTCGCATCGTCCTCGCGGCTCACGTCGCATTTGACGAAAACGCCGCCGAGTTCCTTGGCGAGCGCCTCGCCGGCGTCCTGATTCAGGTCGGCGAGCACCACCTTGCCGCCGTTCTCCGCGAGAAGGCGCGCGGTCGCGGCGCCAAGCCCCGATGCGCCGCCGGTGATCAGGAATGCGTTGTCACGAATCTCCATCTCTGCTCCTTTCCTTGATACGGTAAGTAACGTCCAGATCGAATATCTTTTCGATCATGGATGATCCCACATCGCCATCGCCGAGGAGCAAATTAAAACGGCCGTGCTGAAGGCATAAAAAAACCCGCCGGAAAGAGGCGGGTTTTTTGCCAACGCAAGCTGCGGCGTTGAATTACTTCAGCGCGTCGAACACGCGGTCGCGGATTTCCTCGACCGTGCCGAGGCCGGAGATGCGGCGGTATTGCGGCGCCTTCAGCGATGTGGTCGCGTCGCCGTTCTTCGCCCAGCCGTTGTAGTAGTCGATCAACGGCTTGGTCTGCGCTTCGTATACCTGTAAGCGCTTCTTGACGGTTTCTTCCTTGTCGTCCTCGCGCTGGATCAGCGGCTCGCCCGTCACGTCGTCGAGACCTTCCACCTTCGGCGGATTGAACTTGACGTGATATGTGCGGCCCGACGCGGCGTGCGAGCGGCGGCCGCTCATGCGCACGATGATCTCGTCGAACGGCACATCGATTTCCAGCACGTAGTCGATCGCGACGCCGGCCTGCTTCATCGCCTCAGCTTGCGGAATGGTGCGCGGAAAGCCGTCGAACAGATAGCCGTTTGCGCAGTCCGGCTGTTGCAGACGCTCTTTCACCAGGTTGATGATCAGCTCGTCTGTGACGAGTTCGCCTGCGTCCATGAAGCGCTTCGCCTCGAGGCCGAGCGGCGTGCCTGCCTTGACGGCTGCACGCAACATGTCACCGGTGGAAATTTGCGGGATGCCGAATTTTTCCTTGATGAAGTTTGCCTGAGTGCCCTTACCCGCGCCGGGCGCACCCAAAAGAATCAAACGCATGTGTATCTCCAGATCTATGTGAATTCTTGGTGGCGCTGCGGTCGTCCCACGAGGGGCAAGGGACCCGCGTCGGCTGCCGCTTCGCGTTTCGCGCTGCACGTCGACGACGGCGCTGCTGAAACACGTACGGCGCGACCGGGCAAACCCTGGCTCTCGCTAATCACGGGAGGCGCGCACAAGCGTCCGATTATGCCACGGGTTTTTACGCTCAAGACCCGAATAAAGCCCGCACGCGCGCGAGGTCCGCGGGCGTGTCCACACCCGGCAACGGCACTTCGGGCGTGACCAGGACGGCGATGCGTTCGCCGTGCCACATCGCGCGCAATTGCTCGAGCGCTTCGACCTGTTCGATCGGCGAGATCGCGAGTTCGGGGTAGCTGCGCAGGAATTTCGCGCGATACGCATACAGCCCGATATGCCGATGAACCACGGCGGGCGACGGCGGCACAGGCATCGACGCGACGTTGGGCCAGTGCGGCTGATAGGCGTCGCGTGCCCAGGGAATCGGCGCGCGCGAGAAGTAGAGCGCCACGCCGCGCGCGTCGAGCACGACCTTGACGACGTTCGGATTGAAAATCTCCGCGGCATCGGCGATAGGATGCGCCGCGGTGGCGATCGCGCAATCGCTGCGTGCCGCGAGATGCGACGCGACGCCACGCACGAGAGACGGATCGATCAGCGGTTCATCGCCTTGCACATTGACCACGATCGTCTCGTCGCTCCAGCCGAATTGCGACGCGACTTCGGCAAGACGGTCCGTGCCCGACGGATGATCGGCGCGCGTCAGCACGGCTTCGAAACCATGCTCGCGGGCGGCGTCGAGTACCGACTGAGCGTCCGATGCGATCAACACCTGCTCGGCGCCCGATTCGCGTGCGCGCTCGGCGACCCGCACGACCATCGGCTTGCCGCCGATATCGGCGAGCGGCTTGTTGGGCAGACGGGTCGACGCGAGGCGTGCCGGCACGACGGCAATGAACGGGGGCGTGGCGGAGTCGGTGTGGGTCATCGGAGAGATGAGGAAGTGGGGGAAAGGGAGGGAGGTGGTGTGGGGATGTGCTAAGGGGTGCGAGCGGGAGCGGTGAACGACAGCCAAGAAGCTAACGAATTAACGAAGGCGAACGAGCCACGCCACCAGCCAACGAGTTCACCAAGTCCCGAGCCGCAAGCCAACCGGAACAACCGGCCAACGAGCCGTCCTGGCAACCCGCACACTGATCTTGCACCAACCGCCGCTTCGTAAACGTCGCCAACCACGCGCCGCTACCAGACCCCGAACTGGCTCCGCGCAAAAAATCTTCACGCCGCGCCAGCCCGACACGCCTCAGGCCACCGACCCCGGATTCAGATCCACAGGCGTGCCTTCGACAGTCTGCCGCGCTTCGTCGACCAGCATGACGGGGATGCCGTCGCGGATCGGATAGGCGAGCTTGTCCGCGTTGCAGATCAGCTCCTGCGCCGAACGGTCGTAGCTGAGCGGGCCCTTGCAGATCGGGCAAACGAGAATTTCAAGCAGGCGAGCGTCCACGGACTTTCTCCACAACTAATGCAATGAGGCGATGATCGAGCGCGGCTTCGACGGGAACAACCCAGATGCGCGCGTCGCGCCAGGACCCCAATTTTACCGCATCCTTTTCCGTTATCAGGATGGCGTCGGCGTCGGCGCCGGTAAAAGGATTGCGCTCGAAAGCGTAGTGATCGGGCAGCGCGCGTGTCTCGGGCGCGAGGCCGGCGGCGCGCAGCGTGGCGAAAAAACGCTCGGGCGCGCCGATGCCGGCGGCCGCCAGCACGCGCTCGCCGCGGAACTGCGCGAGCGGGCGGCGCAACGCCGGGTTATCGAGATGCCACGCGTCGGCCGGTGCAAGCTGAAGCGCGAACGTGTTCGGCCACGGAGGCAGCGTCTTCGCGTAAGGGTCGTTGATCAGCGTGGCGTCGCGCCGACGCGAGAGCGGCTCGCGCAAGGGACCCGCCGGCAGCAGAAAGCCGTTGCCGCCGAGCCGGTGATCGAACACGACCAGCTCGGCGTCGCGCGCGAGCCGGTAGTGCTGAAGGCCGTCGTCGCTGACGATTACGTCGACGTCGCGATGCGCCGCGCACAACGCCTCCGCCGCCGCCACGCGGTCCGGGCACACCCAGACGGGCGCGCCGGTGCGCCGCGAGATCAACAGCGGTTCGTCGCCGCCGACACTGGCCGCCGAGGCGGGCGTAACCGGCGTCGGCGTCTTGACCCGCGCGCCGTAGCCGCGCGACACGACGCCAGGGTTGAAGCCGGCGCCGCGCAACGCTTCGACGAGCGCGATCACGGTCGGCGTCTTGCCGGTTCCGCCGACGGTCACATTGCCGACCACCACGACGGGCACGCCCACGCGCACCGGCTTAATCCAGCCGAGCGAGAATGCCGCGCGGCGCAGCGCGGCGACAGCGCCGAACACGCATGCGAGCGGCGTCAGCGACCACGCAAGCGGTCCGCGGTGCTGCCACTCGCGCGCCACGCGCGCTTCCAAACGATCGAAGATTCCGCTCATCGGCAGGCCGGGCGGACGAGCGGCTCGCCGCTCGCGGGACGGCGCGAGCGCGGCGGCGTGAAGGCGCCAGGGGCAATACGCGGGACAGGCATCAGCGCGATTCTCCGGACGGTCGAAAAACTAAAAAAACGGAAGGGAAGCACAGGCAGCGCGTGTCAGCAACGCCCTTCGTCACGCGCACGTTGCGGCGCTTGCGTGCGTGACTTTCCCTTACTGTCGAACCCGCCACTCTAGCGCGCACGCGTCCCCGGCCGCAAGTCGCGGTGGCTGCGTCCTATGCCTGCCGCGTCGCGTGTTGCGCCTCTTGCAGCCTGTGGATAACTTTGTGGAGAACCTGCCCGCCGCAGCGCCTCAAGGGCCGTTGCAAGCGCCTTGCGTCGGCGATCACCTGCGGAGGTCATCAGTAAATTTCATATAAATCAACGGGATGCTTCGGTTTCCCGTAGTTTGCCGGGCGCGTGGCGGAATTCGCCTTGACGGTCCCGGCATGTGGACACTTTTAACAATTTGCGCGTCGCGCTGGACGCGATTGGCCACTCGGTCTATCGTCTGTCCGGCCAGTCACCACCATCCCTTCGCATGAATTCCGACAGTTCCCTTACCTCGTCGACGATGCCCGGCGGCGAAGTCGTCGTCCCAGTTTCCGCTCTGAATCGCGCGATCGGCAGCATGCTCGAGCGCTCGTTTCCGCTGGTGTGGGTTGCCGGCGAAGTCTCCAATTTCACGCGCGCCGCGAGCGGTCACTGGTACTTTTCGATCAAGGACGCGCAGGCGCAAATGCGCTGCGTGATGTTCCGCGGCCGCGCGCAATACGCCGAGTTCACGCCGAAGGAAGGCGACCGCATCGAAGTGCGGGCGCTCGTCACGATGTACGAGCCGCGCGGCGAACTGCAACTGAACGTCGAGGCAGTGCGGCGCACCGGCCAGGGACGTCTTTACGAAGCGTTTTTGCGGCTCAAGGCACAGCTCGAAGCCGAGGGCCTTTTTGCCGCCGAACGCAAGCGCGCGCTGCCGTCGCATCCGCGCGCAATTGGCATCGTCACGTCGTTGCAGGCCGCGGCGCTGCGCGACGTGCTGACGACGCTGTCGCGTCGCGCGCCGCATATTCCCGTGATCGTCTATCCGGCGCCGGTGCAAGGCGTGGGCGCAAGCGCGAAGCTCGCGGCAATGGTCGATGCGGTCAGCGCGCGGCGCGAGGTCGACGTGTTGATCGTGTGCCGTGGCGGCGGCTCGATTGAAGACCTGTGGGCCTTCAACGAAGAAGTGCTTGCGCGCGCGATTGCGGAGAGCGCGGTTCCGGTCGTGAGCGGCGTCGGTCACGAAACCGATTTCACGATCGCCGATTTCGCCGCCGATGTCCGCGCGCCCACGCCCACAGGCGCCGCCGAACTGGTGAGCCCGCAGCGCGTGCTGTTGCTGCGCGAGCTCGACCATCGGCATGCGACGCTTGCACGCGGCTTCGGCCGGATGATGGAGCGGCGCGCCCAGCAGCTCGACTGGCTCGCGCGCCGGCTCGTGTCGCCCGCCGAGCGTCTCGCGCGGCAGCGCACGCATTTGCAGCAACTGAGCGCGCGGCTCGCGTCGGCAGGGGCAAGGCCCGTGCGCGATGCCCGAGCGCGTTTTTCGCTGCTGCAGATGCGTTGGCAGCGCTGGCGTCCGGATCTCGCTGCGCATCAGGCGCGGCTTGGCAATCTCACGCAACGGCTCGACGCCGCATTGCTGCGTCAGCATGAACGTCAGACCGCGCGCATCGCCACGCTGTCGGCGCGGCTCGAAGTGCTGAGTCCGCAGCGCACGCTCGAGCGCGGCTATGCCGCGGTACTCGATGCACAGACCGGCCGCGCGGTGCGCGCGCCGTCGTCGTTGAAACCGGGACGCCGCCTGACGATGCATCTCGCCGAGGGCACCGCCGACGTCGCTCTCGCCGATGTGCAGCCGCGTCTTGCCGACGGTTTCTGACATCGCGCTGACACGCTGCGCGTGCGTAGTTTTGACTGCGCGAGCTCGCGTTTGTAGAGCAAACGGAAGCACTAATTACGCGGTTTTGCGGGCGATTCGCCGATGCCGGACATAAAGTCCGTTCGTTTGCGGGGTTATTCCAAGTCGCCTACAATCGAGTGCTCTAAAGCGTTATCCGCAGACTCCCCACAACAGATACAGACTGAAGGAAAGCACCATGGAACATACGCTCCCGCCGCTGCCGTTCGCGAAAAACGCACTCGCTCCGCACATGTCGGAAGAGACGCTCGAGTTTCACTATGGCAAGCACCACCAGACCTATGTGACCAACCTGAACAATCTGATCAAGGGCACGGAGTTCGAGAATCTGTCGCTCGAAGAAATCGTGAAGAAGTCGTCGGGCGGCGTGTTCAATAACGCAGCTCAAGTGTGGAACCACACTTTCTTCTGGAACAGCCTGTCGCCGCAAGGTGGCGGTGCACCGACCGGCGGGCTGGCCGACGCGATCAACGCCAAGTGGGGCTCGTTCGACAAGTTCAAGGAAGAGTTCGCGAAGACCGCAATCGGCACGTTCGGCTCGGGCTGGGCATGGCTCGTGAAGAAGGCAGACGGTTCGCTCGACCTCGTGTCGACGAGCAACGCTGCGACGCCGCTGACCACGGACGCCAAAGCGCTGATCACGATCGACGTGTGGGAACACGCGTATTACATCGACTATCGCAACGCGCGTCCGAAGTTTGTCGAGGCTTACTGGAACATCGTCAACTGGGAATTCGCGTCGAAGAACTTCGCGTGATTTTTCGGTGTGTTGCGGCGTTGAATCGATTTTGAGCCGGCTCTGAATCGGTTCACAACGGCCGCTATGCAAGAAAGAAAGAAAAGCCCTCCATATGAGGGCTTTTCTGCTTTTTGCGCGCGTCGCCGCACGAGCATCGTTCATGACTTGCAGAATCTTTGTCACTGTTCGTAACCGCGCGATAACGCACATCGCGTGGCTCAGGCTTGCGGCGCGGCTTCGCGCACGGGCATAAAACATACGGTAACGATGCGGTAAACATCGCGAGCGTGGATTCGCATAACGTGTGATTTCCAATCCACCCTATTCGCGCCATCATGATTTCACGTCTAACACCGTTGCGCGTCGCGCTGCCTCTCGGGGCCGTCGCGCTCGCGCTATTGGGCGGCTGCGCCGTCGTGCCGCCGAGCGGCCCGTCGGTGGTGGCCATGCCGCGCAGCGGCGAGCCGCTCAGCCAGTTTCAACAGGACGACTACACGTGTCGCGACTACGCGTTCCATTCGTCCGATGCGGTCGGCGCTTCGCAAGGAGCGACCACCAGCAGCGTCAACAGCGCGGCGGTGGGAACGTTGGGCGGCGCGGCCGTCGGCGCGCTGCTCGGCGCGGCGGCGGGCAATGCCGGAGCCGGTGCGGCGATCGGAGCGGGCAGCGGTTTGCTGATCGGCGGCGCGGCCGGCGCCAACGGCGCGCAGTACTCGGCGAACAGCTTGCAGGCGCGCTACGACGCAGCCTACGCGCAGTGCATGACGTCGAAGGGCAACACGATCTCGCAGCCGCAAGTGCCGGTCTACGCGCCGCAGCCTGTGTATGCGCCGCAACCGGTTTATGTTGCGCCGCGGCCGCGCTATTACGGACCGCCGCCCGTAATTTACGCGCCTTATCCGTACTACTGATGCTTTCATTCCGATGCTTTGATGCCTGACACGCGATCGCGCGCGCGGTCGCGCCTTGCTTTCGCGTTGCGCCGCCAGCCGCGTGTTTGCCTGGCGGAGAGTGGCGAGACCCTGGCGGCATGAAACTCCGCAAACGGCGTACGGTTAATTGGCCGCGGACGTTGAATGTGATCATCCATCAGCCATCGGAAGATGTGCACGGGGCGTCCCTCCGCGGCACGCGACGTGTTCGCATCACGCGCAGCCTTCGTCTTGCGGAACTGAGCGTCGCATCGTTTGAGAGACGAGGCGGACATGCGCATCTCGCGAGGTGGCGGCGACCGGCTATCGGCCGGGCCGTGGGTTCGTGTGTGCACAGTGGCGGCGCTGCTCACTGTTGCGTGGGGGTTTGCTTCATGTGGCGGCGGCTCGGGCGGATCGCCGGGAGCGGCGTCTACATCGTCGGGCGGAGGGGCGAGCGGTGGTGGCTCGGGCGCGGGCAGCAGCGGCTCAGGCTCAGGCGCGGGGAGCGGCGCGGGCGGGGCTGCACCCGCCGGACCCGTATTCGCCACCGACGTGCTGATGCACCACAACGACCTTGCGCGCACCGGCCAGATGCTTGCCGAAACCACGCTGACGCCCGCCAACGTCAACCCATCGAGCTTCGGCAAAGTCGCGTTCCTTGCGGCGGACGGCAAGGTGGATGCCCAGCCGCTCTTTGCGACAGCGTTGTCGATTGGCGGCGCGCCGCACGACGTAGTCTACGTCGCGACCGAACACAATAGCGTCTATGCGTACGACGCCACCAGCTTCGCGCAGTTGTGGCACGCGACGCTAAACGGCAGCGGCGAAACGCCCAGCGACGACCGCGGATGCCCGGACATCACGCCCGAGATTGGCGTGACGTCGACGCCGGTGATCGACCGCTCGCGCGGCCCCAACGGCGCGCTATACGCGGTCTCGATGACGAAAGACAGCGGCGGCGCCTACCATCACCGCCTGCATGCGCTCGACCTCGCGACGGGCGCCGAACTGTTGGGCGGTCCCACCGAGATTGCGGCGACTTATCCGGGCGGCGGCGCGGGGAGCGTCAACGGCGTCATTACGTTCAACGCGTCGTTGCACACGGAGCGGGCGGCATTGACGCTCGTTGGCGGCAACATCCATATGGGCTGGACGGCGCACTGCATGTCCGGCGCTTACACCGGCTGGCTCATGGCGTACAACGCCGGCACACTCAAGCAGACCAGCGCGCTCAACATCACGCCGAACGGCAGCCAGGGCTCGATCTGGATGGCCGGCTCCGGCATGGCTTCCGACGGCTCGTCCATCTATGTCGTCGACGGCAACGGCACGTTCGGCACGACGCTCAATGCACAGGGCTTCCCCGTCGACGGCAACTTCGGCAACTCGCTGATGAAACTGTCGGCTGGCCAACTGCAAGTCACCGACTATTTCGCGATGTCCAACGTAGTCGAAGAGGCCAATACGGACAACGACTTCGGTTCTGGAGGCGTGATGTTGCTGCCGGACCAGACGACCGCGGCCGGCGTGGTCAAGCATCTTGCTGTGGCGGCCGGCAAAGACAACCACATCTATGTGGTCGACCGCGATTCAATGGGCAAATTCAGCCCAGCGGCCAATAACATCTGGCAAGAACTCATCGGCACGCTTGCTGGCGGCATCTGGGGTTCGCCGGCTTATTACAAGGGCGTCGTGTACTACGGAGGGCTAAACGACAACCTCAAAGCGTTGCCGATCGCCGGCGCGTTCCTCGCAACGACGGCTTCATCTCGAAGCCCGACGACCTTTGCCTATCCGGGCGCAACGCCGGCGATATCCGCCAATGGCGCGAGCAACGGCATTGTCTGGGCGGCGGAGAACGGCTCGACCGGCGCCCTGCATGCCTACGACGCGAGCAATCTTGCCAACGAGCTGTACAACAGCAACCAGGCGGGCACGCGCGATCAATGGGGCGCGGGCAACAAGTTCATCACGCCGATGATCGCGCGCGGCAAGGTTTATGTCGGCGCGACCAATGGTGTTGCGGTGTTCGGCTTGCGGTGACACTAGGCTTCGGCCGCTGCCGGATGCGGAGCAAGGTGCGGACTGTTCGGTGTGGTTCGGCGCCATTCGGTATCGTTCGGTGTCACTCGGTGTCGTTGCCTCCCGTTGTCTTGCGCGGCCGGCGGTTGCGCGACGACGCGGTTTTACGCGCGGCTTTCCTGGCGGGCGCGGGTGTTTCCTCTGCGGTCGGTGAAGGTTCGGTTGCTGGCGATGCGGTGTCTGCAGTGTGCGCGGTGTTCACCGTGTTCGTGTTGTTTGCCGTGTCGTCCGATCGTGCTGCGGTCTTCCGCGTTTTCTTCGCGGCCGTTTTACGCGGCTCGCGTTGCTTGCGACGCTTCGGCTGCGTTTCGTCGGTCTGGTGCGGGTCGGCATTTTCGGCCGCGCCAGCCTGATCAGAAACATGGCCCGGTTCGTTCGTGAGCGCTTGCGGCAGCTCGGACGTCGCGCGCTTGTTTTCCGCTTCAGGGGCATACATCGCATCGCCTTCGGCCTGGCTCAGGTTGGCCCCGCTTTCTTCGCGTCTGGTGCGTCTGGTGTTGGCGGCTTGCGGCGTCCTTCGTGGCGCCGTTTGGTGGCCGGCTTCCTCTGCGCTTCCCTGTGCCGTCTCGTGCGTGGCTTCGCGGGCGGCTTGCTGGCTTGCGCCTCGCTTCCGATCTCCACGACCCCGACGACGAGACTCGTGTTTGGCGCCTGTTTCCGCTTGCGCCGCGCCAACTGTCTGCGACTCGTCAAGTTGTTCCGCTACCTCTGCGGTGTCCACAGCTTCGTTTCCACGTGCCGCTGCGTGCTCGCCCGCCGATTCGCCCGTACTTTCTCCGGCACCTTCCCCCGCAGCGCCCGAAACCGTGCTCCGATATACGTAAGCCCCCGATTTTTCGTCGCGGCCGAATTCCAGCAGCCCGCGCGCGTGCGCCTCTTCGAGCAGATTGCCGAACGCGCGAAAGCCATAATAGGTTTCGTTGAAATCCGGCTTGCGCCGCTTGATCGCGTTCTTCAATACGGACGCCCAGATTTTCCCGCTGTCGCCGCGCTCGGATGCAAGCGCGTCGAACGTTTGCACCGCAATCTCCACCGCCTTGGTGCGGCGCTTTTCGAGATCTTCCTTGTTGCGGCTTTTCTCTTCGTCCTGCGATACCTTGGCTGTCGGCTGAGCGCTCTTCTGCTGGCGCAAGGACTCCCGTTTGGCGACGGTGCGCTGACTTTCGCGTACCAGGTCGTCGTAAAAAAAGAACTCGTCGCAGTTCGCGATCAGCAGATCAGACGTGGACTGCTGGACGCCGACACCAATCACCTGCTTCGCGTTCTCGCGCAGTTTCGACACGAGCGGAGAAAAGTCCGAGTCGCCGCTGATGATCACAAACGTATTGACGTGCGACTTCGTGTAGCAGAGGTCGAGCGCGTCCACGACGAGCCGGATGTCCGCCGAATTCTTGCCCGATTGACGCACGTGCGGAATCTCGATCAGCTCGAAATTGGCTTCGTGCATCGCACCTTTGAAGCTCTTGTAGCGATCCCAGTCGCAATATGCCTTTTTCACGACAATGCTGCCCTTGAGCAGCAGACGTTCGAGCACCAGCTTGATATCGAACTTGTCGTACTTCGCGTCCCGCACGCCCAGCGCGACGTTTTCGAAGTCGCAGAATAGCGCCATGCTGACGGTTTCGTTGGATGACGCCATGTAAATCTCCATTGAAGCGCTCGTCGGAGTCGACGAATCGCGACCATGATAGCGATTCCAGCCAACGTGATCAGCTTTTGTCGGGTAGAGCAGTGCAGCGCGGGCAGTTGAACCCGGCACAGTTCAACCGCGCTGCGCTATACGTCATGGTGTCTGTCCGACGCCACCGAAGACGAGTTCAGCGCCGCCCGCGTTTCCAGCACTTCGTCCACGAGGCCATAGGTCTTTGCCGCGGACGCGGACATAAAATTGTCCCGGTCTGTGTCGCGCGCGATTTCCTCGATGCTGCGCCCCGTGCGTTCGGCCATCATTGCATTGAGACGTTCGCGCAGATAGAGCACTTCCTTAGCCTGAATGTCTATGTCCGCTGCCGTGCCCTGGCTGCCGCCTGAAGGCTGGTGAATCATGATGCGCGCGTTGGGCAACGCATACCGCTTGCCGCGTTGGCCCGCGCACAGCAGGAATGTGCCCATGCTCGCAGCAAAGCCGGTGCATAACGTGGATACCTCTGGCTTGATGAACTGCATGGTGTCGTAAATTGCGAGCCCGTCGTACACCGAGCCGCCGGGCGAATTGATATAAAACGAAATGTCCTTGTCCGGGTTCTCCGACTCCAGAAACAGTAATTGCGCCACAATGAGACTGGCCGATTGCTCGTTCACGGGTCCGACCAGAAACACGATGCGCTCGCGCAGCAGACGCGAATAGATGTCGTAGGCGCGCTCGCCGCGGCCGGACTGCTCGATCACGGTTGGCACGAGGCCAAGGCCGGTAACAGGTGGATAGCTCGATTGCATATTTGCCTCGTCCAAAGTGGGCTGCTGTCCCTATGACGAGCCGGCTGTCGGCGGCGTGACATAAATTTTTTTTCGCGCGCCTGTCACGCGGCGGCTCGCCCAATCGTCAAGCTGCAATGGATGTCTTTGCGGCGCGCGGTCGAGGAATCTGGCAGGCGGCGCACGCGCTTTTACCACGCACGATCTGGAGGTCTACGCATGAAAGAACACGAAATCGACAAGGCATCCAGCTTCGGGGCGGTGCGGGCCCGCCTGCTCGCGTTGGCGTACCGCATGCTCGGCAGCCGTGCGGAGGCGGAAGACATCGTGCAAGACGTCTGGCTGAAGTGGCATCTCGCTGATACGCATGAGGTGCAGACGCCGGCCGCGTGGCTCACCACGCTCACCACGCGCACGGCGATCGACCGTCTGAGAAATGTGCAGCGCGAGCGCGAGTCTCAGGCCACCGGCTGGCTGCCGGAGCCGTGGCTCGACGAATTCGCGCCATCGGCTGAAGAACTCGCGCTGCGTGCGGCGGAAATGTCCTATGGCGTGATGCTTTTGCTGGAGCGCCTCAAACCCGACGAGCGCGCCGCGTTTGTGCTGCATGAAGCGTTCGATTGCGACTACGCGGAGATCGGCAGGATTCTTGAACGTAGCGCGACCAGTTGCCGGCAGATCGTGCATCGGGCGAGGGCGCGCCTGCAGCGCGCGGGCGCACCGTTGCATCGGGCCGATCCGGAGAGTCACGCGCGGATTGTCGAGCGCTTGCGCAACGCACTTGAGGCGCAGGACAGGACTAGCCTGCTCGAGCTGTTTAGCGATGCGCCGCATGTCGTCAGCGACGAGCCGGTGTGCGGAGCGCCGCTGAATGTGCCGGGCGACTCACCGGCTGTTGTGCGTGCCGCTGCCTCGACAAACTGCTATGCACACGCCGATGCACGCGCGCTTGGTGTGCCGCCGAAGGCGTTCCCCCAGGCACGCACCGGCGCGTCAGACCGCGCATTGGGTGACTGGATGGAGAAGGTGACGTCGCTTGCACGTCAGGCGAGCCACGTGGAACTGGTATCGGTGGAGGGGGCGTTGTCTATCGTGCTGCTTATCGAAGGCGACGTCGTTGCGTTGATCGACATCGCCACCGAGGGCTCAGGCAGCGGCGCGGCGAGCGGCATGAAAAACGGGACGACCGGCGGCTTCGACACTGGCTTCGAGAGCGGCCTTACAACCGGGCTCACCACCGGGCTCACCACCGGCGAGGCGCACGGTCATAGGCGGGCCCACGGTCCGCTCAACGGCGCTGCAAGAATCGTTTCGTTGCATGCAGTGACGAGCGCATCGCGATTGCTGGCCGCCAATCGCGTGCTGGGCCGCACGGCGGTCACCGAGTTGCTGGCGCGCATTCAGCAGCGCTCGGTGGACTCGGCCGACTCAATTGCGATGAGCCGCGACTTCCCAGTTGATGTCTACGCATAGCACTTGCGTGCCACCGGGCGTGTGCGCCGCGATGGAAGCGGTCACGCACAAATGCGCTTCATTGATCGACAGATAAGGAGGAGTGAGATGCACGCGCCCAGGCGTACGCATCGCCTGAATGAAGTAAGGCCGGCGCTCCCAGCTTGCACCTTCGGAATGCAATAGCGGACGGAAGCGTTTCGCACGTTGCGACGCGCGGCCAGGAGGCAGTACGTTGTCGCCGATTTGCCGTCCGGAGCCATCCAGAATGAAGCAGCGTGCTGTCTCGCCGAGCTTGAGCAGCGCGGCCGTCGCGTCAGCGGCTGGCTGCCCGGCAACCAGCTGTGCGGCTGCGGTTTCGAGCGCGCTGACGTACGGCGCGAGCCGCGTCGCCTGCGCGCGTTCACGCGTGGCAACACGCTCGCGCAGCGCGGCGGAGAGCGAGTCCATCAAGCCGGCAGCGGCTTGCGGCTTGACCGGTTCGACGCTCGGCCCAGCGAAGAATGCGCCCTGGACGAAATCGACGTTGCATTCGAGTGCGATCAGCGCATCGCGCTCTGTGGTCAGGCCGCCCATCAGGACCAATTGGCCGGATTCATGCAGCAGGGAGACGAGACCGGGCAGCACGCGTTCAATGTGCGAGTGCTCGCTTGCCTGCGCAAGAATGCAGCGGTCGAGCGTGACGATATCGGGCCGCAGATTCCACACGCGGTCGATGTTCGAATGCTTGGCGCCGAAGCCATCGAGCGCGATGAGGAAGCCCGACTTGCGCAACGCGTCGATGATCTCGGCGAAACGCGTCGTTTCTCCGCCCGCTTGCTCGGAGACCTCGAGCACTACACGCTGCGGCGGCAAGCCCAACGCCTTGAGCCCGGCGAGCAACGCGTCGCCGTAGCTCGTGTCCATCAGCGCGGCCGGATGGAGACTCAGAAAGAGCCATTCGTCGTGACTGTCGAATGCATTGAAGTTGCCAAGGTGGAGCGACTCGGCCAGCCGGCCGAGTTCCAGCAAGTCGCCGCGGCGCGCGGCCTGCGTGAACACCTCGTGCGAGGGGACTTGCCGCGCATGCTCGTCGTGCGCGCGCAGCGAGGCGTGATAGCCGATCGCGCGCCGGTGCGACACGGAGAAAACCGGCTGAAACACGCTGAAAACGGTGTAGCCGCCGTAGAGAACGGTGCGCCGGGAGCCCTCGTCGCCGGCCATCGGGCGGGGAGGCTGAAAACCGGGAGGATCGAGTTCGATCATGCTCATCATGTCAGTCGTGTGGGTGGCGGCCGGATTAGGGGCTCAATGCGGAAGCTGCACGCGCAATGCGTAAGTTTACAGGATAGGTGAGCAAGATCTATGCGCATACGAAAGGCTGGCGGGGTGCGCAGTTGGCGCGCGAGCTGCCGAGTGTCGGTCAACGACGCGGGCACCGGCATGATGTATCGCACTTCGCTGGTGCGGGCTGCGCCCCGTTGCGGGTCGAAGTTGGTGGTGGTCATGTCGCGCCTGAATGCGAGTAAGTGACTACCTTGGGCGTGGTATCCGTTGAACATCCGCTCGGATAGTGTGGCGCCATGACGGCTTGCGTAGGTAGCTAGCCCTCAGCCCTCAGCCCTCAGCCTTTCGCCTTCAACCTCCAGCCCTCACATCTCAGCCTTCAACCACGAGCCACGAGCCACGAGCCACGAGCCACGAGCCACGAGCCACGAGCCACGAGCCACGAGCCACGAACCACGAACCACGAACCACGAACCCCCAGCCACCAGCCTTCACCCCTCAGCGGCTAGCCTCCACCGTTCCACCTCCAGCCCCCAAGTCATCGAGCCGCCGAGCCATCAAGCCATCAAGCCATCAAGCCATCGAGCCATCAAGCCATCGAGCCACTTCCGCCCGCATTCCAAGCGCAACCTTCCCACCAGCAAACCCCCACCAACCCCACCCCTCACGTCCGCTCCGACGGATCAGTTTTCCTGGCCGGCGTCCGGATATCCGGCGACAACTGCGCGAAGATCCACGCCGAACCCGCGGTGATAATCCCCACGCAAAGGAACGTCGCATGAAACGCGGGCAGCGAGTTGGCAGCCGTCACGCGCGGCAAGAGCCCGGTGAAGGTCGCCAGCAGCGCGCCGGCCACGGTGACGCCGAGGCTCATCGACAGCATCTGGACCAGCGAGAACAAACTGTTGCCGCTGCTTGCGCCGCCGGTGCCGAGATCCTTGAGCGTCAACGTATTCATCGCGGTGAATTGCATCGAGTTGACGCCGCCAAACAACGCCAGTTGCACGAGCCTCAGCCAGAGCGGCTGTCCCGCGTTGGTCAGCGAGAAACTGGCCATCGTCAGGCCGACGAGAACCGTGTTGACGATCAACACGCGACGATAGCTGTACCTGACGATCAGCTTCGTCACGAGCCGCTTCGACGCCATGCCGGCAGCAGCAACGGGCAGCATCATCATGCCGGCTTCGAATGCGCTGTAGCCGAGACTCACTTGCAGCAGCAGCGGAATCAGATAAGGCATCGCGCCGCTCCCGATCCGCGCGAACAGATTGCCGAGCAGTCCGACACTGAACGTGTGAATCTTGAACAGATCGAGCGGAAAAATCGGCGCGGGCTCGCGCACCGCGTGCAAGCCATAGGCGACGAAGCAGGCCAGGCCCAGAATCAACAGCACCAGCACCGTTGCGTGTTGAATGCCGAATTCGGTGCGGCCATCGAGTGCAAACGAAATCGCCACCATGCCGACGACCAGCAGCAAGTAGCCCTTGACGTCGAACCTGCCGACCTGTTCGTTGCGGCTGTCGGGCATGAAGACGAAGGTGGCGATGCATCCGGCGATGCCCACCGGCACGTTGATCAAAAAGATCCAGTGCCACGACGCGATCTTGACGAGCCAGCCGCCCAGCGTCGGGCCGATCAATGGGCCAATCAGTCCAGGGATCGCGACGAACGACAGCGCCGGCAGATAGCGCTCTGCCGGAAAAGTCCGCAGCACGGCGAGCCGTCCGACCGGCAGCAACATCGCGCCGCCCACGCCTTGCACGATCCGGAAGATCACCAACTGGTTCAGCGTGTGAGCGTTCGCGCACAGCAACGAGCCGACCGCGAAAACCAGAATCGCGCTGAAGAACACGCGTCGCGTGCCCAGTTTGTCGGCGAGCCAGCCGGAGACTGGGATCATCACGGCCATCGTCAGCGAATAGGCGATCACGACGGACTGCATGCGCAACGGCAATTCGCCGAGGCTCGTCGCCATCGCCGGGAGGGCGGTGTTGACGATCGTCGAGTCGAGCGTCTGCATGAAAAAGCCGGTGGCGACGAGCCACAGCATGACCGTCAGCGAGCGGGCGGAAGGCGCGCTGGGCGCGACGGTCGAGGGAACGGGCTGGGTCGGCGGCGTGGACATGAAGTAGCGGCTTGGCGCTCAGAACGGGCAGGAACTCGCTATTCTAGGGAAAAGCCGCGGACGACACAGCGAGGGGTCGGGCCGCAGCACCGCGCGAGACGAGCGTGTTCGCATCTGCTGCCCGGTATCGTTTGGAGAATGCACCGACGCAGCACCGACGCAGCACGGCCGCGGTGCGGAGCCAGGCTCAGACATCCAGCGCGCAAGCCCGAGTCACTCACTTCAACTTCGCCGCCGCCCGAAAAAACGCCTGCGCACGCGGCTCGTTGCCGAACGCCGCGTGAATCCGAATCCACGGACTCGGCTCCATACCCGGCCTGAAGTAACTGCCCGGCGCGACCGTCACGCCCAGCGGCGCGCCGCATTCCACCAGCCGCTCGGCATTGTCCACGTGCGGCACGCGCGCCCACAAAAATTTGCCGCCGACGGGCTTCTCGAACACTTCCCAGCCCTCATCCTCGAGTGTCTGGATTGTCGAGCCGAGCGCGTCACGCATACGGCGGCGCAGTCGTTCGAGATACTTACGATATGCGCCGCGCTCGAGCAGCGACGCCGTCACTGTTTCCGCGAAAAGCGAGCCGCCGATGCTCGTCAGCATCTTGATGTCGACGAGATCCTTGATGATCGCGTGACTCGCGACCACGCAGCCGATGCGCAACGACGACGACAGCGTCTTCGACAGTCCGCCGATGTAGATCACGTGTTCGAGCTGATCGAGTGTGGCGAGGCGGTCGGTGACGTCGGTCTGAAAGTCGGCGTAGATATCGTCCTCGATGATCGTGAAGCCGTGTTCGCGTGCCAGTTGCAGCAGCCGGAACGCGACCGGCGGCGCGACCGTGGTCCCGGTCGGATTGTGAAACACGGTATTGATGAAGAAGAGCTTGGGCCGGTGCTGCTTCAACTGCGCCTGCATGACATCGAGATCCGGCCCGCTGCGCGTGCGTGGAATGCCGACCAGCCGCACGCCGTGCAGCTTCAGCAGGCCGTAGAGATTGTAGTAGCCGGGGTCTTCGACGAAGATCGTGTCGCCCGCCTTCAGCATGTAGCGCATCAGCAGATCGAACGCCTGACTCGCGCCGTTCGTGATCAGGATCTGCGACGTGTCCGCGCGAATCCCGAGTTGCGCGATTCGCGCCTGCAAATGTTCGCGCAAGCTGAGGTTGCCGAGCGGCGTCGCGTAATCGACCATGCTCGCGGGATCGGTGCGCAGCACGTGCCGTATCGCCTGCGCGATGCTGTCCGTATCGCGCCACGGCTCGGGGATAAAGCCGCTGCCGAGCTTCAGCGTTTCGCCGGGGTGGTTGAACTGCTGCAGCAGATGGTCGGATTCTTCTTCGGCGCGGCGCGGGTCCGAGGTGCCGTCGCATTGCGCGCCGCCGGGCGGCCGGTCCGCCACATAGAAGCCGGAACCGTGGCGCGAGTCGATGTAACCGAGCGATACAAGCCGGTCGTACGCCTCGATGACCGGAAAGCGGCTCACGCCGTAGTCGGCGGCGAACTGGCGGATCGACGGCAATTTCGAGCCCGGATGCGCGGTCCGTGAACGAATCCAGGTGCTGACGCCCGCGACGATCTGCTCCGTCAGCGGTACGCCGTTGTCTCTATCAAGCTGAATCTCAAGTCGCATGTGCTTTCCTTCCCGGACAAGACGTGCGGTGCGGTTCAGGAGCTCACACACGCCAACTGTTCGGTTTTTCGACTGCACAGTTCCGATGAAACTGTTCGGAACTGTGCATGGGTATTCGATGATCGCACGACAATAATCGATACAACACAAAAGCCCTCTGAAGGAGAACGGCCATGCGTGAAGTGCGGATTTTCGAACTGGAACATGACGAGCCGGTGGCCGCGTGGCGCGTCGCGCGCCCGTCCACTTTCAAGGTGATCTCGGGTGAAATCTGGCTAACGGTCGAAGGTGACCGCGACGACTATTGGCTCGCCACCGGCGAATCGATCGATCTGCCGCGCGGGGCGGTCGCGTGGATCAGCGCGGGAGAGGCGGGTGCGCGCTTCGCGCTCGCCAGCGGCTCGGAGCGTAGTGCGGAACGTGGCTTGACGAGGCCGGCGCGCCGCGTGTCGGTGCCGAGCTGGCTGCCGCGTTGGCTCGGCGCTATGTGAAGGAGCGGAGGGGAGCGTTTTGCGCGACAGTCGTTGCGTGAAGAGAGAAGGAGCCCGCCGGGCCGGCGCGTAGGTGCCCCGCCCGACGACAAGAAACGCTCAACTCTCCCCCACATACCTCGCCCGCGGCCGGATCAAGCCGCCGTCGCGCGCCTGTTCCATCGCATGCGCGATCCACCCGACGACACGCCCCACCGCAAACAACGTGAAAGCGGCGCCCACGGGCAAGCCAAGCACCCGCTCGATAGCCGCGAGCGCGAAGTCGACGGTCGGCTCAGCACCGGTCGTATCGCGGACCGCCCGCGCCAGCGCCTGCACCTCGCCGAGCGGCGAGCGCGCCGGCGCGCACTCGCGCAACAATTCCAGCAGGAGCCGCGCGCGCGGATCGCCTTGCGGATACAGCGGATGGCCGAAGCCGGACAGCACCGGCCCCTGCGCGCCGTGCTCATCGCGCGATAGACGAGTGGCCAGGTAACGATCGAGATCGGCGGCGCGCGACGCTTCTTCGAACAACGCCGCGATGCGCATGGTCTCGCCGCCGTGACGCGGGCCGGCCAGCGCGGCGAGACCGCCCGCGACCGCGCCGAACAGATGCGTGCCCGTCGACGTAATGCAGCGAACCGTGAAGGTGGACGCATTCAGTTCATGGTCCGCGCACGCGACCAGCGCGGCGCGCAGCAGCGCCGCCTGCTGCCGGTTGCGGACCTGCCAGGCGGACGCCAACTGCCGATGCAGCGGCGCATTCGAAGGCGCGGCCGAGATCATCGCGGCGGCCAGCAGCCGCATCACGGCGCACGCGTTGTCCAATTGCGCATCGCTCCCGAGCGCCCAGACCCGCGGCATTTGCGCGGCCGCCGCGGGCAGCAGCACGAGCGCGCGATCGAGCGGCGTGCTGTCGCCCCACAGCTTCAGCCACGCGGCCCATTGAGCGGCGCCGAGCGGGACGGGCGGCGCATCGGCGATACGCGCCGCGCTGCACTCCCACAGCAATGCCGCAATATCTTCGAGCGATTCGGTGCGCGCAAGCTCCATCGCATCGCGTCCGCGATACAGCAGGCGACCATCGGCGACGAGCGTAATCGACGATTCCAGCACCGGTACGCCCCAATCCAGCACTTTCTGCGCGACTTTGCCCGCGCGCTTGCCGTCTTCCTTGCGCCGCGCGAGCCGCCGCACTTCGCGCGCGTCGTAGCGGCGATGCTTGCCTTGTGCATCCGGCGACGAACTCAGCAAGCCGCGGCTCACGTACGCATAAAGCGTGGTCACGCTGATGCCGAGTTCGGCGGCGGCTTCTGTGGCAGTCAAGGAATCGGGAGATGGGGACATGCGGATAGGCCGCACAACAACCAAACAAATCAATATACATTGATTATCACAATCAAGATTGATTCAAACAACCCACGCTCCTAGACTCATCCACATTCCTCGACCCGAATGTGAACGCCATGACCCCCGAACTCGCACTCGATCACATCTGGACGCTCGCAGGCTGCGAGCGAGCCGCGCTTCGCTCGGTTCACTTCACCGGCAGCGAGCCGGCCTTGCCGTCGGTGTTTCGTGTCGGCGCGCTGGCGTGCGCGACCATCGCCGCGACGGGGCTGGCAGCGGCTGAATATCATCGGTTGCGCACGGGACGCGGGCAGCGCGTCAGCGTGGACATGCGCCGCGCGCTGGCTTCGTTTCGCAGCGAACGTTATCTGCGAATCGACGGTGGTCCGCCGCCCGCGCTGCGCGATCCTGTGACGGGTTTTTATGAGACGCGCGACGGCCGCTGGATTCAATTGCACACGAACTTCGCGCATCATCTGGCGGGCGTATTGAAAGTGCTCGGCTGCGAGAACGATCGCGCGGCGGTCGCATCGGCGATACGTGGATGGGATGGCTCGGCGCTCGACCAGACGCTCGCCGACGCCGGCCTGTGCGCCGCGTTGATTCGCACGCCGCAAGAGTGGGCCGCGCTCGATCAGGCAAAGGCAATCGCGCGTCTGCCGCTCTTCGAAATAGAGCGAATCGGCGATGCCCCGCCGGAACTCGCGACGCGGCATGCGTCGCCGTCGGTGAATGCGGGCAGCCGGCCGCTGTCGGGTGTGCGCGTGCTGGACCTGTCGCGCATCATCGCCGGTCCGGTGGGCGGGCGCGCGCTCGCGCAGCATGGCGCCGAAGTGTTGATGATCAACGGCCCGCATCTGCCGAACATTGCGCCGCTCGTCATCGACAACGGCCGCGGCAAGCGCTCGGCCGTGCTCGATCTGCGCGATGCGGCAGGCCGCGAAACGCTGCGCGGCTTGACACGCGGTGCCGATGTCTTTCTACAGGCGTATCGCCCCGGCGCACTGGCGGCGCGCGGATTCGGTCCCGACGATGCAGCGCGTCTGCGGCCCGGCATCGTCTACGTGTCGGTGTGCGCGTATGGATACGAAGGGCCGTGGGCGTCGCGGCGCGGGTTCGACAGCCTCGTGCAGTCCGCGAGCGGCATCGCGGCGACGGAGCAGCGCGCGGCGGCATCCGCGGAGCCGAGGCATCTGCCGTGTCAGGCGCTCGATCACGCGACCGGCTATCTCGCCGCGTTCGGCGCGATGGCCGCGTTGGCGCGGCGCGCTACCGAAGGCGGTAGCTGGCATGTGAAGGTGTCGCTCGCGCAGACGGGCCGCTGGCTGCAATCGTTCGGTGAGATTCCCGACGGCTGGCAGGCGCCTGAGCTCACGCTTGACGACGTACGCGACTGCGTCGATACCGTGCAGTCCGGGTTTGGCCGCGTGCAGGCTGTGCAGCCGGCCGAGCAGCTCGACGAGACGCCGGCTTTCCTTGCGCTGCCACCCGCGCCGATCGGCACGCACGAGGCGAAGTGGGTTTGATGCGTTGATGCGGCCGCATCACGACGGCCGCATCGAAGAAAGCTTGCACAGCAAACTCCCAACCACCTACTTACGCAACTCCGCCACAAAATCGTAGTAATCGTTACGGCAATAAGTGTCGGTCAGTTCAATAGCGCGCTGATCCGCCGTATAGCCCACACGAGTGATCAGCAGCAGCGCCTCATTCGGCGCGATGCTCATTTGCTGCGCGATTTCCTCACTCGCATTCACTGCGCGGAAATGCTGCAACGCGCGGACGATGGTCAGCCCGCGGTTCTCCAGGTACGTATAAAGCGAATCGCCGATGGCCTGCGGATCGGGAATCACCGCAGCCGGAAAGGTCGAGTTCTCGACGGCCATCACGATGCCGTCCGCGAGACGCAAGCGCCGCAGACGCGTCACCGCCGCAGCCGGCGACAGCCCGAGCTGGATCACTTCATCGCGATTGGCCGGCAGGATCTCGCGCGACAGCCACTGAGAACTCGGCGTAAAGCCCCGCCGCCGCAGCATTTCGCTGAAGCTCGACAGACGCGACAGCGGGTCTTCGTAGCGTGGCGTGATGAAACTGCCGGCGCCCTGCGTGCGTCGAATCAAACCTTGTTCGACGAGCAACGCGATGGCCTTGCGAGACGTGATTCGCGAAACGCCAAGCGCCTCCGAGAGCACACGCTCCGAAGGCAGCGCTTCGCCCGCGTTCCAGCGATTCTCGTGGATTGCGGCGCCGAGCTTGCGGGCAAGTTGCAGGTAGAGCGGTGTGTCGTTTTCCGGGTCCGGGCGCAGGTCGCGCCAGCGGTCTTCCGAGGCAGAGGTCATGGGGCTTACGCTAGAAGGGCGAGGAGCAATTCTAAGACATCGGCGCGCGACGTTATAGCGGGCTTTTGCCTGGTCATCGGTCGGATCGCGGCGTAGCCGCTAAACTCGTCGATGCGTCGTCGATGCGTCGTCGATACGAATCGAGCAGCAGCGCCGTGCGCCGGGTCTGTGTTTCGCGCCGTCGCATGGTCGGACATTCAGCCATAGTCAGTCACTTCAGGAGCCAGCATGACGAGCGACATCGCAAGCGTGAGCCTGCCCGACGGCGAGCGCATCCCGAAACTGGGGCAAGGCACATGGGAGATGGGCGAGCAGCCCTCACGCCGCGCGGCTGAGATCGACGCGCTGCGATGCGGCGTCGAGCTCGGCATGACGCTGATCGATACCGCCGAAATGTACGGCGACGGCGCAACCGAATCGCTGCTCGGCGAAGCGCTTGCAGGACTGCGCGACCAGGTGTTCCTTGTCAGCAAGGTGTATCCGCATAACGCGAGCCGGCGCGGCGTGATTGCGGCGTGCGAACGCAGCCTCAAACGTCTGAACACGGATCGGCTCGATCTGTATCTGCTGCACTGGCGCGGCTCGGTGCCGCTCGCGGAGACGGTCGCGGCATTCGAGGCGCTGCGCGAAGCCGGCAAGATCCGCCACTGGGGCGTGAGCAACTTCGATACCGACGACATGGAAGAACTCGTGGCCACGCCCGGCGGCGAGTCGTGCGCGACGAACCAGATTCTGTATAACGTCGCGCGGCGCGGGCCGGAGTTCGACCTGCTGCCCTGGCTCGCCGCGCGCAATATGCCGGCCATGGCCTACAGTCCCGTCGATCACGCGCGTCTGCCGCGCCGCTCGCCGCTCGACGATATTGCGAGCGCGCGCGGCGTCTCGGTGTTCCAGGTGGCGCTTGCCTGGGTGCTGCAACAGCCGGGCGTGTTCGCGATTCCGAAGGCGGGCCGCGTCGAGCACGTGCGCGACAACTATCGCGCGCTCGAATTGCGGCTCGACGCAGAGGAGCTTGCCGCCATCGACGGCTACTTCAAGCCGCCGCGCGGCAAGCGCGCGCTGGAAATGCTCTGAGCGTCGCGCTCACCGCAGGGGCAGTGCGTCGTCAATTGCAGCTGTGATGCATGTGCACTGAGCCCAGCACCGCGACTTCGGCGGGCGTGTGCTTGAGCGACTCGTCGTTGACCTGGCCCGCGTCCGTGACGAATTCCTCGACGATCGACGACACCGGCGCATTGCGCAGACACAGCGACACGCGCTGCGTTTCGTTGGCCGGCAAGGGCGTGCGCTGACCGAGGAACAACACGCCGTACTGATAGCCGTGGATGATGCCGCGAATCGCGCCGACACACTGGCCCTGCGCGACGTTATCGTTCTTCTGCTTGCAGGTCTGCGCGAGCGAGTACGCGGAGAAGCTGGGATCGACAGGCGGCGCGGCCTGCGACAACGTGGGCGACAGTGGTTGCGCGGCCGGCGCCGGCTTTTGCGCGCCGGTCTGCGCATGCGCGAGCGAGGCGAGACTCAAAGCGGCGGCCGCGGCAAGGCCGGCGACCGCACGCGCCGCGTAGCGGGGGACGTTTCGTTGCATGTTGTGATGCCCTCATATCGAACGTTGAATTGATATGAGGCAATCGCGGCGCTTTGGTTCCAGGCACGCGCGGCTGGCGCATCTATTGCGATGGGTCGCGTACGGCGTTTTGCGTTAGACAGTTGGCGCGTCGTCGGGAATGTCGTTGACCTCGTTGCGCGGGGCGGCTTGCAGCATGCGCAATTGATCGACGGGAATATGGCAGCGGATCAGGTGCTTGCCTTCGGTAGTTTCCGTGCCGCCGCTTGCGTCCGCAAACGGCGGGTCCTGCTGCTCGCAGATCGCGCCCAGCTTGCGCGGGCAGCGCGTATGAAACACACAACCCGACGGCGGCGATGCGGCGCTCGGCAAATCGCCTGAAAGCCGAATGCGGGTTTTACGCGCGTGGGCATCGAGTGTCGGTACCGACGACAGCAGCGCTTCCGTATAAGGATGCTGCGGTCCGTCGAACACCGCGGCAGCCGGCCCGATTTCGAGCAGCCTGCCGAGATACAACACGGCGATACGATCGGACAGATAGCGCACGACATGCAGATCGTGCGAAATGAACACGTAGCTGACGCCGCGCTCACGCTGCAAGTCGGCGAGCAGATTGAGAATCGCGGCCTGCACGGAGACGTCGAGCGCGGAAGTCGGCTCGTCACACACCACCACGCGCGGCTCGCCCGCGAATGCGCGCGCAATCGCGACGCGCTGCTTGAGTCCGCCGGAAAGCTGGCGCGTGCGCGAGCCGAGATAGCGCTCCGGCAAACGCACGGCGGCGGTCAGCGTGGCAAGCCGTTCGTCGATGGCGGCGCCGCGCAGCGCGCCAAGACGCGACAACGCGCGGCCTATCAGCCGCTTGACCGAATGCGCGCGATTCAACGCCGAGTCGGGATTCTGGAATACGATCTGCAGCGACTTGACCTGCTCGTCGTTGCGTCGCGTGACGCGCGCGGCGAGCGGCGCGCCGTCGAGTTCGAGCACGCTGCCGGGGTCGGGCGTGAGCAGGCCGAGCATCAGCTTCGCAAGCGTCGTCTTGCCGCTGCCTGATTCGCCGACGAGGCCGAGCGTCTCGCCGGCTGCGAGATCGAGCGATACGTTGTCGACCGCGCGCAACCCGCCGCCCGATACATGGAAAGTCTTCGACAGATTTTCGGCCCGCAGCACGAGCGCACGCGGCTCGTTGCCGCTCATCGCGCGATGGTCCGCGGGCAACGCTTGCGCGCTCGCGCGCGGCAACTCGATCGCGCGTTCGTGATAATGGCAACGCGACATCTGATCGCCATGCGCTGCGCTCACGCGATACGGCGGCGGCGCTTCGCGGCGGCAGCGGTCGTCGGCGAGACGGCAACGCTCCGCGTAGATGCAGCCTTGCGTGACCGACCCCGGCGACGGCAAGCCGCCTGCAATCGTATCGAGCCGCTCGCTGTCCTTGCTGCGTCCCGCCGTGGGCAGGCAGCGCAACAAGCCCACCGTGTACGGATGACGCGGCCGCGTGAAGACATCTTCGGTCGCGCCTTCCTCGACCAGCTTGCCCGCGTAAAGCACGCCGACGCGCTCGCACATGCGTCCGATCACGGCGAGGTTGTGGCTGATGAACAGCACAGCCGTGCCCAGCTCCGCACGCAGTTGCGCGACGAGATCGAGCACTTCGGCTTCGACAGTGGCGTCGAGCCCCGTGGTCGGTTCGTCGAGAATCAGCAGCGCGGGGTTGGAGGCCAGCGCCATCGCGATCACCACGCGCTGCTGCATGCCGCCCGACAATTGATGAGGATAGCTGGCCATCACCCGTTCCGGCGACGCAATGCGCACCCGTTGCAGCATCTCGAGCGAGCGCTGCAATGCTTCTTCGCGCGCGAGACCGGCGGCTTCGAATGCTTCGGACACTTGCCGCGCAATCGTGAGGGACGGATTCAACGCGCGGCCGGGGTCCTGATAGACCATCGAAATCGTATTGGCGCGCAGCGCTCGCAATGCATCGGCGTCGAGCTTGTTCACCTCCGCGCCCGCGATCGCGATCTTGCCCGCCTTCACTTTGCCGTTGCGCGGCAGATAGCGCAGCGCCGCCATCGCGACGGTCGACTTGCCGCAGCCCGATTCGCCGACGAGCCCATACGCTTCGCCGCGCCGCACGCGAAACGACACGTCTTGCAGCACTTCGCGATCGCGTCCGCGCATCCGGTACGTGACCGTCAGGCCGACGACGGTCAGCGCATCCGTGCGATCGCTCTTCGAGACGTCGAAGGCGGGGAACGAGGAGGGCGGCGGTCCGTTCATCGGTCGAGTACACCTTGTACGCCGTCGGCGATCAGATTCACGCCGACCACGAGCGACGCAATCGCGGCGGCCGCGAACACGACGGTCCACCATGCGCCGCCCGCCATCAGCGTGTACGACTCGGACAGCGCGAGGCCCCAGTCGGCGGACGGCGGCTGAATGCCGAAGCCGAGAAACGACAGCGTGGCCACCGCGAAGATCGCGTAGCCGAGCCGCACGGTCGCCTCGACGATGATGGGCGGCAGCACGTTCGGCAAGATCTCCGCGAACATGATGTACGGCGCGCGTTCGCCGCGCAGTTGGGCGGCGGCCACGTAGTCGAGATGGCGCTCGGCGAACACGGCGGCGCGCACGGTGCGCGCGGTGATCGGCGCGAACGTGATGCCGATCACGAGTATCACCGTGAAGTTCGACGCGCCCACCGCGGCAAGCGCGAGCAACGCGACGATCACGAGCGGCAGCGCGAGAATGGCGTCGATTGCGCGGCCCACCACGTTGTCGACCCAGCCGTCGAAGTAGCCGACCACGAGACCGAGCGCGGTGCCCGTCGCCGTGCCGAGCAGCGTCGCGAGTGGCGCAATCGTGAGAATGTCGCGCGCGCCGACGATCACGCGCGAGAACACGTCGCGGCCCAGTTGATCCGTGCCGAACCAGTGCGTGTGATCAGGCGGCATCAGCGAGTTGAGCGGATCGGACGCGTACGGATCGACGGGCACGAACCACGGCCCGGCGATCGCACAAGCAATCCACCATACGACGATGACGAGGCCGACGACGAACGTCGGCGAGCGCAGCAGCACGCGCAACGGGTCGAAGCGCGGCTCGCTCGCGGCGCGCGGCGCGGCCGGTGGAACGATCGTGCTCATTCGGCGCTCCTCACGCGCAAGCGCGGATTGAGCAGCACGTGCAACGCATCCGCGATCAGATTGGCGGCGGTGTACACCACGCCGATGGTCAGTACGCCGGCTTCGAGCATGGGGAAGTCTTTGGCCTTCGCGGCGTTGTAGATCAGCGAGCCGATGCCCGGATAGCGGAATAGCGTCTCAACCACGACGAGGCCGCCGATCATGTAGCCGAGCTGGGTCGCGGCGACGGTGATGGTCGGCAGCAGCGCATTGCGCAGCACATGCCGCCAGATCACGACATGACGCGGCAAGCCCTTCAATATCGCGGTGCGCGTGTAGTCGGCGTCGAGCGCTTCGACGGTGCCGGCGCGCGCCATCCGCGCGATGTAGCCGAAGAACACCAGCACGAGCGGCAGGATCGGCAGAATCAGGTAACGCAACTGTTCGAGCGCGCCGGCATCCGGCGGATAGGACGCTTCGATCGGCAGCCAGCGCAGCCACACGCCGAACACGAGAATCAGCACGATCGACGAGACGAACTCGGGCACCACCGTTGCCGACAAACCCGCGATGCTGATCGTGCGATCGAGCCAGCGTCCCGCATGCATGGCGGACCACACGCCGCCCGCAATGCCGAGCGGCACGACGACGATGAACGCGAGCAAGCCGAGCTTCGCGGAATGCGCGAGCGCATCGGCGATGAACGGTCCCACCGGCTCGCGATACGCGTACGAAAGCCCCATGTCGCCGCGCAGAAAATGTGTGATCCAGTCGACGTATTGCGTCGTCAGCGGACGGTCGGCGCCGAGTTGATGATTGAGCGCGGCGACCGCGCGCGCGTCGGCGAGCGGCCCGAGCACCGCGCGGCCGATGTCGCCGGGCAACAGTTGGCCGCCCGCAAACACGATCATCGACAACAGCCACAGCGTGATCAACGAGAGGCCGACGCGCGTCGCCAGAAAACGCACGACGCGCCCGGCGTTGCCGTTCGGCGCGGAAGCGGAGGGATTTGCAGTGGTCGACATAGTGAACGGCTGACCAGTCAAAGGCGGCGCGCGAGTAAAACGCTCAGACGCTGGGACGCTCAGGCGCTCAGCACCGCGCGGTCGAAATAAAGCTGCGCGAGCGCGGTGAAACGCACGCCGTTCACGCCCTTGCGCATCGCGATCAGTTGATCGTAGAAGAATGGAATGATGATCGGCGTTTCGTCGAGCAACAAGGTCTGAATCTGCCCGGAGATTTTCTTCTGCGAGGCGAGGTCGACAGCCGCGACGAACTGCGCGACCAGTTGATCGTATTGCGGATTCTGAAAGTGCGCGGCATTCCATGTGCCGCCGCTCGTGAGCGGCGCATTCAGGAACACGTTCGGCACGCCGCGATGACCGTAGTCGGTGATGCCGAGCGGCGAGTCGAGCCAGTCCGATTTGCCCGGCGTGCCCGCGCCGTAATACAGCGACTGGCTCTCGACTTTCAGATTGATGCGCACGCCGATCGCCTTCGCCGCGTTCTGCACGACGACCGCGAGATCGGGAATCTCCATGTACTTTTCGGTGGTCAGCGTGACGTCGAAGCCGTTGGGCACGCCCGCTTGCGCGAGCAACTGCTTGGCCTTCGCGACGTCGATCCTGCGCTGCGGCACGCCCGCATCCGACGAAGGAAACACCGGCGCGAACGGGCTGTCGTTGCCGAGTTGCGCGCGGCCCTTGAAGAGGCCGCGCACCAGCACGTCGCGATCGAGCGACAACGCGAGCGCCTGGCGCACGCGCTTGTCCTTGAAGAGCGGATTGTCGTTGCGCATATGAATCTGCCGATGCGCGCTCGACTTGACGCCCACTGCCTTGTAGTCGGGGTTGTTCAGAATGGCCGCGCCGCCCTGCACGGTGAACGTGCCCATCACATCGGCCTGATGGCCTTGCAGCGCGAGCAGTTGCGCCTGCTGGTCCGCGTAAAACGAAAACTGTACCCGTTGCGGTAACGCTTTTTCGCCCCAGTAATCGGGGTTGCGCACGAACGACGCGCCGACCTTCGCCTGATACTTCTCGAGCTTGAACGGCCCGGTGCCGATGAAGCTCTTTTCATAACCGCCCGCGTAGTTCGCCGGCAGGATCACTGCGTTGTAATTGTCCGAAGAAACGTAGTAGGGGAAGTTGCCGTTCGGCGCGTCGAGGTGGAAAGCGACCGTGTGGTCGTCGACCGCTTTTGCGCCGCCTTTGGACAGCACGCCCTTTAGCACCGACAGCGCCGCCGAGCCGCTTGCCGGATCGGCGAGACGGTCGAACGTCGCGACCACGTCTTTCGCGGTGAACGGCTGGCCGTCGTGGAACTTCACGTTCTCGCGCAGCTTGAAGGTCCACACATCGCCCTTGTCGTTCGGTTTCCACGACAACGCGAGCGCCGGCTTCAGAACGAGCTTTTCGCCGTCGTCGTCGATCAGGAATTCGCCGGTCTGGTTCAGCAGCGCGAGGCTCGCTGCGTCCGTCACCGTGAGCGGATCGACCGCGCCGGCGGGCGTCAGATGCGCAACGCGAATCGTCTGATTCGACGGCGTGCCGGGTTTCGCGCTGCCCTGTGCCGATGCGCGCGGCGCGTCGAGCACGCCGCCGCCCACGAGCGACAAGCCGATCACGCTCGCATAGCGCAGCAGTTCGCGGCGCGTGATGCGGCCGGCGCGGAATTCGTCGATGGCGTGATTGCCGTAGGCGTCGGCGGTGCGGCGGGCAAGGTCGAGAGCGGGGAATCGGTCAGCGGGAGTCTTCATCGTTGGAATGTCCAGTCCGTTCGGTTGCCGGTTCTGAGAAGCCGCGCCGGATGCGCGGCAGGTTGACTGCGCATGGGCGCTGTTTCGGCGATGCAAGGCCGTTTCAGTTTAAGCGATTGCTCGCGGATTGGAGCGCTTGCGTCGGCGCGAGGTCCGCGATCGGCGGATAAAAAGGGCCGGTGTGTGTCGTGATGACAACGGTTGCGATGGCTTCACGGGGCATCGCGCGGAAGCCGCGCGTCCCTGCTGCGGGCTGCGCGCGTGGACTTCGATTGCCATTGGTGGCGCTATAGCGAACGAACCGGCAACGGAGCTATGAAGAGCTTCAACGCTCGAGCGCGGTTCATCAACTCACCGCGCTGCGACGTCCGGCCGCCGCCAGCGATGAAACAGCACCGAGCCGATCCAGCACGCCATGAACGCCGCGACGATTCCGTAGCCGAGCACACCGAACTGCTCGTTGACGCTCGCCGCCGCATCCCACACGCCGCCACTGAGCCCGAGTTTGTCCGACAGCAGTCCCAACGCTTCGACGCCGCCAATCACGATCGCGATGACCGCCGACACGAACGTAATGCTCGCGTTGTAGTAGAGCTTGCGCTTCGGGTCGTCCATCGCCCAGCCGTATGCGTGGACCATCAGCACGTTATCCGTCGAATCGACGAGCGTCATGCCCGCGGTGAAGAGCGCGGGGAACACGAGGATCGAATACAGCGGCAAGCCCTTGCCGGCTTCGGACGCGGCGATCGCGAGCAGACCGATCTCGGTGGCGGTGTCGAAGCCGAGGCCGAACAGCACGCCGACAGGGTACATATGCCAGCTTTTCGTCACGAGCCGGAACAGCGGCCGCAGCGCGCGCGATAGAAGGCCGCCGGGTGCGCCTGCATCGGCACGATCGAACGCGATCACAGCGGCTTCGCCGTCGCGCTGCACATGACGATAGCGGCGCCATACATCGCGCAGAATCACGAGATTCACAGCCGCGAGCACGAGCAGAAACGTCGCCGAAACCAGCGTGCCGATCGTGCCGCCCACGGCCTTGAACGTCTCGAAGCGGCCGTGCAGCGAATGCGCGGTCCACGCAATGCCGAGCGTCGCCAGGATCACGATGGTCGAATGTCCCAGCGAAAACGCGAGACCCACGCCAAGCGGGCGCTTGCCGGTCTGCATCAGCTTGCGTGTGACGGCGTCGATGGCGGCGATGTGGTCCGCGTCGACCGCATGGCGCAGACCGAATCCATACGCGAGCAAGGCCGTGCCGACGAGCAGCGGATAGTGGCGGAACGCGATCAACGCCCACGCCCAGGCGGCGAGGTTGGCGGCGATCAGAACGGCGTACAGCGTGAGAAGGCGAGGGCGCAGCGAAGCGGTCGGCGTCATGAGTCGCGTGAGAGTGGATTAGTGATCGTGCGGATGTTTGTGAATCGGATCGACCCAGTACACCGTTTCGGGCTGCTCGACGGCGTCGATGTTCAGATTGACCACGACCGCTTCGTTGTCGCTGCGCACGAGCACGCATTCGAGCGGATCGTCGGTGCTCGCATTGATCTCCTGATGCGGCACATACGGCGGCACGAAGATGAAGTCGCCGGGGCCCGCTTCGGCGGTGAACTCGAGATGCTCGCCCCAGCGCATGCGCGCCTGGCCGCGCACTACGTAGATCACGCTTTCGAGCGCGCCGTGATGATGCGCGCCGGTCTTCGCATTCGGATGAATCGTCACGGTGCCGGCCCAGATTTTCTGTGCACCGACGCGTGCCGCATTGATCGCGGCGGCGCGATTCATGCCGGGCGTCTGCGCCGTGTTGGTGTCGAGCTGATCGCCCCTGATGACCTTGACGCCATGCTCGCGCCAATCGACAGGCGCCGGCTGCGGCGCGTCTTTCTCGTCGTTGTAATGCGGATGTTCGTGATCCTGGCTCATCGCGTGTCTCCTCGTGGCTTGGGAGGCGGGGCGAACTTCGCGGCCCCGTCCGGCATTTTTACACGTTAAAAAAGCTGCGCGTCGCGTGAGTGCGCTCACGAGCTTATTCGATCGACGAAAAAAAGCCCGTCCACGAGGGACGGGCTTCGCCTGCTTTGCCTTGCAGAACCCAGGCTTTTGTCACCGGCGCACAGGCTTACTTGTGCTTCGCGTTGATGACGGCTTCCGCGACGTTGTTCGGCGTTTCAGCATAGTGCTTGAACTCCATCGTGTAGGTCGCGCGGCCTTGCGTCGCCGAACGCAGCGACGTCGAATAGCCGAACATTTCCGCCAGCGGCACTTCCGCGCGCACGAGCTTGCCGCCGCCGCCCGCGATGTCTTCCATGCCTTGCACCATTCCGCGACGGCTCGACAGATCGCCCATCACGTTGCCCATGAAGTCTTCGGGCGTTTCGACTTCGACGGCCATCATCGGTTCGAGCAGCACGGGCTTGGCCTTGCGCATGGCTTCCTTGAACGCCATCGAGCCGGCCATGCGGAACGCGTTTTCATTCGAGTCCACGTCGTGGTACGAGCCGAAGGTCAGCGTCACCTTGACGTCGACCACCGGATAGCCCGCAAGCACGCCGGCCTTCAGCGTTTCCTGGATGCCCTTGTCGACGGCCGGAATGTATTCGCGCGGAATCACGCCGCCCTTGATCGCGTCGACGAATTCGTAGCCCTTGCCCTGCGGCGCGGGCTCGAGCGTGATGACCGCGTGGCCGTACTGGCCGCGGCCGCCCGACTGCTTGACGAACTTGCCTTCGACGTCCTCGACCTTGTTGCGCACCGTCTCGCGATAAGCAACCTGCGGCTTGCCCACAGTCGCCTCGACACCGAACTCGCGCTTCATCCGGTCGACGAGAATTTCCAGGTGCAGCTCGCCCATGCCGGAGATGATTGTCTGGCCGGATTCCTCGTCCGTTTGCACGCGGAACGACGGGTCTTCCTGCGCGAGACGATTGAGCGCGATGCCCATCTTTTCCTGGTCGACCTTGGTCTTCGGCTCCACAGCCTGCGAGATCACCGGCTCCGGGAAGATCATCTTTTCGAGGATGATCACGTTGTTCGGATCGCACAGCGTGTCGCCGGTTGTCGCTTCCTTCAGGCCGACCGCCGCGGCGATGTCGCCTGCGTAGACTTCCTTGATTTCCTTGCGCTCGTTCGCGTGCATCTGCAGGATGCGGCCGAGGCGCTCCTTCTTTTCCTTGATCGCGTTGTAGACCGTGTCGCCCGAATTCACGACGCCCGAGTACACGCGGAAGAAAATCAGCTGGCCGACGAACGGGTCGGTCATGATCTTGAAGGCGAGCGCCGAGAACGGATCGGTGTCGTTCGGATGACGCTCGATTTCGTTGTCGTGTTCGTCGTGACCGGTGATGGCGGGCACGTCGACCGGCGACGGCAGGTAGTCGATCACCGCGTCGAGCATGGCCTGCACGCCCTTGTTCTTGAACGCGCTGCCGCACAGCATCGGCACGATTTCATTGGCGATGCAGCGTGTGCGGATGCCGTGCTTGATTTCGTCTTCGGTCAGCGTGTCGCCGCCCAGATATTTTTCCAGCAGTTCCTCGCTCGCTTCGGCGGCGGCTTCGACCATCTTGTCGTGCCACTCCTTAGCCGTTGCCGCGAGTTCCGCGGGGATATCGCGGTACTCGAACTTGATGCCCTGGTTCTCTTCGTCCCAGAAGATCGCCTTCATCTTGACGAGATCGACCACGCCTTGGAAGTGCTCTTCCGCGCCGATCGGAATCTGGATGGGCACGGCGATACCTTTCAGGCGGTCGCCGATCTGACGCTGCACGCGGAAAAAGTCCGCGCCGACGCGGTCCATCTTGTTGACGAACGCGATGCGCGGCACCTTGTACTTGTTCGCCTGACGCCAGACGGTTTCCGATTGCGGCTGCACGCCGCCGACCGAGTCGTAGACCATGCAGGCGCCGTCGAGCACGCGCATGGAGCGCTCGACTTCGATCGTGAAGTCGACGTGCCCCGGCGTGTCGATGATGTTGATCCGATGCTCGGGATAGTTGCCGGCCATGCCCTTCCAGAAGGCGGTGGTGGCCGCCGACGTGATCGTGATGCCGCGCTCCTGCTCCTGTTCCATCCAGTCCATCGTCGCCGCACCGTCGTGAACCTCGCCGATCTTGTGGGTCACGCCGGTGTAGAACAGGATGCGTTCAGTGGTGGTGGTTTTGCCGGCATCGATGTGAGCGCTGATGCCGATATTCCGGTAGCGCTCGATGGGAGTCTTGCGGGGCACGTGAACCTCCTTGGAATAGCGCGCCTGAAACGCTTGCCGGGCGGCAGTCTGTGCCGCCCGAACCGCGGGAGTGCTGCGTTGCTAAGACTACTAGGATAGCGCGTCGGCCCGTCTTTTGCAGGAATCTTGCCAGGTGTGGCTGTGGCGTGGCTGGCGGTGTGGCTGGCGGCGCGCGGAGCGTAAAAACGACAAAAGCCGATGCCTTATGAACAGGCACCGGCTTTGCGGTGAGCGAGGCGACGCTGCGCGTGGTTTTACTGCGCCGCCGGAAGCCCCTGAATCTTCATGCCAGGCTTGATCCCTTTCGACGTGAACCAGCCCTTGCTCATCTCGAGCGCGTACACGCCGTTGTTCTTCGGGCAGTGGTTATTCGTCGTCTCGGCCTGCATTTCGTCGATGTCGGTCACGGTGCCGTCCGCGCGAATGAACGCGATCGACAACGGAATCAGCGTGTTTTTCATCCAGAAGCAATGCACGGCGTTTTCATTGAAGACGAACAGCATGCCTTCGTTGGGCGCGAGGCTCGTGCGGTACATCAGGCCCTGCTCGCGGTCGGCGTCGTTCGCGGCGACGGCCGCGTCGATCACGAACATGCCCGCGGTCAGCTTCGCGCGCGGAAATTCGCCTGGCTGTTTTGCGCCAGAGGGCATTTGCTGCGCGTGAGCAGGCAGCGCGCTCAGAGCCGAGAACGACAGGGCCGCGAACGGCAGGATTGCGGCAACGGCGAGACGTGCCAAGAAAGGTGTCATGAAGCGCGCCATCAACGAGCGCAGGGGAAATCGCACGGCGTGACTCCTTGCTGAGATTAACCGGGGAATGTTACGCGAGCGCGTCAAAAACAAAAAGGCAGATCGCCTTGCGGTGATCTGCCTTTCAACGCCGTAAGAACGGCAATGAAGCGAGTTCTTGACTGCGTTTTTACGACAAACTTACTCCGAAGCTGCCGAAGCAGCTGCTGCAGCAGCTGCCTTCTTGTGCGACTTCTTGTGAGCGTGCTTCGTGGTCTTCTTTGCCGACGAAGCTGCTGCTGCCGGAGCTGCCGAAGCTGCTGCCGGTGCCGAAGCTTGTGCGAATGCTGCCGTTGCGAAAAGGCCAGCGACCAGAGCGGCGATCAGTTTGTTCATTTTGAAAATCCTCAGCTTGAGTTAATTAACCAAATGACCCGGTTATGTTTGAGTCATGTCGGTAAACGTGCCATCCACCTTTCGGTTGACAGCGCATCGAACAAATTTTCGACGCGTCTGCCGAGCGCTCAGACTGCCCGCACGGACCGCACAAGCGGCTTGTACAAAGGCTCTTAAGGCTGAATGCCGGACAGCTTCGGGCGGCATCTGCGTCGAATAACGCGTGAGCTTGCGCACCGGTTGACGTCAATTTTGCGGAAAATTTCAGCACGCGACATTGAGTTGAACCAGGCTTCGCGCCATGCATGCGCGAGCCGCTGTTTCACGGCTTTTTCATTAGCTGGTTTCACGCGCGATTTTGTTCGCGCATACAACGAGTTAGCGAATCAGGCGACGCCTTCCCAAGGCGCGTTGTGCGGCAACTCGACGCTCTCGCCCGGTTGCAGGCCGAGCGAAAAAATATCCAGCGCGCCGATGCCGACGCGCACGAGACGCAGCGTCGGAAAGCCGACCGCGGCCGTCATGCGGCGCACCTGGCGGTTCTTGCCTTCGGTGATGGACAACTCGATCCATGTCGTCGGAATCGCGGCGCGATAGCGAATGGGCGGCGTGCGCGTCCATAGCGTGTCGCCTGGCTCGACGTACTCGGCGCGGCACGGCTTCGTCACGTAGTCGCCAAGATCGACGCCGCGCGCGAGCTTCTTCAGCGCGGCCGAATCCACCGCGCCTTCCACTTGCGCCCAATAGCGCTTGACGAGCTTATGACGCGGCTCGGCGATGCGCGCTTGCAGCGCGCCGTCGTCGGTGAGAAGCAGCAGGCCCTCGCTGTCCGAATCGAGACGGCCCGCCGGATACACGCCCGGCACCTTGACCCAGTCGGCGAGCGACGCGCGCGTTTCGTGCGCGGAAAACTGGCAGATGGTGCCGAACGGCTTGTTCAGAGCGATGAGGCGCATAGGAAGGTGATGATGTCGTGCGGCGCCCGCCGCAGCAGCAGTAAGCGCGACGCGGGGCCGCAGGAGCGATGCCTGTGGCGAATGGCGGGATAATAATGCATAGGGCGCGGCGGGGCGGCTGCGCTCATCGACGAGATGGAGAAGACAACAGACGGACGCCGTGCTTTATTCCAGTCTGCATGTTGGAAAACCCCGAGCCGCGGCGGCCTCGATGCCGCGGCCGTGTGGGCTAGAATAACGGCCAGGCCGCGTGCGCGCGTCCGGCATTGCGCGTAGCGAGGAGCATCGTCTTGGCAGTCTCCCATCAGCTTGCAGCACAGCCTTCACTGGAGTCCGATCATGCCGTATCAGCACATCAAGGTTCCGACCGGTGGTGACAAGATCACCGTCAATGCGGATTTCTCGCTCAACGTTTCGGATCAGCCGATCATTCCGTATATCGAAGGCGACGGCACCGGCCTCGACATCACGCCGGTCATGATCAAGGTCGTGGACGCAGCGGTCGAGAAGGCTTACGCGGGCAAGAAGAAAATCCACTGGATGGAGATCTACGCGGGCGAGAAATCGACGCGAGTGTACGGGCCGGACGTGTGGCTGCCTGAAGAAACGCTACAGGTGCTGAAGGAATATGTGGTGTCGATCAAGGGACCGCTCACCACGCCCGTCGGCGGCGGCATCCGTTCGCTGAACGTCGCGCTGCGTCAGGAACTCGATTTGTACGTATGCCTGCGTCCGGTGCAGTATTTCAAGGGCGTGCCTTCGCCGGTGCGCGAGCCGGAAAAGACCAACATGGTGATCTTCCGCGAGAACTCCGAAGACATCTACGCGGGCATCGAATGGCCGGCCGAATCCGAGCAGGCAAAGAAGGTCATCAAGTTCCTGCAGGAAGAGATGGGCGTGAAGAAGATCCGCTTCCCGGATACGTCGGGCATCGGCATCAAGCCGGTCTCGCGCGAGGGCACGGAGCGTCTCGTGCGCAAGGCGATCCAGTATGCGATCGACAACGACCGCCGCTCGGTCACGCTCGTGCACAAGGGCAACATCATGAAGTACACGGAAGGCGCGTTCCGTGATTATGGTTATGCGCTCGCGCAGAAGGAGTTCAACGCGGAGTTGATCGACGGCGGCCCGTGGATGAAGGTCAAGAATCCGAAGACGGGCGGCGACATCGTCGTCAAGGATGTGATCGCCGACGCTTTCCTGCAGCAGATTCTGTTGCGCCCCGCCGAATACGACGTGATCGCCACGCTCAATCTGAACGGCGATTACGTGTCTGACGCGCTGGCCGCGCAAGTGGGCGGCATCGGCATCGCGCCGGGCGCGAACATGTCGGATTCGGTCGCGATGTTCGAGGCCACTCACGGTACGGCGCCCAAGTACGCGGGCAAAGACTACGTGAATCCGGGCTCGGAAATTCTCTCGGCCGAAATGATGCTGCGCCATCTCGGCTGGCTCGAGGCGGCGGATCTGATTATCAAGTCGATGGAAACGTCGATTCTGCAAAAGCGCGTCACGTACGACTTCGCGCGTTTGATGGAAGGCGCCACGCAGGTGTCATGTTCGGGGTTCGGGCAGGTGATGATCGAGAATATGTAGTCCGGCTTTCGGGACGCGCGGCAACGTCCCGTCAGGTCGATAAAAACCCAGCTAATGCGAACGATTAGCTGGGTTTTTTATTTCATGTCCATTTGCATGGCGCGCCAACACGGATTATTAGTGCGGCTCGAATTGTCTTGTTCTTCGCGACGGCTTTATCGGCGGCATTGACACGGGCACAGTGCGAGGCTCGGGCTGCGCACAGTGCGCGGCCGTCAACCACAGGAATATCACACGTGCCAAAAGGTTATTTGATCGCACACGTCAACATCACCGACGCAAACGCTTACGCCATCTATTCAAAAGCCGCAGGCGAAGCGATAGCGAGCTTCGCCGCGAAACACGTCGCGCCAAAGGTCATCGCAGTTTCTGGCCGACACGAACATGTGGAGGGCGAGACGCACACGAAGCACATGGTTATCGAATTCGATTCGTTCGCTGACGCGAAGGCGTTCTATGAGAGCCCGGAATATCAGGCGGCGAAAGTTTTGCGCGCAGGGGCGGCGAGCGGGAATTTTGTTTTGGTGGAGGGGGCCGGTTAACTCAATCAGCCGGGTTTTCCCACGCCTAACGATCGTTGATTGCACCCACACCGCCACAGCCCCAACTTTATCGAGACGCACAACGCGCCGCCTCGGTTAAGTTACGGCGCGGCGGACGACAGCCGCCTCCCGCATGCAATCAGATAACGATCAGAACATGAACCCAGCTCACATCGCCGCAAACGTCTACGTCGCCACGCCGAGCTACGGCGCCGTCGTTACCACGGGCTACGCACTCGGACTGCTCGACCTCTACGATATGTCGTCGACACACGGTTTCGGCATTCGCGTGAACTTCAACAGTTTCGACAGCCTCATCACACGCGCGCGCAATACGATGGTCGCCGAATTTCTCGCGGACGACCGCTTTACTCACCTGATGTGGATCGATAGCGACATCGGTTTCAGGGGCGAAGATGTCGTGCGTCTCTTGCGCGTCGATCGACCCGTCGCGGCAGGCGTATATCCGTTGAAGAACGACGGCTGGCCGGCAACCGGACTCACGCATGCGATGCCGGCCGGTTCGACCAAAGCGGACTTCCGCGCGCTTTACGCGACGTATCCGGCCGTCGCGCGCACCGACTCGCTCCAGCCGGACGTCGACGGTTTCCTCGACGCGCGCTACGCGCCGACCGGTTTCATGCTGATCCGCCGCGAGGTGTTTGTCGCGCTGATCGCGCGTTATCCGGAATTGCGGTGCCGCTCACCGTTCGTCGGCCGCCCGGAACTCGACGAGGGCAAGACCGCCGACTTTCTTTATGCGTTTTTCGATACCGGGATCGATCCAGAGACGCGGGTCTACCTGTCGGAGGACTACTGGTTTTGTCACCTGGTCGAGAGCATCGGCATCACGCCCGTCATCGATACGCGCTCGAACCTCAGCCACCAGGGCATTGCGACGTACGAAGGCGACCTTTCTCGAAGCCTCGAACTTCAGCGCTCGATGACACACGCCGCCGTGCAATAGCAATAAACAATAGCCAGCGCGACAATTTGCCCGTTATTTGGGACATCGACGATTCGCCGCGGACGGTAAATCGCCGCACCGAAAACGCACGCAAAAAAAGAAGCGAAAAAATAATCGCCCAAAAAGAAACCCGGCGCGAAGCCGGGTTTCAAAAGGACGGGTATCGAACAAGTATCAGGCGGGTGCCTGGATGTTCGATGCCTGCTTGCCCTTCGGGCCTTGCACGACCTCGAAGGTCACCTTTTGGCCTTCCTTGAGGGTCTTGAACCCATTCATCTGGATGGCCGAGAAGTGTGCAAACAGATCCTCGCCGCCTTCATCCGGCGTGATGAATCCGAAACCTTTTGCGTCATTGAACCATTTGACCGTACCAGTTGCCATTCCAACTTCCCCTGTAACTCATGTCACTACCACGAGCCCTCGAAAAGCTCGACGACCGCGTGATGCAGCCGCTCCCTCCTCACAAGCTCACCATCGGCATTTTTTCGAAATTTGGCGCAGTGAAAAAAGTGCCAGCTTGATTGTTGAGGCTCTTTATTCGAGTGTCAAGAAAATTTTGAGATGCCCTGACACACGTTGCAAACAGGCGGTTTCCAGGGTTTTTCCCGCTTTCGTTATGTGCGGTTGCGCAAGCGGGCTGTCTTGAAAAGTCGCATAATCGTCTCACATGGTGTTCTGCGGGTCGCTCGCCGCCGGTTGCGCGAGTGGGCGGCGGTCAGCCAGCTCCGGCAGGTTGTGCGATACTCGATCCGACTGCGGCGCAGCACGGCCGCAACGCATGATCTGGACTGGAGCCGGCCCCGCAATCGGCTCGTCGAATGGCGCACGCAGGCGGTAATTTTCGCCGTGCGGTAGCGAACGGGCTCACTGGCCGGCTGGCCGGGTTTTGACAGGATTGCGGGCCTGTCCTAGTTGTTTAGAATGGGTGTATGGCGATTATCCCGGACAAGCAGGACGGCACCGTACTGGAGCGGCAGGAGAAAAAGCTCAAGCCGCCATCCATGTACAAGGTGGTGCTGCTGAATGACGACTTCACGCCAATGGAATTTGTCGTGATGATCGTGCAGGAATATTTCAATAAAGATCGTGAAACCGCAACGCAGGTGATGTTGAAGGTGCATCGCGAGGGCAGGGGAGTTTGTGGGGTCTATACGCGGGACATCGCGTCGACCAAAGTCGAGCAAGTCGTTACCCACGCACGGCAGGCCGGGCATCCGCTGCAGTGTGTGATGGAGGAAGCATGATTGCCCAGGAACTGGAAGTCAGCCTGCACATGGCGTTCATGGAAGCACGCCAGGCGCGGCACGAGTTCATAACGGTCGAACATCTCTTACTGGCGCTGTTGGACAATCCGACAGCGGCAGAGGTGTTGCGTGCATGCGCGGCCAATATCGAGGATCTGCGCCAGAACCTGCGCAACTTCATTCATGACAACACGCCGACCGTGCCTGGCACGGACGACGTCGACACGCAGCCCACGCTGGGTTTCCAGCGTGTGATCCAGCGCGCGATCATGCATGTGCAGTCCACCTCGAATGGCAAGAAGGAAGTGACCGGCGCGAACGTGCTGGTCGCGATCTTCGGCGAGAAGGACTCGCACGCGGTGTATTACCTGCAACAGCAGGGCGTGACGCGTCTGGACGTGGTCAATTTCATCTCGCACGGCATCGCCAAGACGAGCAGTTCGGACGCCGCGAAAGCGAGCGATGCGAACGCCGAGTCCGACGAAGCCGCCGCGCAGAAAGAAACGCCGCTCGCCCAGTTCACGCAGAACCTGAACCAGATGGCGAAAGACGGCCGCATCGATCCGCTGATCGGGCGCGAGTCGGAAGTCGAGCGCGTGGTGCAGGTGCTGTGCCGTCGCCGCAAGAATAATCCGCTGCTGGTGGGCGAGGCGGGCGTCGGCAAGACGGCGATCGCCGAAGGGCTCGCGTGGCGCATCACGCGCGGCGAAGTGCCGGATATTCTGGCCGACGCGCAGGTGTATTCGCTCGACATGGGCGCGCTGCTCGCGGGCACCAAGTATCGTGGCGACTTCGAACAGCGTCTAAAGACGGTCCTGAAGGAACTGAAGGAACGTCCCCACGCGATTCTGTTCATCGACGAGATTCATACGCTGATCGGCGCGGGCGCCGCGTCGGGCGGCACGCTGGACGCGTCGAATCTGCTGAAGCCGGCGCTCTCGTCGGGCACGCTCAAGTGCATCGGCGCGACGACGTTCACGGAGTATCGCGGCATCTTCGAAAAGGACGCGGCATTGTCGCGCCGTTTCCAGAAGGTGGACGTGACGGAACCTTCGGTCGAACAAACCGTGGCGATTTTGCGCGGCCTGAAGTCGCGCTTCGAAGAGCATCACGGCGTGAAGTATTCGTCGGGCGCGCTGTCCGCGGCGGCTGAATTGTCGGCACGCTTCATCACAGATCGTCATCTGCCGGACAAGGCCATCGACGTGATCGACGAAGCGGGCGCGGCGCAACGCATCCTGCCGAAGTCGAAGCAGAAGAAGACCATCGGCAAGAACGAGATCGAGGAAATCATCTCGAAGATCGCGCGTGTCCCGCCGCAAAGCGTGTCGCAAGACGATCGCAGCAAGCTGCAAACGCTGGATCGCGATCTGAAGAGCGTGGTGTTCGGGCAAGACCCGGCTATCGACGCGCTGTCGGCCGCGATCAAGATGGCGCGCGCGGGCCTCGGCAAGCTGGACAAGCCGATCGGCGCGTTCCTGTTCTCCGGTCCCACGGGCGTCGGCAAGACGGAAGTGGCGAAGCAGCTCGCGTTCACGCTCGGCATCGAGTTGATCCGCTTCGACATGTCGGAGTACATGGAGCGTCACGCGGTGAGCCGGTTGATCGGCGCGCCTCCGGGCTATGTCGGTTTCGACCAGGGCGGCCTCTTGACCGAGGCTGTCACCAAGAAGCCGCACTGCGTGCTGCTGCTCGACGAAATCGAGAAGGCGCATCCGGACATCTACAACGTGCTGCTGCAGGTGATGGACCACGGCACGCTGACGGACAACAACGGCCGCAAGGCGGATTTCCGCAACGTCATCATCATCATGACGACGAACGCGGGCGCCGAGGCAATGGGCAAGTCGGTGATCGGCTTCACGAACCGCCGCGAAACCGGCGATGAGATGGTCGACATCAAGCGCATGTTCACGCCGGAGTTCCGTAACCGTCTGGACGCGACCATCAGCTTCCGTGCGCTGGATGAAGAGATCATCATGCGCGTGGTCGACAAGTTCCTGATGCAGCTGGAAGATCAGTTGCACGAGAAGAAGGTCGACGCGCTCTTCACCGACGCGCTGCGCAAGCATCTCGCCAAGCACGGTTTCGATCCGTTGATGGGCGCGCGGCCAATGCAGCGTCTGATCCAGGACACGATCCGTCGCGCGCTGGCCGACGAGCTGCTGTTCGGCAAGCTGATGAACGGCGGCCGCGTGTCGGTCGACGTCGATGCGGAAGACAAGGTGCAGTTGACCTTCGACGAGCATCCGGCGCCGCGCAATCCGAATCCGGAAGCGGTGGAAGTCGAGTAAGCGTTAGCGAGTAAGCGTACTGCCTACTCGCCAAACAAAAAACGGCGTGGACCTCAGGGTCCACGCCGTTTTTCTTTGTGCTCAGCAAATCTGGATCAATGCTTGCCGGTGCTGCCGAATCCACCCGCACCGCGCTCGCTTTGCTCGAACTCGTCGACGATATTGAACTGCGCCTGCACGACCGGCACGATCACGAGTTGCGCGAGACGCTCCATCGGATTCAGCACGAACGTTGTCTCGCCGCGGTTCCACGTCGAGATCATCAGTTCGCCTTGATAATCCGAATCGATCAGGCCGACCAGATTGCCGAGCACGATGCCGTGCTTATGACCGAGACCCGAGCGCGGCAGAATCAGCGCCGCATAGCCGGGATCGCCGACGTGAATCGCGAGCCCCGTCGGCACTAATGCGGTTTGACCCGGTTCGAGCGTCAACGGCTCTTTGAGGCACGCGCGCAAATCGAGGCCCGCGCTGCCGGTGGTCGCGTACGCGGGAAGCTGATCGCGCATGCGCGCATCGAGAATCTTCAAGTCGAGTTTCATGCAGGTTTTTCGAGAGTTTAAGGAGTTGAAGCCGGGCGCCCGAGTTCGAACGCGTCGGCAAGAAGTTCATAGGAACGCAGACGCGCGCGATAGCTGCCTGCGACGGTGAGCACGATCAGTTCGTCGGCCTGGAATTGTTCCTGCAATGCACGGAGCCGCTCGGTCACGACTTCGGGCGTGCCGACGATGCTGCGCGGTTTTTCGCGATCGATCACCAGTTGCTCGCGCTCGCCGTACTCCTGCGCGATGCCTTGTTCGACGGTCGGAATCGGCTCATTCAGGCCATAAGCCATTTGCACGCGACGCAGATCGACGGCCTTTTCCAGATCCGCTGCTTCCTGTTTCGTGTCGGCGCAAATCACGAAGACGGCGGCGGCCAGATACGGTTGCTGTGTTTCCTGACTCGCCTCAAAGCGCTCGCGATACGCGCGCGCAACCTGATGTCCGAAATGCGCGTTGATGAAATGCGCGAACGCGAAGCGGATGCCCAACTGCGCGGCGAGCAGGCCGCCGAATTCGCTGGAGCCGAGCATCCATAGTTGCGGGCGCGTCGGCACTTGCGGTTGCAACAGCACGCCTTGCGCGATGTGGTGGGCGGGCAGCGTGCCGTGCATCAGTCCCACCAGATCGGCCACTTGCTGCGAGAAGAATTCGCCGCGGTTGTAGTCGCCGGCAGCGACCGCCTGCGCGGTGCGCATGTCGCCGCCGGGCGCGCGTCCCACGCCGAGATCGATGCGGTTCGGGAACAGCGCCTCGAGCATCATGAATTGCTCGGCGACCTTGAACGGGCTGTAGTACGGCAGCATGATGCCGCCGGAGCCGAGCCGGATGCGTCGCGTGACGCTGCCAAGACGCGCCAGCATCACTTCGGGACATGGGTTCGACACGCCGCGCAAGCCGTGATGCTCGGCGCACCAGTAGCGCGTGTAGCCGAGGTCGTCGGCAAGTTGCGCGAGTTCGACAGTGGCGGCGATAGCGTCCGCCACCGAGTGCCCTGAGATGACGGGCGTTTGATCGAGCACGGAAAGTAGCGTCATGTCGGTGTGCTCCAGATGCTTCGGTTCGCTTCGCTTTGTGGTGTCTCGGCGGCGCGCGGCAAGTTCAGCGAATCAGGCTTGTGTCGGGCAGACGCTTCGCGATTTCCGCGATCAACGCGCGCGCGAGCGTCTGCTTGTCGGCGCGCGGCAGCCGGGTTGCACCGCCGGCTTCGAACAGGATCACTTCGTTGTCGTCCATGCCGAACGTGAGCGGCCCGAGATTGCCGATTAGCAGCGGCACATTCTTGCGCACACGTTTCTCTTCGCCATGCACTTCGAGATCGCCGCTTTCCGCAGCGAAGCCGACGGCGAACGGCGGATGCGGCAGCTTGGCCACCGAGGCCAGAATGTCCGGATTTTCGACGAACGAAAACGTGGGCAGCGCGCGGTCGGCGGCTTTCTTGATCTTGTGTTCGCTCGCGTGAGCGACGCGCCAGTCGGCGACCGCGGCCACGCCGATGAAGATGTCCGCGTCCGCTACCGAACGCATCACCGCATCGTGCATCTGCTGGGCGGTCTGCACATCCTCGCGGAACACGCCCCACGGTGTGTCGAGCGCGACCGGACCCGCGACGAGATGCACGTCGGCGCCGGCCTGCTGCGCGGCGCGCGCGAGCGCAAAACCCATCTTGCCGCTCGAGCGATTCGTGATGCCGCGAACCGGATCGAGCGGTTCGAACGTCGGGCCGGCTGTCAGCAGCACGCGTCGACCGGACAGAATCTTCGGCGAGAAAAACGATGCGATCGCTTCGTAAGTTGCCGCGGCTTCGAGCATGCGGCCGTCGCCGATTTCGCCGCACGCCTGCGGTCCCGAATCGGGGCCGAGCACTTCGACGCCGTCCGCGCGCAGTTGCGCGACATTGCGCTGCGTCGCCGGGTTCTGCCACATCTGCCGGTTCATCGCGGGCACGACGAGCAACGGACAATCGCGCGCGACGCACAACGTGGCGAGCAGATCGTCGGCCATGCCGTGCGCGAGTTTCGCGAGGAAGTCAGTGGACGCGGGCGCGATCACGATCGCGTCGGCTTCGCGCGACAGATCGATATGCGCCATGTTGTTCGCGATGCGCGCGTCCCACTGGCTCGTGTAGACGGGACGGCCTGAGAGCGCCTGCATCGTGACGGGCGTGATGAACTGCGTGGCCGCTTCGGTCATCACGACCTGGACGGTCGCGCCGGCCTTGGTCAGAAGACGCGTGAGTTCGGCGATCTTGTAGCAGGCAATGCCGCCCGTCATGCCGAGGACGAGGTGTTTTCCTGCGAGTTCTGCGGTTGCCAACGAAAGCCTCCGACAAAGCGTGGTGACCGAGCGCGGCGCGCTTGCACCGTTGCCGGCCTTCAAAGCGGATTTCTAACGCGCCGCCGTCGAAGCGCGAAAAACCACTTCCGGCGGCCCGCGCCTTGCAACGATCCGCCCGTTAGCGCGACCCGCGTACGCGCCGCAACTCGTCGATGACGAGCAGCACCGCGCCGACCGTAATTGCGCTGTCGGCCAGGTTGAACGCCGGCCAGTGCCACGCGCGCACGTGGAAGTCCAGGAAGTCGATCACATGGCCGTACGCGAGCCGGTCGATCACGTTGCCGAGCGCGCCGCCGAGAATCAGCGACAGCGCCGTGCAGAACATTTTTTGCCCGCCGTGGCGCTTGAGCAGGTAGCAGATCACCAGCGCGGCGATCACGCCGAGCGCGGTGAAAGCCCAACGCTGCCAGCCGCCCGCCATCGCGAGAAAGCTGAAGGCGGCGCCGCGGTTGTACACGAGGATCAGGTTGAAGAACGACGTGACCTCATGCGCGACGCCGTAGGCAAACACCTTCTGCACCGCGATTTTCGTCAGCTGATCGAACAGGATCACGATCAGCGCGACGCCGAGCCAGGGCGCCAGCGAACTGTTGCCGGCGGACGCTTTCGATGTGGATTTCGCCATGGTTCTCGCCATTATGCCGCGCTCCTCGCCTCGCCGGTGCCGAACAGATTGCTGATGCAGCGGCCGCACAGCGTGGGGTGTTCGGCGTTCGCGCCGACATCCGCGCGGTAGTGCCAGCAGCGCTCGCACTTCAGATACTTCGACGTGATCACTTCGACGCCTTCTTCCGCTTCGCTCGCGACCTTCACGACGCTCGCCGCCGATGTGATCAGCACGAACTTGAGGTCGTCGCCGAGGCTCGTCAGCGCGTCGTAACGCGCGCCGCTCGCGCGGATTTCCACTTCCGCCTGCAACGACGAGCCGATCAGGTCAGCAACGCGCGCTTCTTCCAGCGCCTTGGTCACGTCGCCGCGCGCGGCGCGCAGCAGCGTCCATTTGTCGAGCAGCGCGCCCGCGTCCGGCACGGCCGGGAACGCGTGATACGTCTCGGTGAAGATGGTTTCGCTGTTCGGCTGGAACACCTTCCACGCTTCTTCGGCGGTGAAGGAGAGGAACGGCGCCATCAGACGCAGCAAACCTTGCGCGATGTGATACAGCGCGGTTTGAGCCGAGCGGCGCGCGACGGAGTCAGCAGCCGTCGTGTACAGGCGATCCTTCAGCACGTCCAGATAGAAACCGCCGAGATCTTCCGAGCAGAACGTCTGCAGCTTGGCGACCACCGGGTGGAACTCGTACTTGTCGTAGTGCGAGAGGATGTCGTTTTGCAGATTCGCCGACAGCGCCACCGCGTAACGGTCGATCTCGAGCCAGTCTTCCACCGGGCGCGCGTTCTTCTCGTAGTCGAAGTCCGACAGATTCGCGAGCAGGAAGCGCAGCGTGTTGCGGATACGGCGATAGCCTTCCGTCACGCGCTTGAGGATTTCCTCGGAGATCGCGAGCTCGCCGGAGTAATCGGTCGACGCGATCCACAAGCGGATGATTTCCGCGCCGAGGCGATTCGCCACCTCATGCGGATCGATGCCGTTACCGAGCGACTTGCTCATCTTGCGGCCTTCGCCGTCGACGGTAAAGCCGTGCGTCAGAAGCGCGTTATACGGCGGACGGCCGTCGAGCATGGAAGCCGTGAGCAGCGACGAATGGAACCAGCCGCGATGCTGGTCCGAGCCTTCCAGATACAGGTCGGCCGGGAATTGCAGTTCGTCCTTGTGCGAGCCGCGCAGCACGTGCCAATGCGTCGTGCCGGAATCGAACCACACGTCGAGCGTGTCGCGGTTCTTTTCGTACAGATTCGCGTCGTCGCCGAGCAGTTCGCGCGGATCGAGCGTTTGCCAAGCCTCGATGCCGGCCTGCTCGACGCGCTTCGCGACTTCCTCGAGCAACTCGAGCGTGCGCGGATGCAGCTCGCCCGTTTCCTTGTGGACGAAGAACGCCATCGGCACGCCCCATTGGCGCTGACGCGACAGCGTCCAGTCGGGACGATTCGCGATCATGCTGAAGAGCCGCTGCTTGCCCCACGACGGATAAAACGCCGTGTTTTCGATGCCTTCGAGCGCGGTTTCGCGCAGCGTCTTGTCGCTGTCGTTCGGCTTCACGTCCATGCCGGCGAACCATTGCGACGTCGCACGATAGATGATCGGCGTCTTGTGGCGCCAGCAGTGCATGTAGCTGTGCGTGTACTTTTCGGTGCGCAAAAGCGAACCGGCGCTTTGCAGCGCTTCGACGATCTGCGGATTCGCCGCCCAGATCGACAGGCCGCCGAAGAGCGCGAGCGATTCGATGTAACGGCCGTCGCCCATCACCGGATTGATGATGTCGGAATCGGCCATGCCGTGCGCCTTGCACGACACGAAGTCTTCCACGCCATACGCCGGCGACGAGTGCACGACGCCCGTGCCGGTTTCCGTCGTCACGTAGTCGCCGAGATAAACCGGCGCCGTGCGCTTATAGCTCGGATGCGCGGACGCGAGCGGATGATTGAAGCGCAAGTTGACAAGCTTGGCGCCCGGCGTAGTCGCGATCACCGAGCCTTCCAGACCGTACGCCTTCAGGCATGCTTCGACGCGTTCCTCGGCGAGAATCAACAGGCCGCGCGGCGTATCGACGAGCGCATAGACGATTTCCGGATGCAGGTTCAACGCCTGGTTCGCGGGAATGGTCCACGGCGTCGTGGTCCAGATCACGATGCCGCCTTCGTTGCGCGGCAGCGCGTTCAGGCCGAACGCCTGCGCGGTCTTCTCCGGCTCGGCGAAGCCGAACAGCACGTCGATGGTCGGATCGGTCTTGTCCTTGTACTCGACTTCCGCCTCAGCGAGCGCCGAGCCGCAGTCGAAGCACCAGTTGACCGGCTTCAGGCCGCGGAACACGTAGCCTTTTTCCAGGATCTTCGCGAGCGCGCGGATTTCGCCGGCTTCATTCGTGAAGTTCATGGTCTTGTAGGGGTTGTCCCACTCACCGAGCACGCCCAGACGCCGGAAGCCGAGCTTCTGCTTCTCGATCTGCTCGGTCGCATACGCGCGCGCTTTCTGCATGACTTCCGCGGCGGGCAGCGACTTGCCGAACTGCTTTTCGATCTGGATTTCGATCGGCATGCCGTGGCAGTCCCAGCCCGGCACGTAGACCGCGTCGAAGCCCGCCATGTTGCGCGCCTTGACGATCATGTCCTTGAGGATCTTGTTCACCGCGTGGCCGAGGTGGATGTCGCCGTTCGCGTACGGCGGGCCGTCGTGCAGGATGAACTTCTTGCGACCCTTGCTGGCGGCGCGGATCTTCTCGTAGACCTTGCGCTCCTGCCATTCCTTGACCCATTGCGGCTCGCGCTTGGGCAAGTCGCCGCGCATCGGGAACGGCGTGTCGAGCAGGTTCACGGGGTAGCGTGATTGCGGTTTCGAATCGGCTTTCTTGTTGCTCATGATGTGGTCGCGGTGAATTCTTTATAAGCGCAGCGGGGCGCGGGTTGCGCACGGTGCGCGAGAGGGTTGGCGCGGCGGCGGGCATGTCGCGCAATGCGCGGATGTCCTTCGATGCGCGCAGCGGCGGTCCATGCGGCAGGTGAACGCGCGCAGGGACCGCGGCGGCTATCTAATTCGGTCGGTGGCCGACGTGGCGAAACCGGTGGAGCGGCTGCCGGGCGTGCCCGCGCCGACGGCCGCGAACCACGCGCGCGCGTTGGCGACGTCGCGTGCAATCGCGGCGGTGAGCGTTTCGAGGTCGACGTACTTTTCCTCGTCGCGCAGCTTCTTCAGGAATTCGACGCGCACGAGCTTGCCGTAAGCGTCGCCGTGCCAGTCGAGCAGGTGCACTTCGAGCAGCACGCGGCCGGAATCGTCGACGGTGGGACGCAGGCCCAGACTCGCGACGCCAGGCAGCGGTTCGTCGGTCACGCCATGCACGCGCACGACGAAAATTCCAGCGAGCGCCGGACGCTTGTGAGCGATCGGCAGATTGAGCGTGGGAAAGCCGAGATCGCGGCCGAGCTTCATGCCGTGCACGACGTGGCCGCTGATCAGATAGTCGCGGCCGAGCGCGGCGCGCGCCGCGTCGAGATCGCCCGCGACCAATGCCGCGCGCACGCCCGAGCTGGAAATGCGCGCACCGGACGGATCGGCGACCGTGGCCATTTGCTCGACTTCGAAACCGTAGTGCTGCCCTGCCGCCTTCAGCGACGTGAAGTCGCCCGCGCGCTTGGCGCCATAGCGGAAGTCGTCGCCGATCATCACCCAGCGCGCGTGCAGCCCGTTCACGATGATCCGTTCGACGAACGCGTCCGGCGACTGGCTCGCGAACGTGTGATTGAAGTGCTCGACGACCACGCGGTCCACGCCATTGGTGCGCAGCGCTTCGAGCTTGTCGCGCAGCATCGCGATGCGCGGCGGCGCGCCGGCCGGGTTGAAGAATTCGCGCGGGTGCGGCTCGAAGGTCATCACGCAGACGGGCAGGCCGCGCGCGTCGGCCGCTGCGCGCACGTGCGCGAGCAAAGCCTGATGGCCGCGGTGGACACCGTCGAAGTTGCCGATGGTCAGTGCGCACGGCGCACGGCTTTCAGCGTTGGGAAGACCGCGGAAGACTCTCACGATAGCGCGTCGGGGTAGGGCGGGCGGGGTGCCGCAAAACAAACGATTATAAACGCTCGGCGCAACGGACGGCGGCGCCTCGCGGTTTGGGTGTCCCCGAATGATAAAATCCGCGCATGAAAAAACTCGTCATCCTGATTTCAGGGCGGGGAAGCAACATGGAAGCCATTGTTCGCGCGTGTGCGGACGAAGGGTGGGCCGCGCAGGTGGCCGCCGTGATTGCGAACCGTCCTGACGCCGCGGGCCTTGCGTTCGCGGCGTCGCACGGCATTGCGACGGCGGTGGTCGATCACCGCCAGTTTCCCGACCGCGAGCGCTTCGATGCGGCGCTGGCCGAACAAATCGATAGTTTCTCGCCGGATCTCGTCGCGCTCGCCGGCTTCATGCGCGTGCTGACGGACGGTTTCGTCGACCGTTATGCGGGGCGCATGCTGAACGTGCACCCGTCGCTGCTGCCGAGCTTTCCTGGACTGAAAACGCATCAGCAGGCGCTCGACGCCGGCGTGCGACTGCATGGCGCGTCGGTGCATTTCGTGACGTCGCAGCTCGATCACGGACCGATCGTCGTGCAGTCGGCGGTGCCCGTCGTGGCCGGCGACACGCCCGCGACGCTCGCCGAACGCGTGCTCGCGACCGAACACATCATTTATCCACGCGCGGTGCGCTGGTTCGTCGAAGGGCGCCTTGCTCTTGACGGCCTGCGTGTCACGCTTACGCCGCCGGAGCCGCAATGGCTCTTTGCCGGTCACACCGCCGGAGAGGGCGCATGAGATTGCATGGTTTTTTGATTGGACAAACTGAGACTTTGCTGGCTGAAGTCCTAAGACTGAATGGTCCCGCCGACGCCACCACGAGCCGCTTTTTCCGCGCGCATCCGAAGCTCGGACACGGTGAGCGCGGCGTGATCGCCGAGGCGGTTTTCGCGGTGCTGCGCCGGCGCATGGAATTCGCGCATCTGGCCGAAAGCGGCGCCGGCAGCCCGGCGCGCCGCATGGCTTTGCTCGGTCTGATGCAGACGGCGGGCCGCTCGGCGCTCAAGCCGTTCGTGTCGGACTCGGAATCCAGGTGGCTGGAACACGTCGCGATGATCGACCCGGAAAGCCTGCCGCTGCGGATTCGCCTGAATCTGCCGGACTGGATCTATCAGGCGCTGACCAAGCGGTTCGAAGCCGCGGAACTCGCGCAACTGGCCGCCGCGCTCAACTACCCGGCGCCTCTGGATCTGCGCGCGAACCCGATCAAGGCGAGCCGCGACGACGTGCTGAACGCGCTGTCGAAGGCCGGCATTGAAGCCGGCGCCACGCCGTTCGCGCCGTTCGGCGTGCGCGTGGTCGGCAAGCCGCCGCTCACCAAGCTCGACGCGTTCCAGCAAGGCTGGCTCGAAGTCCAGGACGAGGGCAGCCAGTTGCTGTGCTCGCTCGTCGCGCCCAAGCGCGGCGAAATGATCGTCGACTTCTGCGCAGGCGCGGGCGGCAAGACGCTCGCGCTCGGCGCGGCGATGCGCTCGACCGGGCGTCTGTACGCATTCGACATCTCCGAGCGGCGTCTCGCCAAGCTCAAGCCGCGGCTTGCGCGCAGCGGCTTGTCGAACGTGAATCCGGTGCTGATCGACAGCGAGCACGACGCCAAGATCAAGCGGCTTGCCGGCAAGATCGACCGCGTGCTGGTCGACGCGCCGTGCAGCGGCCTCGGCACGCTGCGCCGCAATCCCGATCTGAAATGGCGTCAGTCGCCGGAATCGGTCGCGGAGCTTGCGCCCAAGCAGGCGTCGATTCTCGCGAGCGCGGCGCGGCTCGTGAAGAAGGGCGGGCGTCTCGTGTACGCGACGTGCTCGATCCTCGAAGCGGAAAACGAAGCGGTCGTTCAGCAGTTCCTCTCGGATCACCCGGACTTCGCGCTCGTCCCGGCGCGTGAAGTGCTGGCCGAGCAGCGCATCGACCTCGAAATGGGCGATTACCTGTCGCTCTGGCCGCACCGCCACGCGACCGACGGCTTCTTCGCCGCCGTGCTCGAACGTCAGAGCTGAGGCCCGACGGGCTGTCCGCCGGCTCGCCGATCGATTCTTCGATCCCGGCGAGCCGGCCATTCCCGCAACATCATGCAAAACCGACTCTTTTCGCACCTTTTCGGCGATCTCACGCGCGACTTCGGCCAGCCGGTCATGCTGTGGCAAATCGGCTTGCTTCTCACGACGCTCGCGCTCGCGTGGCTGCTCGCGCGCGTGCTGCGCCGGGCGCTCGATTTGCGCCGGCAGACGCGCTACCAGACGCTGCGCTTCGGCGCCGAAAGCCTGAACCGTGCGTTTTTCCCGCTGATCGGCGCGGTGCTGGTGTGGCTCGCGCGCGCGATCGCGGGCCGGTTCATCCACACTGCGCTGCTCGATCTCGCGTTGGTGCCGCTTTTCGGCATCGGCTTGATTTACATCGTGTTTTTCTTCGCGCGACGCGTCTTTAGCCACGACGGCGAGACGCATCCGTGGCTTTTCGTCGTCGAAAAAATCGTCACGCTGGTCGTCTGGGTCGCCATGGTGCTGACCGTGATGGGCATTCAGGACGACGTGATCGAGTGGATGGCGAGCGTTCACTTTCGCATCGCCAATGCCCATATGACGCTGCTTTCGCTCGTCACCGGCCTGCTGTGGGTGGGCGTGACGATGATCGTCGCGATGTGGCTCGGCTCGGCGTTCGAAGACCGGCTGATGCGCGCCACCACGCTCGACGCCAATCTGAAAGTGGTGGTGGCGCGCGTCGGCCGTGCGGCTTTCGTGCTGGCGGCCGTGCTGATCAGCCTGTCGCTCGTGGGCATCGACATCACCGTGCTCGGCGTGTTCGGCGGCGCGCTCGGCGTGGGGCTCGGTTTCGGGCTGCAGAAGATCGCGAGCAACTATGTGTCGGGCTTCATCATCCTGATCGACCGGTCGTTGCGGATCGGCGACACGATCAACGTGAGCGGCCTGCAAGGCATGGTCACGCAGATCCGCACGCGTTACACGGTCGTGCGTGGCCTCGACGGCATCGAGACGCTGATTCCAAACGAGAAGCTGATCACCGACGTCGTGCAGAACCAGTCGTCGTATCTGACGCGCGGCTATGCGAAGGCGGCGGTGCAGATCGCCTACACGGCCGACGTCGAACAGGCGATGGCGCTGCTCGCGCAAGCCGCCGCCGGCGTGCCGCGCGTCCTCGCGGACCCGGCGCCCACGCCTTACCTGACGAGTTTCGGCGCTGACGGCATCAACCTCGAACTGGGTTTCTGGATCGCCGACGCCGCAACCGGCACCTCGGCCGTGCGCTCGGCGGTCAATCGCAACATCTGGCAGCTTTTCTCCGCGCACGGCATTTCGATTCCTTTCGCGCAACGCGAAGTGCGGATCGTCGGCAACGTCGGACACATTGCAAATGTCTCCGGTGTCGCACCGCAGCCGGTAACTATGACCGCGCCTGCCGCCAATCAGGCAGACAACGCGCTCTGACGGGCACTTCTGGGTCTGCGGTGAGTCAAAATGGGCTCATTGCAGACTATCGCTCGTTGATGCCGCACAAAAAATCCCTATTTGTTACAAACACTTGGAACGCTTCCAGTAGAATGTCGTCCAATCCCGCTGTATGCTTTCACTTTCTTGACACGCGCAGTCCGCGGGTGTCTCGTGTCTCTCGTTCCACAGGTAAATTGCCTTGTTGAATTCCTTGCTCGATTTCCTTGCCCACGGCCTGCTGCGCTTCTCCTGGTGGCAACTTGTGCTGTACACCCTCGCGGTCACGCACGTCACGATCATCGGCGTGACGGTTTATCTGCACCGCTGCCAGGCGCACCGCGCGCTGGAGTTGCACCCTGTCGTCAGTCATTTTTTCCGGTTCTGGCTGTGGATGACCACGGGCATGCTGACCGGTCAATGGGCGGCTATCCACCGTAAGCACCACGCGAAGTGCGAGACCGAAGAAGATCCGCACAGCCCGCAAACGCGCGGCATCTGGAAGGTGCTGCTCGAAGGCGCGGAACTGTATCGCACTGAAGCGAAAAACGAAGAAACGATGCGCAAGTTCAGTCACGGCACGCCGAACGACTGGATGGAGCGCAACGTCTACACGAAGTACCCGATTCTCGGCGTGAGCCTGATGATGGTGCTGAACGTCGCGCTGTTCGGCGTGGTCGGCCTGACCATCTGGGCCGTGCAAATGGTCTGGATCCCGTTCTGGGCGGCCGGCGTCGTCAACGGTCTCGCGCACTTCTGGGGCTACCGCAACTTCAACTCGTCGGACGCCAGCACGAACATTTTCCCGTGGGGCATCATCATCGGCGGTGAGGAGCTGCATAACAACCACCACACGTATGCGACGTCGGCCAAGCTGTCGAACAAGTGGTATGAGTTCGACATCGGCTGGATGTATATCCGCATCATGTCGGCCTTCCGTCTTGCGAAGGTGAAGAAGATCGCGCCCACGCCGCGTCTGACCACCGGCAAGCTGGTGCTCGACCAGGACACGTTGCAGGCCGTGCTGGCAAACCGTTACGAAGTGATGGCGCGTTACGGCAAGGCGCTTAAGCGTGCGTATCGTCAGGAACTCGCGCATCTGAAGGAAGTCGGCGCACGCGAGAAGTATCAGCTCATGCGCGGCGCGCGCAACTGGTTCCATAAGGAAGAAGCGGGGCTCGACGAGCCGCAGAAACGGCTGCTGCCGCAAATCTTCGCGAACAGCCAGAAACTGAAGACGTACATCGACATGCGCAACGAACTCGCGGCAATGTGGGAGCGCTCGAACGCATCGCGCGACCAGTTGCTGGTTCAGTTGCAGGACTGGTGTCATCGCGCTGAGGCGAGCGGCATCAAAGCGCTGCAGGATTTTGCAATGCGACTGCGCCGTTATGCTTGATCGCGAAATCCATTAAAATTTCGTTACGTCACAAAACCCCGCGTTGGCGGGGTTTTGCTTTTTGGGCCGCGGAAAATGCAGCATGACGCAGTGCGCAGGCCGCGGCGGCAGAGCGAAGGCAGAGGAGATCATGGATCAGCAGGCGATCAGGACCGTCGAATACGACCGGCCGCAGGCGCAGGGCACGTCCTGCGGGATCGGACAGGCGTGGGCGAAGGTGCCCGACATGCCGTCGGCAGAACAGAAAGTGGCGCTGAAGGAGCGCATCCGCGCACTGCTGAAGCGCGAGAAGGCAGTGCTCGTGGCCCACTATTATGTCGATGCCGAATTGCAGGAGCTTGCCGACGAAACCGGCGGCTGCGTCGCCGATTCGCTGGAAATGGCGCGCTTCGGGCGTGACCATGAGGCGCAAACGCTGGTGGTGGCGGGCGTGCGTTTCATGGGCGAGACCGCGAAGATTCTGAGTCCCGACAAGCGCATTCTGATGCCCGACCTCGACGCCACCTGCTCGCTCGATCTCGGCTGCCCAGTGGACGAATTCTCGGCTTTCTGTGACGCCCATCCGGATCGCACGGTCGTGGTCTATGCGAACACCAGTGCCGCGGTGAAGGCTCGCGCCGACTGGATGGTGACTTCATCGATCGGACTGGAGATTGTTGCCGACTTGCACGCGCGCGGCGAAAAAATCATCTGGGCGCCGGACCGGCACCTGGGCGGTTATATCCAGAACAAGACCGGCGCGGACATGCTCATGTGGCAGGGCTCGTGTCTCGTGCACGACGAGTTCAAGGGCATCGAGCTGGATTTGCTGCGCGCCGAATATCCCGGCGCGAAAGTGCTCGTGCACCCGGAGTCGCCGGCCAACGTCGTGGCGCTTGCCGATGTCGTCGGTTCCACGACTCAGTTGATCGACGCCGCGCAGAAGCTCGATGCGACGCATTTCATCGTCGCGACGGACCTCGGCATCCTGCACAAGATGCAACTCGCTGCGCCCGGCAAGACGCTGATTGCCGCGCCCACGGCCGGCAACAGCGCGACCTGCAAGAGCTGCGCGCACTGTCCGTGGATGGCGATGAACGGCCTCGCGAATCTGGCCGACGTGCTCGAGCGCGGCCACAACGAGATTTTCGTCGACCGTGCTATCGGCGAACGGGCTCGTCTGCCGATCGATCGCATGCTGGACTTCGCCGCGCGTCACAAGAAGCGCGTGCAGGCGAGCGGCGATCTGGCGCGCGACGCGCAGTTGTATTCGAACGTAGGAGCCGCCTGATGAACGCGGTAGCGCAAGATTCAGCAGAGGCCGGTTCCGCCGCCTATAGCCAGGCGGAAGCCGTGTCGCCACTCTTCGCCGAGATCCGCGCGCAGTACGGCGCCGCGTTCGACGCCGCGCTGGCACGCAACGTCGCGGACGCGCTCGCGGAAGACATCGGCACCGGCGACCAGACCGGCCGCCTCGTTCCCGCCGACGAAGTGCGCGACGCGCGCGTCATCGTCCGCGAGGATGCGGTGTTGTGCGGCGTGCCCTGGTTCAACGCCGTCTTGCGCCAGGTCGATCCGCGGATCGAGGCGCAGTGGCGTTATCGCGAAGGCGACCGCATGACGGCGGACACGCCGGTGTGCGAACTGCGCGGGCCGGTGCGCGCGCTGCTTACCGCCGAACGCAACGCGCTCAACTTTCTGCAGTTGCTGTCCGGCGTGGCGAGCGCGACGCGCCGGTACGTCGACGCAATCGCGCATACGCGCACGCGCATTCTCGACACGCGCAAGACTTTGCCAGGCTTGCGGCTCGCGCAAAAGTACGCGGTGCGTGTGGGCGGCGGCGCGAATCAACGGCTCGCGTTGTACGACGGCATCCTGATCAAGGAAAACCACATTGCCGCCGCCGGCGGAGTGGGCGCGGCCATGGACGCCGCGCTTACGCTCAACGCGGGCGTCCCGATTCAGATTGAGGTCGAAACGCTCGAACAGTTGGAAACGGCATTGGCGCATCGCGCGCAGTCCATTCTGCTCGACAACTTTTCCTTCGATGCAATGCGCGACGCGGTGCGCATCACTGCTGGACGCGCGGTGCTGGAAGTGTCGGGCGGCGTCAACTTCGAGACCGTGCGGACGATTGCGGAGACAGGCGTCGACCGCGTGTCGATCGGCGCCCTGACGAAAGACGTGCGAGCGACCGATTACTCGCTGCGAATCGTCTGACGCGGTTTCCAGAAATTAGGCTTCGTGAGACATGAAACGCCATCGCCGGCATGAAAGCCGGCGATGGCGTTTCCGTTTGCATCACACGTTGCGGTTGCGCACGTATTCCGGCGAGAGCACGGTCGGCAGCGCTTTGGGCAAAGTCGCCGGCCAGTCGCGGCTGAAATGCAGGCCGCGGCTTTCGCGCCGCGAGCGCGCGCCGTCGACGATTAGCGAAGCCACGTCCACCAGATTGCGCAACTCCAGCAGGTCGCGGCTCACCTTGAAATTCGCGTAATACTCGTGAATCTCGTCGCGCAACAGGGCGAGCCGGTGGCGCGCTCGCGCAAGCCGTTTGTCCGTGCGCACAATGCCCACGTAGTTCCACATGAGCCGGCGAAGCTCGTCCCAATTGTGGGCGACCACCACTTCTTCGTCCGGATCGGACACGCGGCTCTCGTCCCAGTCCGGCAACGGCGCATGAACCGCGCCGCTAAAGCCTTCTTCTTCAATGGCGCGCGCAGCCGAGCGGCCGATCACCAGACACTCGAGCAGCGAATTGCTGGCCAGACGGTTTGCGCCGTGCAGCCCCGTGCAAGAGGTCTCGCCGACTGCATAGAGGCCCGCGAGATCGGTGCGGCCCGCCAGATCGGTGACGACGCCGCCGCACGTATAGTGCGCCGCGGGCACGACCGGAATGGGTTCCTTCGTGATGTCGATGCCGAATTCCAGGCAGCGCGCGAGAATCGTCGGAAAATGCTCGCGCAGGAAATCGGCCGGCTGATGGCTGATGTCCAGATACACACAATCGATGCCGCGCTTCTTGATCTCGAAGTCGATCGCGCGCGCGACGATGTCGCGCGGCGCGAGTTCGGCGCGCTCGTCGTGGTTCGGCATGAAACGCGTGCCGTCCGGCAGCTTCAGCACGCCGCCTTCGCCGCGCACGGCTTCCGAGATCAGAAACGACTTGGCGTACGGATGGAACAGGCAGGTCGGATGGAACTGGATGAACTCCATGTTCGAGACACGGCAGCCCGCGCGCCATGCCATCGCGATGCCGTCGCCCGTCGCCGTGTCCGGATTCGTGGTGTACAGGTAGACCTTGCCGGCGCCGCCGGTGGCGAGCACCGTGTGCGGCGCTTCGATGGTGACGGTGCGGCCGGTTTGCACATCGAGCGCATAGAGGCCATGACAACGGCGTCCCGGCAATCCCAGCCGGTCGGAGGTGATCAGGTCGATCGCGCAGTGATCTTCGAGCAGCGTGATGTTCGGATGCCGCCGCACACGCTCGCTGAGCGTGGTGACAACCGCGTGGCCCGTGGCGTCGGCCGCATGAATAATCCGCCGGTGGCTATGGCCGCCCTCGCGCGTGAGGTGGAAGCCGAGCTCCGCCGCGTCGTCTTTCGTGAACGGCACGCCCTGGTCGATCAGCCATTCAATCGCGGCACGCCCGTGTTCGACGATGAACCGCGTCGCCGCTTCGTCGCACAGGCCGCCGCCGGCAATCAGCGTGTCGCGCACGTGATTGTCGATGCTGTCCGCGGAATCCAGCACGGCGGCGATGCCGCCTTGCGCCCAATCACTCGCGCCTTCAGTCATCGACCGCTTGGCGATCACCGCGACCCGCCGCGTTTCTGCGAGGTTGAGCGCGACGCTCAGCCCCGCGAGACCGCTACCGACAATCGCCACATCGAATTCCATTGCTTGCATCTCCGTCTTTTCGTTTTGCTGTGCAAACGCGTCAATCACGCGCTGCTAAAACGAGAAAGGATACGCGCCGCGACGGTCGAGGGAAAGCTAGCCGGACGTCATAAGACTTCACGACTGGGCACATCAAGGTCAAACGACGGTTTTGACGACCCAGAAACAAAAAAGCCCCGCACGAATGCGAGGCTTTTTGCACATGTCTTTGCCTTCGTCAAAAGGCAGGAGCCAAGACTTACTTGATCTTGGTTTCCTTGTAGTCAACGTGCTTACGGACGACCGGATCAAACTTCTTGATCAGCATCTTTTCCGGCATGTTGCGTTTGTTCTTCGTAGTCGTGTAGAAGTGACCCGTGCCTGCGGTCGATTCCAGCTTGATCTTGTCGCGTGCGCCTTTCGCCATGATTTACTCCTTAGGCTTCACCGCGTGCGCGCAGATCTGCGAGCACAGCGTCGATACCGTTCTTGTCGATCAGGCGCAGGCCGGCGTTCGAAATACGCAGACGCACCCAACGGTTTTCGCTTTCCACCCAAATACGGCGGCTTTGCAGGTTCGGCAGGAACCGGCGCTTGGTTTTGTTGTTCGCGTGGGAAACGTTGTTGCCGCTCATCGGCGCTTTCCCAGTTACTTGGCATACGCGTGCCATGAGAGCACTCCTAATACGCTAATTCTGAGTTCGAACGCCGTGAAAGTTTCCCGAAAAGAGTCGCGCTGAAATCAGGCACGTATCCTTTCCGGAACGCCTTGGTGGCTTCGGAACAGGGGGTTGGAAATAGGCAAACCGGAATTCTAGCAGGAAAAAAGCCGCAAAATCAAACCTTATTTGCGGTGGCGAAACACGGCGCGGCGCCCTTTCGCGTCCCGTTCACGCTTTTTTCATGTCGCCTAAAGAGCGCTGAAAGACCCGTCAAGCTACCGATCGGGCCGCGTCACGGCCACCCGGCGCGGGCGAACGAGTATACGCTGTCCGCGCCAATCACGAGATGATCGACCAGCTGTACGTCGATCAGCGCCAGCGCTTCGCGCAGTGTGCGCGTGAGACTACAGTCGCTCGCGCTTGGCTGCACTGCGCCCGACGGATGATTGTGCGCGACGATCAGACTGGCCGCATTGAGCGCCAGCGCCCGCCGCACGATCTCGCGCGGATACACCGCCATGCGCGTGAGCGTGCCGCGCGCGCTTTCCTCGCTGCGAATCAGCCGATGCCGCGCGTCCAGGAACAGCGACACGAACACTTCCTGCGGACGGCCGCCGATCAGAAGCCGCAGGTAATCTTCCACGGCCTCCGGCGAATTCATCAGCGAACGCCGGCGCATCTTGTCGACCAGCGAACGGCGCGCCATTTCCATGATCGCGAGCAATTGCGCTTTTTTCGCGGGCCCGATGCCGCGCAGGCCGTCGAAATCCGCGTAAGTCGCATCGAGCATGGCCCGCAGCGAGCCGAAGCGGTCGAGCAGTTCGCGCGCCACGCTGAACACGTCGTGGCCGGGCAGGCCCGAGCCGAGCACGAGCACGATCATCTCCGTGTCCGACAGCACGGCGGGGCCCTGATCGATGAGCCGTTCGCGCGGCATATCGTGTTTGGGCCATTTGCGCCCGCGGCGCGGATTGGGCGCATCGGCAGGGCGGGCGACGGGCGGCGAACGAGCGAAATCCAACATTGGATCGCCGATTGTGGACGCATAATCAGACATATAGAGACAATTCCTCCGCTTAGGGTTGAAGCTTCGTGCGTGCGATGGACGCAAGCCGAGGCCAGCCATGTGGCTTACAATAGACGCTTTGCGCACGGCACGCCGACGGTGTGCCGCACGCGTCAGCTGCGCCCGCGGCGCACGCGTGAGAGCGCGCTTCGACTGAGCGAGCACTGCATGAGCATCATCGACATTTCCGAAGTGAAGCCCGGTTCGCACGTGACGCTTCACTACCGGCTTTCCCTTGCCGATGGCGCCGAAGTCATCAATACCTTCAACGACAAGCCCGCCACGCTGCTGCTCGGCGCCGGTCAGCTCGCGCCGCCGCTGGAAGACATTTTGCTGGGTTTGAAGGTCGGGCACCATTCGACCTTTCGGCTAGATCCTGGCGTCGCCTTCGGTCCGCGCAATCCCGAGTTGATCCAGCGCGTGTCGCTGGCCACGCTGCGCGAAAACAGCATGATCGGTGAGGATTTTTCTCCGGGCGACCTGGTCGAATTCAACGCGCCGGGTGGCGGCCGCTACGCCGGCGTTCTGAAAGAAGTGAGCGAAACGTCGGCCCTGTTCGATTTCAACCACCCGCTTGCCGGCCAGGCGCTGGCGTTCGAAGTGAAAATCATCGGGATTTTGTAAACATGACCATCGCGGATACGACCCTTGCCGAAACCGAGATCCTGCTGGCGCAGCCGCGCGGGTTCTGTGCCGGCGTCGATCGGGCTATCGAGATCGTCGAACGCGCGATTAAGCTGCACGGCTCGCCGATTTACGTGCGTCACGAAATCGTCCATAACGCCTACGTCGTCGAAGATCTGCGCAAGAAGGGCGCGATTTTCATTGAGCGGCTCGAAGAAGTGCCGCCCGGCAACACGGTCATCTTCAGCGCGCACGGCGTGTCGAAAGCGGTGCGCAGCGAGGCCGAATCGCGCGGGCTGCGCGTGTACGACGCGACCTGTCCGCTCGTGACCAAGGTGCACATCGAGGTCGCGAAGATGCGCCAGGACGGCTTCGACATCGTGATGATCGGCCACAAGGGCCATCCGGAAGTGGAAGGCACGATGGGCCAGGCGGGCGAGGGCATGCATCTCGTCGAAGACATCGAGGACGTGCAGGCGCTGCAACTGGCCGACCCGGAGCGGATCGCGTTCGTCACGCAAACCACGCTGTCGGTCGACGACGCCGCCGAAATCATCGGCGCGCTGAAGGCGAAATACCCGTCCATCCGCGAGCCGAAGAAGCAGGACATCTGCTACGCGACGCAGAACCGCCAGGACGCCGTCAAGTTCATGGCGCCGCAGTGCGACGTGGTGATCGTGGTCGGCAGCCCGAACAGTTCGAACTCGAACCGGCTGCGCGAACTGGCTGAGAAGCTCGGCGTGCCGGCCTATATGGTCGATTCCCCGGATCAGATCGATCCGACATGGGTCGAGGGCAAGCGCCGCATCGGCGTGACTGCCGGCGCTTCGGCGCCGGAAGTGCTGGCGCAGGCGGTCATCGCCCGATTGCGGGAGTTGGGTGTGCGCAATGTTCGCGCGCTCGACGGCATCGAGGAAAACATCGCGTTTCCGCTGCCGCGTGGCTTGGGTCTGCCGGCCTGACGGTTCGCAGCCACCATAGACCATAAGAAAGCGCGCCTTCGGGCGCGTTTTTTTCATCCTGACGCCGCGAAGGCCATTCAAGAAACGGTGCCACATCACTGCGAAATGCGGTTTCCCACACCGACGCAGGCAATCTTTTTTGAAATTCGATCTGGCGTTAAATCGGTTTTTCGATGATGCGTCCCCGATTGTTTGCGACCTATCCGCGCTGTTGCAATTTTGGCGCACTAAAATGGTGCTCGCCAAAGGCGGCTCAACAAAACCCACCATTTGACGTAAACCACGCTGTAGCAGGCCGCAGCGCCGTTCGGCCGCAACACTTGATGCCATGCGTTCCCAAGCCGGTGCAACTGATGCACGAAAAACAGTCGCAACCGGGTTGCGCCTTTTGCGCGAAAGCGGTCTCAAAATACGGTTGCAATGCAGGAAAACCCTGCCGGTTCAACAATATTGCCCGTCGCAAAATTGGAGTTACAATGCGCGCGTTCTCAAGGCCTTAGCGCCTTCAGACGATGGAATTTGCAAGGGCGGGAGACCTACTTAATGCGAGTCAAGTTTGCTTACGCCGTGTCCATCGCGGCCGCGGTTGCGATGTTGACCGCGTGCGGCAAAAAACAGGATGGCGAGGCGGGAGCAGGTGCGTCGGCGGCAGCGGCATCCGCGGCGCCGGCAAGCGAAGCAATCGTCGTGAAAATCGGCCATGCGGCTCCGTTGACGGGCGGCATTGCACATCTTGGTAAAGACAACGAAAACGGCGCGCGTCTCGCGGTCGAGGAAATCAACGCGCAGGGCCTGACGATCGACGGCCACAAGATCGACTTGCAACTCGACGCGCAGGACGACGCCGCCGACCCCAAAACGGGAACGGCCGTCGCGCAAAAGCTGGTGGACGATCACGTGGTGGCCGTCGTCGGGCATCTGAATTCGGGCGTGTCGATTCCGGCTTCCAAGGTCTATAGCGACGCGAGCATCGTGCAGATCTCGCCGTCGTCGACGAACCCGGCTTACACGCAGCAGGGTTTCAAGACGACCTACCGCGTCGTCGCCACCGACGCGCAGCAGGGTCCCGCACTCGCCAATTACGCGACGAAGGCGCTGGGCGCGAAACGCATCGCCGTCGTGGACGATGCGACCGCCTACGGCAAGGGACTCGCGGACGAATTCGCGAAGACCGCCGAGGCGAACGGAGCGAAAGTCGTCACGCGCGAAGCGACGAACGACCGGGCCACGGACTTCCGGGCCATCCTCACGAAGATCAAGAGTGTTCATCCGGACGCCATCATGTTCGGCGGCATGGACGCAACGGGCGGGCCGTTTGCCAAACAGGCGGCGGCGCTCGGTATCAGGGCAAAAATCCTTGGCGGCGACGGCGTGTGTACCGACAAGGTAGGTGAGCTGGCGGGAACCGCCGTGCAAAACCTGGTCTGTTCGGAAGCGGGACTCGCGCTTTCGAAAATGGACAGGGGAGCGGACTTCGAGAAGAAGTACGTCGACCGCTTCCACACGCCGGTGCAGATTTACGCACCGTTCACGTACGACGCTGTGTACGTGATTGTCGATGCAATGAAGCGCGCTAATTCGATCGAGGCGCCCAAGGTGCTGGCTGCGATGCCGTCCACCGATTACCACGGGGTAATCGGCCGCATCGCGTTCGACGACAAGGGTGATTTGAAAGAGGGCGCCATTACGCTTTACGACTTCAAGGACGGCAAGAAAGCGGTTCTCGACGTCGTGAAGATGTAATGACGGGACGTTCAGCCTGACGGCACCGAACCACCCGACGGTGCCGTTTTTGCATCCGCTGAAGGCTAGCCTGCGACTGTGACCCAGTCGTGAAGGTGAATCGGCGGCGGATAAACCCTTACCGGTCTTTTACATCAGTACCCGCAGTGCCGTTGAGATTGCGTGACGCATCACCGCCCACCGGCTGATGAAGAGCGCGAATCCAGCCGCACGGGCTAAGGAGCATTAAATGGATATCTTCATCCAGCAGGTCCTCAACGGGCTGGTGCTTGGCAGCGTTTACGCCATCATCGCACTGGGCTATACGATGGTTTACGGCATTCTGGGCATCATCAACTTCGCTCACGGCGACGTGTTGATGGTCGGCGCGATGGTTGCGCTGTCAGCCATAGGCGTGCTGCAGAACCACTTCCCCGGCTTGGGCAATGTGCCGACGCTCTGCATCGCGCTGGCGATCGCCGCCGTGGTCTGCGCGGTCGTCGGCTACACAATCGAGCGCGTGGCATACCGGCCGCTGCGCAAGGCGCCGCGTCTTGCTCCGCTGATCACCGCGATCGGCGTGTCGATCCTGCTGCAGACGCTCGCCATGATGATCTGGTCGCGCAATCCGCTGCCGTTCCCGCAGCTTCTGCCCACCGATCCGCTGAACGTGATCAAGGCCACCGATACGACGCCCGGCGCCGTGATCTCGATGACTGAAATCGTGATCATCGTCGTCGCGTTCCTCGTGATGGCGGGCCTGCTGCTCCTCGTGCACAAGACCAAGCTCGGCCGCGCAATGCGCGCAATTGCCGAGAACCCCGGCGTCGCCTCGCTGATGGGCGTGAACCCGAACTTCGTGATCTCGGCCACTTTCATGATCGGCTCGGCGCTCGCCGCGCTCGCCGGTGTGATGATCGCCTCCGAATATGGCAACGCGCACTTCTACATGGGCTTCATCCCAGGCCTGAAGGCGTTCACCGCGGCCGTGCTCGGCGGTATCGGCAATCTCGGCGGCGCGATGGTCGGCGGCGTGATTCTGGGGCTCATCGAACAGTTGGGCGCGGGTTATATCGGCAACCTGACAGGTGGTGTGTTCGGCAGTAACTATCAGGACGTGTTTGCGTTCATCGTGCTGATCATCGTGCTGGTGTTCCGTCCGTCGGGTCTGCTCGGCGAACGCGTTGCGGATCGCGCTTGATCCAGGCCAAGGAGTAAATCAAATGACCTCAATTCAACCGATCGAGCCGTCGACGACGCTCATTCCCGAGAAGAACCTGGCGAAGACGCTGACCGTCGGCATCATCACGGCGGTGCTCGTGATCGCCGCGCCGATGATCATCGGCACCGCGGGCGGCAACTACTGGGTCCGCGTGCTCGACTTCGCGATGCTGTACGTGATGCTCGCGCTCGGCCTCAATGTGGTGGTCGGCTTCGCCGGCCTGCTCGACCTGGGCTACATCGCGTTCTACGCGGTCGGCGCGTACACGGCGGCGCTGCTGTCGTCGCCGCACCTGTCGTCGCAATTCGAATGGATCGCGCATCTCGCGCCGAACGGGCTGCACGTGCCGTTCCTCATCATCGTGCCGTGCGCGATGGGCGTGGCCGCGCTGTTCGGCGTCTTGCTCGGCGCACCGACGCTGCGTCTGCGCGGCGACTATCTCGCCATCGTGACGTTGGGCTTCGGGGAAATCGTGCGGATTTTCCTGAACAACCTCGACCGTCCGGTGAACATCACCAACGGCCCAAAGGGCATTACGGCAATCGCGCCGGTGCACCTGGGCGACTTCAGCCTGTCGCAGTCGCACTCGCTATTCGGCTTCCAGTTTCCGTCGGTGTACTCGTACTACTACCTGTTCGTGCTCGCCGCGCTGCTCGTGATCTGGGTGTGTACGCGTTTGCAGCACTCGCGTATCGGCCGCGCATGGGCCGCGATCCGCGAAGACGAAATCGCCGCGAAGGCGATGGGCATCAACACGCGCAACGTGAAGCTGCTCGCGTTCGCGATGGGCGCGTCGTTCGGCGGTCTGTCGGGTGCGATGTTCGGCGCGTTCCAGGGCTTCGTGTCGCCGGAATCGTTCACGCTGCCCGAGTCGATCGTGGTGCTCGCGTGCGTGGTGCTCGGCGGCATGGGTCACATTCCCGGCGTGATTCTCGGCGCGGTGCTGCTCGCGGTGCTGCCCGAATTCCTGCGCTCGACGATGGGTCCGCTGCAGCACATGATCTTCGGCCATGAAATCGTCGATACGGAAGTGATCCGTCAGCTCGTCTACGCGTTGGCGATGGTGCTGATCATGCTGTACCGCTCGGAAGGCCTGTGGCCGTCGCCGAAGCACGAAGACAAGATTGCCAAACTGTCGAAGCGTGCCGGCAAGAAGCCGGTGCGCGCGTAACGGACGCGGATAGGAGAAATCACATGAGCGATAAAAAAATCCGTCTGTCCGTGCAGGGCGTGAACAAGCGCTTTGGCGGTTTGCAGGCGCTGTCGGACGTCGGTCTTCAGATCGAGGAAGGCACTATTTACGGTCTGATCGGCCCGAACGGCGCCGGCAAGACCACGTTCTTCAACGTGATCACGGGCCTTTACACGCCTGACTCGGGTGACTTCAAGCTCGACGGCCAGAACTACACGCCGACGGCCGTCTATCAGGTTGCGAAGGCCGGCATCGCGCGCACGTTCCAGAACATTCGTCTGTTCGGCGGCATGACCGCGCTGGAAAACGTGATGGTCGGCCGCCACGTGCGCACGAAGCACGGCCTGATCGGCGCGGTGTTCCAGACGCCGGCCGAGCGCAAGGAAGAGCGCGAGATCAAGGAGCGCGCGATCGAACTGCTGGAGTACGTCGGCATCGCGCAGTACGCGGACTACACGTCGCGCAATCTGTCGTACGGTCACCAGCGCCGGCTTGAAATCGCGCGCGCGCTCGCGACCGATCCGAAGCTGCTCGCACTCGACGAACCCGCTGCCGGCATGAACGCAACGGAAAAAGTTGAACTGACCAGGCTGCTCGACAAGATTCGCGCGGACGGCAAGACGATTCTGCTGATCGAGCACGACGTGAAACTCGTGATGGGTCTGTGCAACCAGATGACGGTGCTCGACTACGGCAAGGTGATTGCGCAAGGTCTGCCGCAAGACGTGCAGAAGGATCCGAAGGTGATCGAAGCTTATCTGGGTGCAGGAGTCCACTGATGTCCACGACGCAAACCATGTTGAAAATCAAGGGCCTTCAGGTCAACTACGGCGGCATCCAGGCAGTCAAGGGCATCGATCTCGAAGTCGCGCAGGGCGAGCTGGTCACGCTGATCGGCGCAAACGGCGCGGGCAAGACCACGACGATGAAGGCGATCACGGGTCTGAAGCCGTATGCCGCGGGCGACATCGAGTATATGGGCCAGTCGATCAAGGGCGTGCCGCCGCACGAGCTTTTGAAGCGCGGCCTCGCGATGGTGCCGGAAGGCCGCGGCATCTTCGCGCGCATGTCGATTGTCGAGAACATGCAGATGGGCGCTTATCTGCGCACAGACACCGACGGCATCAAGGCCGACGTCGATCGCATGTTCGGCTTTTTCCCGCGTCTGAAGGAGCGCGCCACGCAATACGCGGGCACGCTGTCGGGCGGCGAACAGCAGATGCTGGCGATGGCGCGCGCGATCATCTCGCGTCCCAAGCTGCTGCTGCTCGACGAGCCGTCGATGGGTCTGTCGCCGATCATGGTCGAGAAGATCTTCGAAGTGGTGCGCGCGATTTCGGGTGAAGGCATGACCGTGCTGCTGGTCGAGCAGAACGCACGTCTCGCGTTGCAGGCGGCGAACCGCGGCTATGTGATGGACTCGGGTCTCGTCACGATGTCGGGGGATGCGAAGCAGATGCTGGACGATCCGAAGGTGCGGGCGGCGTATCTGGGTGAATGAGCTGGGTGAATGAGTTGGGCGAATAAGCCTCGCAAACTAAAGCCTCAATAACAAAGGCCGCATGCGTAACCAACGCATGCGGCCTTTGTCTTTGCGCGGCGCGGCGCAGCACACCGCACCACGAAGCACTCAACCCCGCGAAGAATCCGCCAGCTCGCCAAGACGTTTGCCGAAACTCACGACTTCATCCGCGCGATAACCGAGCGCTTCGTAAAACGCGCGCACGTCGTTCTTCGCGGACAGCACTTGCAGGTTCAGCTTCGGGCAGCCCAGCGCGGTCAGCGCCGCTTCGACGTGCGCGACCAGACGCGAGCCGATGCCATGCCGCCGCAACGACTCGTCGACGGCGAGCGAGTACAGCCAGCCGCGATGACCGTCGTAGCCGCCCATCACCGTGCCGACCACGCGTTCACCCAGCACGGCCACGAAGAACAATTCGGGCTGCGTCGCGAGCTTGTTTGCAATCGACAGATGCGGGTTGCGTTGCGGCTTCGTCGCGTCCCGATACTCGGGAAACGCCTGTTGCCACAACGCGATCACGGCGTCGGTGTCGCGTGCGTCGAAACGGCGGATCGAAAGCGCGGCGGTCGTACTCATCATGCGTGGCCCGCTTCGATTACAGCGTGTCGAGGATCGAACGCAGCATCGCCATCATCTGGTCGATCTCTTCGTTCGTGACGTTCAGCGCCGGCATGAAGCGCAGCAGGTTCGGACGCGCCGCGTTCAGCAGCAGGCCGTCGGGCTGCATGTCGCGCGCCTTTTCGACGATCTGGTTGCCGATGTCCTTGCCGAGCAGCAGCGCGCGCAGCAGACCTTCGCCGCGCTCGCCCTTGAAGCCGCGTTCTTCCGACAACTCCAGCAGCTTCGCGCGCAGATAGTCGCCGCGCGCGCGCACGCCTTCGAGGAAACCCGGCGCGGTCAGTTGCGAGATCACCGAATAGCCGACGGCCGTCATCAACGGATTGCCGTTGTAGGTGCCGCCCTGATCGCCCGCTTCGAAGATCGCAACTTCGGCTTTCGAAAGCAGCGCAGCCAACGGCACGCCGCCGCCGATGCCCTTGCCGAGCGTCATGATGTCCGGCTCGATGCCCGACAGCTCATACGCGAACAGCGTGCCGGCGCGACCGCAGCCGCTTTGCACTTCGTCGACGATCAGCAGCAGGTTGTGCTTGCGGGTCAGCTCGCGCAGTTGCTGCATGAACTCGCGCGTGGCGGGAATCACGCCGCCTTCGCCCTGAATGGGTTCGAGCATCACCGCGACCGTCTTCGCGTTGATCAGTTTTTCCACCGACGCAATGTCGTTCAGATCCGCTTTCGGGAAGCCCGGCACTTGCGGCGCGTAGATCGTGTCCCAGCCCGGCTTGCCGCTCGCCGACATGGTGGCGAGCGTGCGGCCGTGGAAGCTGTGATCGAACGTGATGATTTCGAACGCGCCGTCCTTGTTCTTCTTGCCCCACTTGCGCGCGAGCTTGATCGCGCCTTCGTTCGCTTCCGCGCCGCTGTTCGCGAAGAACACCTTGTCGAAGCAGCTATGTTGCGTGAGCAGGCCGGCGAGCTTCGCCATCGGCTCGTTATAGAAAGCCGGCGACGGATTGATGAGCAGTTGCGCCTGCTTGTTCAACGCTTCGATCATGCCTTCATTGCAGTGCCCGAGCGAGTTCACGGCCCAGCCCTGAATGAAGTCGAGATAGCGCTTGCCGTTGTTGTCGTAGATCCACGAGCCCTTGCCGTGCGTGAAAACGATGTCGGGCCGGTTCGTGATGTACATCAGCGACTCGATCGGATACTCATTGAAGTTCATGACGGCAGGCTCCAGGCAGCGGGTAACAAGTGGGTGAGGGAAAAACAAAAAAGCCACGGCATGCCGTGGCTTTCATGATTCGAACAGCTTGCGCTCTGTTGTAGCGCGAATCCGTGACGAAGCCGGCGGCGTCCCTAGGGAAGCGGCGAGCGGCGACGTCGAAGTTCGGACTGGATGCGGTTCATGCGCGAAAGAATACGACAAGGCAAGCGCCGGTGTAAACCATGAATTTGCACACAGCGCGTCGCGTCGGCGTTTTGCTTAGACGGCGTTGGCGAGATCCGCCGCGCTCGTGAACGAATCCGCGTAGAACTCGTCTTCGGGCAGGCGATGATGTTGCGTGAAATCGCGCTGCGCCGATTCGACCATGACCGGCGCGCCGCACGCATACACCTGATACGCGGACAGATCCGGCAGATCCTCGATCACCGCGCGATGGACGAAGCCGACGCGGCCGGTCCACGCATCGCTCGCATCCGGCTCCGACAGCACCGGCACGAACTTGAAATTCGGAATCTCGCGCGCCCATTGCTCGGCAAGCTCGAGCAGATACAGGTCTTTCTTGCGACGCGCGCCCCAGTACAGCGTCATCGGGCGATTCAGGTTCTTGAACACCGCATGTTCGACGATGGCCTTCAGCGGCGCGAAGCCCGTGCCCGACGCGAGCAGCACGATCGGCTTGTCCGATTCTTCGCGCAGGAAGAACGTGCCGAGCGGCGCTTCGAAGCGCAGAATGTCGCGCTCTTTCATCGTGTTGAATACGTGGTCGGTAAAGGCGCCGCCGGGCATGTGGCGGATATGCAGCTCGATCGGGCCTTCGGCGTGCGGCGCGTTCGCCATCGAATAGCTGCGGCGCTTGCCGTCCTTCAGAATGAACTCGAGGTACTGGCCGGCAAGATACTGAAGGCGTTCGTTCGCGGGCAGTTGCAGCTTGAGCACGACGACGTCGTCGGCCTTGCGCTCGATCGCGTTCACGCGGCACGGCAGCTTTTTGACCTGCACGTCGCCCACGCCGGCCACTTCGCGGATGTCGATTTCCAGATCCGAGCACGCCGTCGCGCAGCAGAAGAGCGCCATGCCGCGAGTCTTTTCATCGTTCGACAACGCCGACGACGAGTGCGCGCGCTGCTCGACCTGGCCGTTCACCACGGCGCCCTTGCACGAACCGCATGCGCCGTTCTTGCAGCCGTACGGCAGACCGATGCCCTGACGCAAGGCCGCGGTCAACACCGGTTCGTCCTGTTCTACCTGAAACTGCCGGCCGCTTTGCCGGAGCGTGACGTTAAATGCCATATGTGTTCGGAAATGGAAAGTCGGTAATCGTTAATAAGTCACGGCGAGGCTACGGCGAAGCTACAGCGAGGAGCAGCAAGGGCTGCGCCCACTGCCGCCCGATGCGCGCGGCGCGTGGCGGCTACAATGCCTGCACCATGAAAGCGACACGAAACTTCCGCCGTCCGCGCGTGTTGATCGTAGGTTGCGGCGATGTCGGCATGCGCTGCGTGCCTCTGCTGCTGCCGCACGCTCACGTCTTCGCGCTCACCAGCCACGCCGGGCGCTGCGCCGAATTGCGCGCTGCGGGCGTGTCGCCGCTGGTCGGCGATCTCGACGAGCGCCGCAGCCTGAAACGGCTCGCGGGTCTCGCGCCGACCGTGCTGCATCTCGCACCCCCGCAGAAAACCGGCGACGACGACCGCCGCACCCGCGCGTTGCTCGCCACCTTGAGCATGCGCCGCGACTTTGCTTTGGCACGCGCAACACGCTATGCAACCTCGGCGCCGCTTGGGCGCATGCGCCGCGCTCGCGCCTCGTGGGCAACAGCAGGCACAGCGGCAGAACCAGCCAATATTGTACCCGACGGCCTTCGCCGGACCGCGGCTTCGCGCGCGCCCGTGCGCTTCGTCTATGCGAGCACGACGGGCGTCTATGGCGATTGCGGCGGCGCGTGGATCGACGAAACGCGCAGCGTCGATCCGGCCAATGCGCGCGCGAAGCGCCGCGTGTCCGCCGAGCGCCAGTTGCGGCGCGCAACCGCGCGCGGCTCGATTGCCGCGAGCATCGCGCGCATTCCCGGCATCTATGCGGGCAATCGCCTGCCGCTTGCGCGGCTCGAAAAACGCACGCCCGCGCTCGTCGCTACTGACGACGTCTACACGAACCACATTCACGCCGACGACCTCGCCGCGATTCTCGTGCGTCTCGCGACACACGGCCGGCCCGCGCGCGTGATCCATGCGTCCGACGACTCGTCGCTGAAAATGGGCGAGTACTTCGATCTCGTTGCGGATGCATTCGGTTTGGCCCGCCCGCCACGCATCACGCGGGAGCAAGCCGAAGCGCAGATCGAGCCGACCTTGCTGTCGTTCATGCGCGAGTCGAGGCGGCTCGTGAATCGCCGTCTGAAAGAGGAACTGGGCGTGCGTTTGCGCTATCCGAGCGTCGAGGATTTTTTGCGCGAAGCGGGGTGTGGCGAGCAGCGCTCGAAGTGATGAACGACGCCAAACTGTGAAGCGCGATAGCCACGTCGCGTGGCCGCGGACAACAGAGAACCCGGCGCGACCGCTGCGCGCCGTGCGCCGCTCGCTTCGCCGTTCAGGTCAGCGCGGGCAGCGCCTCCAGCAGCAAAAAGCACAGCATTGCGCCGACCAACGCGCCGATCAGATTGGGATCGTACTTGTGCCGCCGCCGCATCACGATCAGCAATCCGCCGATCAGCAGCACCCCGAGACACACAAACGCCACCATCACATATGAGTTCATGATTCCGTTATGGACGATCATGGCGCCTCCTTGAACTCTTTGTAGTCTTTGTTTAGACGAGTATAGGGCGAGCCATGAGCAACCGCATGCTGCGGCGCAGCGTTCAACGCATGCAGGGCGCGAGCGAATGTGCGTCCGCGCGCATCGAATGTCCTGCGTCGTCAGAGAGTTGCGTGCGCTGTAGCGGCGCTGTTGTCGCGCTGTTGTCGTTTACCCAGTCCGTGAAGATCCCAACAGCTTGAGTTCGGTTTCGTCGAGCCATTGCCACGCGCCGGGCGCAAGCGTCGCGGGCAACGCAAGGCCGCCAACGCGCTCGCGATGCAGCGCTTCGCAACGGTTGCCCGCCGCGGCGATCATCCGCTTGACCTGGTGATACTTGCCTTCCATCACGGTAAGCGCGAGCGAGCGCTCGCCGCGCGCCTGAGCGTCGATCGCGGCCACCGCTTTCGACTCGCCGTGCAACAACACGCCATCGCGCAGCGCGCTCAACTGCCGGTCGTCGATAGCATGGCGCGTGGTCGCGACGTACACCTTCGGCACCTTGCGTTTCGGCGACGTGAACATGTGCACGAACTTGCCGTCGTCGGAGAGGAGCAGCAGGCCGGTCGTGTCCTGATCGAGCCGGCCCACGCATTGCACGCCGCGCTCGGCGAATTGCGGCGGCAGCAGACTGAACACGCTCAAATGATGCTGCGGATCGCGCGAGCATTCATAGCCCGCCGGCTTGTTGAGCAGCAGATACGCATGCTCGCGATACGGCCACGGCACACCGTCGACGCTGAAGCTGAACGACGCGTCGTCGGTTGCGCAGTCCGCATCCGGGTCCGTGCATACGATGCCGCCAATCGCGACGCGAGCGTCCGCAATCAGCGCGCGGCATTGACGGCGCGAGCCGAAGCCCTGGGAGAAAAGAATGCTTTCGAGATTCATGGCGAGCGAAGAATAACACCGCAAGAAGCGGGGCGTGCCGCGCGGCGATCGCGGCCACGATGGTCACTTCCTAATCCGTTGCAGGAGCCATCGATGCACGCCACGCCGTCCTCATCCCGTGTCGCTTTGCCGGCCGCTTTTCAGCGGCTCGCATGGTCGAATCTCGTCGCGCAATCGGCCGAGCAGATCAGTCTTGCCGCCGCGCCGCTCGTCGCAGTGTTCGCGCTCGGCGCCGACGCGCGCGGCACCGGCTTGTTGCAGACAGCGCAGACGTTGCCGTTCCTGTTGCTGTCGATTCCGCTCGGCGTCTGGGCCGACCGCCGCTCGCGCCGCACGTTGATGGCGCTCGCCGAAAGCCTGCGTGTCGTCGCGATGCTGTGCGTTCTCATGCTTCTGCTGACTCATGCACTCAATCTTCCCTTGCTCGGCGTGCTCGGTTTCATCGCCGCGACGGGCACGGTCGCCTACAACGTTGCCGCGCCGTCACTGGTGCCGTCGATCGTCTCGCGCGAAGCGTATGCGAGCGCCAATGGACGCCTCGAACTGGCGCGCAGCGTCGCCTATTCGGCGGGACCGGCGCTCGGCGGGTTGCTGGTCGGCTGGATCGGCGCGGGCTGGGCATACGGCTGCGCGGCCGGCTTGTCGGCGTTGGCGGTGGCTTTGCTCGCGGGATTGCGCGAACCGCCTCGCGCGCCAGTGCCCGCGCGTCACTTCATGCACGAACTGCGCGACGGCACGCGCTTCGTTTGGCGCGACGCCTTACTGCTTCCGATGCTCGCGACCGCGGTCTTTTTCAACCTCGGCTTCTTCGTGCTGCAAGCGGTGTACGTGCCGTATGCGGTGCATCGGCTCGGACTCAGTGCGTCGGCGGTTGGCATCACGCTTGGCGCGTATGGCGTCGGCATGGTGTGCGGCGCGCTGGCCGCGCCCACCATCGCGCGACGCCTCACGTTCGGGCGCGTGCTGATGATCGGGCCGTCGTGCGGACTGCTGGCTTCGCTCGTGATGGTGGCGACGCTCGTCGCGCCGTCGTTCTGGCTCGCGCTGCTGAGCTTCTTCCTGCTCGGCGTTGGGCCGATCCTCTGGGTGGTCGGCTCGACCACGCTGCGTCAGGCCATCACGCCGCAACGGATGATGGGCCGCGTCTCGGCGCTCAACAGCACGGCCACGTACGGCGCGCGGCCTGCGGGCGCATTGCTGGGTGCGTTGATCAGCGCGCATTGGAGCGTGGACGCGTGCCTCGTCGTAGCGGCAGCGGCGTTTCTCGTGCAGGCGTCGATCATTGCGATGTCGCCTGCCGCGCGGCTCGCCCGCATTCCCGAACAGCACCATGCCGCCGCTTGCTGAAGATCAATTCCATTGCGTGCAGGACGCCAGGGCAAACCCGTAAAAATGAAAATGAATTTTTTTCTAGGCCAATTCCATGTAAATATACTTTCATGCATTCCGCTTACACCACTAAGAACTCGCTGTTGCAAAGACACTACCGCGCTGCATCGCCCGCATGATTCATCAACCGTCCGTTGCATCCAGTCAGGCAGAGCAGGCCATTGCCGCGCGCATCGCAGCGGCGATGCCCACGCTCACGCCGATTCATCGGCGCATGGGCGAGTACGTGCTGGCCAATCTGTTTCGCGCGGCCACCATGCGGATCGACGAACTCGCGGGCGTCGTCGGTGCGTCGGTTGCAACGGCGAATCGCTTTGCGCGCGCGCTCGGCTTCGACGGCTATCCGCAGTTTCGTGAGGCGCTCGTGCGCGGCTTCGAGGCGACGCTCGCGCCGGTCGAGCGGCTACGCAGCGCGCAAGAGTCGCTCGCCGCGGGCGACGATGTCGTCGACGCTTCGCTCGAACAGGCGGCCAGCAATCTGCATTTGACGCGCACCGCGATCGACAGCGCCGCCGCCGAAGCCGTCGTCGAAGCCATTCTCGCGGCGCGCCGCGTGTTCGTGCTCGGCGCGGGCACGAGCGCGTTTCTCGCCGGGCTGATGGAGCACAACCTGATGGCCTATCACGACAACGTGCAGTCGCTCGCGTTCATCGGCGGACCGTCGCATGCCGCGCGGCGTCTGTTCAATTGCGATAAAGGCGACCTCGTGATCGGCATCGCCTTCCCGCGTTATGTCGACGACACCATCGAACTCGCGCGCCGTGCGGCGACGCGCGGGGCACGCGTGCTTGCGCTCACCGACGGTCCGCGCTCGCCGCTCGCGCAATTCGCCGACCTGTCGTTGTATGTGCGCTCCGAACGCCGGCTCGCGGCGAACGCGGACGCGGCCGTTCTCGCCGTGATCGAAGCGCTGTGCGACGCGGTTGCGTATCGCGCGAAACGCTCGGTGAAGGCGGCCGCCGAAGTCACCGAATTCGTCCTGCCGTGGCTTACCGATCCGCTCTCCGCGTCGGCGTCGGCGAGTACGGTCGCGCAAGCGGCCGGCGCCGCCGTTGCAAAACATCGCACTGCCAAAGCCCAACCCAAACTCAAACGATGAACACCAACGCAGTCATTGCCATTCATGGCGGAGCGGGCACGATCCTGCGCGCGTCGCTCACGCCGAGCGCCGAAGCCGAATATCACGCGGCGTTGCACGCGGTGCTGAGCGCCGGTCAACGCGTGCTCGCGGACGGCGGCAGCGCGCTCGACGCGGTGAGCGAAGCGGTGCGGCTGCTCGAAGACTGTCCGCTGTTCAACGCGGGCCGTGGCGCTGTGTACACCGCGGCGGGCACGCACGAACTCGACGCGGCGATCATGGACGGCAGCACGCTCGAAGCCGGCGCGGTCTGCTGCGTGAAGCGCGTGCGCAATCCGGTTCTGGCGGCGCGCAGTGTGCTCGAGCGCAGCGAACATGTGCTCTTCACCGGCGAAGGCGCCGAAAGCTTCGCCGCCGCGCAGGGACTCGAATTCGTCGAGCCTGCGTACTTCGATACCGAGGCGCGTCATCGTCAATGGCTGCTTGCGCGCGATCAGCAACGTGCGATGCTCGACCACGACGGCGCGAGTCTCGCTGCATCGTTATCGTCAACGTCAACGGCTGCTCAGGAGCCCACGCCGCACGAACCGATCGATCCGAACCGCAAGTTCGGCACCGTCGGCGCGGTCGCGCTCGACCGGCACGGCCACGTGGCCGCGGCGACATCGACGGGCGGCGTCACCAATAAACAGGTGGGACGCGTCGGCGATACGCCGCTGATCGGCGCGGGCTGTTATGCGGACGACGCGACCTGCGCGGTCTCGACAACCGGCTCGGGGGAAATGTTCATGCGCATGGTCGCCGCCTACGACGTCGCCGCGCAAATGGCCTATCGCAACGTGTCGTTGCACGACGCCGCGCACGACGTTGTGATGAACCGCCTGCCGAAGATCGACGGCCGCGGCGGCATGATCGCCGTCGACGCGCGCGGCAACATTGCGCTGCCGTTCAATACGGAGGGCATGTACCGCGGTTTCGCGCGCGTCGGCGAAACGCCGGTGACGGCGATCTACCGTTAGTTCGTCATCCAGAATAATATTGCAGAACCGCCCGCGCGTTCGAATTTAAAGGAACCACCGTGCCGACTTCATCGCACACCGCCAGCCCGCTTATTGAACCCTTGCCGCCGCAGCGCGTGCTCTCGGTCGACAACCTGTCGGTTGCGTTTCGCAGCGGCGAGACCACGTTTAACGCGGTGCGCGATCTGTCGTTCACGGTCGAGCGCGGTGAGACGCTCGCGATCGTCGGCGAATCGGGGTCCGGCAAATCGGTGACATCGCTCGCGTTGATGCGGCTGATCGAGCACGGCGGTGGGCGCCTTGCCGGCGGCAGCATCATGTTCCGGCGCCGCGACGGCAACGTGCTCGACCTCGCGAAAGCGTCGTCGGGCACGATGCGTTCGATTCGCGGCGCCGACATCGCGATGATCTTTCAGGAGCCGATGACGTCGCTGAATCCGGTCTTCACGGTGGGCGATCAGATCAGCGAGGCCATTTCGCTGCATCAAGGCAAGAGCCGTTCCGCGGCCTTCGCCGAGACGTTGCGCCTGCTCGAACTCGTGCGCATTCCCGAGGCGCGGCGCGTGGCCGCGCGCTTTCCGCATCAACTGTCGGGCGGCATGCGCCAGCGCGTGATGATCGCGATGGCGCTGTCGTGCAAGCCCGCGTTGCTGATCGCCGACGAACCCACCACCGCGCTCGACGTGACCATTCAGGCGCAGATTCTGCAACTGATCCGCGGCTTGCAGGACGAGATGAACATGGGCGTGATCTTCATCACGCACGACATGGGCGTGGTCGCCGAAGTCGCGGACCGCGTGCTCGTGATGTATCGCGGAGAAAAAGTGGAAGAGGGTGCGTCGGATACGATTTTCGCCGCGCCGTCGCATGCTTATACGAAGGCGCTGCTCGCGGCCGTGCCGCGTCTCGGCGCAATGCAAGGCACCGATCAGCCCGCGAAGTTTCCGATTCTGACGGTCGAGCAGGCGAGCTTGAGCGGCGCCGATGAACCCGTGCGCCCCGCGGCCGCCGTCGCCAAAGAAGAACAACCGCGCGTCGACGAAAGCACGCCGCCTATTCTGCGTGTGCGCGATCTCGTCACGCGCTTTCCGGTGCGAAGCGGTCTCTTTGGCCGCCTGACCGGCCGGGTGCATGCCGTCGAAAAAGTCAGCTTCGATTTGCGGCCGGGCGAGACGCTCGCGCTCGTCGGCGAGTCGGGCTGCGGCAAGTCGACCACGGGCCGCTCGTTGTTGCGACTGGTGCAAAGCCAAAGCGGCTCAATCGAATTCAACGGCCGCGAAATCAGTTCGCTGACCGGCGCGTCACTACAGGCATTACGCCGCGACATCCAGTTCATTTTTCAGGACCCGTTCGCGTCGCTCAATCCGCGGCTCACGGTCGGCTTTTCGATCATGGAGCCGCTGCTCGTGCACGGCGTCGCGCAAGGTGCCGAGGCGCAAGCGCGAGTCGCGTGGCTGCTCGAAAAAGTCGGCTTGCCGCCCGAGGCCGCGCGCCGCTATCCGCATGAATTCTCCGGCGGTCAGCGGCAACGCATTGCAATTGCGCGCGCGCTCGCATTGAATCCGAAAGTCGTGATCGCAGACGAATCCGTTTCCGCGCTCGATGTCTCCGTGCAGGCGCAGATCGTCAATCTGATGCTCGATTTGCAGCGCGAACTGGGCGTCGCGTATCTGTTCATTTCGCACGACATGGCGGTGGTCGAGCGCGTCAGTCATCGCGTGGCCGTGATGTATCTCGGACAGATCGTCGAAATCGGGCCGCGTCGTGCGGTGTTCGAGGCGCCGCAGCATCCGTACACGAGAAAGCTGATGGGCGCGGTGCCGGTTGCCGATCCGGCGCGCCGTCACGCGAAACGCATGCTCGCCGCCGACGAAATCCCGAGCCCGATCCGCGCATTGAGCGATGAGCCCGTGGTAGCGCCGCTTATCGCGGTCGGGCCCGATCACTTCGTCGCGCAGCATCGCGTGGGCGGTGCGTATTGAACGAGTCATCAAAGCCGAACGATTAAAGCAGCAAAGCAAAAAGCAAAGCAAAAAAGCCTCGGCGCAACACGCCGAAGCAAGTCGTCAAACACAACCTAAACCGTTTCAACTCGCAGCCTGGAGCCAACTCATGAACCTGCTGGTCCCGTCTTCTCCGTTTCGTTTGCGCGCGCTGCTCGGCGGCGGCGCAGTAGTGTTCGCCATGCTCGCGGGCAACGCCGCGCACGCCGAAACGACTGCAGTGATGGCCGTCGCCACGAACTTCACGACGCTTGATCCCTACGATGCCAACGACACGCTCTCGCAAGCCGTCGCGAAGTCGTTCTATCAGGGCCTCTTCGGCTTCGACAAGGACATGAAGCTCGTCAACGTGCTCGCCGACAGCTATGAAGCGAGCCCCGATGCGCGCGTCTACACGTTCAAGCTGCGTCATGGCGTCAAGTTCCAGGACGGCACGGACTTCAACGCCAACGCTGTCAAGGCGAACTTCGACCGCGTGACCGATCCGGCGAACAAGCTCAAGCGCTACAACATGTTCAACCGTATCGAGAAGACCGAAGTGGTCGATCCGTACACGGTGAAGATCACGCTGAAGGCGCCGTTCTCGGCATTCGTGAACGTGCTCGCGCATCCGTCGGCGGTGATGATTTCGCCTGACGCGCTGAAGAAATACGGCAAGGACATCGCGTTCCATCCGGTCGGCACAGGTCCGTTCGAATTCGTGAAGTGGGACCCGGCAGGCGACCTGACGGTGAAGAAGTTTGCCGGCTACTGGAAGAAGGGCTACCCGAAGATCGACGCGATCGACTGGAAGCCGGTGGTCGACAACAACACGCGCGCCGCGCTGATGCGCACCGGCGAAGCGGACTTCGCGTTTCAGGTGCCGTTCGAGCAGGCTGCGCAATTGCAGTCGAGCCCGAAGGTCGATCTGATCGCATCGCCTTCGATCATTCAGCGCTATATCAGCCTGAACCTGAATCAGAAGCCGTTCGATAACCCGAAGGTGCGCGAGGCGCTCAACTACGCGGTCAACAAGGAAGCGCTGACGAAGGTCGTGTTCGCCGGTTATGCAACGCCGGCTGACGGCGTGGTGCCGCAGGGCGTCGACTATGCGGTGAAGCTCGGGCCGTGGCCGTACGATCCGGCGAAGGCGCGCGCGTTGCTGAAGGAAGCCGGCTATCCGAACGGCTTCGAAACTACGCTGTGGTCCGCGTATAACTACTCGACGGCGCAGAAGGTCATTCAGTTCGTGCAGCAGCAACTCGCGCAGGTCGGCATCAAGGCGCAGGTCGAAGCGCTTGAAGCCGGTCAGCGCGTCGCCCGAGTCGAAAGCGCGCAGGACGCCGCCACTGCGCCGGTGCGCATGTATTACGCGGGCTGGTCGTCGTCGACGGGCGAAGCCGACTGGGCGATCACGCCGCTGCTCGCAACGGTCTCGTTCCCGCCGAAGATGATGAACACGGCGTACTACAAGAACGATACCGTCGACAACGATCTGAAGCAGGCGCTCGAAACCACCGACCGCGCGCAGAAGGCCGCGCTCTACACGGACGCGCAAAAGCGCATCTGGGCCGACGCGCCGTGGATTTTCCTCGTCAAGGAAAAGGTCGTGTATGCGCGCAGCAAGCGTCTGTCGGGTGCGTATGTCGCGCCGGACGGTTCGTTTAACTTCGACGAAATCGCCATCAAGTGACGAGCCGGGCGCGCGGCGCTGCACGTCGATCAGGACGCTTCAGGACGCGCGGCGCCGCGCGCTCGCATGAGCAGTACATGGTATTTCGTTGCCCGAATCATTGCCGGATTGAGCTTCAATGCTGAATTTCATCGTCAAACGTCTCTTTGGTCTGCTGCCGACGCTCGCGATCGTCGCGGTGCTGGTCTTTCTGTTCGTGCATCTGCTGCCGGGCGATCCGGCGCGGCTCGCGGCCGGTCCCGATGCCGACGAAGCGACCGTCGCTCTCGTGCGCGCCGACCTCGGACTCGACAAGCCGATGCCGCAGCAATTCGCTCGCTTCTTCGTGAAGATCGCGCACGGCGACTTCGGCATTTCCACGCGCAGCAAGCGGCCCGTGAGCGAGGAGATCGCCGAGCGCTTCATGCCGACGCTGCTGCTCACGCTCGCGAGCATGGTGTGGGCGGTGGTGCTGGGCATGGGCATCGGCATCGTGTCGGCGGTGTGGCGTAACCGTTGGCCGGACCGGCTCGGCATGACGCTCGCCGTGTCGGGCATTTCGTTTCCTGCCTTCGCGCTCGGCATGCTGCTGATGGAAATCTTCTCGGTGAAGCTCGGCTGGCTGCCTATCGTCGGCGATGGTTCGTGGCAGAGCTACATCCTTCCTTCGCTGACGCTCGGCGCCGCCGTCGCGGCAGTGATGGCGCGCTTCACGCGCGCGTCGTTCGTCGAGGTGATGAACGAAGACTTCGTGCGCACCGCGCGCGCGAAGGGCGTGCCCGAGCGGCTCGTGATCGTCAAGCACTGCCTGCGCAACGCGATGATTCCCGTCGTCACGATGATGGGGCTTCAGTTCGGCTTTCTGCTCGGCGGCTCGATTGTCGTCGAGGTCGTATTCAACTGGCCGGGCCTCGGGCGCCTGCTGGTGGATGCGGTGTCGATGCGCGACTATCCGGTGATTCAGGCGGAGGTGCTGTTGTTCTCGCTCGAATTCATCATCATCAACCTGGTCGTGGACGTGCTGTACGCCGTGATCAATCCGACTATCCGTTTCAAGTGAGGCCCGCATGAGCACGACAGCCACCGAGCCGAATGCGGCCAAAACCAAGAACGCCGAGCGCACGATCCGCACGCCGTGGAGCGAATTCTGGCGCAAGTTTCGCAAGCAGCATGTGGCGCTGGCCGCCGGCATTTTCGTGCTGCTGCTGGTCGTGGTCGCGATTGCCGCGCCGCATATCGTGCCCTACGACCCGGAGAATTTCTTCGATTACGACGCGTTGAACGCGGGGCCTTCCGCTGCGCACTGGTTCGGCGTCGATTCACTGGGCCGCGATATTTTCAGCCGCATTCTCGCGGGCTCGCGCATCTCGCTCGAAGCAGGCTTTCTTTCCGTTGCGATAGGCGCTGTGATCGGCACGTTCTTCGGGCTGCTCGCCGGTTACTACGAAGGCTGGTGGGATCGCATCACGATGCGCGTGGCCGATGTGCTGTTCGCTTTCCCCGGCATTCTGCTCGCGATCGGCGTGGTCGCGATTCTCGGCAACGGCATGGTCAACGTGATCTGCGCGGTGGCGATCTTCAGCATTCCGGCGTTCGCGCGGCTCGTGCGCGGCAATACGCTGATGCTCAAGCAGCTTACGTATATCGAAGCGGCGCGCAGTATCGGCGCGTCGGACTGGACCATCATCGTGCGTCATATCTTGCCGGGCACGATTTCGTCGGTCGTCGTGTACTTCACGATGCGTATCGGCACGTCGATCATCACGGCCGCGAGCCTGTCGTTTCTCGGACTTGGCGCGCAGCCGCCGACGCCCGAGTGGGGCGCGATGCTCAACGAAGCGCGCGCCGATATGGTGACCGCACCGCATATCGCGCTGTTCCCGAGTCTCGCGATTTTCCTCACCGTGCTGGCGTTCAACCTGCTCGGCGACGGTTTGCGCGATGCGCTCGATCCGAAACTCGATCGCGCATGAGTTCGATGCAATCGCAACCTTCGCAGGCTGATAACAACGCGCCGCATATCGGCACATTGCCGAGCGGTGCGCTGGGCACGATCGCCGATGTAGAGGGCGTCACCGTCGGACATTGCACGCTCGCTGAAGGCGCGCTGCAAACCGGCGTGACCGTGATTCGTCCGCATGCGGACGATCCGTTTGTCGACAAGGTGCCTGCGGCTGTGTCGGTGATCAACGGCTTCGGCAAGAGCGTTGGTCTCGTGCAGATCGACGAACTCGGCACGCTCGAAACGCCGATTGCGTTGACCAACACGTTCGGCGTGGCCGCGGTGGCGCAGGCGCAGATTCGCGCGGCGATTAACGCGAACCCAGGCATTGGGCGCGAGTGGCCGACCGTCAATCCGCTGGTGTTCGAATGCAACGACGGATATCTCAACGATATTCAGGCGCTTGCGATCGGCGAACAGCATTTCAACGATGCGTACGCGGCAGCCGGAACTAAGGTGGCAAGCGGCTCGGTGGGCGCGGGCCGCGGCATGTCGTGCTTCGATCTGAAGGGCGGCATCGGCACTGCATCGCGCGTGGTGAGCGTTGCGGGGCGAGAGTACGTCGTCGGTGCGCTCGCGCTCGCTAACTTTGGACGTTTGCCGATGCTGGTTGTCGACGGCCATCCTGTCGGGCGCATCCTGGCTGAACGCGCAGCGAAAGCGAAAGCCGATGCCGATGCAACAAAGCCCGAGCAAGGCTCGATCATCATGATCGTCGCCACCGATGCACCGCTCGACGCGCGTCAACTCAAGCGCCTTTCGTTGCGCGCGGCAGCGGGCCTCGCGCGGACGGGTTCGGTGTATGGCCACGGCAGCGGCGACATAGCGCTCGCCTTTTCGACGGCCTACACGGTGCCGCATCTCGCGCAATACATTGCGCTGCCGCCGCTCGTCGCCGATCAATGCATGGACCCGCTTTTTCGCGCCTGCGCCGACAGCGTCGAGCAGGCGATTCTCGACGCGTTGTGGAGCGCGCAATCCGTCACCGGCCGCGATGGCCATCGACGTCTATCGCTGCGCGAGAGCGTCCCCGACCTCGCTCATTTACTCAAGCAAAGTCCCTGATGAAAGTCCTTATTTCCGCCGACATCGAAGGCATAGCCGGCGTATTTCACCCCGAGCAAACGCGTGCGGGCAACGGCGAATATGAGGCCGCGCGCCGCTGGATGACGCTCGAAGCGAACGCCGCAATCGAAGGCGCCTTTGCGGGCGGCGCGACGCAAGTGTGGGTCAACGACTCGCACGGCGGCTTTCGCAATCTGCTGCCCGATCTGCTCGACGCACGCGCTCAGGTGGTGCTCGGCAAACCGCGCACGCTCGGCATGATGGCGGGCCTCGAATACGGTGCGTCGCTCGTGTTCATGATCGGCTATCACGCGATGTCGCAAACGCGCGGCATTCTCGCGCACACCATCAACAGCTTTGCGTTCGCACGCGTTTCGCTGAACGGCGTGGAGGTGGGCGAGGCCGGTTTGTACGGTGCGCTCGCTGAAGAATATGGCGCACAGGTAGCGCTTTTATCGGGCGACGACGTATTCGCCGAGGAAACCGCGCCGCGTTTTCCAGGCGCGCGTTTTGTCGTGACGAAGAGCGCGACGGGGCACGCGAGCGGCGTCACGCAATCGCCGGCAAACGCTCGCGCGGCGATAGAGAGCGCGGCGCGCGAGGTCGTGCAGCAGCATCTCGCCGAAGGACGCGCACCGCATGCAACGCGGGCCGCGGCCGCAAAACCCGTCGAGTGCGAACTGCGCGTGCAGACCAGTGCGCTCGCCGATCTCTTCTGTCAGTGGCCGACCATTACGCGCGTCGATGCGGTCACGCTGCGCTTTAGCGCGGCGTCGGCGGAACATGTGGTGCGCATGCTCAACTGCCTGTCGGCGATGTCGTTCATGCTGCGGTAGCGAGTGTATTGCGGGCCTACGCCTACTGCTGCCGGCTCAATTCGCGCGCGGCGCGGTCGATCACGTCCGCAATCGCGCCCGCATGCGACACCGGCGCGAGATGGCTCGACGCAATCGGCACGATCTTCGCGCCCATCCGCTCGGCCATGAATCGCTCGACGTCCGGCGACACGGCGCGGTCTTTCGTCGTCAGCACGTACCACGAAGGCTTCTCTTTCCACGCGACCTGACTGACCGTTTCGCCGAAAGCCGTCGCGGCGATCGGCACCTGCGCCGCGGACAGCACGCGCGTCACGTTCTCGGGGACGTCGGCGGCGAAATCCGCGTGATACTTGCTGCGATCGAGCCACAGGAAGCCGCTTGCATCCTTGGTCATGCCTGCGCCCGCCGGCATCGGCGCGGCGCGCTTCAGCAGGTCCGTCGTCGACTCGTGCAGATCCGGCGCAACGGCCGCCACGTAGACGAGTCCCGCGACGTTCGGCGCATTCGCGCCCGCTTCGGTAATCACGACGCCGCCCCACGAGTGACCGACGAGTATCGTCGGCCCTTGCTGGCGAGCCAGCACGCGGCGCGTCGCGGCGACGTCGTCGGCGAGCGAGGTCAGCGGGTTCTGCACCGAACTCACGCGATAGCCCTTTTGCTGCAGCTTCGCGACCACGCCGTTCCAGCTCGAACCGTCGACGAATGCGCCGTGGACCAGCACGACGTTGCGCACGGGACCGGTCATGGGCGCGGCGGCGGGCGGTGCGGCGGCGGCTTTCGCGGGCGGTGTGCTCGGCGCGCCTGAAGCGGGGGCGGGCACTGCGGCGGCGCTGGCTTCGGCGGCAGGCGCCTGGCCGGGCATCTGATCCCGTACCGCAGGCGCGGAAGATTCGGCAGCCGGCCCCGGCGTGAGCACCACGCCCGGTGCCGCAGACGTTGCAGGCTCGGGCGCCGGAGCCGGCGTGTAAGTCTGCGCGAACGCGCCGCGGCTCGCAAAACAAAGACACAAGACGGCGGCGCAAACGAGGCGTTTTTTGGGCGACATGCTGAATCTCCGGAGACGGCCAACCCGACTACGGCAACATACCGAACCGGCGCCGCAGTGACAATCACATTCGGCGGGGCAAGTGCGGCGCGGCACGAAGCGCGGGTTGACACCAGTATTTGGGCAATATCGGCCGGGGTAAAATTTTCGGTTCTGCCGGGGCGGGCCACAAGTCTGCTGTCGGGCGATCGAAATCCATACACTGGGGCGCAATTTGAACAATGCACTACAGCAAGAGGGCCTGAAGCGCGGGCTCAAGAATCGCCATATTCAACTCATTGCGCTCGGCGGCGCGATCGGCACGGGCCTTTTTCTCGGCTCGGCGAGCGTGTTGCAGGCCGCCGGCCCGTCGATGATTCTCGGCTACGCCATCGGCGGAATCATCGCGTTCATGATCATGCGGCAGTTGGGCGAGATGGTTGCGCAGGAACCGGTGGCGGGCTCGTTCAGCCACTTCGCGTACAAGTATTGGGGCGACTTTCCCGGCTTCCTGTCGGGCTGGAATTACTGGGTGTTGTACGTGCTCGTCAGCATGGCCGAGCTGACGGCGGTCGGCACCTATGTCCACTACTGGTGGCCCGGTGTGCCGACGTGGGTATCGGCGCTCGTCTGCTTTGCCGGCATCAACGCGATCAATCTCGCGAACGTGAAGGCGTACGGCGAAACCGAGTTCTGGTTTGCGATCGTCAAGGTCGTGGCCGTGATCGGCATGATCCTGTTCGGCGGCTATCTGCTTATTTCCGGCCACGGCGGACCGCAGGCGTCGGTCACGAATCTCTGGAGCCACGGCGGATTTTTCCCGCATGGTTTTCATGGCCTCTTCACGATGCTCGCGGTCATCATGTTTTCGTTCGGCGGACTGGAGTTGATCGGCATCACCGCAGCCGAGGCCGACGAGCCGCAAAAGAGCATTCCGAAGGCCGTGAATCAGGTCATCTACCGGATTCTGATTTTCTACATCTGCTCGCTGGCGGTGCTGCTTTCGCTGTATCCGTGGAACGAAGTCGCGGCCGGCGGCAGCCCGTTCGTGATGATCTTTTCGCAGATCGGTTCGACGCTGACCGCGAACGTGCTCAACGTCGTCGTGCTGACCGCGGCGCTCTCCGTGTACAACAGCGGCGTGTATGCGAATAGCCGCATGCTTTATGGTCTCGCGGAACAGGGCAATGCGCCGCGCGCGCTGATGAAGGTCGATCGGCGCGGCGTGCCGTATATGGCGATCGGCCTGTCGGCGCTCGCCACGTTCACGTGCGTGATCGTCAACTATCTGATTCCCGCGGAAGCGCTCGGCCTCCTGATGGCGCTCGTGGTTGCCGCGCTGGTGCTGAACTGGGCGCTGATCAGCCTGACGCATCTGAAGTCGCGCCGGGCGATGGTCGCCGCGGGCGAGACGCTCGTCTTCAAGTCGTTCTGGTTTCCGGTGAGCAACTGGATCTGCCTCGCGTTCATGGCGCTGATCCTCGTGATTCTCGCGATGACGCCCGGTTTGTCCGTGTCCGTGTGGCTCGTGCCGGTGTGGCTCGTAGTGATGTGGGCGGGTTATGCGTTCAAGCGGAAGCGCGCGGCGGCGCATGGGAGTGCTGCGCGGGTGGTTGGGGGGCAGAGTTGAGGGTTTGGTGGCGCGGCGGCTTGCTGTCGCGCTGCTCAAACCGCGCGACAAGATTGCGAAACCAAAAACGAAAAACCCGCGAAGCGTTCAGCCGGCGCGGGTTTTCTTTGTGTTGCTTGGGTATTGCTCGGAAACTTGATGGTGCCCAGGGCCGGAATCGAACCGGCACGCCTTGCGGCGGGGGATTTTGAGTCCCCTGCGTCTACCAATTTCACCACCTGGGCAGATCTTGCGGCACACGCGTTAAAAACTCTCGCGCGGCGAAGACGCAGATTATGGCCGAAAATCCGCCGACGGGCAAGCCGCCCCCAGCCGCCATTCGCCAGTCGTTCAGACAGTGTGCGAAAACCGTTCGAGCGTCTGCTGGCCGAGATAGCGGTCGAACACCATCGCAATGTTGCGCACGAGCATGCGCCCGGCGGTCCGCACTTCGAGCTTGCGGTCCGTGACCGACACGAGGCCGTCCTGCTCGAAGCCGCGCAAGCGTTCGAGTTCCGGCTCGAACGTATCGGCGAAGCGAATGCCGTACATCGCTTCGAATTCGTCGAAGCGCAGTTCCAGATTGCACATCAACTGGGTGATGATGTCGCGCCGCAAACGGTCGTCGGCGGTGAGGCGCACGCCGCGCGTGATCGCGAGTCGGCCCGCGTCGATCGCGGCGCCATACGCCGGCAGATCTTTTGCGTTTTGCGCGTAGACGTCGCCGACCTTGCCGATCGACGACGCGCCGAAGCCGATCAGATCGCATTCGGCGCGCGTGCTGTAGCCCTGGAAATTGCGGTGCAAGGTCCGCTGTGCCTGGGCGCGCGCGAGTTCGTCGGTGGGCAGCGCGAAATGATCCATGCCGATGTACACGTAGCCGGCCGCGGTCAGACGCTCCACCACGCGTTGCAGGATAGCGAGACGCTCGGCAGGCGAGGGCAGCGCCGCGGCGTCCATCTGACGCTGCATCTTGAAGAGCTTCGGCATGTGCGCGTACGCGAACACCGACAGGCGATCGGGCGCGAGCTCGATCATCGTGTCGAGCGTGCGGCTGAAGCTCGACACCGTTTGATGCGGCAGTCCGTAGATCAGATCGACGCCGATCGAATGAAAGCCCACGTGCCGCGCAGCCTGCATGACCGACGCGGTCATATCGAGCGGCTGGATGCGGTTGATCGCCTGCTGCACGAGCGGATCGAAATCCTGCACGCCGAGACTCAGCCGATTAAAGCCGAGCTTGCGCAGATGCACGATCGTATCCGGCGAGGCCTCGCGCGGATCGACTTCGATCGAATATTCGGCTTCGCTGTCGGGCAGCAAGGTAAAGTGGTCGCGGGCCGCGCTCATCAATTCGGCGAGTTCGTCGTTCGACATGAAGGTCGGCGTGCCGCCGCCCAGATGTAATTGCGACACCGGCCGGCGCGTGTCGAAACACGCTGCCTGCAAGGCGATTTCGCGCTTCAACTGGTCCAGATACGGGCGCGCGCGCCCGCGGTTTTTCGTTGCGATCTTGTTGCAGCCGCAATAGAAACAGACGGTGTCGCAGAACGGGATATGGAAGTACAGCGAGAGGTCCGCGGCGGACGCGCCGGGATCGGCTGCCGCGCGCAGATAGTCGGCGGAGTTGAAGTCGTCGCGGAACTGAAGGGCCGTTGGATAGGACGTATAGCGTGGGCCGTTCGCGCTGTATTTGGCGAGCAGGTCGGGGCGAAAGAGCGAATTGGCGTTGGTCATGAGTGGCTCGTGTTCGACGGCCGCGATAAGAGGCGGGAGTCGCGCCGGTTGCGCATGGTTTTTTGCGGACCGCGTGGAAACTGCGTGCGACGTACTCGGGCGCCTCGTGAGCGTGGCCTTTATTTAGATCCTTAAGATCGTTCAGATCCTCAGATCGAGAGCCAGTGTAGGGGAGCCGCCTCGCGCGCGATTGTGTAAAAAGGTCGCACGCGACACGGTGGCACAATGCGGGACTGGCGCTGCGGCGCCGTTGCTCGAATCCAGGAATTTTCGTCGTGAACGATGTATATGGGCGCGTTGCAAAACGCGAGTCTCTGACCGATCATGCGTGCCGGCCCGATTGCGGCGCGTGCTGCATCGCGCCGTCGATTTCGAGCCCGATTCCGGGCATGCCGAACGGTAAGCCGGCAGGCGTGCGTTGCGTGCAGCTTGCCGACGATTTGCGTTGCGCTATCTTCGGACGGCCCGAGCGCCCCGCGTGCTGTTCGGGATTGCAGCCGCAAGCGGAGATGTGCGCAGACGATCGAGGGCAAGCGCTTTTGTGGCTCACGCAACTGGAGGCGCAGACGCAGCCCGCGCGTTGAATCAAACAAGTGCGATGAAACAAGTGCTTTGACAGAGGGCTAAGCCCTCAACTGTGGTCGATTGGAGAAACCGTATGGCTCGATTGGTTGCGCCGGCCCGGCGCCGTTTTTTATTCGCCGCGCTGGCAGGCGCGAGCGCGCTTGGCGCCGTCTCGCTCGCGGCGTGCGCGACGTCGACTTTTCCGTTCATTCCGTCGCATTACACGTTCTCGCAGCAGCAGGTGCAGGACGCCGTGCAGCGGAAATTTCCGTATCAGCGCACGGTTTCCCAGGTGTTCGACGTCGCGTTGAGCCATCCGGTGGTCGGCTTGCTGCCGGACGCAAACCGCGTGTCGGTGAAGCTCGACGCGCACCTCGCGAGCCCCTTCATGCCGCAGCCGGTCGACGGCGTTTTCACACTGTCGAGCGAACTCGCGTACGATGCCGCGAGCCGGTCCGTCGTGCTTAAATCGCCGAACGTCGACAACGTCAGCGTGAACGGCCAGGCGCAGGCGTACACGCAACAGATCAATGCTGCCGCCGCCGTCCTCGCGACGCAGTTGCTGAGCAATTATCCGATCTACACGTTCAAGCCGGAACAGTTGCAATTTGCCGGAGTGAACTACGAACCCGGTACAATCACGATCCTTACAAACGGTATACGCGTGCAAATCGTCGAGAAATGACGCTGTGCGCGGCCGGCAGGGCCGCGCGTCGCCGTGCTGCTCCTGCCAGTTCCGGCAATCGACAATCAATAGCGATGAGGGGCACGGATGGACTGGTTATTGGCTTGCAAGGCGTTGATTCTGGGCATCGTCGAAGGTCTGACGGAGTTTTTGCCGGTGTCGAGCACCGGGCATCTGATCGTCGCGGGCAGTCTGCTCAACTTCACCGACGAACACGCGAAGACCTTCGACGTCGTGATTCAACTCGGCGCGATTCTCGCGGTGTGCTGGGAGTTTCGCCGGCGCATCGCCAGCGTCGTGACCGGCTTGCCGAGCCGTCCTGAGGCGCGGCGCTTCACGCTCAATGTAATCATCGCAACCATTCCGGCGATCGTGCTCGGACTGCTGCTCGAAAAGTCGATCAAGGCGGCGCTCTTTTCGCCGGTGCCGGTCGCGTTCGCGCTCGTCGTGGGCGGCGTCGTCATCTTGTGGGCCGAGGCTCGGCAGCGCGGGCAAGGCGGCGAAGGCAAGGCCGCCCGCGTGCACGACGTGGACGACATGACGCCAATGGACGCGCTGAAAGTTGGCCTGGCGCAATGCTTCGCGCTCATCCCCGGCACGTCGCGCTCGGGGTCGACGATCATCGGCGGGATGCTGTTTGGTCTCGACCGCCGCGTGGCGACCGAGTTTTCGTTTTTCCTCGCGATCCCGATCATGTTCGGCGCGACGGCCTACGAGTTGTACAAGGACTGGCATCTGTTGTCCGTCGACGCGCTCGGCATCTTCGCGCTCGGTTTCGTGGCCGCGTTTGTCAGTGCGTTTCTGTGCGTGCGCTGGCTGCTTCGCTATATTGCCGGGCACGATTTCACGGCGTTCGCGTGGTATCGCATCGGCTTCGGATTGCTGATTCTGCTGGTCGGCTATAGCGGCGCGTTGAGCTGGACGGATTGACGCCGGCGCGCTCTTTTGCGCGAGACAATAAAAAAGGTCCGCCAGTTATGCTGGCGGACCTTCTTTATTGGCGAGGCCGATGTTCCGGCCGTGAGTGCTTTCGCCTTTACGCGATCTCGCGCTTGCGGAACACCAGATCCCACACGCCGTGGCCGAGCCGCAGACCGCGCCGCTCGAACTTCGTCACCGGACGATAGTCAGGCCGCGGCGCATAGCCGTCGACGGTGTTCTGCAACGACGGCTCCGCGCTCAGCACTTCGAGCATCTGTTCGGCGTAGTTTTGCCAGTCGGTCGCGCAATGCAGATAGGCGCCGGGCTTTAGCCGTGAGGCGAGCAGGGCGACGAACTTCGGCTGAATCAGGCGGCGCTTGTGATGGCGCGCCTTGTGCCACGGGTCGGGAAAGAAAATATGCACGCCGTCGAGGCTATCGGGCGCGATCATCTGTTCGAGCACCTCGACGGCGTCGTGCTGAATGATGCGGATGTTGGTGAGCGACTGCTCGCCCATCAGCTTCAGCAACGCGCCGACGCCCGGCTCATGCACTTCGACGCCGAGAAAATCGTCGGCCGGACGGTGTGCGGCGATCTCCGCCGTCGTCGCGCCCATGCCGAAGCCGATCTCGAGCACGCGCGGCGCTTCACGACCGAACACGCTGTTCCAGTCCGGCTGCTGCGGCGCGAACGGCACGACGAAGCGCGGACCGAGTTCGTCCATCGCGCGGCGCTGGCCGGTCGACACGCGGCCCGCGCGCGTGACGAAGCTGCGGATGCGTCGGCGGTGCAGCGTTTCGTCTTGCGGAGCGTTGGCGTCGGCCTCGGTCTCGGCCTGGTGCGCGTCGGTTTCGCTGGAGGGTGTCGGGAGTTCGTCGGGCAAACCGGCGTCGTGGGTATCGTGGATCATGGTCGATGCTGCTACAAGGTGAAGGTCGCGGTTGGCGTGGGCATGGGGCATCGGGCGCTTGGGCGCTTTGTGACGCCGCCGCCGGGCGCGGCGCGTAGGCCGCGTCGGCGGCATATTGTGCGCGCCGATTGCCGCGTCGGCTGCCGCGTCGGCTGCCATGCGATCGCGCCGGGTTGCCGCGCCGGCCAGCCGTCGCTATAAAAAAGCCGCCTTCGTCGAGGCGGCTCGTGCTTGATTTCCGCCGAAGGCTCGGCAGTCAGGTGGAGCGGGCGTTGCAAGTGCGCGTAAGGTAGCACAACGCAAAAGGGCGCGTCCAGACAGAGTCCACTTGGCAGCAACGGCGAACCGGGCGACATTACGTTTCGATAACGGAAGTCACCGGTTATGTGATTTAATCGTTCTGTAAGCCATTTCTTCTTTCCAACGATTAATTCACGCGAATATCCGTTATGAGTCAGCACGCACACAATCACCGCGAAGCAAAATCAGCGAAATCCGGCTGGATCGCAATTGAGCCGAACCGTGTTCCGGCTACTTCACGCAATGCGCTTCGTAAAGCGATGCTGATTGAACGCGTGCCGCTGACGCAATTCAACGACCTGTTGTGGCTGATGGCGCAGGAGTCGGGCGGCGCGGTCAATCTGCGCAATTCGAAATCGGGCGCGCGCGGGCTGTTTCAATTGCTGCCGTCGCAATATGAATTGAATCCGGACGGCATCGAATCATTCGGCGATGCCGTGGAAGAATGCCGCGGCGGTATTCGATATATTCTCGGCCGCTATCACCATGCGGCGTCCGCACGGTTGGTGTGGCAAGCGAATCACTGGATTTGAAGTTTTGCGGAATGCAGATACTTTCCACGGAACAGCGGCAACTATTGGGCAACTGCCGGAAAGTATCTGGAGCGGGCGATGGGAATCGAACCCACGGCTCTAGCTTGGGAAGCTAGGGTATTACCATTATACGACGCCCGCAGAGCGCGCTATTTTACTCGCGAAAGGGCAGCAAGCGCAAATTGCGCCGCTGCCTTGCTTAGCTCATGGGCCGCGCGAGCGCGCCTCAGATCACGAAGTAAGTGAGCTGAACCGCAGCACGCGTGACCACCATCAACAGAACCTGCACGATCACGAACAGCAGAATCGGCGAGAGGTCGATGCCGCCCAGTTGCGGGATCACTCGCCGCAGCGGGTTCAGAAACGGCGCGGTCAACTGGTACAGAATCGGCATGGCCGGCGAACGCGGATTGAGCCAGGACAGGAGCGCCATCAGAATCGTCAGCCAGATGATCAGGTTCAGCGCCCACTTGATCAGCGTCAGCACCGCGACGATCAGCAGCGTGGGCAGCAGCGTGAGCGGATCGGCGCCGGTCAGCACCACCATCAACACCACGTAGATGATTGCCGCGATCAGCGCTGCGACGAGACTCGCCCAGTCGACGTTGCGCGTGGTCGGCAGAATCCGCCGCAGCGGCAGAACGATCCAGTTGGTGGCTTGCAGCACGGCGTTCGTGACCGGGTTGTACGGCGGCATGCGCACGACCTGCAGCCACGCGCGCAGCAGCAGCGCCGCGCCGAACAACGTGAAGAGGGTATTGAGCAGAAAACGGGCGATATCGCCAAACATCTCGTGTCCTTATGCTTCTGATGGCAGCCGTTCAACGGCCTGGGCGCCGGCGCTTCGGTGGGGCGCACGGCGGTTTGTCATGTCGCATGCGCCGCCGATGCGGCTGCATGCGTTGTGCAACGTTGCTAAGACAGCTACGCGGAACACAGTTGCCTCGACGCAAGCGCAACGACTGGCCGCACGAATCGGCCGCCAGCAGTGCCGCTCCGGCTCCGCGTCACGCGTCCGCGTCACTACACCGAAACCTTGATCTCGCTGATGAAAATCGCGCCGTTGCCGCCGTCGGTGTAATTCGGAATGTCGCCAAGAAGCCGCTCCGACGTCGGCTTGAAGACCTTGTAGAAATCCTCGGTGCTGTCGAACAGGAAATGGCCCGCGGCCACATACGGCGGCGGCGTGCCCGGCGGCCCGGCGTTGATGCCCACGTCGACGGACCAGCCCTTCAGCGACGGGCCGAACAGCTCCGCCGCAAGCGGCATGTGCGTGGCGCAGTAATACTCCACGTCGAAGTGGCCGTTTTCCCGGTACGGATAGAGGATGCTGACCTTGATCATTGTGCGTTCTCGTCTGTTGGTCCCGAAGCGAGGCGCCGGCGGATTGCGCGCGGCGCCGGACGTCACATTATCACGGCTTACTTGACGCTTGCACCTGCTGCCGCCTGATTGAGTGACCGTCCCAACGATTCTTCGACGGCGTCCGAGATGGCGTCGATCGCGGCGGGCGGCGTGGCGCGGCGTTGCGCCAGCGCGACCGCGCGCCGCGACAGCAAGCCGTACAGCGCGGCATGGTCGCCGCCGAGGCTCTCGAACAGCGCCAACTGTTTCTGCACGACCCCGGTGTCGCCGCGCGATATGGGTCCGGCGAGGGCGTTCGACAGCCCCTTGTCGCGTGCGGTTTCGATGGTGCCCGCGAGCATCGGCAAGAGCGCACGCAACGCGTCGTCTTCGGCAAAACCGAGCGTGCGCCACAGCGCGACGCATTCGGCGAGGCTGCACAGCGCGAAGCTCGCCGCGTAGTGGGCGGCGCCGTGGTACAGCATGCGGCTGCCTGGCGGAATCGACAGCGGATGGCAGCGCAGCGCGAGGGCCAACGCGGTCAGCGTGTCCTTCAAGGCGCCGTCGGCCTCGATTGTTATCGAACAGCCGGCGATACGGTCGACGTCGCTCGCCTCGCCGCCGAAAAGGTACAGCGGATGAAACCCGCCGATCGACGCCCCCTGGTCGCGCGCGGGCGCCAGCAGCTCGACCGGCGATGCGCCGCTGCAATGCACGAGCGCCTTGCCGCCAGCTTTGTCTCGGTCCTGGTCCTGGTCCGGCTCAAAACGCAGTATGTGCGCTGACGTACCGATGCTGTCGTCCGGAACGGCTAAAAAGACGACGTCGGCGTTGTCGATGACCTGCTGAGGGTCGTCGAGCGCCAAGCAGCCAGGAATCTGGCTGGCGAGCCGGGCGGCGGATGCCGCGGTACGGCTTGCCACCGCCGTCACGGGATAGCCCGCGTGGGAAAAGCCGAGCGCGAGGCAACGCGCGAGCCGGCCCGCGCCGATAAAACCGAGGCGGGGCAGAGGACGGGACTGGGACATGTCGGCGGGCTCCAGACGGGGCTTGGACGGGAAAGCAGCAGTATCGCGCATCGGCCGGCAGGTGGAGCAAGCAGGTGGAGCAACTGGCGACGACTGTCGTCAGATGAGTTTGCCGGCGATATGACGCGCACAGCCGGTCATGGCGGCGCGCCGGCCCCGCGGGCTTGAAAACTGCTCACAATTTCCGCATGGCCGATGTGGCCGTGGCTGTTTCATGGGTACGCGCTTAGCAATGTTGCAATCGAACTCGGGGAGGTCACGATGAGCATTTTTTCTTACCGGAAGCATCTGCGGTTTCTGACGCATGCGCAGCGGCGTCGCTGGTGGGACCAGAAAAAACGTCTGAGTCCGCGCGTGCGGATCAGCGTCGCGTACGTTCCGCCGAATGTGTCCCGCGAATTTGCCTACGTGAAAGTCGGCTGACGCCGCACCCAACCTCGGACGAGACAATGCCCGGCCTGCGCGCCGGGCTTTTTATTGCCTGTTGCGCGCCGCCCTCAGTATTAAAGCTAATTTGTAATTAAAGATTACCGGGGTGACGTCCGTTGAACCGGCATGCGCCTGTGGAAACCGTTCGCCGCGTGCGCGACACGCGCAATTGCTTGATTCTGCACGACCTTCCCGCATTTCCAACTGCGCCGCCGACGCGCCGGCAATGCAATTTCTTTTCGCCTATTGCAATTTGCAACAAATGCGAACAGCGTCGCGCGGCCTTTTTAGATAAATTGATTTCGTAGCATGCAAGGCATGCGCAGTCGGCGACCTTGAGTGGGCCGCGCCAGGAGAACAAAGTGAAAAAGATCGTCCCGTTTGTTGTTGCTGCCGCACTCGGCGTGGGGCTTGCCTCCGTCGCGCAAGCGCACGTTTCTGTCGGTATCGGTATCGGGGTACCGGTCGCGCCGGCGTACCCGGTCTACGCGGCGCCTCCGCCGGTGTACTACCCGCCGCCGCCGCCCGTCGTCTATGCACCGCCCGTTGTCTATGCGCCGCCGCCGGTGGTGGTCGGCGGATATGGTGGATACTATGGTTATGGCCGACCGTATTATCGCCACGGCTACTACCGCGGTGGATATGGCTACGGACACGGCTACTATCGGCGCTGAGCGAGTCAGCTAGCAAGCTGAAGCCCGATGAACGGCGTAACGCCGGCTTGATTGCCGGGTTACGCCGTTCTGTTTTTTGACTAGCTTTCGACGTGTTTTTTCATTGCCTCGCGCGAATGTTCGCCGGCGTTCCAAAGCGGCGGCGAAGCTGGGAGAATGGCCGTCTCGCCACCGCTCAGGAATCTCCGCCGATGCAGCCGAAGCAGCCACTCCCCGCTCCCACATTCGACGACGTACTCGACGCCGCCGCACGCCTCGAAGGCGTCGCGCACCGCACGCCGGTCTTGACCTCGAGCACCTTCAACGAGCGCACCGGCGCGTCGGTGTTTTTCAAGTGCGAGAACTTTCAGCGGATGGGCGCCTTCAAGTTTCGCGGCGCCTATAACGCGATCTCCCATTTCGACGCCGAGCAGCGCAAGGCCGGCGTGCTGACCTACTCGTCCGGCAATCATGCGCAGGCCATCGCGTTGTCGGCGCGCCTCGCGGGCATCCGCGCGACGATCATCATGCCGCACGACGCGCCCGCCGCCAAAGTTGCCGCGACCAAGGGCTACGGCGGCGAAGTCATCTCCTACGACCGCTACAAGGAAAACCGCGAGGAGATCGGCCGGCGGCTTGCCGAGGAGCGCGGCATGACGCTGATTCCGCCGTACGATCATCCGCATGTGATCGCGGGGCAGGGCACGGCGGCCAAGGAACTGATCGACGAAACCGGCCCGCTCGACCTGTTGTTCGTCTGCCTGGGCGGCGGCGGGCTGATTGGCGGCAGCGCGTTGTCGGCGGCGGCGCTGAGCCCTGAGTGCGCGGTGATCGGCATCGAGCCGCAAGCGGGCAATGACGGTCAGCAATCGCTCGCGCGCGGCGAGGTCGTGCATATCGACACGCCGCGAACCATCGCCGATGGCGCCGCGTCCACCCATCTTGGCGACTACACGTTCGCGATTATCCGTAAGCTCGTCGCGCGCATCGAAACGGTCACCGACGAGCAATTGATCGAGACGATGCGCTTTTTCGCTCAGCGCATGAAAATCGTGGTCGAGCCGACCGGCTGCCTCGCGGCGGCGGTGGTGCTTAACGGCGTCGTGCCCGTGAAGGGCAAGCGCGTGGGCGTGATCGTGAGCGGCGGCAACGTCGACCTTGAGAAGCTCGCGCAGTATCTGGCGTGATCGCTTGATCGCCCGGCGGCGCCCGCCCGCCGTTGATGTCTGCGAAAACGGCCTCGCCTCGTTGCCGGCGTGCGCCGTTTTTTATCAGCTCGCTGCTTGCGCAACGGGCGAGTGCTGCGCCGTTTGCAATATCAGATCGCGATAGCCGTTCACGATCACGCTATATGAGAAGTACGCGAACAGCAGCGCGGACAGCACATGGCAGGCGCGCAGTAAACCGGTGCCGGCGCGTTTGCGGCCGTGGCTGCCCAGGCCGCAAATAAACACCGTCCAGCACAAGCCGCCCAGAAAGAAGCCGCCCAGGAACACAGGTGCGGTGGCCGCACTGGTCGCGCCGGCCTTGGCAATCAACGCGCCGCCGACTGCGGCGAACCACAGAATCGCCGACGGCGACGATACCGCCAGCAACACGCCGCGCAAGAAGCCGCGCCACGCCGAAAGATGCGGCGCGTTGGCATCGGCCTCGCCGGCGACCGGCGGCGCCGACGCCGGGAACATCGCTTCGCGCGCCATCTTCCATGTGAGAAACAGCAGGATGGCCGCGCCGCCTATCCACACGACCCACCGCACCGACTCGAACTGCAGCAGCGCTGCCATGCCGGCGAGCGCGAGGGCCGCGTAAATCAGATCGCCGACACACGACCCGAGGCCGAGCCAGAAGCCGGGTTTGAAACCGTGCGACAGCGCCAGAGAAATCATCGCGACGTTCACGAGGCCGATGTCCAGGCACAGCGACAACGACAGGAAAAACCCGTCGGACATCATCGAAAAGGCATGCATCCGCGCAACTGCTCCATCAATCTCGTTATTGGGTTGTTTGGTCGCGCGGGGCGGCGCTCAGAGGCCCAGCTCGTTCCACAAACTGTCGATGCGCTGCTTGACCGCCGCGTCCATCTCGATCGGGCGGCCCCATTCGCGATCTGTTTCGCCCGGCCATTTGTTGGTCGCGTCGAGTCCCATCTTCGAGCCGAGTCCAGCCACCGGAGACGCGAAGTCCAGATAGTCGATCGGCGTGCGATCGACAAGCACGGTGTCGCGCGTCGGGTCCACGCGCGTCGTGATCGCCCAGATCACTTCCTTCCAGTCGCGGATGTTGACGTCTTCGTCGACGACAACAATGAACTTCGTGTACATGAACTGCCGCAGGAAGCTCCAGACGCCGAACATCACGCGCTTGGCGTGGCCCGCGTAGCTCTTCTTCATCTGCACGATGGCCATGCGGTAGCTGCAGCCTTCGGGCGGCAGGTAGAAGTCGGTGATCTCGGCGAACTGCTTTTGCAGCAGCGGCACGAACACCTCGTTGAGCGCGACGCCGAGCACGGCCGGTTCGTCGGGCGGTTTGCCGGTGTACGTGGAGTGGTAGATCGCGTCGCGGCGCATCGTGATGCGCTCGACGGTGAACACGGGGAACCACTCCTGTTCGTTGTAGTAGCCGGTGTGGTCGCCATAGGGGCCTTCCAGCGCGTGCTCGTAAGCCGCCGACGCGCCCTTCACTGGCCGCGGCGGCGCGCCAGCAGGAGCAGGCGAGGGCGCGCCTTCCTGCGGGTAGATGAAGCCTTCCAGCACGATCTCCGCGCGCGCGGGGACCTGCAAGCCATCAACGCCGGGCGTGAGGCACCTGGCGAGCTCGGTTCGTCCGCCGCGCAGCAGGCCGGCGAACTGATATTCGGAGAGCGTGTCCGGCACCGGCGTGACTGCGCCGAGGATGGTGGCGGGGTCCGCGCCGAGCACGACGGCGACCGGATACGGCTTGCCCGGGTTCTTCAGCGCGAACTCGCGAAAATCGAGCGCGCCGCCGCGATGCGCGAGCCAGCGCATGATCAGCTTGTTGCGCCCGATTAGTTGCTGGCGATAGATGCCGAGGTTTTGTCGGCTCTTGTTCGGGCCCCTCGTGACGGTCAGGCCCCAAGTGATCAGCGGGCCGGCGTCGCCCGGCCAGCACGTCTGAATCGGGAGTTTTCCGAGGTCGACGTCATTGCCTTCCCACACGATTTCCTGGCAGGGCGGCGCGCTCACGGTTTTCGGCGCCATGTCCCAGACCGCCTTCGCCAGCGAGAACAGCTTGCCCGCGTCCTTCAGCCCTTTTGGCGGCTCCGGTTCCTTCAGCGCCGACAGCAAGCGGCCGACGTCGCGCAGCGATTCGAGCGCCGCGCCATCGCCTTCGCCGGCCTGCGCGTCGACGCCCATGCCGAGCGCCACGCGCCGCGGCGTGCCGAACAGGTTGCCGAGCACCGGGAACGCATGCGCCTCCTTGTTCTCAAACAGCAAGGCTGGGCCGCCGGCTCTCAGAACGCGGTCGCACAGTTCGGTCATTTCCAGGACCGGCGATACCTTTTGCGGAATGCGGCGCAGTTCGCCGATCGTCTCGAGACGGCCGATGAAGTCGCGCAAGTCTTTGTATTTCATGTTGGCGGTTCAATGCCGCGAACGGCGAAAAAAGGGAACGGCGTGGAACGGCGTGACGCTATTGGCGGCGCCGAAGCGATTGTCGATTTTACCTGCGTTGGCTAGCGCACGTAGATCGGCCGAACGTCATAAGACTCGCGGACGCGGCAAAATCGCCCGAAAAGCGCTTCGCGCGGTGGTTCGCGGGCTCCGAAGGGCCGTCGTTATTACAATTAGTTATACATTTGCCTGTTTGTAGTGTTGACGATCTATAAAACCGTGCCCTAGAATCCGTCCACATTGGTTGCAGGGCGTGGAGTTTTTTACCACCGCCCCCGGTCCCATCTGACGCAACGCGTCACCGCTTACCGAAGCCCTGCACGGTATTCGTCGGTCTTATTGATGTCCTCGCCAGCGCCATCTGACGCTGGTTTTTCGCGTGGGAGCCACCGCCCGCATGCTTCGCAGCCTGCCGCGGACCGCTTTCAAGATGGCTCCCCACAACGGTATTTGCCGTTTTCCCGACGTCGCTGCTGCCCTAACCAGACAGAGCGCGCGATGTCTTGACTCTGCGAATGTGTGTTGCCGCCTGTTTGTTCAGCGGAATTCGCGGATCATGCAACATGGGAGATCTGAATGAACGCCTGGTTATCGTGGCGTCCTGATGAACGTATCGCGCAGATCGTGCGCGGTGCCGTGCGTCGTGGGACGCAATTGAGTCATCACCTGTTCAGCATTGTCGGCGGCATGGCCGTCGTGCTGGCAATCGCGCTGTGGCTGATGCCGACGTGGCGCGGCACGCTCGCGGCCAAACTGATGCCGGTCCTCTCGGCCGCTGTCCAGGCCGGACCCGCGCGCCTCCTGCAGGGCAATCCGCTGCCGGCTTTCGGGCCGCCGGGGCGCACGTCGTCAGACGAAACACTGTCTTCGAACACGAACACGAACGCCGCCGATGCGGCCAACGGCAACGGCGCCAACAACGCCGGCATGGCCGTGAGCAACACCAGCTACGACGGTGCGTTCGACGGCACCGGCTCGGCCGGCGGCATGGGGATCGCGGCGCTCAACGGCCTCGATCCGCGCACGATGCAAAGCGTCACCGCGCTTGCCCGGCTGATTCCGGCGCAACGCGTTTCCGCCGACGCCCGCGATGACCGCGTGCTGGTCTCGTCGCGTGAACAGGCGCTCGTCGCGTCATACCTTGCCCGACGCTACCGTGTCGCTCAGGAGCCCGTCAGCGAGCTCGTGAAGGCCGCCTTCGACACCGGCCGCGAAGTCGGTCTCGACCCGCTGCTGCTGCTGTCGGTGATGGCGATCGAATCCGGCTTTAATCCTTACGCCGAGAGCGGCGTGGGCGCGCAGGGTCTGATGCAGGTCATGTCCAAGGTTCATTCGGACAAATTCCAGTATTTCGGCGGCGAGAGCGCGGCGCTCGAACCGGTCGCGAACATCAAGGTCGGCGCGCTGGTCCTGAAGGACTGCATCGCGCGCGGCGGTTCATTGCCGGGCGGTCTGCGTCTCTATGTCGGCTCGACCTCGCCGGACGACGGCGGCTACGGCGCCAAGGTGATGGCCGAGCGCGGGCGTCTGCGCGATGTCGCGCGTGGCCGCAAGGTGCCGATCAATGCGCCGCAGGCTCCGGTAATCACGGCGTCGAACAATGCGTCGGCTTCTTCTGCGCCGGCTGCTGCGAATAGCAACAATGGCAAGCGCGTGCAGGTGACGCTCGAAGGAAGCCATCCTTTGAGCGCTGCTACGCCGCCGGGCAAGACGCCGGGTTCGTCGGAGCAGGACGATGCCAGCGTGAATGCGCCTAAGCATGTGGCTTCGAATGCGGAGCTGGGTGCGTGAGGGGTTGACGGCTTAAGTAGCTCTCGGCGAAAGCTGAGGGCAGAAAAAAGGACACTTGCGAGTGTCCTTTCAGACTGCTGACCAACCCCACGTTTTCCGGAGCGTGGGGTTTTGTTTTTCAGGCGTAGGAATTCGCGCGATGGCCCGTGACGCTGCGGACCAGC